>CAZMMQ010000011.1:0-76474 GCA_964567435.1 uncultured Saprospiraceae bacterium | reverse complement strand
CTAATCCCTCTACTAACGGTTCCATTTAGGCGTCTTACTGAATGTCATGTTCCATAGCGAGAACGGAGAACTCTCTGCGCCGCTTCGTTCTGATCGAGTTGGAAAAGAGTCTTGATTAGAAGAGCACTTTACAAATCAACCTTGTGGAGATTTCTCTGTGCTCGTATGGGGGTATGTTGGTAACGTAAGGGCAGCAATAAATCAGTACTTTTGATTAGTAATAATTGATAGAGCTGATAATATTTTGAAAAAGAAAAAACATCTTCTATTTGGTAACGGAAAGAGTGCCTACGATAACAAATTTGACCTGCTGATCTTATTCATTTATTTTCTATTTACAGTATTCTTTTTTGTTCAACGTACTTCATTTCTGGACAATCCATTTACTTTATTCAAGTTGATTAATGATGATGAATTATTTGTAAACGCTAACAGATATCCGGCGGTAATCTTACAACTGTTGCCCATGGCAGGAATAAAACTTGGGCTACCACTTAAGGTGCTGATGTTCCTCCAATCGTTAGGTTATTTTCTATATCATGCAACTATATTTTTTCTAATTAGGAACTGGATTAAGGATAGAACATTTTCGTGGCTGGTTCTCTTAGGTTTGACAATTCCGGTTATGCATACCTTCTTTTGGAATAACAATGAATTATTTCTGGGACTTACCGGTCTTTGTTTGTGGATGGCTTGCATGAGAAAAGGCTACTTTGTAACTGGACTTTTAGTTGCACTACTTATAGCTTGGTTACATCCATTATTATTGGTCGTAGTATTGTTAATTACTGCAGGATCGCTGGTGACAAAAGATATCAAGCTAAGGACGCTACTGCTAAATATCACCACCTATATCATTTCCTATTTTATTAAAGGGCGGAACTTTCCTAATTATTATGATACGAATAAGAGGAACCAGCTTTTTAAGAACATGAGAGATGGTGATATCGATTTTAATACAATCATAGATAATGCTCTTACACTTAATTATTGGCCAATTTTTCTAAGTGTTGTGATTGTCTTAGTAGTATTATTAAAATATAAGAAGTGGTTGTTGGGATTGCTTTTAGTTGGGTTTAGCCTCTGTTTTCTTCTACTAACAAACTTGGCGGAGATAGATTCTGAGTATGTGTTTTATAATGAAAGCAATTACAGAGTATTGTTTTTTGCAGCTGGTCTTCTCTTGATCTTTTCTGGTGTATTAGACGGATTCAAAAAATTGCATTATGGATTAGTACCGTTATTGATTGCAGCCTTTGTTAGAATCACATTGGTATCCAATATCTATACTGATAGAATATTTTGGTATCAGGAGCTGGCTGCGACAAATGACAGAACAGTATATAGCTATGGTAAAAAGACTGAATCCAAACTTGTACAATCTTGGGCTTCACCTTTCGAGTCAATAGTATTGAGTACCATATCAGGTGAGTCAGCTACGATAGTATTTACTGAGAATATTTCTAAGCTTGAATCAGAAATAAGCACTAATCGCCAAATGATTACCAATAAAGGCAAGTTTCTGAAGTACAATCCTGCTAATAGATATTTCTTCTTAAAGGACAAGTCTTATCAAAGAGGGCACCTTGATTAATAGGCTTATCCATAGTTCGGAAGTAATTATTTAGATTATACGAAATATATATTTTGTATAGTCTAAGTTATTCAGGATAGTTTCACAGACAATTTTTAACTTTATCAGATAAACGAAAGATAACTATGAGCATCGTAGAAATGAAAGTGCCTACAATTGGGGAATCAATTAGCGAAGTGACGCTATCACAATGGCTAAAAAAAGATGGAGAATATGTCAAAATTGACGAGCCCATCTGTGAATTTGAATCTGACAAGGCCACATTAGAATTTCCAGCTGAGGCTTCAGGTAAGCTCATACATGTAGCAGCAGAAGATGATGACTTAGAGATAGGCGCATTGGTCGCTAAGATAGATACTAGCGTGGAGGCACCAGCTGGAGGCGATGCACCAGCAGCTCCTACTTCAGCACCCGCCGCTCCTGCCGCTGCTGCAACAACCAATTATGCGACTGGACATCCGTCTCCTGCTGCAGGAAAAATTTTAGCAGAAAAAGGTATTGATCCGGCTACTGTCCAAGGCTCTGGAAAAGATGGCAGAATAACTAAGTCTGATGCAGTATCAGCGAAGGCTGCTGCACCAGTAAGTGCACCAGTACCTTCGACGCCTACCTATACACCACCTCCTGCGGCTTTTAGCAGAAATGATAGAAGAGAGAAGATGAGCAGAATGAGGCGTACAATTGCCTCCAGGTTAGTAGATGCTAAGAACAACAGCGCTATGCTAACGACTTTCAATGAGGCAGATATGTCAGCTATTTTCGCTCTTAGAAAAAAATATCAAGAGAAGTTTGTAGAAAAGTACGGTATCAAGTTGGGCTTCATGTCCATTTTTTCTAAGGCTTGTGCTCAAGCACTAATGGAGATGCCTGACGTTAATGCGACTTTGGATGGTGACCACCTGATCTACCATGATTATGTGGATATCTCGATAGCTATATCTACGGACACAGGTCTGGTTGTCCCTCCTGTACACAATGTAGAATCTCTGTCTTTTGCTGATATTGAACTTAAGATTAAGGATCTGGCAGGGAAGGCCCGGTCAGGTAAGCTTACCCTCGAAGAGATGAGTGGAGGTACTTTCTCCATTACCAATGGAGGTATCTTTGGTTCTATGATGAGCACACCTATATTGAATAAGCCTCAATCTGCCATACTAGGTATGCATAATATCATCAATAGACCTGTCGCAATAGATGGTGAAGTAGTTATCAAACCGATGATGTATCTGGCCTTATCATATGATCACAGAGTCATAGATGGAAAGAATTCAGTAACCTTTTTGGTGAAGGTCAAAGAGTTACTTGAAGATCCAGTTCAGTTAATGATGAGTATCTAGAAGTAAATCATTGGTGATTCTGAATCATCGATTATTGGATTCTATCTGAGCAGAAGACTCATGTATAGCTTACTTTTGTGATATATAACCGTATAAGATGACGCTTGGTGAGTTTATCAATTTTATGGGTGAGAATTCTTTCTATCCTTTATTCTACTTTTTTATTTTACCCGTGGCAGCTTTGATTGCTAGCTTTATGGCTAAAGGTGAAGGTCATTTGAATCCATGGAATGTATTCTATGCCGTAATAGTCTACCTTACCGTTATACCTGGCATATTTGCTATCCTCCTCAATCTGTATCATTTGTTTTTTGAGAAGCGAAGTATCTACAACATGAACATCATGATAGAGGTGCTGCCTGTGATTAGCATGGTGCTGACTTTATTTCTGATTAAAAAGAATGTCAATTATAATGATATTCCTGGGTTTGGAAAATTGACTGGTTTATTAGGCACTTTAGGAGGAGTGATGTTAATATTCTTTGTTTTGGATAAGATGAGATTATTGGTATTCTCATATCTACCTATCCAGTATCTGGTCATTGCACTAATTGTTGGGTTTATCGCTATTCGCTTCCTAACTAAACGTGTTTTCCGATAAAAAGAAATTAGCTGTTTCTGGGTACAAATAGATACTGGGCACCTAAGTCACTCAGTACAAACAAGCAGATAAATTGCTTAGGGTCTTTATAGGTCTTTTTGAAATCTGCGACCTTATCTTCAAAGACAAGATTATTAGATATAAATTCTTCCAAACTGGACACATTGATGGACCAATTAGAATTTGTTTTTTCTCTGTCTATGAGGTTAATTCCTAGAGCGACTGGCTGCTTAGCAACTACAAATATGGGAAATGAAGAGGCATTGCTGTCCAATACCTTATCAGTAGCAGCACAGAGTAACTTATTGAATCGCTTCATTTCATTTTCTATGACAAGAAGCTTTTCTGCTTCTTTCATTTCATCTTCCATAAGCACAAAAGTAGGATTTATCTGCGCTTGAGTAAAGCGATATTCTCTATATGATGTGTGTGTGGAAACATATCTACAGGCTGTATAAGTTCTACTGAGTATTTTTCGTAGAGTAAAGCAATATCTCTGGCTTGTGTAGAAGGGTTGCAAGAGACGTAAATGATTTTTTCTACTTCAGTGGCAGCTAGCATTTTGACCACATCTTCGTGCAGTCCTGCTCTGGGAGGATCAACGATTATTAGATCGGCTTGACCATATTTTTTCACAAATTCTTGATTGAAGATCTTCTTACAATCTCCTACTTCGAATAGCGTGTTAGATATGTCATTAAGTTCCATATTGAGAATAGCGTCATCTATCGCAGGGGCTATTTCTTCTACGCCGATCACTTGTTTGCATTTATCAGCTATATAAAGCGCGATACTGCCTAAGCCGGTGTACAGGTCATATACATTTTCTGTCCCCTTGAGTTCAGCCAATTTTACAACCTCATCAAAGAGGCGCTTAGCCTGGTAAGTATTTGTCTGGAAGAATGATTTGGGACCGATCCGATACTTCACATGACCCAACATTTCAGTAATGGTTGGATCTCCTTTGTATAGGTGGAAATCCTGATCAAAGTTGCTGTCGTTCATCTTAAGATTGACGACATAATAGACTGAGGTAAGGTCAGGAAATTTGTCTGTGATAGCTTGCATACAATCTTCTATGGCCTTTGGATTATCTTCTCCAAATATCATAGCTACCATCCAATCTCCCAGCGTGGTATTTCTGACCATCATATTTCTTAGCAGCCCAGTATGTTCTCGGTTATTGTAGAAGGTCCACCCTTTTTCCATGGCTAATTGGTGCACATGATTTCTGAGTTCGTTTGAGAAATGTGCTTGGAGATGGCAATGGTCTATTTGTACGACCTTATTGAAAGCACCAGCTCTATGAAACCCTGTGGCTGGTCCGAAATCGACCTCACCTTCTTGGTCTAATTCTTCTTGTGGAACCCAGCGTCGAAAAGAGAAGCTATACTCCATTTTGTTACGATACTGCTTAGTTTGCTCACAGCCGAGAATGGGACGTGTCTCATTGATGTCAAGATGTCCCAGTCTTTGAAAGGCACTAACAACTGCAGCCTCTTTGTATTTCAACTGCGAATTGTAATCTAAGTATTGCCATTTACACCCTCCACAATGCCCAAAGTGTTCGCAAAAAGGGCTGACTCTTAATGCAGACTTTTCGATGTATCTGTCGACCTGACCAATATTGAAACTCTTTTTTTTCTTTCTTACCCATACATCGACAATATCACCAGGGACTGCTCCAGTCACAAAATAGACCAAACCCTCAGCGTCCCGTCCAACTGCCTGCCCCTTATCAGCAATATCAGTGATGGTTACATTGGTTGCAATTTTTCTAGTTCGTTTACGTCTTCCCATGTCAAGATATAATTGGTCGTCGCAAAAATAAGAGAGCCTTCCAATCTTTTATCGAATTACAACAAACTCTGTTCGTCTATTTTTTTGTCGCCCTGCATTTGTATCGTTACTAGCTATAGGAATGGTCTCACCTTTGCCTTCATAGGCCAATCTACTTGTAGCAATGCCAGCTTCGACTAATCTGTCATAGACGGCTTTCGCCCTTTCTCTGGATAGGATAAAGTTATCGTTGTCATTACCGACATTATCAGTGTGACCTACTATTTTAATCTTAAGATTTTCATTTTTTTGTAGGAGGCTCGTCAGAGATTTTATTTCCAAGTTAGATTGACTGAGCAATTGCGCAGAGCCTGTCTCAAAGAATATATTGTTCAATACAATGGGTGCAGACTCTACAGCAGGCGGTAATTCTTTTTCAGGCTCTATTGGTCTCAGTGATACTTCAAATACAAAGGGGTCAGTAATCGCTGCACCAGCTTTCAGCATTATATTTTCTGAGTGAAAGACATAATTATCCCTACTTATATTCAATGCATATTCACCTGGATTTATAGTCGTTAATAAGGTGCCACTCACCTTTGTAGTGATATTAGAGCTGGTTTGTTTTGGGTCAAGATTTATCAGCTGTGCATTGGCATTGATCAGTCCATTTGTTTCTGCATCTCTGACGATGACTTTAACATAGGTCACCAATTCTGGTTTGTGCACTTTTGGCAAATCAAAGCTATATATATCACCCTTCCTTACATTGTTGTGCTCATCTGAAAAATCTAATTGGGCACTGTAGTAAGCTTTTTCTCCGGCTAAGTCTACAAAAAGACCTCCCTCACGCTGAGGTGTATTTATGGGATAACCAAGATTTTCTGGTGTACCCCAATCGTGATTATCGGTTTGTTTTGTAACAAATAGATCATAGGATCCCAAGCCTATGAGCCCATTAGATATAAAATAAAGTGTCTTATTGTCTGGATGAAGAAAAGGTGTTTCTTCATTGCCTTCTGTGTTAATAGTTGGTCCAAGATTGACAACTTCCCCCCATTGGTTTTGGTCATTGAGTGCTACCATCCAGAGGTCAGCACCGCCATGTCCTCCTGGTCTTTTGCTGCTAAAATATAAGCTCCGTCCATCGGTGGATATTGCTGGAGAAGATTCCCAATATTCAGAATTGATGGCAGGACCCATGTTTTTTGGGTCACTCCATTTATTGCCAGAGTTAAATGATATGTACAAATCACAACCGCCGTAAGAACTCTGCCAGTCACAAGCAGTGAAAATCATAGTTTTTCCGTCCTGCGAGAGAGTAAAAGCCCCTTCATTGTTAAGTGTATTGATATTTCTAATAGGTTTTGCGATGCTGAAACTGTCACTCGATATTTTCTTGCTGAAGTATAAATCCTCTTGAGGTTTATTTTGTGTAGTTCTTACAAAGAGCATTAGTGAGCCATCAGCATTAAATGCTGGGTGGTATTCTAAATCACTTGTGTTGACTTGCTGGCTAAGGGGTTGAGGTTGGAATGGGTGAGGATTTGCGTAAGCAACTTTTCTGAATTTAAGCTCTTTAATTCTTTTGGATACTGTCTTAGCTTGTTTTTTCTTTAACTGCCCAGCTGATTCTAATTGCTTGAGTAGAGTTATCGCACTATCGTAATCACCTTTCTCCTCCATAGGGTAGGAGATGGACATAGCAAGTCTAGGATCCACTACATCTGTATTATCCATCATGGTCTGCAATAGTGTAATGGCCTTATCATTATCTGAGTTATCCAGGTAGATACCTGCTAATTTTTGTGTGGCAGGTTTAAATCCAGGATACTTTGAGGTAACTTCTTCTAGTTTGGCAATTCCTTCCAACTGTTCTCCTTTCTCAAAACATTTGAGTGCTTTAGAATAGATTTTTCTGGATTTCTTGTCGAGCTGATCCAACGATACTTCTTGACTATTTAGGAGGATCGAAATGCTTAAGTACAAGACCGTAAATAATAGATGCTTCATCAACTATTTTAAGTTAAATACTAATAAACTAAAAGGGGAATTGTCAGTGCTTTCGAAAATTAAGCAAATTCTTTGAGTAGTTGTGCAGCTGTAGCATCACCTAATTCTGCAGCTTCTTTGATATCTTTTTTATATCCGTTTTTACCAGCTTTTTGTTTGGCAATTCCTAAGTAACGTAATTGAGTAGCTTCAGGAATTTTATCGTTACCTTCTTTGATTTCCATGACTTTTTCAAACTGTTCTACAGCTTCACCATGTTTACCTAATTCTAGCAGGGTTTGCCCATACAGAAAATGACCCTCTCTTTTCCATAAAAAATTTGGATTCTCCTCTCCAAACTTCCTGTTGGCAAAGAGTTTTAATTCGAACTCAGCCTTTTCATATTGATCGAGATCCATGTGCATTTTGCCCTTAGTTCTTCTTGCTTTCCAGTGTATAGCTTGTAGGGCTACAGATTTCTTGATGGCTAGCTGTAGGGTCTCTAAGGACTCTTCTATTTTTTTATCATTGATAAGAACTAGGGACTTGCCAAAGTAGGCATATGGATTATCAGAATCCAAAGCCAAACACTTATTATAGTCTCTTAGCGCATCATGATATTTTTTGAGTATCAAGTTAACCTTTCCACGTCTTTCGTAAGCTTGCGCATGCCTGTCATATTTCTCTATGGCTTTATTAAGGGCAGTTATGGCTTCTTCTTCTTTCCCTTGCTCGTCTACTAATTTCTTTCCCTTGAGGTATTGTTGTACGGCAGCTTTGTCAGATGATGGTTCTAGATGCTTATAATGAAGTATTTTTCCTTGTTCTACTTGCCAGATGTCCATCTCTCCAGACAGACCAAATTGGGCAATGTATTCTAGTAGGATAGAGGTATTCTTAAAGGATTTGGCATAGACTTGCTTAACTATACGTGGGATAGACATTGCTAGCTCCTTAGGAAAGAAAATCTCCTCAGGAAGGAACATGACATCATTCTTATAATAGCTTTCTGCTCTGGAGATATACATCTTCACAGCCATATCATACGCTTTTTGCGTACCAAATTCTATCCTGCCTTGAATGATAGTCTTAAAAAGCATCTTGCTTTACAAACCTTAATTAGTATAATAATTGAATATGACTGTGTGAGATCTATGACACTTATTGTCACGGATTTACCCTTCCTTACTCTCCAAAGTTAAGGAAAAAGTCCTGAATATCAATGAAATAGGCATACTATCCCTGACTTTGAAAGAGATTTGACCATAATAAAGAGATGCTTTGTTTGCTAAGCCCATATTTTACAGCCTTCTGTACAGTTACGACAGATATCAATTTTATCCCGTCCTTGTAGAATGTTAGTTCTGAAGTTCTTGTAAGCCTCACCCTGCCATATGGTCTCAAAAGAGGACTGCTTAAGATCTCCCATACGGTGAGAGGCATCTTTATCAAAACAGCATGGAACCACCATCCCATCCCAAGTCATTACGCAGGCATGCCAGAGTTTCCAGCAGTGATTGAGGAGTTCATTTTTGATCTTATAGGTGCCATCCTGCATTCGACGATATCTAGAGTAAGTGTCAATTGTTGGGATAAGCGCATTGCCATTTTTGTAATCGTATACCTGTGCGGTTTTGAGCTTGACCTCATCTATGCCTATTTCTTCTGCTAATTTGTATACCTCAGAAATCTGATGCTCATTGGGTCTTGTGACAACATATTGGAATATAATATGTGGGGTCGAAGCCTTGGCCTCAGCCCGTGCTGACACCAAATTGCGAGCACCTTGAAGCACTACGTCCAGCTTGCCCTCCTTTCTATAATTCTCATAGACTTCCTGAGTGGTGCCATCTATGGAAATGATGATTCTATCAAGACCAGATTCTATAGTTCGCCGTGCATTGTGCATACTTAGAAAATGCCCATTCGTAGAAGTAATAGTATAGAGCCCTATGTTATTAGCGTATTTAACCATGTCCAAAAAATCAGGATTGATATAAGGTTCTCCTTGGAAGTAAAATATCAGATATATAAGCTTATCTGATATTTGGCTTATAGTAGATCTGAAGAAATCAGATTTTAGATTTCCAGTCTCTCTGGTGAAGGACCTCAATCCACTGGGGCATTCTGGACATCGTAGGTTGCAGGCCGTCGTAGGTTCTATAGAGATTGTCATGGGTTGACCCCACTGAATAGGTCTCTTAGTGATTTTTGTAAGGAGATATGAAGTATAGAGCTGAAGCACATTGATTACCCTTTTAGGTGTCAAATGTCTTAAGAAGTTTATGGTATCTCTCCAGTACAATCTCATATGCGAAAGATAAGATTAAGTCTGCAATTGAATTGATATAGGTGCAAAAACTAAAGGACCTTTGCACTTTTGCAAGGTCCTTTTAGTAATGCTGATCAATTCCTATCTTGACTTACTTCTTTATGTCTTTATGGTCAAAGAGGTTACACTCATAAGACCCAAAATCCAAAAGAAAGTGACGCTTATGCGCTTAATTAATTGTTCCTTAACCAAGGTTTTAAGGTTATCAGAAAAAGACTTCCTGAATAGTAAAATCGGCTAAACTTCTAATTTGGAAAGTACTATACTTAGACTGAGGTCACAGGTGAGTACTGATCATATATAAGAATATGAAAGCGTATTAAAAGAGCATAATCCAATCGCCTAACTTAAGTTAGAAAATTAGACATTATCATAACTGTATGAATGGCCAAAACGCTGTTTGAATATCCAACCAAAGAATAACCCATATACAAATCCGCCAATATGTGCCCACCATGCCACGCCTCCAGCTTCTTCTACATCACTTGCGCCTATAGTACCTATCCCACTGAAGAGTTGCTGCGCAAACCATAATCCCAGAAATAGAAGTGCTGAAATATAAAATGTCTTGAAGATGAAGAGCATTTTGATTCTTGATTTAGGAAACATAATAAGATAGCAGCCCATAACTGCTGAGATAGCGCCACTGGCACCTACTGTAGGTATGATGGAGCCAGGGTCTATGCCAATGTGGACCAGTGAGGCAAATAGACCGCCTCCAATATAAAATAGAAGAAACTTCACGTTGCCTACTATAGCTTCTATATTATCTGAAAATATCCATAGAAACAAGGCATTGCCAAGTAAATGCATCAAGCCTGCATGGAGAAACATGCTTGTCATCAGACTGAATAAATCTTGCCCTCTGATAATCTCAATTGGAATGACACCAAATTCATTTAGTAAGTAGGTAATTTGCTCAGACTCCAGTGTGATTTGGAATAAAAAAATAGCGATGTTTAGAAATAATAGGGAATAAGCAAATATAGGCTTGTGTCCACCTACAATATTATCATCACCTATGGGAAGAATCATAATATGAATATTCTGTGAGATGCAAGATAGGAAGTATTAGGATTAGCTGTTATGCAATACTAGAAACTCTAAGCTGTTATATTTGTTGTCTCTTATAGATGGATAGAAAGAAAGAATTTGATCTTGTTATTCTAGGCAAAATACTGCGACTAGCAGTTCCTTATAAAGGATTGTTCGTCATGTGTCTACTTATCTCTATCATCATGGCGCCAATTACGACCATCAGACCATATCTCATAAGTCAGATGGTGGATAACAACATTTTCAAAGGTGATTTGGAGGGATTGAAGCAAATGGCTTTCATTTACTTCATTGTTGTTATTGTAAATGTGGTGCTCAGGTACATATTTATATACTACAGTGCCGTACTGGGTCAGTCTGTCATAAAGGATTTGCGTGTAAAAGTGTTTCAGCAAGTCTCGAATCTGAGACTCCGATTTTTTGATCAGACGCCTATAGGAAAGATTACGACCAGAACCATCAACGATGTACAGGCACTCAATGAAGTGTTTACCCAAGGGGTATTGACTATGGCTGCAGATATCATGGGCATCTTTGCTGTCGTAGGCTTTATGCTATATACCAGCTGGCAGTTAACGCTAATATGTCTCATTACTGTACCATTACTCATTGGAGCTACTTATGTTTTCAAAGAAAAAGTCAAAGACGCCTATAAAAATGTAAGGAATGAAATAGCCAACATGAATTCCTTTCTTAATGAGCAAATCTCTGGAATGCAAGTGGTCCAGATGTTTAACGCAGAAAAAAGAGAGGCGCAAAAATTCAAATCCATCAACAGGAAGTATACTCAAGCCAACTTGAATGCAGTAGAATATTATGCCATCTTTTTTCCAGTTGTAGAACTGATTTCCGCTCTAGCTCTGGCTTTATTAGTTTGGTGGGGCTCCAAAGGAATATGGAATCATAATATCTCAGTAGGAGCTTTTGTATCATTCCCAATGTATCTCAATATGTTGTTTCGTCCTATAAGAATGTTGGCAGATAAGCTGAATACTTTGCAGATGGGGTTAGTGGCAGGATCCAGAGTATTTAACTTAATAGAGAATGCTGAGAATATTAGTGATTTAGGAACACATGCAGCTGCTAAGGTAGATGGCAAAGTAGACTTTAAAAATGTATCCTTTGCATATGATGATGAGAATTTTGTCCTTAAAGATATCAGCTTTCAATTGCTTCCAGGTCAGACAATGGCTATTGTCGGGAGCACAGGATCTGGCAAGACAACCATCATTAATATCCTCAATCGCTTCTATGATATCCAAAAAGGAATAATATTCATAGATGATGTAGATATCAAGAAGTACCGACTTGCCAATCTGAGGAAGCATCTGTCTATGGTATTACAGGACGTATTTTTGTTCGACGGCACTGTCTATGACAATATCATATTGCGTGATGGAAATATAAGTCGTGAAAAGGTGGTGGAGGCCTCAAAGACCATTGGTGCCCATCCATTTATAGAGCGGCTTCCAGGGGGATATGATTTCAAAATCACAGAAAGAGGTTCAAATCTTTCTATGGGTCAAAAGCAACTCATTTCCTTTGTTAGAGCACTAGTTTTTGATCCCGATATTCTTATCCTGGATGAAGCGACCTCATCTATAGACTCCGAGACTGAATCGATTATCCAATACGCTATAGAAAAACTGATTCAAAAAAGGACATCTATTATCATAGCACACAGGCTATCTACCATCAAACATGCTGATAATATATTGGTACTTAAAAACGGGGAAATCATGGAACAAGGCTCCCACCACCAGCTAATGCAACTGCAAGATGGCGCCTATCAGAAGTTATATGAAAAGCAATTTGCTCAGACGATGTCAGTCTAACCATGCATAGCCACTGATTTTTATTTAATTTCAATCATCTAAAATTTCTAAATACTATACATGGCAACCAATAAGAGTTCTGCAGGTCTGTTTACCAAGATTATTCCTCTGCTTTTTTTCGTGGTTATGATTTGGCTTATTATCTCTACAGTGAGCTTTGCAGTAAAGGCATTTTATTCTTTTCTAGCTATACCCTTGCTCCTAATAGCCTTATTTCTTAATTATTCTGTTGTCACTGATTATGTGTCCAAGCTTATGCAGGATATAAGGAATGATACAGGTAAAGGGATAATTAAACTGTTAGGTAATGTGGTGTTCTATCCATTTGTATTTGGATACCTGGCCTTGAAAGCCTATGGGAAAAGAGCACTAGGCTCTAAACGACCATCTGTAAAAGAACAAAAGAAAAGTGACAAAGGTGATTATATCAAATACGAGGAGGTTGATGATGAAGACTTTTTAGAACTGGAGGATATAGATAAGCCAAAATCAAAAGTAAAGGTCAAACAAACCAAATCTGGTGATGACTATGAAGATCTATTCACATAGAATATAGACAGAAAAATCCCTTATACGTGTTTATATCTTATTGCCTTGTTACAGTATTTATTGTCGGGGCATATGTTTACCTCATTATATATTTATTAGAAAAGTGGTCTGAGTTACCCAGACAACAATCTACTAATTCTACAGACACGTATCCAACTATTACATTTGTAATTCCTGCTAGAAATGAAGCAATTAGCATAAGGAAATGTATTGAAAGTCTAATTGTACAAGGTGATAAGTATCCAAAAGCTGTCAATCAAATCATTATTGTTGATGACTACTCAGAAGACAATACAGCACTTATTGTACAAACTATCGAACATCCTACACTGCAACTCCTTTATCTAAAAGACTATCTGCAGGCGCCTCGCGAATCATACAATGCCTTCAAAAAGTTAGCCCTTAATCTTGGTCTTTCTCATGCAACGGGAGATTATATAATTCAAATGGATGCAGATACTTATTGTGGGCCTGACTATTTGGATGCGGTATTCGAAACCCTTGCTAAGAATGAGCCGGACATGATAGCCGCTCCTGTATGTTTTGATATAGATGGAAGTGCCTTTCAAAATTTTCAGGCCTTGGATTTGGCAGGGATGATGGCCTTGACTGCTGTAGGGATTGGTGCTGGGCATTGGTACTTATCCAATGGTGCTAATCTGATATATCGAAGAGGTATTGTTTCATATAAAGATAGTCGCTATGCCTCAGGTGACGATATTTTTGCAATTCAAAAAGTCGCTCAGGATGCTGACCACAATATTATTTTTCTAAAGGATAAAAGGGCTGTAGTGAATACTAAGGCAGAAGCCACCTTCTCAGGATTCGTCTCTCAGCGTCTAAGATGGGCCACCAAAAATAAAGGTCTCAAAGGGAAGGGCTTATGGATGATAATGGCCACGCCTTATCTCATGGTCATGTGGTTTTTGGTTCATTTTATTGGATATTACTATTTTGGTCCAATTGCTCTGGTCTTGGCACTTCTGCAATTTATGGCTAAAGTGGGTATCGATTATCTCTATCTCAAGGAATTGACAACTTACTTTGATAGAAAGAAAGCAATGAATAAATTCTGGTACAGTAGTATTGCTCACTTATTGTATATAGGCGTGATCGGGACAATGAGTTTTTTTGTTAAAAAGTATACCTGGAAGGGTAGGCGAGTAAGTTAGTATTAGGCTAGAATTTGGGAGAGGTTATATATTTCAATCAAGATTCATATCTGATTTAACAATTCTTATGGTCATGATAGGTTCTAAATCTTCATTCCTATCTCCTATATTTACAATATCACAATACTAGTCATCAACCTTGCTTGTTTTTTTTCGTAGAAATCTGATATTTAATCTAATTGCATTATTACTCTTTGCAGTACTTCTGAATGGGTATTATTTTATTTTCCCTCCACCAGCAGTAGAGTTAGGATCTAATTTGCTTGTCTCTGTATGGCTAGAAGGGTTGTCGATCAGTTCTTATTTGAAAATATCCCTGACCATCATTTTGGTCTTAATTCAAGCATATCTGGTTAATGATATAGTCCTTAAGCATAAGTTTAGTAGAGTCTTAAGTACTATACCTGGAGCTTTATTTATTCTATTTAGTGCTTATGCACTAGAGCCACTTATGCTTCATCCAATACTTATTGCTAATCTCTTCTCCATATTATCTATTCGAAGTCTATTTAAAATCTATAAAAAGCATCGACCAATTGCGACCATATTCAATTGTGGATTCTTTATGATGGTTGCGGCATTAATCTACCCTACCTATATAATTTTCATCTTATTGCTCTTACTTGGCATCTTAAGTCTAAGGAATCTTGAGATAAGGGAGTTTTTACAATTGATAGGAGGCATATTAATACCTATTTTCCTGAGTTTTGTTGGATTCTATTATTTGGGTTCTACAGAAAAGATACTCAACCATCTTTTTGGATCCGCTAAATTGTCCCCATGGATTTACAATGGTGAACTCATCACAGAGATGAGCCTATACATCAAGCCACTACTTTTCTTAATTATAATTATGGTAAGTGTATTTCTACATTTTTCTGTCAAAAAGAAGAAGAAGTATGATGTGATTAAAAAAATAGAATTGACGTACTGGATGCTTATGCTTACTCTTCCCGCTTTATTTTTAGTTGGAAAATTGAAAGATGATATTGCCTTGGTATTAGTGATGGTTACAACACCGATATCCATAGTAGTGGGACTAATAATGGAAAGTAAAGATAATTCTATCCTTAAGGAGTTCTTTTTTATCCTACTAATAATAGGATTCTTTGCCTTCCAATTGAAAGACTATATCGGCTAACCTAATATAATTGATATTTTATTGGTAAGGTATATCTTACATTGACTGGGCGACCATTCTGTTTGCCAGGAATCCAGTTCTGTGGTAGGTCATTCATTTTGTTTACTACGGCTTTCGCTTGATCGCCACAACCACCACCTATATCTCTTACAACCTTAACCTTGTCTATACGTCCTTTTTTAGTGACTACAAACTGGACGACTACCATTCCTTCAAGTCCTATTTCCATAGCCAGTGCGGGATATTTCAAGTTTTTATACACATACTCTAATAGCATTTTTTTAGCACATTCTTCTTTATCTCCTTTAGATTCCAGGAGGTCTTCACAGCCTGGGAACCTTGGCATCTGATCAGCAATAAAGACTACCTCATTTCCATCGTTCTTAGGGATTATAGGTTCCACTATAGGCGCTGGCGATGCTATCGTGTCAGGCATTACAGATGGTGAGATAATATCAGCTGATAGGTCTTTTATAATTTTCTCAGTATCTACACTTTCATTGTCATTGGTCAATAATATATTCTTAATGATTTTTGGAATCTGGGTTTTTGTTGTCACAGGAGGGGCTGGAGGGGGCACTATTTTTTTTGGAGGTGCAGACGTTGGCACATTAATGATAGTTTCTGGTGGTAATGGGTCTATTTGGTAAGTACGGCTATTATTATGGGAGGTTGTCCAATTGATGAATCCTATACAGGCAGTTATCCCTGCAATCAATCCAATAAAATAATGATTAGGGGTGAAATCATAATTTGTCTTCAGTTGGAAAAATTGTCTTCTGATGAAAATATAAAGACCTATCAACGAGATAATAGTACTAAGGGTGAATATTAATTGGTTAGTGGTAAGTAAAATATTCATGCTCTATAGTTTTTCTATTTCTATAGATGAGACTGGGTGAATATTTTGGTGTGTTCGGGTTTTTTAATTAGAGGATAATAGAACTTATATATTCTGGATTGACAAGCTAGTTAGTTGGTTTTTCTTAATTGTGAGAAATAAAAAAGGCTATCCAATTTGAATTGAATAGCCTTTGATTATTTATTCTCTTACACTGAGTGTAGTTATTGTAGTCTAAATCTAACGGGTAATGTATATAGTACTTTTACTGGACGACCTCTTTGCTTACCAGGAGTCCATTTTTGAGGTAGGTTATTCATACCGGTAACAACTTTATGAGCGGCATCTCCACATCCTGCACCTGGGTCTCTCACAATATTGATATCTGACACAGAACCATCTTCTTTCACTACGAACTGAAGTACAGCCATACCCTCTACACCATTTTCTCTGGCGATGGCAGGATACTTTAGGTTCTTATAGATGTACTGTAGCATTTTCTCTTTTGCGCAGTTTTCTTTTTCCTTATCAGTTCCACCAATATCCTCACATCCAGGGAATCTAGGCATCTGCTCCACTACTTTAAATATTTCTGGCTCTTCAGGCGGTGGCGGTGGTGGCGGCGGTGGTGGTGGCGGCGCTTCTTCTTCCACGATTGGCTCTGCTTCTACCACATCTTCTTCCTCTACATCCAAATCTTCGAATATAGGCTCATCTTCTTCTTCTATCTCTTCTTCTGGTACTTCTTCGATGACTGGAGGTGGTGGAGGAGGCGGTGGCGGTGGCGGCTCTGCCGTTCGAGGCGGCTCTATCTCAAGCTCGTCATCCAGCTCTAAGGCATCGTCCGGGATAAATACTTCCGCATCATATGTAGTCCAGCTAAATGCAAATAGTGTAGCCGCTAGTGCAGCGACCAAGCCAAACAAGAAAATAGGACGAGTCAGATTGAAAATATTCACATCTGGATACTTATTTCTTGCATCCAATGGTGATTTCCACTGATGACCATCATACTTTTCTGTCAGATTTGATTGTGTCCGTGAAGTGAATATGTTTCTCATAACGACGATAATCGCTATCATCAACACAAACAGGAGGAGTATCAGTAGTCCTGACATAGTTCCTGTGAATTCTATTCCACCCATAGGCTTTAATTTTAATTGTAAGTTTTTAAAATAAGTCTGGTGAGAAGAGGACAGATAGAGAGTCTATATGCCCTTGCTTTAGTTCCGCTCTGGGATTTTCTTCTTATTCGACCTATAAAACACGTAAATTAACATTGTCCCCGCAAAAGCACCAAATATATTGGCGACAATATCAAAATATTCAAATAAACGTCCTGTTTTGTATATCAATTGTAAAATTTCCAAAAGCAAGCCATACAGGCTAGATAGAAGGACAATCTTCCAAAATGTCCATTTTGCAGGTGATGATATACCTAACAAAAACGTAAGGAGAATCGATAGAATAGCATATCCTGCAATGTGTAGTACCTTGTCATTGATAGAGAAATAATCTATTTGACTACCTACTAAGGATGATAATGACATGTATCCCATCAAAATCAAGTATGCTATTAATAGAATAACTGCTTTCAATTATCCATCATTTTTCATGACCTCTATTCTATCAGATGCAAGAATCCACCAAAGTGGTGTGTATATATGGCTATGATATATGAGAATTATATCCTGTATGATCCATCAACTGATCCAATTCAGAGGCGTCAGACATTTCAACCTTGATTATCCAACCCTCTCCATAGGCATCATTATTGACAAGATCAGGCTGATCACCTTCATTTTCGTCGAGTTTCTTATTAAACTCTAAGATTTTTCCAGATAAAGGCATGTATAGATCTGAAGTAGTCTTCACTGCTTCTATGGTTCCGAATATTTCATCTTTAGCTATAGTCTCTCCTACAGTCTCTACCTCTACATATACTATTTCTCCTAATTCCGATTGCGCAAAATCTGTAATTCCTATAATGGCAACATTTCCATCTACCTTAACCCACTCGTGTTCAGCAGAATATTTAAGGCCTTCCTTTATTTCCATGTGTCTTTTCTATTAAAGTTTTGATTATGCTTTTTTGATAGTTGATTTTTTTGCCTTGCCCACCTTCTTTACTGGCTTCGCTTTTTTAGCAACAGTCTTCTTTGCTGGCGCTGCTTTTTTAGCGACAGACTTCTTAGCAGGTGTTGCTTTTTTTGCAGTTGCCTTTTTTCTAGCCGGTGTCGCTTTATTAGTCGTTGCCTTTTTCTTAGCAGGCTTAGACTCGACTTTCACTTTTTTAGTTGGGGTTGTCTTTACACCTACGGCATTCTTTAACCAAACTGAATTTACAGATTTAGGTCTTTCCAAGGCCAAGCCTAAGGCTCTAGACCAACAAGAATTAGCTAATACACCTAAAGCTCTGGATACACCAAATAATACGGTATAGAAGCTATACTCTTTCATGCCATAGTGTACTAGTATAGCTCCTGAGTGTGCATCCACATTTGGCCATGGATTTTTGACTTTGCCCAATCCACCCAGAATACCTGGTACAACTCTAAATAATTGCCAGAC
Source organism: uncultured Saprospiraceae bacterium (assembly GCA_964567435.1). Taxonomy (GTDB): domain Bacteria; phylum Bacteroidota; class Bacteroidia; order Chitinophagales; family Saprospiraceae; genus RFSX01. The sequence goes on along the minus strand of CAZMMQ010000011.1, from coordinate 57,674 downwards.
TATGCTTACTATATCATCATTTGGTATGTATTCTTCTGCAAATACCCTTTGGGCAGTGAATCTTGGGTCAGGCTGTCTAAGAACAGCGTGTCCATAACCTGGAATGACTTTGCCTGATTTAAGTGTTTTGTTAATGTACTTAGCCACTTGATCATCTGTAGGCTTTGTCGTTTTTAGGGACTTGGTCATCTCGAAGATCCACTTTATAACTTCTTGATTAGCTAGACCGTGAAGTGGTCCTGCCAATGACCCCATAGCTCCTGCATATGATAAGTATACATCAGCTAAAGTAGAATTAATCAAGTGAGCGGTATGCGCAGAGGCATTACCTCCCTCATGATCGGCATGAATCGTCAGATACATTCTCATAAGACTTTTAAAGTCCTCAGAATCATTAATGCCGAGCATGTGAGCGAAGTTACCTGCCCAATCTAATTTGTTATTAGGTGCTATATGAACACCATTATGATATACTCTTCTATATATGTGTGCTGCAAGCCTTGGTAGTCTTGCAATAAGATTCATAGAATCTTCATAGGTGGCATCCCAATAATCTGTTTTACTCATACCTTCAGCATACCTCTTAGAGAAGATACTACTTGTCTGCATGCTGTTGATACCAATGATGAACTGTGTCATTGGATGGGTAGAAACAGGTAAAGAGGCTATTGCATTAAGTGTTACCTGAGGCAACTTGCCTCTCTTAGCCCATTCGTTACTTAGCCAATTGACGTCAGCTTGAGTAGGAATCTCATCTACTAACATCAGCCAGAATAGCCCTTCTGGTAGTGGTTCCTTTCCTTTTTTATTAACTCTTGGAAGAAGTTCTTTGAGTTCGGGAATGGAATACCCTCTAAAGGTTATTCCCTTATTGGCATCTAGTTCTGAGCCTTCCCAAAGGATGCTTTTGATGCCACGCATGCCTCCAATGACTTGGGCAGCAGTAACTTTGTCTACAACTTTGTGTCCGTGGGTTTTTCTTAAGGATCTTACCTCATTTCTAAGCTTGGAAGATTTCTCTTTGAACTTCTTCTTTAATTTGTCCATGTTTGAATGTGGGAGTTTATAATTTACGTATTAGAATAAGATTGTTTGGCAATATCTGATCAAAGGATTTATATATCAACTTACAACAAGCAGTTAACATGGTACAGCCTAAAAAGATTACAATAAATAATGCCATAAAAATCAAAATCGAAATTTACGAACAAATATCCTTATTATTCAGCTAAATCAAGAAGTGACTGGTGTCGAAACCAGATATGATTTTTTAAGCATTCAAAAGAGATAACTTATGGCAATGATAATGATAGAAGATATACTTATCTCAGACGATATTGTGCAAGAGCAATTTGCATGCAACTTATCTGCTTGCAAGGGCGCCTGCTGCATAGAAGGAGATTATGGTGCACCCTTGTCTGAAGACGAAGTTTTGCTCATGGGGCAATTATTACCTAAGATTTTACCCTACTTGCCAGAGGCAGCTCAAGAGGTGATTAGAGAAGAGGGTTTTTATACTTATAATAAAGAAGAGTCTATATCAGAAACCAACCTAATGGAAGATGGGGCCTGTGTATTTATGGGAAGAGATGAATTGGGGATTACATATTGCGGTATTCAGAAGGCCTACAGAGATAAAAAGATTTCTTTTTATAAGCCAATAAGCTGCCATTTATATCCAATAAGAGTTAACCAAAATCATATGAATGGATTCCAAACACTTAATTACGATCGTTGGGATATATGTGATGCAGCTTGTAGTAATGGAAAGAAAAGTAAGATTAAGCTATACCAATTTGTCAAAGAGGCGCTGGTGAGAAAGTATGGTGAAGATTTCTATAAGCAGCTAGATGCTGCGGCTAACAGAAAGGGAGAGTCTAGATAGAGATCAATTCTCTTTTCTTTCTATCCAACTACTCTTATCGCCACTTTTATCAACTTTTGGCTCTTTCATACTTTCTTTGACCTCCGACTCGAGATTGGCTTTTGCATTATTGAATTCTCTGATACCCTTACCTAATCCTCTCATAAGCTCTGGTAATTTCTTACCACCAAATAGGAGAAGAATTACAAAAGCAATAAGGATTAACTCATATCCACCGGGAATACCTAAAAGATATATACTAAGCATGGATTCAATTTTTTACCAAAAGTAAGACATATTCGCCTGAGTATTGGTGTACATCTATCAGCTTTCTCTAACTGTTGGTAGATTATTGCCTAAAGATTTCTATTCCTGGATAGAAAGAGCCAAAGGACATCCAATAGCCTATCCATGATTTTGTAGGTAACAGAGATTGTCCAGATAATGGCCCTTGTACAATTCGACCATCCAGCGTTATCATATTGCCGTCCTGCGATTGAGCAACAATTGGTAAGCTGTTTTCCACGCTGGTTACTTCTGTAAGATCAAGATTATTTTCATAAGCTACCATGAAATTGCTTGATTCAGACCCTATGACGATAAGTTCAGTACCTTCCAATTGGTCTTGGATGACCAAGTCTTCTCGAAACAGATCAATAGTGTAAGCCCTATTAGTACTATCACCCAAGACACCTAGCACCCTATCTTTAGAAGGTAATCTTTGGTCTAGAGGATTGACAGGAAAGATAATATTTGCATTATTGGTTCTGTAGTCACCATATGGGTATTGACCATAGGCTCTGGAAAAACCAGTATTGGTATTAAGCACATCAGAGTCAGGGAATGAAGATTTCCAAGTACCCCAAGTTGTCTCTATAACAGGTGCTAAGTTTATTTTAGTATTAATGAGTTCTCCATTGACGCAGTTAAGCCCTAATTGTGTCCAATAACTATTTGTTTCTCGGTCAAAGGGCATCAGGTTGGTATTAAACAATTTTCCACTAACTCCAAATGCGACATTTTGACCATTGACACCTCTGTCCCATCCCACGGCTGTACCTGTCAGTGGACAATAGGTCATTGCCACACTCAAATCACCCAAATCATCATTGACAATCTCATGCCAATCAAGGATGACGTGAGGGTACGCTTTAGCTATATCTCCATGCACGATTCCGACAACCAAGTCATTGTCTGCTAAAAAGTTAACCTCATTGACGGAGGAGAAACTTGGCTGATTAATAGCAGGTATGCCATCTTGACCTACACCTCCATCAAATACCTGACTAGAAGGTATAGTCCACTCTGAAGGTCGGGATGCAGGATCATTGTCCCCGCAAGACCACATTAATATAGTGGTGGTAACTAATAACCAAAATACTTTTTTCATCGTAAATGTGTTTTTTTAGAATTGGTAATTCAATTGAACTCCCCATTCGAAGTTGGTAGTAATTTGTAAACCATCCAAATCTTCATATAGTGGAAATTTTAGAAAGGTTCTATAGCTGATAATATTGTCTTTTGTAAGATATATACCGATTAGTTGATTAATCCAGTTGCCGCCACTATTATTAGCTCTTGAGCTTTGTTCTGTATTAGCGGCAGCCCATCTGTATTGCCATTGGAGGTCAGGTATGACAAACCACTGTCCAAGAAGAAATTCTTTACTTAGGGTCGTTCGCCAGTTTATTTCATTACCGAATTTAAATGATCGACCGCCAATACCACTGTCACTTGCAAAATTTGAGTTGGTCCCATTAATTCGATAAGATAAGCTGGTTTTGGCGGTGAAAACAGAATTGAATATTCGTTCTCTTACCAGAGATATTTGATTGATGATATCCCAGGATCCTGTCCCACTTTGCATATCAGGTGATAGAAAGATATTTCGGTCACTACGAATAGATACGTTACCCGTTGGAAGTTTTAGAGCTGGCGTAAATTGTAGCAACCAATCATTTTTGCCCCAAACTTTGAGCTGAGCGACCAAAGACAAATCACCCACACCAAATGCAGATTGTGATTCACTGATGGTTGTTCTATTTTGGGCAACAAGGGGAAGAAGTACTCCTAAGGCAATCCTTTCATTAAAGGTATAGTTGGCACCCAATGAGATGACATTATTTTCTCGTGTCCTAGGATCATTGACCAATCTTTCATTGTTGTCTACAAGACGGTTGATTCCTATGTGACGATAGGCAAGAATTAGGCTATACTTATACTCTGCACTGGTTTTAAAACCGTAGTTTGATACAATTGGAGCACCTGCAGAGCAGCAAGTTTGAGCATGCAGATTGATAGATATTACAAGCAGTCCTGCTAACAATGATGTATAGATATACCTGATCATATGACAGAGTAAATATGATGCAATTCTTTATGAAAGTCTTGTCCTCAGATTTACATAGCCCATTTTTTATTTTCTGTTTGCTGTGTTGGATTTAAACTCAATGGCGATCACTGTGTTCACTTCTTTATTAACTGTTGAAACCACCTGTATATAAAAACTTCAAACAAAACAGACGATGAATCATAATATTGAAAAGGGAATATATTGGATATCCACTTTCGTGATGTGTGGGATATTTACATTTAGTGCACAGATGTACTTCAGAAATCCTGATATGGTTAAGGGATTCTTTAAGATGCTAAGCTACCCTGAGTATCTTGTTATCCCTCTTGCAATTCTGAAAGTATTAGGCATTATTGCAGTGTTAACCAGACTGTCTAAAATGTTAACTGAGTGGGCTTATGCTGGATTCTTTTTAGATGCAGTATTGGCTTTTACAGCACATTATGCGCTAGGTCAAAGTTTGACTTTGTCGGGAATAGCGATTGCAAGCATTATTGTATCCAGATATATGTACGGTAGGTTGTATCTCTAATGGTTAGGGAGTTAGTTACCTATTGCTCTTGCAATATGTCTTCTAAAAACAGGCAAGATATCTGTTTCAAACCAAGCATTGCGTTTCATCCATCTAATGTTTCTTGGAGAGGGATGGGGTAGTACAAAGAATTCTGGCAAATATTCTTCATAGTTTCTAACGGTATCTGTAAGTGTTGTTTTTCGACGCTTTTCCAGATAATATTGTTGGGCATATTGACCGATGAGTATGGTGAGTTGAATATTCTCTAATTGAGAAAAAATCTGATCGTGCCAGAGTGGGGCACATTCTTTTCTGGGAGGTAGATCACCAGATTTGCCTTTTCCTGGATAGCAGAATCCCATAGGTACAATGCCAAATATTTTATTGTCATAGAATTGTTCGGTAGATATTCCCATCCATCGTCTAAGATTATCTCCGCTTCTATCATTCCAAGGAATACCTGTCATGTGGACTCTTGTTCCAGGAGCTTGGCCGATAATTATAATGCGACTTTTCCTATTGACGGATACTACAGGACGTGGTTCTATATGTGCTGCACACTCTTGGCAGTTTCTTATTTTTTTAAGCAGGCTTTGAAAAGAATCAGTTGGCATGGGCTTCTTTGAAATAGGGCTTGAGAAAATGCAAACAAATACCAGAGATAATAGAAAGCGTGGCTGCCATGATAAAGTAGTTGGTATACCCAGTCAATTCTACTACGGGTAAACCCAGAATTGGGGACAATAAAAAGGCGATGGCAAACATCATAGATACCATGCCCATATATTTTCCCTGATTTTGCTCATCAGTTCTTCGCATAGCCAATGAGGGAATAAGAGGGAAGTTGATAACTTCTCCAATAGCAATAAGTAAGCTATATAAGACTATGGCCAAAAGAGGGTCATTGAAAATGCTTAGACATACATATCCTATGCCTATCAATACTGCTCCAGCTACCATAGGTTTGAAGTACTTATTAGCTTGTTCTATTTTGTACACGATGGGCATTTCAAGGAGGAAAACCAATAATCCATTTGCGGTAAAGAAGGCACCAATAAGCTTCTCATCCATCTGCACGACTTCTTTAAAGTAAACAGGTACAGAAAATATAATTTGAAAAAAGGCAATCATGTTTATCAGATTGAAAAAGAGGAACAAGACTAAAATTTTATCCTTGTAAGGAGATGCTGTCCCCGTTGTTTTTGTTTCTTTTTGATTTAATTTTTTATTCCTATGCCGGAGAACAATAAATAATGTTATCAGAGCCAAGAAGCAAGTACATCCATCTACTATAAAGAGCATATGGTAGCCAACACTCGCCGCCATATAGCCACCTACTGCAGGGCCTATCGCCACTCCAAGATTAATGGCCATTCTAAGTAAAGAGAAGGCCCTTGTCCTATTCTCAGTATTACCCCATACACTTACTGCACTAAATGCTGCAGGGCTAAACATACTCGAAAAAATACCCGTCACAACAAGCCATATACATAAGGGGCCAAAGCTGTCAAACATAAGTATGCCTAAAAATGAAGACCCCATCCCAAACAAACTGATAGCCATGACTTTAAAGTTACCAATGATGTCACTTAGGTATCCTCCGATATTAGATCCTATCAAGGCACCTACTCCAAAACAAAAAAGAACTACTCCAGTCTGTGTCTTCGAGAATCCAAGCTGCTGCGACAGATATACACTCATAAATGGGATGACCATTTCACCACATCTATTAACCAGATAGATGAGGGCAACATACCAGACATCTTTCGATAATCCAGAGAATGAGTTGATATATAGTTTGACAAAGTTCATATAAAGAAAAAAGCCTCATCAGGTGTATGACAAGGCTCTTTTATATTCTATTATTAAAGAAATAATTATCTCATCATTGACAGCAAGCGCAATCTCGATAAATAAGTATTTCCAGTAATCATGTTATTTTTTCTTTGCTACAAAGTTAACTAAGAATCTTAACTAATATGCATTTATTGCAGTTTGAATTTAACAGGTAGAGTGTATTGCACCCTTACGGGTTCGTTACGTTGATAACCAGATGTCCAATTCTCACAATTATAATTCAATCTGTTGACCACCCATTGACTAGCATTTCCTGTTCTAAATTGAGTTATAGATTCTGGCATGACACCATTGAGGTTAGTAAATTGGAAATTAAGCCCAATGATTTTTTCTGCACTTTCATCACAGCTGATGTATTCACTGGCACAGACTTCTGACATGGATTCAAATACAGGAATATGCTCACACTCAGGAGGACCTATCATTAAGGCAATTACTTCATTGAGCAATTGGACTTGGCTAATCCCTGGACTTATGGATAATAGTAGAAGTAGTACTAGGTTAATGTATTTCACAGTATTCTAATTATATTTTGAAGAATTGTTAAAAAATAATTGAGATAGTAAATTGATTACTGTAAATTAGTAAATAAGGACCGAATTTCTAATACTTGGATTCTTAACTATTCGGATAGAATAATCTGAGACAGTAATTATGGAGGTGTTAGAGAACTATATTTAAAAATTCTATTGTACAAAACAAGACACTATCTATTGCTTGGACTTCTGGCTTCTATTATTGTAGGAGTGGGTGAGTACCTATTACATTATGTAAATGAAGGTCCAGGAGGTGAAGTGGCTATGTTAGATTTGGTTCCATTAAGTCGGGCAAGGATAGGGCACTTTTTTGTGATCATTGGAGCACCACTTTATTTTATTGGATACTACGGCATTAGAAAAGTATTTGAACAAGAATCTCCTTCTTTAGCCAAGGCGATATACTTACTCGGTACAATTGCCTTTTTTGTGGGAGGTATATGGATATCTTCACGATATTTTGCTGCAGTTGTGCTTCAAAGATCTGCAGGCACATTAGATTATAATTATTATCTGAAAAGCTATCTTGATAATTATCAGATACTAGTCTGGGCTCTTCGTGTATTGATTGCATTGATCTCTATTATATTCATTGTCCTAGTGTTTAGGAATACCAAAGGAATGTCCAGATGGGTAGCCATGTTTAATCCATTGTTATTACTTAGTATAGTGATTTCTAGTTTGCTTTGGTTACCTGCACTTGGTAACCATATTGCCCCGATTGCGATGAATGTTGTTCATTTTATATTGTTCAGTGTGTTACTATTACAACTCAAGAAATAATCTAAGTATATCCCTTATGAAAAAGATTCTTTTCATTGTTTTTATCCTTCTGTTACTGGCTATAGCTGCTATTCTTTTTTACCTCAAGAAAGATTCTAGTGATCCTTATCAAAATGTATCCTGGGGAAAATTTTCGACCTCATGTTCTCATGATGAAGTGCCAGGAGAGGATTATGGGAAAGACTTTGTAGGTTGCGATCATTCTGTGCCGGCCGAGGAGATTCCTACATTCGATAGTCAACCATTTAAGTTTACACACCAATTTGATTCGAAGAAGTCATTGCCTCTGGTTGGGTCGTGTTTGATAGATATAGATAATGATGGAATAGATGAAGTCTTTGTGACGGGAGGATTAGAGCAGCAAGATCAACTCTTCAAATATATAGACAGTAACTTTATCAATATATCAACGGATGCCAGTTTACCACAGAAGCCTGCAGGTACTTCTCTAGGTGCAGTTTCCTTTGACTTAGACAATAATGGGTATACTGATCTATTAGTATGTGGTGATTATGGGATTTCGTGGTATAAGAATTCAGGCAAAGGATTTACCAAAGAAGTGATAGAAGTACCTTTGAATGATAAGTCAGTTGCTGCCTCATTAACCCTAGGAGATATTGATCATGATGGCGATGCAGATATGTTTGTTAGTGCTTATATCAAAAAGGAGAAAATGGAGGGGCAGACAATTTTTAAGGATAAAAATTATGGTGCTAGTAGTTTAATGATGATCAATAATGGTGATAACACCTTCACGGATATGACAGAGAAGATGGGATTGACATATACGCATAATACGTTTTTTGCGACGCTTATAGATGTAGATAATGATGGGTATTTGGATTTGGTGGTAGCACATGATACAGGAGAGGTTAGAACTTATAAGAACCAAAGTGGGAATACATTCTCTATGGTCTCTAATCCTATGACTGGTAAGTATGGTTACCCTATGGGTATAGGTGTAGGCGATTATAATAACGATGGTAATGCTGATTTCTTCTTTTCCAATACAGGGAGCTCAGTGCCGAGTATATTAGCAAGAGGAGATTTGGAAAAGGAAGATGTCTTTATTGGAAAGTGGTTATTGTATAGAAATGATGGTGGCTTCAAATTTACAGATGTCGCTGAACAAACTAAAATAGCTGACTTCGAATTTTCGTGGGGTGCTATCTTTGAAGATTATAATCTCGATGGAAGACAAGACTTGGTGGTAGCAGAAAATTATGTAGCGTTCCCTCCCCATAAGTTATTCAAACTGCCATGTAGATTTTTGATACAACGGCCAGATGAGACTTTTGCCGCTGTAGAGGAGCAAGCCGGCGTAGTCAATAAAAATTATGGCATCACACCGTTGTCGTCAGACTTTAATGCTGATGGTTATCCAGATCTTATATATATCAATATTGATGGTCCAGTAAGAGCCTTTATTAATAAGGGTGGGTCGGCTAACTATGTAGGCGTCCGCTTGCCAGAGACAGCAGAATATCTGGGTAGTAAGGTGACAGTTACAAAGATGGATGGTGGTCAATTGAGTGATTTCTATATAATAGGCGAAGGCTTAGCTAGCGATCAGACGAGTACACTCACTTTTGGATTAGGAAGTGATGAATCTATCAAGAGTATAACCTTACATCTGCCTAATGGTCAGACAAGAAATTTATCAGATGTGAGTATTAATAGGGTTCATCGAATCTAGGAATGTTAGTTTGGGTACTTAGAATAATGATAGTAATTGTACTATTAGCTACCTATATTGGTATAATTCCTCTCGTAAAGACAGAATATCTAAATGGTGATATATGTCCTAGGATTGTAGGTATTCCTGCTTGTTATATCATCTTGGTTTGCCTCTTATTAGTAACTATTGGTATAAATATTCCAAACGGTAAATGGCGATTAATGTTTTACTTAGGCGTGCTGCCAGCCTTAGTGATTGCCAGCTATGGTTCTTTAGGGCAACTAGTAGGATTTGCAGAATGTCCTAAAACATCCTCAGGAATACCCATGTGTTACATTTCGTTTGGTATATTTAGTACTTTATTCATTCTTAATTACTTTATCTATCGATTTACATCCTAAAATTGATCTCTTTTCTGAAATCGACATGCAGCTTTCAGAACTAAAGTCTCTACTAGAGAGTTTAGATCAGTCTTCTTTTGCACGAGTCTGTGCAGATAGTGGTGCTTCTATAGGCCAACATTTAAGGCATATGGTAGAGATATTTACACTTTTGATAAATGACTACGATGCTGCAGAAATAGATTATTCTCTTAGAGCGAGAGATATAAGAATAGAGACTGATCTGGCATTCGCCACTAAAAAGATTAACTATTTACTGGCGAACTACAAGAAAGAGGATAAACCATTGATGTTAAGATCATATGACCAACCATTCCAGACTTCCTATAACAGAGAATTACTATATCAACTAGAACATATTGTACATCATAAAGCCATCATCAAACCTATAATTAAGAACCTGTCTTGTGTAGAATTGCATGAACATTTTGGCTATGCCAGATCTACTATTAACTATAGCAAATAGATATGTGTCTTGTTTCATTTGTACCCTTGGATGACCATATTCTTATCACATCAAACAGAGATGAGAGTATCCAACGGCAAGAGCCAAAACCTATACAGACGTACGAACACAATCTACACAGATTGACATACCCAAAGGATGTGGCAGGCGGTACTTGGATAGCACATGATGATAAGCAAAATGCCATGGTTCTGCTGAATGGTGGATTCGAGAAGCATCGACGTAAGCCGCCCTATAGAAAAAGTCGTGGATTAATTTTCTTGGAGTTGTTTTCTTCAGATAATCCTCAAGAACAGTGGTCTGCTATCAACTTAGATAATATAGAACCATTTACCCTTATTTATTATTCGAGCAACAGGTTACTGGTCGAAAATGTATGGGATGGCCAGACTAAAACAACAACTGAATTAGATCCAACTATCAGACACCTATGGATGTCTACTACTCTATACCAAAGGGATTATTATAAAGGGATTAGAGACACATTTATGTCGTTATCTGAGGTTACAGGGAAGGACGTTTTTGATTTTCATAATAGCTATTATTATGAAGACAATACACAAGGATTCCTTATTCCGCAAATTAGAACAGTCAGTATTTCTACCATCCAGATGAGTGAAACGCAAACATCTATGGTCAGTAAAGATTTGAGAATGATGGCATGAGAAATCTAGGCATCATATGGCACAAGTTCCGACATTGGGAGTATTGGCCCATTTGGGTGGTTTATTTTCCTTTTTTCTTTCTATACTTGGGATACAGCATTCGGCTTAGATCTATTTTCTACTTTACTTCAGTCAACCCTGACATGACAAATGGAGGTGCATTTTTGGCACCAAAGGATGAAATTTATAATCGATTACCTTCTGAATCTGTACCCGCCACATATATAATGGGAGTTGATCAGGATATCAATGGATTATGGAGCTGGATGACTGACAATCAACTCAGCTATCCTGTATTAGTTAAACCCAATTTGGGATTGAGGGGCACTGGGCTCAAAGTGCTTTATTCTAAAGAAGCGTTAGCCGATTTTCTGCAGGATATTCAGTCGACATATCTTATACAGGAATTTATAGATTATGATAATGAGCTAGGTGTATTTTTTATCAAGAATCCAGCAACTGGAGATTATGATATAACGAGTATAGTAAAGAAAGCATTCATTTCTGTTAGAGGAGATGGCGTCAAGACGATAGGAGAGTTAATGTTAGATATTCCGAGATATGCTATGCAATATAAAAGACTTGAGGTAGGGAAGGCCAATGAACTTAGTCGGGTTTTAAATGAGGGAGAATTGTATGAAGTGGAAAAGATAGGCAATCATTCTCTAGGTACGACTTTTTTGGATGGTCAAGAATTTAATAATGATGACCTCAAACAGAAGATCAAGTCATTACTATCACAATTGTCAGGTGTCTATTATGGAAGAGTAGACCTTAAATACTCTCACGCGGTGGACAATCAAATACATAGTGATTTTAAAGTGCTAGAAATTAACGGTGCTTTTAGCGAACCGGCACACATTTACGATCCTAAGTACTCGATCCTTTATGCTTGGAAGACACAGTACTATCACTTTAAAAGGATGTACCAAGTCTGTAAGTATAACTTAAGTAGAGGCATTCGTCCTCTATCACTCAGAGAAGGACTTACGAAATTTCGTGAGCACTTTAAGGTGGTGAGATCATTGAAAGAGGCTTATTAAGAACAGATACAAAGCAAAATTGCTAGAAGCAAATACATGCCAACAAACCTGCTATGGTGTCAGCTACTCAGCCAATTATAAATTATGGCCCTCAATAGAAATTAAAATATTGGTTCGATAAAGAACTCGCTGAACTCTTGTTCAGAAAAATTTCTGATATAGATCCTAATTTTTAATGGAATTTATTAGAAGCCTAGAAAAGAAATTAGAGTATAAACCAACAACACCACATACCAAAAAAAATGGTCGTCAATTAATTAAATTGACGACCATTGCATTTTATAACTGAGTATATCTTACATACCCATTTTTGTTTTCACAAGTGACATCACATTGTCTCCATCATTAGCATGAAGGATAGTACCTGTACTTGTGTCAAATATCATTGTATACCCATTTTCTTTTCCTACATCCTCTATCGCTGATTTGACCTTATCAAGGATAGGCTTATACAATTCCTCTCTTTTGACAAGGATCTTGTTTTGCACTTCCACTTCATACTTTTGAATTTTTTGTTGCTCAGCAGCTAGTTCTTCTTCTTTCTTTTGCATTTGTACTTGAGAAAGAAGTCCTTCCTGAGCTTCCTTTGAGTATGCTTGGAATTTTGTTTCTAGTTTTTTGACCATATCCTCACCTGATTTAACAAGTTGGGCTTGGTAAGTTTCTAGTTCGCTATCAGCAGCTTTTACAGCAGGTACTTCAGCTAATAATTCAGCAGAGTTGATGTATCCAAATTTCTGCGCATGTAATGAACTGACGGCCATAAGTGCCAATCCAATTAGAAGTGATTTAAGAATTTTATTCATGTCTGTAATCTTATTATTCTTGGGTAATATTAATATTCTTCACGTTAACATTGACGGAAAAATCGCTGCAAAAGTAGCCTTTGGAATCGAATTATACTTTATTTAACGTAAGATTAAGGCTAGAAGATGTCATATAAGCATAATGCGTTATGTGTAAACTGCAATGTATTAGGTATGATATACATATCATTTAGAAGCTTCCCCCATATCGAATTCCTACAACTATATGTCGTCCAGCACCACTGACACCTGAGGCAAATGGTCTATAATGTAGATCTGCAATGTTTTCAAAGGCAAGGTTTAGGGTTAGATTATATGGTAAGTGAAAACTACCTCCTAATCCAAATATATGCCAAGAAGGAGATCCATCTGGCGTTGCCAAGTCAGGATTGTCCACACTACCACCAAAATCTTCTATTCGTTTCCATCCATTATATCTATGGCGCAGAAAGAGAGATAATCTGCCTTTATCGTAGGTGAGCTTAGTATGTCCATATATAGGTGGTATATGACCTAATGGTGTTTCATTACCTTCGAGATTGCGGGCCAAACCACTCTGGACATTAAAACCAGCATCCAAACCAAAATGTTTATACCTGGTCTTGAGTTGCGCCGATAGTCCTCTTACACGTCCACTCTCTGCATTGATATTGGCAGTAACAGCAAGGGTGTCTATTCCATTGTAGAATGTGGGACTGCCATCGGGTAGTGTAAAGTCATCCCGCACAATGGCATTACTCAGACGGGTATAAAATCCCGTAAGACCTATGGTTATATGTGGAGATTTATACCCAATAGTTATTTCATTATTCCAGACCCTTTCTGGAGCCAAATCAGGATTGGGGACTGTGATTTCATCTCCATTGACCCTGATTTTAGCTAGGTCATCTACATTTGGTGATCGGAAAGCAGTGCCCGTAGACAATTTAGCAACATAAGGTCCTGACTTAATATTCAATCCTGATATACCCACAACGGCACTACTTGGGTTAGTGATGCCATCATAAAAATGTTCTGGCCATATGATAGGATCGTCACGACTAAAGAGTAATGACGTTCTTTGCCCTGACCATCTAAGGCCATTAATCCATACAATACTCGAATCTATATTTTGCCAGTTGTGTTGAGCAAATACCCCGTAATTGGTCAATTGACTGCCAGCACTCGGATATCGGGTAAGAATAGGGGCGATCGCTTCAGAAATCTCACCAAAAGCAGTAGAATTGACATCATTATAATGTAAGTCTGCACCATAGGCCAATTTCTGATTTGGAGATAATCGCTTATTGAAATCCAGGGTGACACCAAAGACATCTACATCTTCTATTTGGGATTCTCTGATGACTTGCCCAAAGGCACGAGTGATACGACTTTCTTCTATATTTTGGTAAGAAGCGATCAGAGTGACTTTGTCAAATAATGGCTTCTGGGTTTTCCAATCTATTCTAGGAGAAATGAGTAATCTGTCTTGAGGTCCATAAAACCACTCCGCAAATCTTGGTTGCCCATTACGAACTTCAATAAGGTTATCATATCTGGGTATGTCATTACTAGTAGAGTATTGTAGATTTAGAGTCGTACGCCATTCGGTATTGAAGTCAAATACATATTTCTGAGTAAAATCCCATTGGGTGTAACCTGTACCTACTTGTATGGCATCATCTTCATTAGTGACTATTTCATCAGCCTGTCCTAGTACAGGAGCCGGCCTTACAAAGAATGATCGACGTCCAAAATCAGGATAGGCATCAGATCGCTGACGACCAGATCTTAGATCACCTCTTGAAGAACTACTAAAACTGGTCAATACCCCAAACCGTCTTCTTGAATAAGTATGATCCAGATGATAGGCCCTTTCCTGATCTGCAGAATTGTATCTTAGATTCGCATTAATCTCATGCCGACCATCTCGCTCTTGTGAAAAAGCTAGTAAGGGTGATTTGGTCCTATAATGAATGACGCCACCCAAGGCTTCACTACCATATATCAAACTTCCTGCACCGTAGATAACCTCCACTTGCTCTAGTATAGCAGGATCAATTGTGATGGCATTTTGGAGGTGACCATTTCTGTAAATGGCATTATTCAATCTAACACCATCCACGACTATGAGTACTTTGTTAGCTTCAAAACCTCTTAGCACAGGGCTACCTCCTCCAAGCTGACTCCTCTGCACATAGGCTGCAGATCCTAATTCTAAGGCATCTGCACTATTTTGAATATTATGTTTGAATATCTCATCACTTTTAATGCGATTGATAGCGTAGGGGAGATCTATATCACGAGCATCCAATCGCCCTACAATAATCACTTCATCTATTACTTCATTATCAGGTACCATCTCCACTAGCAATGTTTCATCACGACCAGGAGCTATGATTATAAGGTCCATATATCCCAAATAATCCAAAGCCAAGGTGTCCCCCACTGATGACCAATGGACTGGACAAACCCCATCTATATCACTAATACCAGCCCCCTTACTGCCATAGACATGGACACCTATAAGTGGTCTTTGGTTTTCATCCACTACCTCAATGGATTGAGCAGACAAAGTGCCTGCTAGAAGACTACACAGAAGGTAGCTGTATAGAAAATGTCGTCCCTTCATTTATTTTCGAATGTTTCACGAATATTTTTCCTTTATGATATTGTTCTATAATTCTTTTTGCAAGAGATAGTCCAAGTCCCCATCCTCTTTTTTTAGTTGTAAATCCTGGTTCGAAGATTTTTTTTTGCTTATTAGCTGGTATGCCTTTGCCAGTATCTGAAATATCAATCTCCACAAAAGTTTTATGCTGAGCAATATCGACTATAATATGCCCTTTTCCTTCCATGGAATCAAGTGCATTGCGCAATAAGTTTTCGATAACCCAATCAAACAAGTGTGAGTTGATCTGAACATTGACTGGAGACTGGGTCCTATAAGGAAAGACAAAATTGACTTTAGATGGAGCTCTTCTTTCCATATATTCTTTATTGCTCAATAACTTATCCACTAAATCAGTTTCCTTCAACTCAGGTTTAGAACCAATCTTGGAGAATCGATCGGCAATTAATTCCAGTCTGGTGACGTCATTGCGCAATTCTCCAATCACTTCCATCTGATCTGGATCATTAGATGCGGATTCTTTAAGGTGTGCAATCCATCCTAAGATGGCGGATATGGGTGTACCTAATTGGTGAGCGGTCTCTTTGGCCATGCCAGCCCATACTCTATTCTGCTCAGCCTTCCTTGAGGTAGAGAAGACATAGTAGCCAAATAGAACAAAAGTTGATATGAGTAATATCTGAGCAAAAGGGAAAAAAGAGATACGTCCGAATAGTTTAGAATTTTCATAGTATATCCAGGTAGCATAGCCGCTGCCCTTTATGGGAGGATAGCCATTCTTCAAAATCTGTGCTTTCCTTTTCTCCAAAAATTCCTGGTCATTAATCTCCTTTCCATCCGAGAAATAGTTAAATCCCTGCAAACTACCTTTCTCATTTTCTACTATAATGGGAACACTAGAAAAACTGTCAATAACACTACTCACTAAGAACAAATCATCACCTTTCGGATTATTGACTACTTCAATAGCGTCTCTATATAATTTAACAGATTGCACCTCCCGTTCTGCTAGACTACTGGCCAAGTATTGCGCATAGATCATAGAGATGATGACTATCAGGAATCCCAGCACTCCGAGTAGCCATTTCCAAATAGACTTGTTTTTATATATCTCCATGTGTATTTATACCCTGACTTACACTATCCAGCATAGCTAGGCCGCCCAAAGGTCAATATTTTCAACGTATAAGGGTAGCATAGAATATGTGAAAGATAAATAACTTTGATTGAAGTATTATACATGACGATAACGGTAATAATGAGGAAAGAACATATAATAAAGGATGTAAATCTTAAAAATCTTCATTCTACAGCTATCGAACTCCTCGATTTGTTAAGGTACAATGTCGTTTTGATGAGAGGAGAACTGGGTGCAGGCAAAACTACTCTTGTCAAGGCTCTATTGACTAAAATGGGCAGTTCTGACCTTGGCAGCAGCCCTAGTTATGCCATAATTAACAAATATTTGGTTGCTGGAGGACATTGCTATCACATGGATTTGTACAGATTGCAGACCACAGAGGAAGCATTTGATCTAGGCATAGAAGAGATGATGTACAGCGGTGATAGGTGTTATATAGAATGGCCTGGATTGATACTTGATTGGATAGAATCGCCTTATCACATTATAGATATCTCATTACAAGAAGATGGCAATCGTCAGATTGTATTGACATGCAAAGAAGACGAATAGAATTGCGCTGGGGTCTTAGTCCTCATAAGTATGTCTCGATAACCATAAAATAAATTATTAAATGCAGGGTATTCTAACTATCTTGTATAATTGATCTAAGCGGAATAAATGTCTATAGATAATCGGAAGTTTAGTTTCTCTGAGTTCTTTACAGAAGGACAGTATCAGACTCAGGCAGAGGTATTGGAAGTGAGTGAAAAGTCCAAAAGCATTACTATTGGAATGCCAAAGGAGGATAGCAGTGATGAGAATAGAATTCCAATTGTCCCTAATTCTTTGAGGGCACTCATCGGTCATGGTCACAAAGTGATCGTAGAGCAAGGAGCTGGAGATCGATCCTATTTTACAGACCATGATTATTCTGAAGCAGGGGCTGAGCTGACTCCAGACAAGGAGCGAGTACTCCAGTGCATGGTCGTAGTCAAAGCATCACCACCTACAGAAGAAGAAATAGACATGATGGGTGAAGGCAGCATACTCATCTCTCCAATCATGCTGCCTAAGATGACTGAGACTTTTCTGCGGAAGCTGAAGAAAAAAAGAATCATCTCAATAGCTATGGAATATCTGGCAGGTGAGAGTGGTTCCTTTCCACTGGTAAGGATAATGAGTGAGATAGCCGGGATGGCCTCTGTATTTACTGCAGCTGAGTTGTTAAGTTATGGTAAGGGTGGTAGAGGGATATTGTTAGGAGGAGTCTCTGGAGTACCTCCTGCTAAAGTGGTGATCTTAGGAGCAGGTGTCGTCGCAGAGTTTGCGACCAAGACGGCTCTTGGATTAGGCGCTTCAGTACGGATTTTTGATAATGATATCACTAAGCTGATGAGGATACAGAATCTCATCGGGAGGCAATTACATACTTCTACATTTAATCCAGTTTATCTTGGTTATCAATTGCTCAGTGCAGATGTGGTCATAGGTGCAGTACATTCAAAGACTGGAAGATCACCTATCCTCGTTACCGAAGAGATGGTCTCTAAGATGAAAGCGGGATCAGTGATCATAGATGTGAGTATAGATCAAGGAGGCTGTATAGAGACTTCTGAAGTCACAGACCATAAAAACCCTACCCGAACCGTCCACGGTGTGATCCATTATGGGGTGCCCAATATTGCATCCAAAGTGCCACGTACTGCTTCTGCAGCTATGTCCAATATCATTACGCCAATTCTTATCAAAGCTGGGGAATATGGCTCTTTTGAAAGATTGCTATATGAAGGTCAAAGTATCAGAAGTGGTGTCTATACCTATAAGGGAGCCATCACCAATCAATATCTCTCAAAGAGATTCAATATGAAATATCAAGATATCAATTTGCTAATAGCTAGTCAGTTTTGAAAAGATAGATATTATTAATTATTATACAACACATGAGATTATGAATAAACTAATTCCATTTTTGATAGTACTATGTAGCTATTCAGTCTTCGCTCAGGAAAGTCAGGAAATTAATGCCAATAACATTAGGACAATACTTCAGTCAAATGGTCTTATGTTTTTTGACGGCAACTCAGCACAATTTCAAGTACCTTTTGTCGATAGCGATAGTCCATCAGCTATTTTTGCAGGAGGGATTTGGCTTGGAGGTATAGGCCCACAAGGAATAAAAGTCTCATCCTCAACCTATTCTCAAGGAATATATGTATCAGGACTTTATAACGAAGTTGTGAACTTTGATTTTGACAGAGTCTGGAAGGTCACAGGGCAAGAAATCAATGCCCACATTCAAGATGCTTCTGATGGGACGATAGATAATCTTATACCTGAAAGCATTACATCTTGGCCAGCAGCTGGTAATGAAGGTTTAGAAAATATTGACCAAGAGCGATTAGCATCCTTTGTAGATGTAGATGGTGACAATTTGTATGATCCAACACAAGGAGATTATCCTGCGGTAATAGTAGATGGAGAGGCTATCATTCCTGATGAGTTGCTCCTGACGATTATCCATGCACAAGAGCAATCGTTTTTTGATACACCAAAAATGGAAGTACATCAAATTTTCTATGCTTTTAATGGAGAGGGAAATGAATTATTATCGAATAGTCTTTTTACACAACAAAAAGTGATTAGCAGAGAAGATGAGCCTTTAACAGATTTTAGATTTTCCTATTGGTTGGATATAGACATTGGCTGTCTTGATGATGATTATTTCGGAAGTGATGTGGCAAGAAATTCGATATTCGGCTATAATGCAGATAGTACAGATGGACAATGTACTTTTGACACTCCAATGTATGAAGACCCCCCAACATTATCATTGACTTTCCTTAATAATGAATTGACATATTCAACCTATTCTTTAAATCCATTTATAAATAGTCCACCTCCAGGGACTGCTGACCCAAATTTTTATGAAGAAGATTATTTAGTAATGGGAGGCAACTGGAGAGATGGAACACCTATGACTGTAGGTGGACTAGGATATAACCCAGATAGCACAAATCTAGCGCCAGTTAGACACGCTTTGTCAGGAGACCCCACTATACCTGGAGAATGGAGTATGGTTAATGAAAATTTGCCTGGGTATGACATAAGAGGTTTGGCTACGCATGAGATATCTACATTTAGTCCAGGAGATATTTTGGTGATGGATGCAGTCATTAATTTCACGAACTGTCCAGGATATCTGGAGGATATTCCAAAGATGAAAGAAAACATCGATTTGTTACAAGAAATATATGATACAGGATTTTCTGGGGTAACGAGTATTGCAGACGTTAATCAAGTTGAATTATCGCTATTTCCAAATCCTAGTTCAGGGCAATTTATAATAGAATCATCTCTGAGAATTGAATCATTTGAAGTACTCAGCTTATTAGGTGAAAGCATCACCAAAGAACTTCCTCTGATAAATAATGAAATTGATTTGAATTTGAGTAGTGGCACTTATCTGTTAAGAGTAACAGCTGCTGATGGTAGTATTAGTACTCATAGGTTTATTATACAGTAAACTTCCTCATTAAGATTCCATTCGCAACTCGAAGCATAAAAAACACCTCGGAGTCTATCACTCCGAGGCACTGAGGTCTACTCAGATTCTAAAACATAAATACATTCGTTAGCATCAATTAAACGTTCTTCTATCACATTGTGCTGTGACAGCTGAGTCTAGATAGGTGCCGATTCATACAGGCTAATTACCTGTTTGTCCTTTTTGAGTTTTGTCTGACATATAATCTTAGGTTCTTTGGATTGTCTATAGCAGACATCATTCAAAACAATTAAAGACAAAACAATGAAGAGAAAGCTCCTCCTTCTAATGATGGTTGCATTTTTCAATGCATTTATTCTGGAAGAATTAGAATCCATGAAATTTAATAGTGATTTATTTATCTATGGAAAAGTGACTACAGTAGATGGACAGACCTATAGTGGACAGATTAGATGGGGAAAAGAAGAGGCATTTTGGTTTGACCATTTTAATTCTTCTAAGCCAACTAACGAGTATCTTAATTATTTGACAGAGGAAGAATTGGATCAGCTAGAAGAGAATAATCGACCAGGTAAGGGTTGGTTCAGTGGTGGTAATCTATGGGGAAGAAATAATTACTACAGTGATAATACGCATGTCTTCGCCTGCCAGTTTGGAGACATCCAGCAAATCAAACCCCTCCGTGGAGATAAACTGAGGGTCACCACCTGGAATGGCATAGAATGGCAATTGGATGGAGGCTCCAATGATGTGGGTAGCTCAATCAATATCTATGAGACGGAGATTGGAAAAGTCAAAGTGTCATGGGAAGAAGTTGAACTTGTAGAATTCTATAATGAATCAAAATCAAAAGAAAGCGCCTATGGATTACCGTTATACGGGACAGTAGAGACCACTAATGGCGACTATACAGGTTACCTTCAGTGGGACCATGATGAGCGATTAACAGAAGATGAACTCGATGGAGAGACTAACTACGGAGACTTTTCTATCAAATTTGGTAATATTGAAACTATTACCAGAAGAAGAAGTGGATGCAATGTGATATTGAAATCTGGTAGAGAGTTATATATGACTGGATCCAATGATGTAGACGATGGCAATAGAGGTGTCATTATCAATATTCCTGAGATAGGACGGGTGGATGTGCCTTGGGATGAATTTATTAAAATGACACTGACTGCAGAAGCACCTTATACCCAAGTCAGTTTTAAGGCCAACTCCGAACCAATTATAGGTTCTATTTCTACCGAGGATGGTCAGAAAATATCTGGGTCTATCGTTTTTGATCTTGATGAATCGGCTAAATGTGAGTTCCTCAATGGAAAGTCAGGTAGGATAGAATACTTTATTCCATTTAGAAATGTAGAAAGAATAGAACCAAGAAATGATAATAATGCATTGGTCAAATTGCGAAATGGCGAAGTTATTCTCCTTTCAGATAAAGTAGATGTTAATTACAAAAATGACGGCGTGCTTGTATTTGTAGAATCTGATAGCCCTACATACATACCCTGGTCTAATATATCGATAGTGACATTAAATTAGCAAGCATTCTTTAAATGAGAATATTGGCATCAATTCTGTGTCTTGCAATTTTAGAATCATGTAACCCATCGTATGATCAGAATCTTTTAGTAAATAATACTACAAATTATTTTAATAGAAATGTAGACTCCATTGTCATAGATAAAATGACACAATATAAGGTACCAGGGCTGTCCATCGGTTTGGTGAGAAATGACTCGATAGTTTACATGAATGGGTATGGCGTAAAAGGCATAGAGGAAAGAAATGTCGTCACTGAAAACAGTATCTTCCATACAGCGTCCATAAGTAAAATGTTTACTGCTTTAGCAATTATGGATCTTGTGAAGAATCTTAAATTATCACTGGATGATAGACTAGTTGATGTGGTGCCAGAACTTAACTATGATGATAAAAGAGTAGAGCTAATTACAATTAAAAACCTGTTGAATCATACTTCAGGTTTGCCAGATGTAAATAATTATAACTGGCATAATAACAATCATTCAACCCATGCCTTAAAAGATTTTGTTCTTGGCCAGAAGATACAGCTTGTGATAAACCCATCTACAAAATACTTGTACAGCAATCTTGGGTATGATATCATAGGATATGTAATAGAAAAAGTTTCAGGTTCTAATTTTGATGTATATCTTAAAGAAAACATCTTAAATAAAAATAAGATGTATGAAAGTGATTTTAGAATATTCCACATTGCAGATTCTTTAAAAACGACACCCCACTCAAAACGCTGGATTAGTAATAAAGTATACGAAAGAAAAACCTACCCTTATACAAGAGAGCATGCACCTAGTAGCACCTTAAATTCTTCCACAAAAGAATTAAGTCAATGGATGATTTCTTTTATGAATGACTTAAAGCACCCAGACAGCGTATATGAAAGAATGATTGAAACTTCTAGTAATTCGCAAGTTGGATTAGGATTCCAATTGGGGAATATCAATTCCGTAAGAACCATTGGTCATTATGGAGGGGATAAAGGATTTCGAAGCTATCTCATAATGCTGCCAGATAAAAAGATAGGATTGGTGTTATTAGCGAATTGTGACTACAACGAAGACTTCAGACAAGAAATATTGCAGCCAATAGCGATACTAATGTTAATGCAGTCACAGCTAAATCTAGAAGATTGATTGATTGTCAGAGGATAAAACTGGTTAATTGATACGAAGAAATCCCGAGTCTTAACCTCATAGGCAGCAAGTATCTGTCAAAAAAAGGAGGTCTTGTTAGTTGACTTATCTCTTCATTTTTTTTCTCTGCTTCTTTGAGAAGAGATTGGATTTACCCCTTTTGGTTGAAAGATTTCCATCCTTGTCTGACTTTGAGTGGTACTGATCTGTAGGGCATCCTTCTCCTGTTTTGCAGCTAGTTGGTAAGGTCATAATGCCTATACTAAGGACAAAAAATAGAAACAGTTGCTTGGATTTTCTCATATTCTAATAGCTTTCCTAGTCTAATTAAAACTCAATTTTACATTATTAAACACTTATAAACCCAAAAAATTGCAAAATCCCTAGTAAAATAAGGAGTCTTGGTCGTATTTTAATATTGTAATGTTTGATTATATGAACCAAACGTCTACATTTACCGACGAAAAAATCATTTATTTTCAAATTAAAACAAGCAAACATGAACAAAGGAGATCTTATAGATGCGGTAGCAAGTAAAGCTGATATCTCAAAAAGTCAAGCAACTGAAGCTGTTTCTGCAGTATTTGATTCTATCCAGAGTTGTCTTAAAAAAGGAGACAAAGCAGCTTTTGTAGGATTCGGTACTTTCTCTACATCTGAAAGAGCGGCTAGAGATGGTAGAAATCCTAGAACTGGTGAGACTATCAAAATTGCTGCAAAAACATTGGTTAAGTTCAAAGCTGGAAAAGCATTATCTGAAGCTATGAACTAAGCGTTGCATCCTTTTGAAGAAATTGTAACAATAATAGAAAGCAGGCTGATATGTTCAGCTTGCTTTTTTTATTACTAATCCCAACTGACTAAAAAAATAAAGACGAAAAACCATCAAGTAAATGGCTACAATAAAAGAACTCAAATCAATTGCTACTCAGGTAAGGAGAGATATTATAAGACAAACAGCGGATGCCAATAGTGGACATCCCGGTGGATCATTAGGATGTGCAGATTTTCTGACTGCGCTTTACTTCAGAGTGATGAAGCATAATCCAAAATTTAAAATGGCTGGCAAAGGGGAAGATATGTTCTTCTTATCTAATGGGCATATCTCTCCAGTTTGGTATAGCATCCTGGCTAGAAGTGGTTACTTTAAAGTATCTGAGCTCAAGACCTTCAGAAAAATTAATTCCAGATTACAAGGACATCCAGCTACCCACGAGGGATTGCCTGGAATAAGAGTCGCTTCTGGATCGTTAGGTCAAGGTATTTCTGTTGCTCTTGGGGCAGCACTCGCCAAGAAAATGGATAAAGAAAAAGAACTCATATATGTGCTGACAGGAGATGGAGAATTACAAGAAGGGCAAGTCTGGGAAGCTCTCATGTTTGCAGCTCATCATAAGGTGGACAACCTTATTGTCACAGTAGATTATAATGGTCAGCAAATAGATGGTCCAACAAATAAGGTTATGAGCCTCGGAAATCTCAAGGCAAAATGGAAGGCATTTGGATGGCATGTCATGGAAATGGATGGTCACAACATGTCTGAGATTTTAAAGACTTTGTCAGAAGCCAAAAAGAAATGTGGACAAGGCAAGCCTATTTGTATATTGATGACAACAAGTATGGGCAAGGGAGTTGACTTTATGGAGGGAACACATAAGTGGCACGGTAAAGCGACCAATGCCGATCAGACCAAAGTGGCATTGTCTCAGTTAGAAGAAACTCTAGGAGATTACTAGCATAATTAAACGACAAATAATATAAAAACCAACAATGCTCAATAAATTAGTATCCACTACAAGTAAAGCCACTCGGAATGGATTTGGTGATGGAATGACACAACTAGGAAGACGAAATAAGAAGGTTGTTGCACTTTGTGCAGACCTCATTGGATCATTGAAAATTCAAACTTTTATAGATGAGAATCCTGAGCGATTCTTTCAGGTAGGCATCGCTGAAGCCAACATGATGGGCATCGCAGCTGGACTAGCGACAGCGGGTAAAATTCCTTACACGACGACCTTTGCTAATTTTTCTACAGGCAGAGTCTATGATCAAATCAGACAGTCAATCGCCTACTCTCACAAAAATGTAAAAATCTGTGCCTCTCATGCAGGTTTAACGCTTGGTGAAGATGGTGCGACGCATCAGATATTGGAGGATGTAGGTATGATGAAAATGTTGCCAGGTATGACAGTAATTAATCCATGTGATTATACTCAAACCAAGGAAGCCACCATTGCTATTGCAAAGCACAAAGGGCCGGTATATTTACGTTTTGGACGTCCAAGTTGGCCAGTATTCATGCCAGAAGAAAAATTCGAGATCGGCAAGGCCATTAAACTCAATAACGGTAATGATGTAACACTAATAGCTACAGGTCATATGGTATGGTATGCCGTGGAGGCTGCAAGAGAACTTGAAAAAAATGGCATTTCTGTGGATCTATTAAATATACATACCATCAAGCCTTTGGATGAATCAGCTATTTTGAGATCGGTAAAGAAGACAGGCTGCTGTGTCGTAGCAGAGGAGCATCAGATTTTGGGTGGACTTGGAGAAAGTGTTGCAGGATTACTTGCTAGAAAAAATCCAACACCAATGTCTCTCATAGGCGTTAATGACTCTTTTGGAGAAAGTGGAAAACCAGATCAATTGCTTAAAAAATATGGTCTCAGCCCTAAAGCAATTTTTAAGGCTGCGACTAAATTGGTAAAAAATAAACAGTAAATATCTTTTTGTTGTTAAGTGTCAACATAAACTTAGACTTCATTTAATTCTTTTAGGAAAAATAACAACCTATGAAATTTGGAACTAAAGCAATCCATGCCGGCGTAAATCCAGACCCGGTATCTGGAGCCATAATGACTCCTATATATCAGACATCTACCTACGTCCAGACCGCACCTGGCAAACACAAGGGATACGAATATGCCAGAACTCAAAACCCAACCAGAGATGCCTTGCAAGAAAGTCTGGCTGCTATTGAAAATGGTCGATATGGTATCTGCTTTTCTAGTGGATTGGCGGCGATGGATGCCATCATTAAATTGCTCAAGTCTGGCGATGAGATCATTGCGACCAATGATTTGTATGGTGGTTCTTACAGACTATTAACTAAGGTATTCGCTCAGTTTGGTATAGTAAGTCACTTCATAGATATGACGAATCCAGACTCTATCAATAAGTATGTCAATAAGAATACAAAGTTTATTATGATAGAGACGCCAACAAATCCAATGCTCAATATCGTGGATATAAAGGCGGTATGCAAAGTGGCCAAGGCAAACAAGGTAAAAGTCGTTGTGGACAATACATTTGCCTCACCCTATTTGCAAAACCCATTGGATTTAGGGGCGGATATAGTGTGGCATAGTTGTACTAAGTATTTAGGAGGTCATTCAGATGTAGTAATGGGTGCCGTAATAACTAGGAGTAAATCACTTGCTGATAAATTGTTTTTTATTCAAAATGCTGCTGGCGCCGTTCCTGGTCCACAAGATTGTTTTTTGATGTTGAGAGGAATTAAGACTTTGCATCTGAGAGTCCAGAGATCTTGTGAGAATGCAAAAAAAGTGGCGGAGTTTCTCAAGGCTCATAAGAAAGTGTCCAAAGTATATTATCCAGGATTTAAAGACAATAAGTACTACAAGATTGCAAGAAAGCAAATGAAACATTTTGGCGGTATGGTGTCTTTCGATTTGAAGAATAATAAATTGAGTAATGCAAAAAAAGTATTGAGTGGAACGAAGTTATTTGCATTAGCAGAATCTCTTGGTGGCGTGGAGTCACTGATTGGTCACCCAGCATCTATGACACATGCATCTATACCTAAAGCAGAAAGGATGAAAGTTGGCTTGACAGATTCATTAATCAGATTGTCAATTGGTGTAGAAGATATAGATGATTTAATTGCAGATTTAGATAAAGCTCTGACTCGGATATAGGTTGGTACTCAGCCAAGTCTGTCAATCAAGCTTCTAATTATTGGTTTAAGAAAAAAACAGCTTCTAATTAATTAGAAGCTGTTTTACATTATGACATATCTTGATATTCAGTCACTTCTGTTAAGTTTGTTTTTCTACTTATCATAATCTTATATGCTATGGCCAAACTAGTAATAGCAATGATTATAATGGCTAAAATCGTCAGTCTTAAAGTAAGTTCAGCTCCGACAGCCGCATCTCTATTTTTGACATATATACCAAAAAATGCCCAAATCAAAACAAGACTGAATGGAATATCTTGATAAAGGAATAATACGAATAAGGTGCCAATTATACCAATAACAATTAAGGTAGCAGTCCAGAGGTCTGGTGTCAAATTGAAAAAGTTAAAATCTAATTCATACAACATAACATTAAGATTAGCTAAAGCTGCAATAGATATCCACCCTAAATAGAGGGAGAATGGGATCTTAATAGCCCATCTTATATTTTCATAATGGCATAATCTGTATCTGATCACGATAAGTACTACCCAAAAGACGAATATGATCAAAAATGCAGCCACGATATTAAGTGATTGCCAAGTGAGCAACCATGCAATATTCAGTATACAGGTCAAGGGGAAAAGATACCTAATCGCCCTTAGTTCACCTCTTTTTGCTTGATTGTCTACAGTGGTGTAGTCCCTGTAGATAAAGTAAATTGCTATACCTAAGCCTAGATAGAGCACACTCCAAATGCTGAATGAAAAATCTGCTGGTGTTAGTAGATTAGGATATAAGTCCGAAACATCCCCTGGCGTCATTCCAAAGAATGGTAACTGAAGCGCTAAAAAGTTTGTGATCACAAGAATGACAAAAGAAAAAATGATCAATTGTATGGAAGATTTTGATTTCATAATTACCAGAATAAAGTTACTGTATATCTCAAAAGGTATGTTTCTAAAAAAAACCATCGAATGTAACTAAATACATAATTTACTCAAAACAAGACCTAGCATTGTTAATTTAGTGACGTAAAATAAACATCTTACTGGGTGACTGATAAAAAATCATTGAGTATTAAAGATTGGGCTGAAGAAGATAGGCCTAGAGAAAAGATGTTTCTTAAAGGTAAGGAGTCTCTTAGTGATGCAGAGTTAATGGCTATTTTAATAAGAGTAGGATCAGGTGGCATATCAGCAGTAGATTTGGCTAAGCAGATATTAGCCTCTTACTCAAATGACTTGAATGAGCTTGGGCGCATAAGTATTAATGACCTCATGAAGTTTAAAGGTGTTGGTGAAGCAAAGGCAATTACCATTTTGGCCGCTTTAGAGCTGGGAAGGCGACGACAGATGACGCAGGTAAAGGATAAGCCAAAGATAACTTGTAGTCAGGATGCGTATAATTGTATATATCCTGTCATGGAAGATTTAAATTACGAAGTCTTCAAAATCCTTCTGCTTAATAGGAATAATAGAGTCACAAAAATAGAGACCATTAGTATAGGTGGTGTTGCAGGTACAGTGGTAGACCCCAAGATAATATTCAAAAAAGCATTGGACGAACAAGCGTCTTCTATAATTTTGACTCATAATCATCCTTCGGGTAATCTTAAACCGTCACAACAAGATCTAGCCATTACCAAAAAACTGGTAGAGGCAGGAAAAACTTTAGAGATAAACATATTGGATCACCTCATCATTTCAGATCAAGGCTTTTTTAGCTTTTTGGATGAAGGGCTCCTCTAATAACTTCAGAATGACATATTATAATAATAAGACAGTATGGATCACTGGTGCCAGCTCAGGGATCGGCAAGGAAATGGCTATTCAGCTATCAAGATTAGGTGCTCGTCTTATCTTGTCTAGTAGAAAAAAAGGCACTCTTCAAGATGTGGCTCAGTTGTGCGAATCAGAGTCCATTGACTTGTTGCCATTGGATTTGGAGGACCATGAGGGCTTGGATAAATTGATCGTTGAGAATGAGGCCTTGCTTTCTTCCGTAGATATATTGATAAACAACGGAGGAATATCTCAGCGATCTAAGGTCAAAGAGACCAGCTTTGACGTCTACAAAAAACTAATGGATATCAACTACTTTGGCACAGTCAAACTAAGTCTAGCGATGCTTCCTCATTTTACTAGGAAGAATAATGGTCACTATGTAGTTATAAGTAGTATGGCTGGAAAATTTGGTGTGCCAGTAAGGTCAGGCTATTCAGCATCTAAAATGGCGCTTCATGGGTTTTTTGATGCGTTACGTGCAGAATTGACTTCAACAAATATCAAAACGACTATTATTTGCCCAGGGTATATCCAAACAGATATTTCTAAGAATGCCCTCACCTCTGATGGATCTCCACAAGGCACGATGGATGAGGCTCAGCGCAATGGGATGCCTGTAGAGACAATGGTAAAGAAGGTATTATCGGCTATTTCCAGTGGTAAGGCAGAATATCATGTTGGCGGATTCAAAGAAGTGCATGCTGCTGGACTTGTAGCACGCTTATTTCCTGGATTATTACGCAAAATCATTGCTAAGTCCAAGGTTACCTAAGTTTGTCTAGGGTATCAAACTGTGTAAAATGCTGATAAACGAGAATATTAACTGTCATTTTTGCTAATATTCCTTCATTCAGTTGTTGGATTTTAGGACATATTACCGATTTTCGTACTCGTCTAAGAATCACAAAAATTAAAGTAAAGCAGCATGGACATTTTTGATCGAATAAAAAGTGATCGTGGGCCTCTGGGTAGATATTCTGATGTGGCAGAGGGCTATTTTATATTCCCAAAGCTAGAAGGAGACCTCAGCAACAGAATGTTGTTCCAAGGCAAAGAAACCATCATGTGGTCTGTCAATAACTATCTAGGCCTTGCCAATCATCCCGATGTTAGAAAAGCAGATACTGACGCCACGGCAAAGTGGGGATTGGCATATCCAATGGGCTCCAGAATGATGTCTGGTAATACAGAACTTCATGATACTCTGGAAAAAGAATTGGCTGAATTTGAAAGTAAAGAAGCAGCAGTGCTTGTCAACTTTGGATATCAAGGTATTATGTCTGCGATAGACTGCTTACTGTCTCGGAGAGATGTGGTCGTGTACGATGCAGGCTGTCATGCTTGTATTGTGGATGGCGTTAGAATGCACGCCGGCAAGCGATTTGCCTTCCAACATAATGATGTAGCAAGCTGTGAAAAAATGTTGGAGCAAGCCACTAAGATTGTAGACCAAACTGGTGGAGGCATCTTAGTGATCTCCGAAGGTGTTTTTGGTATGCGAGGACACCAAGGTAAGTTAAGAGAGATTGTATCTCTCAAGGAGAAATATAATTTCAGATTATTAGTAGATGATGCACATGGATTTGGTACACTCGGTAAGACTGGAGCAGGAGCAGGAGAGGAGCAAGGTGTGCAGGACGAGATAGATGTGTACTTTGCTACTTTTGCCAAGTCTATGGGTAGCGTAGGCGCCTTCCTCGCAGGAGACAAAGACATGGTGCAGTATCTGAAGTATAATATGCGTTCGCAGATTTTTGCCAAGTCATTGATGATGCCGGTAGTAGAAAGTGCATTGGTTAGACTGCGCATGTTGAAAACTATGCCAGAGCTTAAGGACAACCTTTGGAAGAATGTCAATAATCTACAAAAAGGTCTTAAAGAGGCAGGTTTCGATATAGGCAGTACTAACTCTTGTGTGACACCAGTATATATGCAAGGTACTGTAGAAGAAGCTATGAAATTGGTGTACGACTTAAGAGAGAATCACAGAGTATTTTGCTCTATTGTAGTCTATCCTGTGGTGCCAAAAGGTGTGATACTTCTAAGACTGATACCTACCTCAGTACACACCGATCAGGATATAGCAGAGACCATCGAAGCGTTTAAAGCTATCCAGATTAAATTAGAAAATAACGCTTACAAAACGGAGACTGTCGCCTAGTGAAGAGAGGAGAATTGACGACCCCAATTATTAGCGGTATTCAGCAGATTGGTATTGGAAATAATTCAGTGTATGATACGTGGACTTGGTATCGAAAGAACTTAGGCATGGACGTACCCGTCTTTGATGAGGCGGCGGAGGCAGAACTGATGTTGCCATATACAGGCGGACAACCAAGGAGTAGACATGCCATATTGGCTCTCAATATGATGGGTGGTGGTGGTGCTGAGATTTGGCAATACACGACTCGAAAAGGGGAAGCGCCTAATTTTCAGATTCAAGCTGGGGACTTAGGTATCTATATTGCAAAGTTCAAATCAAAGGACATTCAAAAGTCACATGATATACTATCGAAGGAGAATAGCGTATCTGATATTACAACAACACCTCAAGGTGCCCGACACTTTTACTTGAAAGACATAGATGGCAATCTAATAGAGATGGTAGAGTCTGATACTTGGTTTTCTAAGAAGCTAAGCCACTCAGGAGGTGTATGTGGTGCTGTAATAGGAGTGAGTGATATGGATAGGTCAATAGAATTCTATAATTCTGTCTTGGGGTATGATACCATAGTCTATGATAAATCAGGTGCTCAGGCTGATTTTAATTTTTTCGATAATGGACAGTCACTTCGACGGGTGCTGCTTAGGCATTCTGCTGCACGCAAAGGGTCATTTAGTGAATTGTTTGGTGCGACAGAGATAGAGCTGTTACAATCGATAGACAGAGAACCTCAGAAAATTTTTAAAGATAGAATGTGGGGCGATCTTGGATTTATACACCTCTGCTTTGATATAACAGGTATGGATGCTTTAAGAGGTACTTGTATAGCATATGGATGTCCATTCACTGTAGATAGTGGAGATTTTGATATGGGAGAAGCTGCAGGTCAATTTGCCTATATAGAAGACCCTGATGGTACACTCATCGAATTTGTAGAGACCCATAAGGTGCCCATTATGAAAAAATTAGGCTGGTATCTTGACTTAAGAAAAAGACCTGCAGATAAAGCATTGCCAAATTGGATGCTCAAGGCTATGGGTATGAGCCGTGTCAAGGATAAATAGGTATTCTAATCATTTATCACCTAACTCCTATCAATTTTTCATTTATAGAGTTGCCCATAGAATGGAATAACCTGATTGTCAGATAAATCGCAATTCCTGGGAATAGCGCCAACCACCAAGAACTAAAATCAGATCTTGCCTCATTCAATATACTTCCCCAGGTCACTTGATCTACAGGAATGCCAATACCCAAAAAAGATAAGACAGCTTCCAGAAGTATTGTACCAGAAAATCCAAAAGCTAAAGATATTAGGATAGGGGAGATGGCCAAGGGTAGAATGTTTTTTCTAAAGATATAAGATGGACTGAGGCCAACCGTTTTCGCGGCGACAACATGATCAGATTTTTTAAGCTTTAAAATTTCCGCTCTTAGAAATCGCGCAATTATAGGCCACTTTATTATAGCTATAATAATGATCACATTTGTTAGAGAATCATGTCTAAACAAGCTCACCAAAACAAGAACAATAAAAATAATAGGTACAGCTTTAAATACTTCTATAACTCTTGATATAATATGGTCAAAGGGGATAGCTATTTTTTGCTTACCCATGTCATAAGATTCATTCTTAGCACTCAAGTATATTGTCCATATAATCAATGCGGCAACAAAAAACCATCTGGCTAAACCAGAAGCATACAGAAAGTAGAAGATGGATAACATTAGAAGTAACATTGTAATTAAAAGTTGCCACTTGTATACCTTAAACGTGTCATCTCCAATATAACCACTCAGATATCCGAAGAATAAACCAATTATCAATGAGAGTAGGGAAGCAAATAATCCTACCTTCAAAGCAATGTTAGATCCCCATATAAGTCCAGCCAGTATGTCACGACCGATCAAGTCAGTACCTAACCAATGTCTATAATATAGTGAAGAAATATCTTGCTTATCAAATGGACCAACGCTTCTATTTTTCTTATCTATTGTGTGGGCACTATATGGTATCAATGCTTTGATGCCTTTAGAGCACTGATCTTTGTTGACTTGGATAGAAAGGCCGTTTTCTGTACAAAGTAGGTAATTATCATTAGCAATATAACGATAAAGAATACCTGATATAATAAATATAGTGAGAAGATAGAATTGTCGACTAGAGATTCCTATAGAGTTCGACCAATATTTGCTGCGCAGTCTAAGCAAATCTAATTTTTGGATTAACCCATGCGTAGAGAATATCTCCAAGCAGATATGAAAGAGTGGTCACTAGTGCTATGACAAGAATAATACTGAATACTATATTCCAATCTGCAATGCCTATAGAATCATACAATAATCTTCCAATACCTGGAATATTAAATATGACTTCTATCAATACTGTTCCACCCAAGATGCCTCCAATGGATTCTACAAAAATGGTAATTAATGGAAGCAGAGCATTTGGAAATGCATGTTTATTCAGTATCTGTTTTTCTGTTAGTCCTTTTGTTGCAGCCAAGGTTATATAGGGTTGAGACATTTCATTTAATATCCCTCTCTTTACAAATGTAGCTATGTAAGTGATTGCCGGTAGACAAAGACAAAATACAGGCAGGATAAAGTTTTTGGCATTGCCAATAATTTGGAATAAGGTTGACTTGCCAGGATAAATCTGAACTCCCACTGATGGAAAAATATTCATCAAACTACCATAGGTGTCCGTTGTAAAATATATTACCATCATTGTGGCTATCCAGAATAATGGAATAGAATAGAGCAGATACAACAATTGATTGAGAATATTATTGCCTTTTGAGTCAGGATGGTAAGCCAACTTTGCGCCAATAAGGATGGCTATAGGATAGGCAATTAGAATCCCAAGTAACCCTAAAGTTAGGGTCCACAAGAATGCTTTACCTATTCTGGAACTGACAGGTTGATTATCTATTATCGAATAACCCATGTGACCTGAAAAAAAAGAACTAAGCCATCTGTGATATTGATTAGTCAGGCCATTCCAATGTAATTTTGGTATGAGTATTTTAAGATTCGAATCAGAATAATTAGAGCTTACCTTATCTCCTTCTACTACAATATTAGAATAAGGGATGCCTGACCGAAGCAGTTTTCTAATCTTCTTTCTTGTTTCCTTATTACTATAGTTATTTAAGGTGGCTGGATAATGGTGAGGTGTAATTGACAAATAGAATTTAGGATGTTGCATTCCCAGCTCCTTATAAATCTCGTCATAGATGGTCGTTTGATTGATTTGTTCTTCACCAACTCGCATATTAGTAAGAACTGCTGCAGGGTCCTGAGGTACTTGTTGACTTAAAAAAAATATTATAAGACTAATTACCAATAGAGTTGGTATGATAACCAGTATTCTAATTATAATATATGACCTCAGTGGTGATGACATATTGACTTTCTATCGATGGCCCTGTGAAATTAGAAAAAGTCTCTGACCTTTGATGATTCAGACCCGTAGATAAAACTTGCTATGACTTTGGCTTAAATGTATTGGCCATATAGCCTGGTCTTTTACTTGATGTAGTAGCGTCAAATTTATTGCTAACGACAATTTTACCTACTGGACAATAGAGATATATGCTTGGATACTCATTGTATAAAAAAGATTGCACCTCGTGAAATAGAGTTTTTTGATTTTCTCGATTTCGCTCTAATCTCAACTTATCTATAAGTATATCTAATTCTGGATTACCATAAGCGATAGGGTTCAAGTTTGTATTCTTTTTGTTATCCGAATGAAAACGATTATATGGATCGTCAGTACTTACATCCTGACTGGTTACTAGTAACGCAAGATCATAGTTTAGTTTAAGAATATAATCATTTATAAATCCAGGCGGTTTTTTGGCTTCAATATTTATCTTAATACCTGCTTCTTTTGCACTTTCTTGATACAGCAAAGCCATGTTTTTACTTAAAGCACTTCCAGTAATATACATGTCCAATTCTAAGTCAGTTTGTTGACCATCTATGGTCTTATCCAGAATTCCATCATTATTGGAATCTTGCCATCCTTCTTCCTCTAGTATCTTCTTCGCTTTATTAATGTCATAAGGTATGGGTTTGAGATTATCATTATAGTAAGGTTTTAGCGGATTAAAATGTCCAGTTGTCCGAGTGCCTAATCCTCCTTCTAAATTCTTTATAAAATCATCTACATCTGCGATATGTGCCAAAGCTTTTCTGACATTCTTGTCTGCCAATAGAGGTCTGCTATTATTGATGCCTATATAGTAATAGGTCATCTTTGAAGGTATATGAAAATTAAACTTATCAGCCACTAATTCATCATCTCTCATGTTCAAAAAAGTAGATCCTTTGCTAAATTGTACTAAATCTAACTTATCTTCTTTGAGCATAGTGGAGGCCGTTAATTCATCAGGGACAATTTGAAATGTGAGTTTTTCACTGTTTGTATTTAAGATCGGCACTTCAGGATAGGCTGCGCCCCAATAGTTCGGTATTCGTTCTAGGAGATAATATTGATTGGGTTCGAAGGCAGTAAGCTTATAGGGACCAGCTTGTACTACATCTAGTTTTTGGTTTTTTGATTCACTTATTTTTTTGAATACTTCTACAATGGCTGGATCCTCAGACGGATCAGCATTCATGAAATCAAGTAGCTCTAATTCTGTGATAATCCCTTGAGAATCATAAATATGGGCAGGTAGTATGCTTATCGAAGTTACCGCTTCCAAGGCGAGCATATAGCCAGCATCAAAGGAGACGCCAAATTTTCTATCATTCTTATCTTCAAGTGTAATTGATTTAATTTGACTGAAGTAAGACTTCCAAGGTGTAGAAGGTGCATTTGGATGACTAATTACATTGAGGGTAAACTTGACATCTTTGGCAGTAATTGGTTGGCCATCTGACCACTTCGCATCTTCCTTAATGTCCATTAAGTATGTCACCCATGATTCTCTATTTACATCATGGATGTATGGTTTAGGTATTTCCTTGATAATTATTGGAGAAAGTTCCAAGGTCTGCGGGTGAAAGTCTGCCAAGGGTGTAAATATATATTGGAACAATTCTCTTCCAGCCGATGAAGGAGAGTATATAGGATGGAGCAGTAGAGGATCTTTGGATATCCTGATGTTAATATTGTCAATATCCTGTAGTTCCGAAGAAGAGTCACTTTTAGGTTGTTGTTCTCCACAGGCCACTAATAAACAGATAAAACTGCCTATCAACCAAAATTTTAGATTTGTCATAATTAGTTGTTTGGGTTTGTTAGAAATCCATTCCTAAACTGAAATAAAACCTTGGGCTCCTTCTCGTTCCATTCTCTACTCCCCATCCATAATCAAATTTAAGAAAGTATCCCAGAACTGTAGACCTAACTCCAAATCCATACCCGTAGATAAGAGGAGCTCTAAAGAACCGAGCATTGACAATAATGGAGGGATTGTTATTAGGGCTACTCACCATGACAGAGTTTAGTGTATTTTGTTCTGAGTCTGGATTGACACCGAACCAAGCAAGACCAGCGTCAAAGAAAGAAGTAAATTGTAAATTTCTGAAGAATCCAAATGAGCTTCTGCCCAAGCCAATAAAATGAGCAATTGGTATACGAAATTCTGTATTAGTCAATGCGAAACTATTACCATTTCTTATATTATTTCTAAAGCCTCTCAAGTGAGGAGCCAGTACTCGGAAGGCACTTTCAGTTGCTCCTGGAACAGGAATACCTTCTTCTTGACTTGCACCTATCCATTGTTCTACGCCACCAAGATAATAAACCACTCTTCGAGTGCCTACTGAAGTAGCAGCAGCACCCCTCAATGCCAATACAGCCTTTCTAAAGACAGGTATGTAATGACGGGCATCTACACCAAACACACCTGTT
Source organism: uncultured Saprospiraceae bacterium (assembly GCA_964567435.1). Lineage (GTDB taxonomy): Bacteria > Bacteroidota > Bacteroidia > Chitinophagales > Saprospiraceae > RFSX01. The sequence continues at coordinate 21,040 of CAZMMQ010000011.1, read as the reverse complement.
ACACTAGTGGATAAATCCAAATTAATGCCATCTACAAAATCTAAATCGAATTCATTGATACCTTCTGCATATATCTTTAGCCTTGTTCCATTTTTAATATTTAATGAAACATCAAAAGAGTTGTCAAATACAAATTCAGCTTTGAAACTGAGTCTCTTTTCGAAATCTATTCCTGACTCGAATGAATTGGTGTCTGTTGCCTGCAAAAAATATTTGTCAAATCTTAGTGATGGAGTTAATCGTAATGAGCTATATACACTAAATGGATACTTGAATCTCAGAAGGCCTATAAAGGTTCGTCTTTCATCTCTTGTCACATCAAGTGCTGTCTCATCCAGAATACTTGTAGTAACCCTATTGTATAGAGCCAATCGCTTGTCCCAAGTCTTAAGATTATCATCCATAGTCACGAAGTATTCGTAACCGTTAAATCTTGTAGGTATTCTCAGTCCCACATTGATTTCGTAATTCTCCAGCAAATCTTTGATAACTCCTTTAAGAAGGATGGAAGTCGGAACAGCATTTAATTCTGTACTCTCACCAGTAAAACTTTCCAATCCTTCAAAGAGAACACTGTTGTCTAATTTGGTCTGAAAATCATCTAACCTAAACTGATTCCTGTAAGCACTGGCCCTAACAGATTTGAACTTTATAATCCGCTTACCGTCAAGGTAGCTATTGGAATAATAGTCCTTGAAGTATTTTTCAAACATCTTGTCTGAGACCTCTTTAGTTTCGGTATCTTGCAATGGTTGCAAATCCGCTTCATCCTGAAATTGACTTTGAAATTTTTTGCCTTCTTCAAGTATTCCACTTTCCTGTTGATCCTTAGGAAGAAAAGGTATGATTACATCTGTAGATTGACTTAAATTTTTTGATAAGGTAGTACGATATGGTGTCGTTATGGTATCAGTACGGTCTGCTAGATTGAAGTTTGCGTAATTGCCATTATAATAATAATTGTAAAAATGATCATCACTGTTTGGCACCGCATGATGCTTGATGATATTTCTCTCAGCATTTGTTAGGGGGGTGATTTCTCCAGTAGTTAAATTATGCTCATATATATTTTCTATTCCAGACTTGCCATGGATATACACAATCTTATTATCATTGATTAAATATGGCAATCTTTCATTCACATTAGGCGTTCGAGTTAATCTAATTAACTCATCATCTGCGGATAGACCCATCAACAGGAAAAGGTCAAAATTTTGTACCGGAAGTATGGTATCTATTTTACTCTTTAATAGATTGTCCTCCGTCCTGTTGGATTTGAATAAAATTGCTTTTTTGCCATTGACGGTTACATATTCCGCATCTAAATCATCGTAGAAATCTTCAGTTATTCTTGTATGATGTCGATTGTCAGATTTATAATGATAAAGATCTGAATAGCCATCAGTTGTTGCTGAAAAAAGGTATTCTTCTGGAGCGATATATGACATGCTATATATGCGTTGGAAGTTTTTTGTCATTTCTTCTTCTTCAAAACTATCGTCTCTGACATCATATCGTCTTAGCCAGGCAATATCTCTTTTCTCATATATAATACTTAGTTCTGGATATGTAGGATGCCAAGCAATTAGCGGATAGTTATAATCTGGCTCCTGGAATATATTCTTGTATCCATTTTTAAGGATGAGACGTTCTTCTCCTGATGCTAGATCTCTAATATAAATTCGTTCTTTGCTTTTGTCACTTACTACATAGGCTAGATATTTTCCATTGGGGCTTATACGGTACTTACTAATAGGGACTCCCTTATTATTTTTTAGAGCAAATTCTCCAGACTGTCCAGTAGGATTAAAGTTATTTTTTTCTATTGAATAATAGTTTCTGTAATAAGCCGCCCAATTGTCCAAGAGTATATCAAATTCCTCACCCAGAACAAATAGAAAACTATTATTCAAGCTCCTGCTGATCCTTGTTAGATAGACAATATTTGCAATATTAGAGCTGCCATAGGTCTCTGCAACAAAATGCCACAAGCTATGACCTACTACTCTAGGGTGATCTTGCATTAAGTCTTTGAAATCAATGTCTCTGTACTTGAAGATTAAATCTCGAAATTCATCTTCAATAAATCTATCCCAAGGCTGGTCAGAATAACTGATTAGACCTTCACTAAACCAATTTGGTAGATTTAGTAATATCGAATTCTGAACGATCTCTTGAAGATTGGAACCATACAACACAGAATTCATATACACTGAAGATATGCCTTTGCGTATTTGTGTCCGTAGGAATTGGTGGTCACCATTGAAGTAGACAAGAATTTTACTCCCATCTACTTTCGTTGTTTTTTCCTTATTGGTAAATGCTTCATTGAGACCAATGTTCGACTGCTTAAGATCTGTGAGGTCTGTATAGACGATAATCTCAATTTTTCTACTCAGAGTATGTTCGAGTATTTTCTGGATTTCCTCATGATCTCTTTCTGCCAACTGAATGGTAGGTTGCGCAATATTACGTGCTTTGCCATACCAGTAGGTGACAAAATTTTCAGTTTCATAACGGGACCAATTATACTTGTCATTATGGAATTGCACTCTGTTTTTTCCAAACTCAGTTGCAATGGATTGAGCAACTATGTTTGCTGCAGAGAGGAGAAAAATTGAAAGTAGTAGAATTTTGAAACGCATATCCATTAGAAGCTAAAATTACCTCAGCAGACTAAACTTTTTCAAAAACTATAAAGTTCTGCTAATAGTTAACTAAGACTAACTTTCAGGCATTATGCCGGATATAGTTAGTCAGGTAATGAAAAATACAGTTTTTTGTCCATAATTGGGAGATTTGTTGGCTTAGTTAGTCGTTCTTCAACGACATGGGCATCTTTACGGCTAATCTACTCCCAAATAATATTGAAAACCGCCAACTTTGTCATATAACTGTACCTTTAGCGTTTCTTTTAGATAGTGATAATCAGACTATGAAAGTCCAAACCTTTACCTTCAGCGACTGGCAAGAGAATACCTACATACTCCATGATGATACTAACCAATGTGTGATTATAGACCCAGGTTGTAATAACGATCGAGAAAGGAATCAGTTGACCCAATTTATATCAGATAACAACCTGATTCCTGTCAAATTAGTCAATACGCATTGCCATATTGATCATGTCCTAGGAAATAGGTTTGTATCTGAAAAATATGGATTGGAACTCACCTCTCACAAAGGAGAACAAATTGTGTTGGACAAAATGGTGCAAATGGCTGCTATGTATGGTGTATCTTATGAAGTGGGGCCTGATATCAGTCAGTTCTTAGATGATGGAGATATGTTGACTTTTGGTAATTCAGAATTAGGAGTTCTGTATACACCAGGGCATTCCCCAGCTAGTATTTCCTTCTATCACGAACCAAGTAAGCAACTGATTGCTGGTGATGTTCTTTTTCGGGGGAGTATAGGTCGGACAGATTTGCCAGGTGGAAGCATGGAGACCTTGCTATCCAGCATAAGATCTAAGTTTTTTCCTTTACCAGATGAAGTCATTGTCTACTCGGGACATGGACCCACAACAACAATAGGTGTAGAGAGAAGAACTAATCCTTTTTTGGTATAAGAAAGTTGATAATTATTCTCTGACCAGATTATATCTAAAACCCATGTAGATATTGGCACCAAACAATGGAGCCCAAACAATAGACCCATCAAAGAATGGATTATTCAGCGGATCATTACTTCCTATGATAGCATTGGGCTGCTTGTAATTAAAGATATTCTCAGCACCGAGATAAATGTCCCACTTCTTTCCCCATCGTCTACTGATCTGCCCATTGGTGAGGAAATAGGATGGTGAGAATTCGCCTATTCTGTATTGTTCTGTATTGTTAGATGTATTCGGAAGTCTCTGTGCTCCTCTCCAACTGACGGTAAGATCAAAGTGCCATTTGTCATTTAAATTGTATGATGCATTTGCAAAGGCTCTATGTCGTGAAATCAGAGGTTTGGACAGTTGATTACCTTCAAATGTACTTTGCACATCAAATAATCTATAGGCTAATCTCAAATCTAGATTTGGAATTAATTCATAATCAACTTTAATCTGAAAACTATTAGAGAAGGACTGCCCATTGAGATTATAGAAGGATACTTGTTGGGTAGTTTCAAAATCTGCAACTATTTGATTTTCAAAATCAGTTCTATACGCATCTACTGAGATAACTAGTTCTCTCTCTGCAACCCTAAGACCATGGGTAAAATTAATCCCATAGTTCCAAGATACCTCTGCATCTAACCCATATGGAGATGCATCCGTATTACCACCCCTAATTATCACAGCTCTATTTGTCGCAAACAAACCAATATTCTCTGCAAATATATTAGCTGTTCTCTGACCTCTGCCAGCTGTAATCCTTATAATAGATTGATCAGCAAGATTATATTTCGCATGAAGACGCGGTGTAAAGAAGGTGCCATACACATTATGATGATCCACTCGCAAGCCAGGTATAATAGACCATTTTTCACCTGACTTATAAGTATATTCTACATAAGCTCCCGGAACAGACTCCACTCTGCTAAATGCTCCAGCTTTATCCACGATCTCTGCTACATCATCTCTTTGATAAGTCAATCCTGACCTGAAAATATGTCCATTAGAAAAAATATTCTGGAAGGTTAGATTACTATAAAGTGTATTCTCATCTGCATTATATCTGGAAAATCCGAATTCTGAATCCTGCTCATGCACAGAAGCACCTACTTGTAATCCAATGCTTCTCTCCGGATTGTTTGGCCAGATATATCCAGTCTTACCCCATATATCCAATCGCTTGATATCAGTAAACATTCTCCAATGTGTCTCATGTGCTTCAGATTTTCCAGTAAAGTGGTCATGATAACCACCAGAATTATGCACAGAAGTATACTTAACCCCGACTTGGCTAACGAGTCCAAAATCACTTGCAAACTTCCATCTATTGGCAACGATGAGATTTTCCTCCATTGGCATATCTGTAAAGCCATCATCATTTCTGTCATGCGCTACTCTCAATGATTTGCCATGCAAAAGAATTCCAGTAGAAATTTTATCTGTCAAAGAAGTTCTGAAATTAGAGTTCAATTCCAGTCTTCCACCTTGGTTTACATAGCCATTGATATGAAGAATCTCACCCTCGTCAGGTTTTTTGAGCTCTACATTTATTTGACCAGTTATGCTTTCAAAACCATTGACTACAGAACCAGTCCCTTTGATGAGCTGTATGTTTTGAATCCAAGAACCAGGAATACTATTAAGTCCATAGAGACTGTTGAGTCCTCTGACCTCTGGTATAAGTTCCCTAGTAATTTGTACATAAGGTCCAGCAAGGCCAAGTAATTGGATTTGCTTTGTGCCAGTAATAGCATCATTGAAAGATACATCGACAGAAGGATTCGTCTCAAAACTTTCTGATAAGTTACAACAGGCAGCTTTGGTTAGTTCTTCTCTTGAAATGTCTTCAACATTTATAGCATTGATAAAAGAAACACTTGTAGTTTTCTCCCTGTATGAAATTTCGATGACCTCTAGCTCTACACCATCTGCTAAGACCACATCCATTATGCCAGTCTTTATAGGTACCTCTTGATCTTCAAATCCAATATAACTCACCTCCAGCAATTCATGATTCTCAGGGTTGATCAGCTCAAAATATCCATGGATATCAGTTGTAGTTCCCTCTAGTGTGTTGCTGAACTTGATATTAGCGCCAATTAAAGGCACTTTGGATCCATTCTCCATGGTGTAGATGTATCCTGCTGCCAATGCAGGCTCAGGTCGGTATTTACAACATTCATGTAAGTTGTCATATACTTCCTGAGGTGCTTTAAAATTGCCATTGTCATGGCCTGCTTGAGCTAGTGTATTTCTAATATGACTAATAGAAGTCACAGATTCATCAATATCTACAACAAATTCCTGAGACTCTACATTCCACTCGGCTGTGGAGGCATAACCTAATTCTATCGCCGTCTGCTCTATTCTATCCTTGCACATGCTACACGTGCCTTGAACCTTGAAACTGTATTCTACCAGCTCTTGGGCAGTAATATTAACCGCCAAGCTCAATAAAGCTATAAAGATTGCATATAATCTCATTACTATTAAAATTAGTATAAATCTAAGCTAAAAGAGCTGTTAATATCTCATTAGCTCATGTTGGGGTCATATATTTGACCTCTAAACTTAAAAACAGGGCTAAAATGAATAAAGTTCTAATTTGTACTATGGTATTATGTCTTCTTGGGCGCACAAGTAGTCATAGCCAAAGCAGAGAAGAACTCAATGCCCTCAATCATTATGTCAAGTTTATGAACGAAAGTGTGCATGGACTGACTGTAGCCCACATCTTATTTGTAAACTATAACAAAGACCTTAATAAATACGTAGACTTAGATAGCCACAAAATCAATACTCATATCACGAATGAAGAGCTGGGAGATAACATCTTTGACAACCCAGATATCAATACCAGTGATGATAACAACTCGGCTATGAGCCTTAGTAGAAATATTAATGAATCCAGTGCCGTCCTCTCTTCGAAAGCAGCTAGTCTTAATAATAGGGTCCAACAAATGACTTCGATCTTGACAGGAATAAATAAGTTGAGATTCGAGATTGCTAATTTTATTTCCACTTCTGATCTCAATCAAAGAGAAAATATCTATAGGAGTTATGAGATGTTGGAACAAGCAGTGAGCTACTTTAATGAATATGATGCCCTGCACGATCGTCTAGCCAAAGACCTACGTGCCTTTTTGAATTATAAGGACGATGCCTACGGTCACCTATTCCAAGAAATACATGGCGCGACAGTGGAGATGATTAAAGTGCTTAGGAATGGAAGGACAGATAATCTGAATACTTATACTAATAGGATATCAGGGGCTATGGTGAATTTGGAAAAGAATACTCAGAATTTTACAGGAGATAATAAAAACCTCGTCACTGAAATAGCTAGACAAGTCAATGAGATGTGCCACTTCGTAGATAGTAACATCACTGGTCCTTTGCCTGATAGTTATAAGTTATATGGAAGAAGCTACTATATGCACAACCGAATCTTATTATCCAACTTCAATAGTATCAGTCCGGGCTTTGCATCTAAGCTCAATTCGCTTAATGAAAAGTTAGGAAATGCCGCCTTGGCTTATGATGATAGAGCTGTGCTCTATAAGGTTACTTATCCAGAAAAGATAGAAGAATTGGAAGAGATTGTCACAGGCAAGGTAAAGGCACCGCAAACCCGGTCTATAGATGTTGTCGCCCCAGTGTTCACGCCTCCTCCTACTATTCCAGAAAACGATTTTGTAGATCTAGAATTCTATGACCCTGATCTTATTGACAGGGATTCTATATCTGTTAGCTTCAATGATGAGTGGATATTGGAGGATTATAAATTGAAAGCAGAACCAATAAAAATAAGATTGGAAATAGATCCGCAAGATGGGAATTCGATTTTCATCTTGGCCAAGAATGAAGGTATTGTGTCACCTAACACGGTAGGTTTTAAGTATAGATACAACGCAAAAGGTCGAAAAAAGAAATTTTTTAAACGACTGATTTCAGGGCAGGGTTACGAACTTATACTTACAGTAGAGGGTCTTGGAGGCTTTTCTGACAATCCTAATTAATAACTAGTAGATGATTTGGTGCCAATGGCCATGAAATAAGAATCTCTAGATTTACCTATCTTTAAATGCCTTCTCCTAATGCAGGGCATTAATAATCCTAATTCGCCACTTGACCTTTTTAATATACATATGATTAGTCAAAAGGGGATTCTACTTGTAATATTTTTAGCTAAGACCATCTGGATGATGGCTCAGGTAGATTCACATTATTGGACTCACCAGTATGGTGCTAGAGGCCTACTTCTCAATGGAGCAGTCATTGCTTCTGCAGAGGGCGAAACATCTCTGTTCTATAATCCAGGTAGTATGGGGATGGGAGATGATTTGGGATTTGCTTTTTCTTTTCTTAGTCCAACCTACTCCAGTTTACAAGCTAGAAATTTCATAGGAGATGACAATGTTATTACTGACACTAGTCTTGGGTTCTCTCCAGGATTTCTTGGTGTGAGATTCAAACCGTTTAATTCTGACCGATTCATTGCAGGAGTTACAGCTTTTGAACGGTATCGTACAGACATTAATTTTGAGGATAGAGTCGTAGATCAAGTCAACCAAGGTAGAGAGTTGCTTTTTAGAGGTGATTTAGATTTTTCAAGACGTATTTCTGAAGATTGGTATGGATTAGGTTTAGCGTGTCAGATTTCAGATAATGTAGGTCTAGGAATAACACATTTCTCAATTTGGCATAGTCAGGAATTGGATTTTAGGTTAAATAAAGAAATTGTACCTTTTGACAGGCCATCGGAGATATTATTGGGTTGGCAACGGGAATTCAGTTACAACTTATCCATTCAATCTGGTTTTGTAACTAAAATAGGATTAAGGATAAGACAACCTGATTGGAATCTAGGCGTAACTTATACATCTCCCACTTATGGCATTATCAGATCTAGTTCGAGATATACGACAGATGATTTTCGGATCAGTGATGCCGCAGATTCATTCACTAGTTTTTCAAATCGTAATGAGGTGACTCTGCAGAATTTTAGGTCACCATACTCTATTGGAGTAGGGTTAGATATTACCTCCGATAACAATGTTTTCTCCTTGTCTATGGAGTACTTCGGTCCTATTAGAAGGCATACTGTGTTTGAAGACATAGATGATAGTTTTGATGGCTTGTCAAAGGATTCTTTAATAACCAGCGTTATTCTCGAAAATTCAAATCTATCTGTGCTTAATATAGCTATAGGGTTTTACAGAAAGCCATCTGAGAATGTAACTTGGTTGTTTGGAGTAAGAACTGATTTTGACCAAAATAATAGCGTGAGACTTAATAATACGACAGAATATCTAGGAACGACCGGTAATGTGTATCATATATCAGGAGGAGGGAGTTTTGATTTTGGTCAGAACCAATTTTCACTAGGCGTGGATCTTGCATATGGGCAGCGCAGAAATGGACAACAGCTGGTAGATATTTCAAATATTGATCAGGACAATTTTTTCCTTCTCAATGGTAAGGAAAATGTGTCCTCAAGATTCTTATCAATGACACTATTTCTAACCTACGATTTTATATTCTCTAGGATAAGCGGGACCTAGCTTGGTCTATTCCCAAGCTATGTTCAAAGTAGGTATTCCATTATCACTAAGGCATTAAAGCAAGGAATTTTACTTTTTTAAGCCTGCTGTAGTGCCTAAGTAGTAAATGGATAGATAAGTCGTAATGGTAGTTATTTAGAGTAATACAGAAGTCTACTTGTCTTATTATCGTGGAAAATTATAAAGGTATATTACAAATATTGGTAGGCTTGCTCATGATCTCTCAATCAATCACAGCAAGCACAGAACCTACCATACTGATATCAGCACCTGAAGTGGAGGTGACAATGTTTAGTGATTTAGATTTTTTCAAATCCTCTCTTTTTGATGCAAAATCAGAAGACTTAATCTTTATAACCAATCAAAAGGTCACTATTATTCAAATATATAATGAAAAAGGTGACATGGAATTTCAACTACCAATCAATGCTCGAATGGTCAAAATCAACAGACACATATTTGGCAAAGGATTCTTTAAACTATCGTTTTTTCTGGAAGATATGATGATTCCACAGTATACCAACGTCTTTATTAAGTAGCTATAATACCTGCCCCAAGACTATTTCCTAAAGCTTCTAAATGGCATTAATACCATTCTGGTGTTAACTATTTACAGTCCCAAAAATTTGCATTGAGCATACAAATGCTATCAGAAGATTAGTAGTTATAGGTACTATCATGGACTTCTCCTACCATCACTTACAAGTTTGGCATGGATATCTTTTAATATAGATGTATGTCTAAATTACTGAATACAAGATATTTACAAATATCATATACATTATATATGTAAAATGTAGATGTTAAAATTGAATTTTTTTTTCTCCAAAACCTCATTTGGAACAGTAATTGGTATAAGTACACATGTAAAATAAATCTAATGTATAAAGCAGTGATTTATTGAGCATTGCCAGCAAATTCATTAACTAAGCATCACTAATAGGTGATAAATCTATCTTACGATGAGGACATTTTATACTATAGCCTTGATACTTTGGATAATAGGAGGTTCATACTTTGCTAAGAACTATTTCTGTCCCACCGATAAAGCCAAGAAACCATCTGCGACAGCAGCGGGAGCTGTAGGAGCAGCATCAGTAGATGATGAGTGTGACACTTCCCTTGTCTTTGAAGATGGAGATTTTACAACCTCTATGTCCACTAATGTCTTATTCCCAATCAATAGTGCTCAGTTAAAATTTGTATCAAAAAACAAAGATGAGTACGTAAAGGTATTTTCAGAAACCGCTAAATATCTTGTTGATAATCCAGAACGTGAATTATTGTTAGAAGGGATTTATTTCGAATTTGAAGAATTCGAAACAGACGAAGACAATCTTGGAAATTCCAGAGCACTCACCCTAAAGCAAATCCTAATAGACGATTACAAAGTCAATCCTGATCAGTTGAAGACAGGAGGAAGGTCAATTTCCGATAAGAAATGCTACTATAATCAAAAGAGTAAGATGGTTACAAAAGGTATTGTGTCCATATTCGGAGAAAAACTGTAACAACCATAATTCATTATTAAATATCTAAACCGATAATATCATGTGTTTCATATTACCACTCATCTTAACAACTATTGCTGGTCTTCTGGGATGGTTGGCAGGAAATGCTAAAAAGTTTGATACTTCAGAATATACCAATAAAATTTCTACTCAGACTTTAGAAATATCTAATCTTCAGAAGCAATATAATTCTGAAGTGGATAAGTACAAAGCACTCGATTCTAAGTATTTTAATATAAAGAGAAAATTAGATTCCACTCCAGCTCAGCCAGTTAAAGAGGTAGAGATTATCAAAGAAGTAGAAGTGGTTAAGGAAGTTCCTGTGGATAGAATTAAAGAGATAGAGATTATCAAAGAAATAGAAATTATAAAGGAAGTACCTGTCGCAGTTACTAAAGAAGTAGAGGTCATCAAGGAAGTAGAGGTTATAAGAGAAGTGACAGTGCCAAAAGAAGTGGAAGTCATTAAGGAGGTAGAAGTGATCAAAGAAGTACCAGTAGAAGTGATCAAAGAAGTAGAAGTCATCAGAGAAGTAAAGGTGGAAGTGATCAAAGAAGTGCCAGTAGAAGTGATTAAAGAAATAGAAGTCATCAAAGAGGTACCCGTAGAGATTATAAAAGAAGTACAAGTAACCAAAGAAGTGGCTGTTGCCAAAGAGGTAGAAGTTATCAAAGAAGTAGAGGTAACTAAAGAAGTGCCTGTAGAGAAAATAATAGAAAGGGAAGTGATCAAAGAGATCATCAAGGAAGTTCCAGTAGAGATTATCAAGGAAGTAGAGGTAGAAGTAGAAGTCATCAAGGAAGTGCCTGTAGAAATTATCAAAGAAGTTCAAGTCATCCAGGAAATTGACATGAGTCAGTTGCAAGAGATGATGGCGCAGACGATGAAGCTGAGAAGAAGTGAAGCTAATGAGACCAGTCGTACAAGACTTGATGGAGAAATAAAAGAAGTAGATAGGAGAAGGGTGGTTAGTGCAGCACCGGTAGTACCTCCGGCATCTGTAGAGCCAGCACCAGCTACTGAGGTGCCTTCAAAGCCAGACGATCTGAAGAAGATCGAGGGTGTAGGACCTAAAATTTCAGAGTTACTACGTAATGCTGGATTGACAACATTTGCAAAAGTAGCGGCAAGCACACCAGAAGACATCAAAGCGATTCTGGAAGCAGCCGGTCCAAGATATCAAGTTCATAATCCAAAAACATGGCCTACGCAGGCTTCCTTTGCTGCGAAAGGTGACTGGGATGGACTCAAAAAATTACAAGACGAGCTCAATGGAGGCGTCTAAAAGATGAAAAGGTGTATAAAAACTGGGAAGAAAGCTTTCTGGTTGAATTTAACAAAAAAAAAGACTGTCCATTTATGGATGGTCTTTTTTCATTTTACACTATACTTAGTTGTAACTTAGGTAGTCTAATTATAATGTAATGAGCTTGAGAATTTTAATTTTTTATATCAGCATTCTATGCACACCCTTTCTTCACAGTCAGGAAATGGCACCTGCGCCATTAGTAAAAGAAGGTGAAGGTCCTTTTTCGCAACTCATTATAAGAGGGGCTATACTCATAGATGGTACGGGCGCCCCTCCCATAGGACCTGTAGATGTGGTCGTAGAGAATGATATCATCAAAAGTATTCGACGTGTGGGTTACCCAGGAGTAGATATAGACTCGACTAGGCGACCTAAGCTCAAGAGCGGCGGTCGCGAAGTGGATGCTCATGGTGCCTATGTCCTTCCTGGATTAGTCGATATGCATGGACATATAGGCGGTCGATCTCAAGGCACTACTCCCGAGTATGTATTTAAGTTATGGATGGGCCATGGCATAACCACGATAAGAGAGCCGTCATGTGGTAATGGTCTCGACTGGACACTGAAACACAAAGCACTCAGCGAATCAAATGAGATCACGGCCCCACGCATAATGGCCTATACAGTATTTGGACAAGGAAGTAAGGAACCCATTTCTACTCCTGAGCAAGCCAGAGAATGGGTCCAGTCGAATGCAAGGAAAGGTGCTGATGGCATTAAGTTCTTTGGGCTGGCACCAAAAATTTTCGATGCAGCACTCAGAGAAAATAAAAAATTGGGACTGCGTTCTGCCTGCCACCATGCTCAGTTGGATGTGGCAAGATGGAATGTATTGCACTCCGCTGAAGCAGGGCTTACCACAATGGAGCACTGGTATGGCTTACCAGAAGCCTTGTTCAATGACAGGACAGTACAAGATTATCCATTAGACTATAATTATCAGAACGAACAGCATCGCTTCCAAGAGGCGGGTAGGCTCTGGGAACAAGCAGCAGAGCCTTACTCAGCGCACTGGCAGAAGGTTATGCAACAATTATTGGATTTAGATTTTACAATAGATCCTACCTTCAATATTTATGAGGCGAGTAGAGACCTTCATAGGGCTAGGCGTGAAGAATGGCATGAGATATATACACTCCCAAGCCTGTGGCGATTTTACTTGCCAAGTAAGATTTCACATGGTTCTTACTGGCACTTTTGGGGAACAGAGCAAGAAGTGGATTGGAGGGATAACTATAAGCTATGGATGACCTTTGTCAATGAGTATAAGAACCGTGGAGGTAGAGTGACTGCTGGTTCAGATTCTGGATTTATTTATAAATTATACGGATTTGGATATGTGAGAGAGTTGGAATTGCTAAGAGAGGCAGGATTCCATCCATTAGAAGTTATCAGATCTGCAACCCTATATGGTGCGGAAGCACTTGGATTGGATGATATTATAGGAAGTATCGAAGTAGGTAAAAAAGCAGATCTCATAATCGTAGATGAGAATCCACTTCAGAATCTCAAAGTATTATATGGTACAGGAGCGATCAAGCTCACTGAGGAAAATGACATAGTGAGAGTGGGTGGTGTCAAGTACACCATTAAAGACGGAATAATCTATGATGCTAAGGCTCTATTGGATGACGTAAGAAAGATGGCAGATAAGGCCAAGGAAGAGGAGGACTTCAAGATAAACCAACCTGGTATGGATGAGTTTTTTAAGAGATTAGGAGATAAGTAGGTTAGTTAGAATTCTATACCTAATCGCTCATGCATCTGACCTTCAAGTATTTCTATAGCTCTAAAGATGAGTCGGTCATCAGCATTCTCAGCTTCCCAGTAGGCATTATCATGCCAGGTCTGTGAGGCTATCCAAGACTTGAGTTGGAAGATGACAGTCTCAGGAAAGTTATGTGGTACATTGATGTCTTTAGCATTTATAGTTAGAAAATCTCTAAGACTTTTGAGCATATAAGCCTCTCTGATTCTATCTTTCATATATTCTTTGACTGTATTATACTCCTGATTTAATTTGATACGATGTTTGTCAGTATAGTCAGTAGCAAATTTATATAGTAGACCTCTATTATTCAGGGTATTAAGTAAGTAGTAATCTCTGTTGTCCTCCCAATTGTAGTAGACATCGGGAATGATACCGCCAGGACCGGCAAGGATATCTCTTCCAGTCATACTCTTTATTCGTAAGGCATTGGGCACAGCGAGATCCTTAGTCATAGAATTTTCATTAAGCTCATCCTTATATGGTGTCATCCAATCATTATTGTCATCACTAGTTCTTTGTAGTAGCCTTCCCGTAGGGGTGAAGTATCTGCCAATGGTCAATCTAATAGTAGAGCCGTCGCCCAACTTATATGATTGTTGTATTAACCCCTTCCCATATGTGCTAGTTCCAGCAATTACAGCTCTATCCCACTCCTGCATCGCTGAGATAAATATTTCGCTTGCCGATGCGGTATAGCCATCCTGGAGAATGACAACTTTCCCATTTTCCCATATACCTGCTGGTTCTGACATATTTACTTCTCTAGGTAGATTATCTCCATAAGCAACATGGATAACTTTTCCTTCTTTCAAAAAGATATCTGCTAGTTTAATAGCCTCCTTTTTTACGCCACCATAATTTCCTCTCATGTCCAGAACCAATTTTTGCATTCCTAGAGAATGGAGGTATTTCAGAGTGGGGACAAATTCTTCAATCGTCTTCAATGTAAATCTGTCCATTTTGATATACCCTATGGACTCGCTGAGCATATAGCCTGCAGATACACTGAGTAAAGGAAGTCTGGCTTTCTGAAAACTGATTGATGTTACCTGCCCAGATTTTTTCAGCACTGACATTGCAAAATCATTTTGATTTGGTTGCTTGATGGCCTCATCTAGTATGTTATATCCTGCTCCTCCAATGGCAGAAGTGCCATTTATTTCCAGGATTTTATCACCTTTTACTAATCCCGCTAAATCAGCTGGGCCTTCCTTATTGATATATGTGACGATGGCAGTATCTCTCAACATGAAAAAATTAAATCCAGCTTCCTTTCCTGTGAAGCCTTTGTCATTCTCTCTCTGTTTGTCAGCTTCTTCTTTGGACTGATAACTGGAGTAAGGATCCAGCTCTTTGACTATGGCTCTAATGGCCACATCTGCCATATATTTATTGTCTATAGTATCCACATAGTTTTTGTCCAGATAATATAATAGCCAATCCAATTTTTGACCTTCCTCTCCAGCCGAGTAATTGTCTACCTGTCCAACTAGATAAAGAGGACTAAGCAAGAGAAAAAAAATTAGGTGCCTGTGGATATGCATGAGAGTCAGTTTGGTAAGTACTCGCAAATGTAGGTCATCTGTAAGTAATGAGATGTGAGGGTGATGTTAATTAAGGCTGATAAGTCAATAGCTTAGACAAAAAAAAGCCACCCGAATTATCGAGTGACTCTTAGATTTTTAGACGATGGCTAGACTTAGCCTAACAAATTTTTTGCCTTGTTAAGAAGGTCTCCTGCACCACCTGGGATAAGGTTGGTTAAGGAATCAAGATTGAATGCCGAATCAGCCTCATCTTGAGATTGGAATTTGTCCTTCAAACTATTTATAAGATCAGGCGTTGTGTTTGCTGCCTCAACTTCAGCTTCCTCTGCAGACATACCTTTTGCCTGAAGCGTCTCAGCCATCTTAGCTTTAGCCTCAGCAAAGATACCATTGTTTGCTACATCTCCTCCTGAGAATAATTCCTTGATTTCTGCAGCTTTGCCACCAGCAATTTTTGATTGAAGAATATCCATTATACCGCTAGCACCTTCTTGAGCCGCTTCTTCAGTCGCTGCTGCACCTAGTGAATTAGCAGCCATTTTGGACATCAATCGTTGGATGGCCATTTTCTTTAACATATCAAACATATAATCTAAGATTTAGGTAATGTAATACTCTTATGACGCTGTAGTCAATTAGGAGTCACCAGATTAATACATTAATAGACGATTTCGATAAGATATTATAGCGCCTCTATCGATTTAATGAGATGTAGGATATGATTTTTATCCTCGTCATCTCCCATAGAAAGTGAGAGAGCGAGCTGAGCACTCTTGTGGGCGATCTTTTTCTTTTTTTGTAGATAAGCAATTTGAGCCATGTTATAATGGAGCAAAGCATTTTTACTATCTAACTCCATGGCCTTCGTAG
The DNA here is from genome assembly GCA_964567435.1 of uncultured Saprospiraceae bacterium. GTDB lineage: Bacteria > Bacteroidota > Bacteroidia > Chitinophagales > Saprospiraceae > RFSX01. The sequence continues at coordinate 4,864 of CAZMMQ010000011.1, read as the reverse complement.
CCAATTCGTAGCATTTTTTGAGTGTACTCTTAGAATTGTCATTTTTCGATTTTTCAGAAGTGTATCTATAAAGTTGTATGGGATTTATCATTCTCTCTTCATCAATATATTGAGCACCAAAATCCAAATACTCATTGATTTTGCCAGCATTATACAACAGATCCATCTGATAATTTGCAGCAGAAATTTCTGGAATATCATGTCCTAGATAATCAAATAAAAGTGTTGATCTAGCCATATCAGGATGTGGATAAGCTCTTTCCAGTTCCTTCTGGACCAGAATGCCAATAGTCTCTTTGATAGCTTTCTGACCAATATGATTTTCAAATAACGAACGATTGTCTATAAGAAAATTAAATTCATCCGATCGGGCATCATGAATAAAATCATGGATAAATTTTACATTGTTTTCGGTGCTCCAGTCTTCTTGGGTATTCAAGTATTTATTGGCAGCCAAATGGTGACTTCCATCCATGAGAGTCATCCTGAAGTAAGCTTCTTCTTTGAGGATTTCTGGTGGTAAGCCTTCCGCATCTTGCCCCATCACAAACAGGATTTTACCATCTTCATCTTCTATGTCTTCTACACTGGGTTTCCTAGCCGGTTGCGTTGTCGTGTTTGTTGTTCTTTTAGGTGTAGCGGTAGCCACATCTTTAGAAGGAATTGGCTCTTTTTCCTCCTTGGTTACAATGGCAGGCTTGGGCGCAGGAGGAGGGCTGGCAGATGGATAAGTTTTGTCTTGTATAAATTTGCCAAAACTCAATAATTCATTACTACTCACTAAATAATCTGCCTTAATGATTTGGTGACCATGCTTATTAGCAAAGACTAAAGTTGGCAGAAACACCACTTGGTAAGCGTTTTGATATGGCTTGGCTCTACTAGTTCGCTCCATATTGACTCTTACATTAATGAAATGATCATTAAAGTAATTGGCTACATCAGGTTTGCGAAACTCCTTCTCTAGTTTTTTGCAAGGGATGCAATAGCTTGCATAGGTTTCAATAAATAAATTCTTGTCTTCTTTCTGTGCCAATGCCAGGGCATCTTCCAATGACATATCTGTATGAAAATTGACTCTTTGCGCTGATATAATAATACAGTTAGTCAGCAATAATATAGCAACGATGAGTCTAATCGACATTAGGGAATTTTGAAGTGTAGGTATTAATAAAGCTCAGATTATTTAATGACACAGTAGTAATTAAATATTATCCAGATATTGAATGATTCTTTCAAACTTTTTAGTGTCCTCATTTCTTTTTTCTGCTACTTTGATTGCTTCATTGGTCACCTTTCTGGCTTCATCATATTTGCGACAATCCATCAATAGTTGGATGTACTCTGAATAGTTTGCAGCATTATCTTCTTTCTTGACCAATTCTTTACAGACTTCGCAAGCATATGGTTTGGCATCTTTTTCATAACCAAAGTCTGACTTAAGTGTTGCAATATGTTCTTTAAATACGCTATGATCCTTTTTGCCATACTTCTTCAGATATTTTTCAGCCAATGATTTCCATTCAGCATAATTTCCAGCAAGCTTGTGATACTCAAGATGCGTTTCTTGCTCAAATTTCTTTCCGTCTCCGATATCTGCCTTTTTGTACTTATCTACTGCTTCCGTTATCATATCTGGGTAGTCAAATTCTACGGCCTTCTTTACAGTCGCCATGATGGCTGATTCTATTTTGGATTGAAAAACCTCTCCAGAGATTGCTGCTATAGCTTGGTCTTTCATGCCTAGTAGCATATCGAATAATCTGGAATCTGATTCAGTCACTGCCGCCATTAAAAATTGCGCCTTCTGTGATGAAGTCAGGTCAGGCTTGGAATTAATGTACTCATTGGAAATCTTGAGGCTAGGTTTACCGACTTTGTTGAGTTCGGTGACATAATTCATCATCAGATCATAACTGCGATCACCTTTTTCATATAACACAGCATAATCACCAGATTTGTCATAGCTCTTGATGGCATTTTTGCCCAGTCCGATCAAGCCATCTGCCTGTTGACCGCCAGTGACCTTTTTGACAATTTCTCCTTCTCCATTGATGAAGAATAGGGTCGGATATGCTGATACTGGATATTTAGAGCCAAATTTTCGGCCATCAGGGGTTTCCATATCCAACTTAAGGTTGACAAAATTTGCATTGAAATAGTCACCCACTTGGGCTTGAGTGAAGACCTCACGGGCCATTCTTTTACATGGTCCACACCATTGCGCATAGGCGTCCACAAAGAGCAACTTATCTTCTTTTTTGGCTTCTGCCAGTGCCTCTTTCCACTCACCATGAAAGAACTCTATACCTTGTGAGTAAGTCGTTTGGATTAGTACAAATGTAGAGAGGAGTAGTGCGGATATTCTTATCATTAAAAACAGCTTTTTACAAAAATGTATAAAATGGCCTTGACATACAGTAATTAAACGATTTTTATCCTCTGAATTTTACTTTTTAACAAGCTCGTAACATCTAGCGTACATTATGAATAATCTCTCGAAAAGGCAGCTATTCTTGGACCATGTAGCCCAGACCAGTACCTATCCACTGATGCTGGAGGTGCAGAAGGCGGAGGGTATATACATATATGATACGAATGGCAAGGCCTATTATGACCTGAATTCGGGTATTTCTGTCAGTTCTTTAGGTCACAGACATCCGCGAGTCGTGAAAGCCATAAAAGCCCAATTGGATGCCTATATGCATACGATGGTCTATGGAGAACATGTACAGAGTCCACAAGTGAGCTATGCCCAGCTATTGTCTGCGCAACTTTCTGACTCGCTAAATAGTGTCTACTATCTCAGTTCTGGGTCAGAAGTTATAGAAGCAGCCATGAAATTGGCCAAGAGAGTCACTGGTCGTTATGATATCATCTCAGCTGCCAATGCGTATCATGGCAGTACCCAAGGTGCGGAGTCCTTGAGATCAGATCACGCTTACTCTAGAGCTTTTCTGCCGCTATTACCAGGTGTCAAGCATATTGAGTTCAATGATTATCAGGATCTGAATAAAATCACCACGAGAACGGCTGCGGTGATAATGGAGCCAGTGCAGGCAGAAGCAGGAGTATTGCCACCAGCAGAAGGCTATCTGAAGGCGGTAAGGCAGAGATGTGATGAGACAGGAACTTTATTTGTGTTAGACGAAATACAAACAGGATTCGGTAGAACAGGCACCCTCTTTGCGCATCAGAAGTATAGGGTCACTCCAGATATATTATGTATAGGTAAGGCCATGGGCGGTGGGATGCCTATAGGTGCATTGGTGGCCAACAAGGATTTGTTATCTGCCTTCACTAAGCATCCAGACTTAGGACATATCACAACTTTTGGAGGTCATCCTGTTACCTGTGCAGCAGCACTGGCTACCCTGGAAGTACTGCTTGATGCAGAATTTATCTCAGAAGTCGCAGAAAAAGAAGCCTATGTCAAAGAACGACTCCAACACACTATTGTCAAGGAGATTAGAAGTTCTGGGCTTATGATGGCAGTAGAACTGACTAAAAGAAAATATCTCAAGCATGTCGTCGGGCAGGCGTATGAGTTAGGTGCCTTGGTAGACTATTTCCTATTTAATAGTAAATCATTTCGATTGGCGCCACCGCTGATATATAAGATGGAAGAATTAGAAACTGCTATGGATATAATTGTAGCTGCGCTAGATTATGCAGCAGGACAGTATATAAGATAGTTAGTCATCATCAATGTTCAATAAATAACTAGAATTGAAAACCGAAATATCTATTTATCAATCTATCTTAAATCCAATGAGAATTGAAGGCATTAAACTCGTAGAACAATGTCAAAACGCAATAAACTCATTAGTCAAAATAGAGAAACTCAATTTTGAAATTACTGAAGTTCAAAAATCAGAACTCACAATAGAATCTACCGAAATTCCAGAAGATTTAAAAATTGAATGGGAAGATCAAAAATATTACAGCAATCTAATCAAAGAAACAATACTCAAATTTGCAATTGAAATTGAATATGAAGAAAAGTTTTATCCAGATTTCAAAGACGAAAACCTTACCTCCAATGAATTCTATCTGGCCTATCTACTCCCTGAAGAAGTGGAGAAAAGATTCTATGAATTTCTAATGATTGCTAACATTAGTTTTGTTGGTGGTTTGCATTTCGGAATAGGCTATTTAAGAAATAGTAAATTAGGATTTAAGCAATTACAAAATTTAAACTTTAGAAACAAAGGACTTTATGAATATGCACTTGAAAAACAATGGCCAAAATTTGAAAACCTAGAAATTAGAAAAACTTGGGAATGGTATTCGATAAAAGTAAATCCTAAAGGCATTGATCATCTAAGCAGTTCAAAATTAAGCAGGGCAGTTTATGCATTTTCATACTTACAAGAAGACTCCCACTTCACAAATAAATTGTTTTGGACTATGTGTGGATTAGAAGCCATTTATGTTGAAGGAAAAACAGGAATTAAGGAACAACTAAAAAATAAAAGTCAACTATATTTAGGTGAGTTAGAAATGTTTAAGAAAAGAATCTCTAGAATGTATGATTTTAGATCGGCTTTTGTTCATGGGAGTAAAAATTTTCCTAGTTTTTTTCATATTCATGATGGAGATAAGACATTTGAGGTATTCACTGAAGAACAATATGAAGTACTTTACACAGCCCAATCTATTTTATTAGCAACACTACAAAAGATGGCTAAGGAAAATAGAGATAGGTTAACTTTCAAATATATAATAGAAAATTAGGTATAAAATGACGATGACTAACAAGTGATATGAGATCAGATTGGCTATCGCCAAATCCGCTCCATATCACCGATCCGTTACATGCAAGCTGATAAAAAAGCCAACCCACAAAAAGCAAAGAGTCTTG
>CAZMMQ010000010.1:0-88232 GCA_964567435.1 uncultured Saprospiraceae bacterium | reverse complement strand
TGACCTCAACTCTAGAAGTCATGTCACAAGATGCTTACTACACCAACCTAAAAGACCACTTCCTCTTCAAGACCCTTGCATCCTTCGAAAAAGACTGCCTCTCACACCGACTCAATCTGAGAAAAGAAAAGGTGAGCCTCTTCCCAAACAAAGAAAACAACCAAGACTAACTAAACCCGTTGTATTATGCAACCTACATCTAACTTACCTGTAATTCAGGTATCCTATCATCCTACTAAAGTCTCTGAACGAAGGAAGATTTGTAGTAGTCTTTGTGTCAATGATGTCCTAAAAGAAATTTGGAATCAGGACACCATACAATTACTAGAAGAATTCATTTGCCTTTTTTTGGACAGGAAGAATGGCATTATCGGCTATCGTGTCCTAGGACGCGGAAGTAACTGCGGCACAGTGGTGGATAGCCGCCTCATGTTTAGTGTCGCATTAGCACTCTCAGCTTCAAGTATCATTGTTTCTCACAATCACCCCAGTGGGAACATGAAACCTTCTTCAGAAGATTTGAAACTTACGAAGAAGATCAAGCAAGCCGGAGAGTTCCTTGAGATCAAACTATTAGATCACGTTATCGTCTCTGCGAACAACAGCTATTATAGCTTTTTGGATGAGGGGATGTTGTAGTATAGGCCCTGCAGTTTTCTGTGGGGTTTTTACCCTTTGCATTCTTCCAACCCTACACCACATAAGACCAAAAAGCTAAACCCAAGTAAACACCGAAGACTAACCAAATACGTATTGTATGAAATTCATAAATCTATTCTAAGTATTGATACTACTCCTCACAAGAGAGTAAGCATCTCACATCCAGATGACATACACAAAGTAGTTGTTAGGATATGGAATCCCACATCCTTAGCACTACTAGAAAGCTATCTCGTCTTTTACCTAGATCACAACAATTGTATCACATCCTATCATGCATTTGATAAAGGAGCACATGGTACAAGACTGGTAGACCACAGGCAGATTATTCAGACAGCATTAAATCTAGGTCTCAGTAGCTTCATAGTCTGTCGCAACTGCAAAAAAGGATTAAAAAAGCCTGATTTAGAAGAGGTGAATCTGATTAAGAAGCTGAGAGCCATTGGACTATTGCTAAGCATCCCTTTGTACGCTTATGCAATTGTAAATAAGGGTGCTTACTTGATAGCTGATTGAGTAGATAGACCCGCAGTGTTTCAATGTGGGTTTTTGAAAATTTGATAGTCTGAGAACAAGATTTATTTGAGTTTCTTACCAATATGCGTAGAAATACGCATTTTTCTATTAAAATGAAATCTATTCATATAACAAGTAGTTATATATATAAATTAATTATATATTTATAAAAAATAAAGCTTCATGGACTTATACATTTGCTTAAAAATAGTGGTAATTCTATTGTGTTTGGTCTATTTAATAGAACCATTTATTGTAAATAAAGAAAAGATAGAAGTTTCATTTTTAGGAAAGTTGCTTGCTACGGTTGTAGCCTGCTTTAATGCCATTTTATTTATAAAGTAGTATGGATACAAATAAGAAAACTTGTGAGCAGTTAGAGAGATATTATGAAAAGTACATTGGAGTATTATCTATATTCTTTGTATTGTATATGACCATTGTGCAATTACTTCTAGTTTACATTATCACAGACCTACGGATTTTGTTTCCTTCAATATTTGTTGTAATCTACTTATCAAAAATATCTGCTTCTTATTACTTACCATTTTATGAAAGAAAGGTAGGACTAGATTTGAAGCGCAAAAAACAAGAAGCAATAGATGTAATATCTCATGATCCTAGTATTATTGGCATTGCGGAACCAAGTGGAGAGAAAGTCGAAAAAAAAATTGACTGATTAATATCAGTCAATAAAGTTTTGTCCCTTAATTGAATAAAAGTGTTTGTTGGCATATATTAAATGATCTAAAAGGGTTATTCTTAGTCGAATACCTACCTCAGTTAGACAGTCATTTAAATATAAATCTTGCTTAGAAGGTTGATGATTTCCAGAAGGATGATTATGTGAAACTATGATCCTATGGCAATCATTTAACAGGCATTTAGTTACTAACTCCCTCAAATCTACAGATAAACGATTTTTAGTACCTGTGTTTAGGTGATAGGAATTAATAATTTCATCAGCTTCACCAATTAAAACTAAGATAAAATGTTCCACTTTGTGATTCAGATTATCATAATGTTTAGTTGTTAAATAGCTGGCAGTAGTTTTAAGTAATTTTGATTTTTGATTGACTTGAATGGAAGAGTCAATTTGAGCTAAATTCATATTGTGAGTTTAAAGGAACAAACTCAGACTGGTTATAGTGATATATATGCAAAATTCAAATATATTACATTTATTCGTAATATGTAATCACCTGTTAAAGTTGACATTACAAAGCCTCAATTAATAATGAATTATGGCAAAAGCATTCTCCGTAGCATCATGGAACATAGAACATTTTGGAGCACTAAAAAATTCGACAAAAAAACCTAAGAAGGCAGTAAAACCTATAATAGAATACCTAGCGAGTCAAAAAGCAGATATTATAGCTATATATGAAGTTGTAGGAAAGTATGTCTTTCGAGATATACTCGAATGTATGCCAGACTATCATTTCCACATCACTGAAGGTCCACAAATGCAGGAGATACTGATTGGAGTGAAAAAGAAAATTACAGCATTTACTACTCAAAAACTGACCTTCAAGTCAGGACAGACAACCCTCAGACCAGGGGTACTTGTCACACCTCTAATTGATGGAGAATACTATCCTTTGCTCTTTCTTCACTTGAAGTCCATGCAAGACCCAAAAGGATTTGGACTTCGTGATGATATGCTAAAAAGGTCTTTAGAATTTAGAAAGAGCTTAGATAAAGCAACAAAAAATGGCAAAGCTAATTACATGTTCTTGGGCGATTTGAATACTATGGGCTTTGATTATCCATACAAAGGAAATGACATCAGTGCAGAGAAGGAAATTGCAGAACTTGATAGACGATGCACTTATAAGAATATGAGAAGACCTTCAAAGAGCAATGAACTCACATGGTGGAATGGGAGCAAAAAGTATAGCCCTGGCAGTAATCTTGACCATGTAATTGCAGCCGACCATCTAAAATTCAAAAATCTCAATGGAAGTGAAGTGTCTGTAAGAGGATGGATAGACCAAGAAACCGATCAGAAGAAAAAGCAATGGATTGATACATTCTCCGACCACTGCCTCTTATATTTTGAAGTGCAGAAGGTGTAGGACATATTCCCTAATGACATGGGTAATTTACGATTGTTACATTATCGCTCCAAGCTTGGAGGAAGCTTTTTGATATCTGTCCTATCTCTTTCTAGTTTCTGTTCTTTTATCAATTCGATAGTACCTCCGATAAACCCATTTGCATATAGATAACTAGGATCAGAAAATGATCATGCTATTTTTATAGTTTCAAAAATAGTTGGACAAGAAGAGCTTTACTCTCTAACATTTCACTGCGGTTTCCAAATAAGAGAATACAAGAATTTGTTTTACCCATAGTTGTACCACAAATAAGAAATACCACATAATATGTTGGTTATAAGCATGTTATGTGGTATCTTCGTGACCCCGGGAGGATTCGAACCCCCAACCCTCAGAGCCGAAATCTGATATTCTATCCAGTTGAACTACGGGGCCTCTGAGGTTAAAATTCCATATTTTTAGACAGAGTTTCTATATCTATGTTCATATTTCTTTATTATTTCACAATTTGATTCACTATAACACTGAATATCAATGGTATACACCAATAATTAAGAGCCTTTGGTTCTTGGTATGTACACTGTTATCTTTCAATGGCTCCGCACAAATTCTTACTAACTATAGTATCCCAGAAGGATTGCCAAGCCCAGAGGTCTATGATATAGAGTTTGACCACAGGGGTCTTATGTGGCTAACTACGGATAGAGGTGTCGCTTCATATGATGGATATAATTTTACCTCCTATAATATGTCTGATGGTCTATCAGACAATACAAATTTTGAAATAATTAAAATCGATTCTATCTTATGGTTTACTGGTTATAATGGAACTATAGCTTACTATGACGGCACTGAATTTATTCAACCGACTTTCAATGATAGCCTTCTAACATCGAGTAAAGGATGGTGGATAGAACATATCTTACCTCAAAAACCAGATCTATATTATGCTATCACAAAAGATTTACTTAACGGTTACCCTAATTACATACTTAAACTAAATCTACAAGAAGGAGAATTCAAACATATATCTTATGAGCAGCTTGACATGGAACCCTTAGGTGACACATATTTAATAGACAAGAAAGCGCAAATTAGCTACAATATCCTGGAACAAAAGTATTATGCAAACCAAGAAATAAATGGCTATAGTGTCGTAGTTCCATTTCCAAATTTTATTCTAGATACTAGGAATTATTTCGAACTAATTAATGATAATGAAATTAAACGAATCAATTCAAAAAGTAGAATTATCGAAACAGCTATAATCGATAATAGGCTCATGTTATGTACTGAAAATGGAATCCTAGAATATGACTTTGAGTCAGATGGATTGATTAATTATAATCTACTTAGTGAACATCTAACGACAAGTATCAAAAAAGACAATTACAATCAATTGTGGATTAGTACACAAAATAATGGCATATATAAAGTGACCTCTTCTGCTATAAAGTCTCATCAACTTGTCGCAGCAAAATATAATCCTAGGAAATTATTTACTCACGAAGGCAACTTAATTGTAACCAGCAGGAACTCTGGAGGTATTCGCATATTTGATAAATTTCGAAAGAACATATTTACAACGCCAAAGATGCAATCCGCCCTGTTCCATCCTAGTCTAATTGTAGAAGATTCTATGCTATACACCTGTAATCTTGGAGAAATAAAATATCTAAAAAGTAATAATGAATATTCTTATAACCCATTACTATTTTCTAAGAGCCAATGGAAAGGAATGACAAGTAAAAGATCAAAAGGTGTTGAATATTTTAATAACTACCGAATAAAAGAGATAGATAATAGATATCATTTTCCTCCACACAAACAAGTCTTAAAACTGAGAGATGGGTCTTTTCTAAGTGGAACCAAGACATTGTATAGACATGATGCTAGTAAAGAATTTAGCTATCCTTTAGAAGAAATCTCAAAAACGTTAGCAAGTTCCTTTGACTGTCTTCATTTAACAAATGAAGGAACAATAATAATTTGCAGTAATTCTAAGACTTATGCAATTATTGATTTAGAGAATGAAATAATTTCACCCATAATTGACACAAGGGTCCATAAGGTATTAGAGGATGATGAATTTATCTACTTTGGAACAATCGGAAGTGGGTTGATTTTGATGGATGCTATCACAAAGCAGCTAGACACAATAGACGCTTCTGATGGTCTTATTTCTAACCTAGTAAACGACATACATATTGACAGTAATAATCGTATTTGGGTGGGAACAAATTATGGCCTTAATGTTGTGGAAAGAAACAATATTTCAAAATGGGAGGTATCTGGATTGATATCTACTTCTCAAGGACTTTCCAGTAATTATATCATTGATGTTGTAGAGTGGAATAATGAAATTTGGGTTCTAACAGAAGAGGGATTTAATTACTTTAACTACGATGACTTAGGGTTAGCTAACAATACAGTCCCTTTATATATAAGAGATATAGAAGTCAATGGTCAATCAAAAAGTCCAACCGAGTTAATTCTAAATTATGATGAAAATGATATCAAAATATCTTATTCATCATTAGACTACAGCAGACCTGCTTATGCAATTGATTACAAATATGCATTAGTAGGAAATGAAAAAGACACCAATTGGGTGGAGACAAGAAGCAGACAAGCCATATTTACAAATCTTGATCATGGAAAATATGATTGGTTACTTTCTGTAAAGAACAATAACAACGAATGGAGCAATAATATGCTATCAATTCCAATCCATATCCGTCCTCATTTCTCACAGACACTATGGTTCATAGTTTTGATGTCAATACTCTTTGTCTTAGTTGCCTATCTTTTGGCAAGAATGTGGGTCAATAATAATAACTCAAAAATTCAAAACCAACAGGCTATCCAACGAGCTGAACTCAAAGCAAAAGCTGCTGAGTTAAATACACTCAGGAATCAAATGAATCCTCATTTTATATATAATACACTCAATTCAATTCAAAATTTTATTTTCCAAAATAATCCTATAAAAGCTAACTACTTATTATCAAGGTTTGGCAAACTAATGAGAAGCAGCCTTGAGTTTTCAAAACTTGAAAATATTGATATAGCTACAGAAGTCAACTTTCTTAATAATTATCTACAATTAGAGACTGTCAGATTCGGTAATCTATTTGAATACAATATTGATATTGCAGAAGACATTGATCAAAGCACACAAATTCCCTCATTAGTCATCCAGCCTCTTGTCGAAAACTGTCTCAAACATGGCTTCATAGATATAGAAAAACAAGGAATTATTGATATTAAATTCTCAAAATCAGAAGACTATATTTTCGTAGAGGTGCTGGACAACGGCAAAGGACTATCTAACCAACCAACAGCTAATCCTAACAGAATATCCTCTACTGGAATTATCAATGATAGAATAGCCATCATCAATGAGTTCAATTCAAAGAATGGTTGGTTGAAAATTAAAAATAGGAATGGACAATCAAATACGGGCACACAAGTTAATCTCAAACTACCCATTCTAAACTAGTCTTATGAAAGTAGTCGTAGTCGATGATGAACAAAACAGTAGAGAGCTCCTCTACACGCTATTGAAGGAATACTGCGATGTCTCAAAAGTGGAAACTGCAGCAGACCTGAATGAGGCAGAAGAAATTATCAATATATTCCAACCAGATCTTGTCTTCTTGGACATACAACTGAATGGTCAAAATGGGTTTGATTTATTACAAAGATTCCAATCCGCATCATTCTTAACTTGTTTTGCGACTGGATACAGCGAATATGCCATTAAAGCTGCCAATAACCATGCATTTGGCTACTTAGTCAAGCCTATAGACCTAGATGAGCTCAGTACGGTTGTTAAAAGAGCTAAGAAGAATTTGGGCAAGACTGATGAAAGCAAGCCCAAAACAATACTTGTTACTGATAGTAATGACTCTTGGATAATAGACGTCAAAGACATCCTTTATCTTATTAGTGATAACAGTTATACTTTTGTTCACAAGACTAATGGCAACCGCATAATATCAGGTAAAAGTCTTACCTATTTTGAGGAAATACTGCCTTCTGACTTGTTCGTAAGAAGCCACCGCTCTTATATCTTAAATCTTGGTGGCATTAGATCAGTTAAGGATGGACGGTCTTCGGTAGCTACTTTGATAAATGGTGCTGAAATTCCAATTGCTAATCGCCGAAAAAAGGACTTTAATCAAAGATTTAGCACTTTCATCACCACCGAATAAGCGCTTAATATTCCAACCTTCATGAAATTCTACACGGCCAGCCATTATAATGACACGTTTAGCATATTCAGGAGGGTAACTCTATGACCTCGATGAACATTTAAGTGATATTTGTAGTGCTAGCCACTTATTACATTGTAGATTGATCTTTCCATTATGCAATCTATTCCTCAAATTACATTAGTTTAGCGATATTACCTCTTTTTAAGGGGCATCGCTATGTTAACTATTATGCATAAAAATATAGTCGGTTGGAGAGTCATTATATCTTGCTTGACTCTATTTTTTCTTACCATATTTTCTGCGTATACACAAGACTTGCCTAAAGTCCTAGATAAGCATAGCCACCTAACTAAAGCTAAGCGTGCTGCTAAAAGCTCTAATAAGCCTGTATTTGCATATGTCTATACAACTTGGTCGATCCCAAGTATGAAAATGTTAGACTCAACATTTATCCATCCTGATGTCATCAATGCCATATCAAATGATTATGAAGCAGTTGCCATCAATGGCAGCAAAAAGAAGCAATTTGTACAAGAATATGACATTCATATATTTCCAACTACCTTGGTCTTGGACCAGGAAGGCACCGTAATTATTCGTGGAAGAGGGAAAAAAGATCCTGATCAACTACTCGAGTTTATAGAAAGAACAAAGTCAAACAGCAGATATCTAAGGCAATCACTTGATACCATTCTGCATAGAACATCGAAAAATAATATCCTAGCTACAATAGACTCCATCAAACTGTATCGCGATGATTATGCAGCCATGAATCTGGCAAGAAAATATCTTGAAAGAAAAGACACAGATTGGAGAGATCTAGAGAGTATGACACTGATTAAAGACCATTTTCAATTAGATAAAGATTACCTGAAATTTATATCTAAATATCATTTTAAGTTCTTTGAAGTTTTTGACAGTATAAGTATCAAAGAGAACATAGCTTTCCATGTCTTTATCAATTCTCTAAAAACTGATAGTCGAGGACGTGCAAAATTTGATTATAAACCCGTAACAAAGTGGTTCCGAAAGCATCGCATAAAAGGTGCTGATAAATTAGAGAATTTTGTCAAAATTAAATACTTGTTATGGGGAAGAGGCCCATCTGTAAGTTATTCTGTCAAACTACTTAAAGACTATCCAGAGACCACAGATGAAAATGTATTGTATGCCTCAGCAATCAGGTTACTTATCTCAAACTCTAGAAGGAGGATAGACTATCGAGAACTTATAAGATCCGTCAAATCTACCATTAAGGAAGATGGTACATTCTGGAGATATGATTTACTCTCTTTGCTATATTACAAAAAAGGAGATATAGCTAAATCTAATGAAGCCATAAAATCTGCTCAGTCAATCGCTATTTCTACCAGACAAGAATATAACCCGACTCTACCCTATCTAAAGGATATTATAGATTCATTCTAAATCTAAGAGGCTTGGTTGCTTCTGGTTTGAATACTTGAATCCATAAAAGGCTATATACAAATAGCATAAGATTGGAAGTATAAATGCCATCTTATAGCCCATCCCATCAGCCAGTGCACCGTAGGCCATTGGGATAAATGCTCCTCCACAAATAGCTGTACATAAGATGCCTGAACCAAGTGGCTTTTGATCTCCAAGGTCTTCAATACCAATCGTAAAGATTGTAGGGAACATAATTGAATTAAATAAGCCAACAGCTAATATAGACCACATGGATATCAGACCTGTCGTCTTCATAGATATAACGACCATAGTGATTGCCACTAAACCAAAAATAGCCAACAATTTTTTTGCTGAAATAACTTTCATCATCACTGATCCTACAAATCTTCCTATCATAGCGCCAGACCAATAAAAGAGCACAAATGCCCCTACTATACCCTTATTGTCTACTTGACTCAATGGATCTTTAAGTAGTTTGTCTGCCAAAGAAGACATAAACCCATTTTGCCGAATTATATCAGGTATACCCATATCCACAAAGTAATTGACTAGGAAACTTCCAATAGCTACTTCTGCTCCAACGTATAAGAATATACCCAGTGCCCCCATCCTCAGTTTCTCATTACCTATAACATCACTGTATCCACCTGATATATTACTGCTTAACACTTGAGGTAACTTAAATAGAGCTACAATCAATGCCAAAGTCAATAGGCTAAGCGCCAAGATTATAAAGGGTCCTGAAACAGCAGAAGCTTCTCCAGCAAAATAGGCAAGCTTGTCAGGTTCTGTAAGTTGGCTAATCTCATCGCCTGATAATATGTTGTCACTCAATATAAAATTAGCACCAATAATAGGCGCTAAGGCAGTACCTAATGAATTGAATGCTTGTGATAAATTCAGTCGTGAAGAAGCACTTTCCTCTGGCCCCAACACAGAAACATAAGGATTTGCTGCTACTTGCAGTACTGTCATACCACTAGCCAAAATAAAATAACCCAACATAAACACAGGAAATATCCGCAAACTAGCTGCAGGCCAAAACATTAAACAACCAACACCCATTGTTGCCAGACCGACAAGTATACCTTTCTTATAGCCTATATTAGACAAAAACTTTCCTGCTGGGATTGATACCAATCCATATGCAATAAAGAAAGCAAATTGTACCAAGGCCGCTTGAAAATTGTTAAGCTCAAATATTTCCTTTAATCTGGGAATAAGTGAATCCACCAATACAGTTATCAACCCCCACATAAAGAATAATGAGGTCACTGCTATAAATGCATTTAGGTATTTATTTCTCTGAGTCATGCTCTTACAAATTTTTAAATAAATAATTTGCGACAACAGATACGGAAAAGTGAGATTGACTTAATGCAATCTAAAGTTTCAAAACTTAAAGTAATGACTCACTTGCTCATTAGTCTGTTGGTGTTTAAAGTACACTAATTTATCTAAATAACTTTATAATCAATAATTATTAGAAAAGTTGATATGATATGTAATTGATGGAGATAACATTTACAAGTAATAGATGAGATATAGATTGTCTATACTTTATTGAATTTCAAAATCCAACTAGAGTATAATGCGTAAATAAAAAAGTCCCACCGGAGAGGTGGGACTAAACTCAATCAATAAACCAATCTCTTTTATTCTCAGTATCTGAGAAAGAAAAGCGTTGTAAGTCTGTATTCTTCACTTCTGAAAAATGGACTCTTTATAAAAAAAGACGAAATCCTACTTAAGTCGTTTGCATTATGTATTGCTACTTGCGAACTCAGTTCTACTATCATAGGCCCTAGCATCAAATGCTAAGTATCATCTCAGATCAAGTTATTCTCTTTTATCTGTTCTTGGGAAAGTAGGAAAAAAGTCCCACCTGAGAGGTGGGACTAAACTCAATCAATAAACCAATCTCTTTTATTCCCAATAGATATGGGAAAGAAAAGCGTTTGTAAGTTCATACTTTTTTCACATTTGAAAAATTGAACTTTTTATAAAAAAAAGACGAAATCCAATATTGTGCCTAGCCAATTACAAATGATATTTCTGCTTTCAGCTCGGTGGTTCTATTATCTCTCGCTTTCTTATACAAGCTTAAGGTTAGATCAAGTAATATTTCATTTAGTACTACTAACCTTTGTTAGTAGCAATACTCTTAGTTATTAGTCTACATTATCGTGAAAGAAAGAATTATTTCGCTCAAATCTTGGACTGTCATTTTCATCCAGATTTATACTCAACTTTGAACGACTTTCTCCTGCATCCATCTCCTTAGATGCATCATCAAGTGAGACTTTACGTCTCTTGTATGCTGGTACATCTTCTAACTCTCCTATATCTCGAGGATTATCTATAGGTCTAGTTGGTTCCAATTCTCTTCTGAAGGTTCTAATCACACGACGTCTCTCTTTCAGCGGCTCTGGGTGTGATTCTTCTTTTGATATTGATGTATTACACTTTACAAAAGGCTCAGTAGAATCATGTTTCACTTTAACATCATTGAATTCTACAATCGTCGCATTGCTTTCATCATCCTTGATATCAAATGGACGATTAGCTTTATCTGCAGATGTAGTAGAAATCTCATCATCATTGATACCTACTCTCCTTGGAGGTTCTACTCTTCTAATACGCTTATCAAAACCAGTAGCTATTATGGTCACACTTATAGCTTCTCCCAGAGATGCATCTTTACAATTACCCCAGATCAAATCTGTACCAGTCCCTGCTTCCTCTTCTATGTACTCTGTAATTTCTGCAATTTCATCCATCGTTACTTCTTTCGAGCCAGAAGTAATATTGAGAAGGATATGTTGAGCTCCCCTAATGTCGTTGTCTTCCAACAATGGAGAATTAATTGCGTTGTACACGGCTTGTCTAGCTCTGTCTTCTCCCTCTGCTTCTGCATAGCCCATAATAGAGACACCACTATTCTTCATAACTGTATTCACATCCTTGAAGTCAACATTGATATATCCGGCTACTGTAATAATCTCAGCAATTCCTCTAGCAGCTGTAGCAAGTATATCATCAGCCTTACTGAATGCTTTGGTGATAGTTAAGTCACCGTAAAGCTCTTTTACTCTATCATTTGATATAACGAGTAATGAATCTACATTCTTTTTTAGCTCCTCAAGACCAAGCATGGCTTGATTCTTTCTTCTTAATCCTTCGAACTTAAAAGGGAGTGTAACAATGGCTACAGTAAGAATATCCATTTCCTTCGCCGCTTTGGCTATGATAGGTGCTGCACCAGTTCCTGTACCCCCGCCCATACCGGCAGTGATAAATAACATTTTTGTGTCATTCTCCAAGAATTTTCTCACTTCATCTATTGACTCTATACAAGCTTGTTTTCCAACTTCAGGGATTGAACCAGCGCCCAATCCTTCTGTGTGAGTAGGTCCTAATTGAACTTTATTAACAACTGGACTAATCTCTAAGGCTTGTCTGTCAGTATTTGACACTGCAAAGTCGACACCATGTATACCTTGCTCGTACATGTATGCTACAGCGTTACTTCCGCCACCACCTACGCCAATTACTTTTATCATAGAAGAATTTATTTTTTCGAAAAGATTATTCATTTATGTAGATTGTTAGATTAATTAGTATACAATTATAAATCTGAATCTTGCACTGGAGAAAACATATCCTGTGTATAGGTAAATATCTTATCCCAGATTCCTTTTTTATCCTTTCCACTAACCTCTGTCGGCTTTTCATCTTCTATATCAAAAACCTCTTTATTATCATCCACTGTTACGCCGTCACCATTTGAATTATTGATAGCTATACTGAGTAGACCTACTGCTGTAGAATATATCGGACTAGCTAATTGACTAGTGTATCCATGTGCAAGAAGCTCCACTGGCTTCCCTATTCTAGTAGGTAGCCCAGTGTAATATTCAGACAATAGATCGATATTCTTGAGCAAAGAACCTCCTCCAGTAAGAACAATTCCTGCAATTAATTTTTCCTCATACCCACTTCTCTTAATTTCCCAGAGAACATAATCAAATATTTCTTCCAATCTAGCTTCTATTATTTTAGCAAGATTCTTTTCAGATATTTCTTTATAGTCTCTTCCCTTAAATCCGGGTATTGTAATAATTCTGTT
Source organism: uncultured Saprospiraceae bacterium (assembly GCA_964567435.1). Classification (GTDB taxonomy): domain Bacteria; phylum Bacteroidota; class Bacteroidia; order Chitinophagales; family Saprospiraceae; genus RFSX01. Next base: position 75,216 of record CAZMMQ010000010.1, on the reverse strand, counting down.
ATTAGTGACCTCTTCAGATAATGCAGACCCAAACTTAACTTTCAATTTTTCGGCCTGATCCTTCATGACCATACATCCCTCTCTTATATCATTTGTAATAACATTTCCACCAAATGGAATGACTGAAGTATGTCTTATTATTCCATCCTTAAATATGGTCAAATCCGTCGTACCACCTCCTATATCTACAAGCACAACGCCTGCATCTTTCTCCTCTTTGCACAATACAGCTTTTGAAGAAGCAATTGGCTCCAAGGTTATATCAGCTACTTCAAGTCCTACTTTCTCTACACATTTTATAATATCTCTTGAAGCACCTATCTGACCAGTGATAATATGAAAGTTAGCTTCTAACCTTACACCAGACATACCAATTGGATCTACAATTTTAGATTCATCATCTACTGTAAATTCTTGAGGGAACACATGTAGTATTTTATCACCAGGTGGTAATACTAACTTGTGCATATCGCTAATTAATCTATTGACATCACCTGCACTAATCTCCTCCTCAGGATCGTGCCTCACTAATAAGCCATGATGATGAATGCTTTTGATATGTTGTCCAGCTATACCAACATGTACTTTATCGATGCTAATTTTTGCAGATCTCTGGGCTTGTTGAATAGCTTCACGTATAGCAGTAACTGTCTTATTTATATTGGACACTACCCCTCTTGAGACACCTTCTGATTGCACAGTTGCCACACCGAGTATTTCCAACTTGTCATACTCATTGAGTCGACCAGCTATTGCACATACCTTGGTAGTACCAATATCCAAAGCTACTGATATAGCATTTGTATTGTTGTATTCGTTAATCATGATGTTCCTATTTCTTGTTCTTTAGAGATAATTAAAATTAAGAGTCTTTTTTTACTCCCTTTATCTGTCCTTCAAAACGCAAATCAAGTTCTTGAAATCGGCTAAGACCAATTTTTTTCAAACCTTCCTTATAATATATCTTTAGCTTATAAATTTTTTCTTCCAACAAATCTGCCTGCCCCAGCGCAATACGATCACTGCCTACTATTGGGATTAATATAATATCATTCTCCTCTGTAACATGAATCTGACTGACTAATGCCGACAAAAAATCATCCTCATATATTCGTCTAGATACAGTGTGCACGTAATTAAGATTATGCTTGATATCCTTTCGGTAATTAGTAATAAATTGATCAACATACCCAGTTACTACAGGTACTCTTATAAGGTCACCTCCTATTGGTACAGTATTGCCCTCCATATCCAAATAGTAATCATCTCCACCCGACACCTCCACCCTAGCAATTGGTAAATTTTGAATAATACCTATAGTCAGTACATTATTCTTGTCCAGATATAATTCTGCTCTGCTTATTCTGGAATCTGACTCAAGTGTTTTCTCAAGTGCATATAAGTCCAAATCTCTAAACTCAGTCATAGAAATCTTGTGACCAATCTCGTTGCTTAATATCTTTTTGACATCCTCCTTGTGTACGAGTTGTTTGTTATCACCTCTCTTCTTAATCTTGAGAACCATCTTGTCCAATTGGCCACCAAGCCTCATATTGACACAGAAGAATAAGAAAAGCATAAGCAACCCAGCAATTACTAGTTTTACTACTCGTGATATACCTATATTCTCTCTTTTCTTATTCAATGTTCTTTTTCTATTTAATTATCTGTTTTTCTTTAATGTCTTTACTAATTTCTTATGATGCTTATCCAAGTTAGATGCACCTAAGGTGATGACAACGTCATATTCTGTTAATTGCTTAACTCTTTCTATGAGGTCTCCTTCTTCCACAATATATTTTTCATCCATTGTAATCAGATTAAAAATAATATCTGAGGTAATGCCTTCAATTGGCAACTCTCGTGCTGGATAAATTGGTAAAATGATCACCCCATCCAAGCCTGATAATGCATCAGCAAAGCCCTTATAAAAATCTCGTGTTCTAGAATATAAGTGCGGTTGGAATATGCCTAGCACTTTCTTTTCTGAATACATGTCCTTAACCGTCTTTACAGCAAAGTTTATTTCTTCTGGGTGATGGGCATAATCATCTATGAGTACCCTATCTCCTTTATAGACTGTTTCAAATCGTCGTTTGATCCCTTTAAAATGGCGCAGTTTCATCGCTATCTTTCTATCATCTATGCCTAAAATCTTGGCAACTAAGATGGAGACTGACGCATTGATAATATTATGCATCCCCGGTAAAATCATCTCTAATCCATTCAACCACATATCACCAACTCTTACATCAAAACTATACTGCCCATCTTCTATCTTAATTCTGTCAAAATCAAAATCTCTCAGGATTCGCACAACTTTTATTCTTCGCTTTCTCAATTTTTCCATCCATGAAGAAGATATCTTTCTTATAACATCTGGACCGAGTATAAGAACACCCTTCTTTTTTATCTGGCAAGTCAATTGCTCATAAGCCATTAACATACTTTCTTCATCTCCGTATATATCGAGATGGTCTGCATCCATAGAGGTTACAACCAAAATCTCAGGATACAATTGCAAGAATGACTTATCATACTCATCAGCTTCAGCGACAACAATATTTGAGTCGCCATGTATAAAATTTGTATTCTCCCTAGTCATGATTCCACCGAGAAAAGCAGTAACATCTTTTCCACCTCCATTAAGCAATTGAGTGATCAATGCAGATGTTGTTGTCTTACCATGTGTCCCTGCTACCGCAATCATTTTCTTACCCTTACCTATCAATCCTAAAACTTCAGCACGCTTCTTTAATGGTATATCATTTTGTTGGCAGTGTCTTAATTCTTTGTGATCAGATGGTATAGCTGGGGTGTATACTACTAAGTCCACATCCTTAGGAACATGTTTAATCTTCTCCTTATAATACACCTCAATGCCTTCTGACTCTAACTCCATAGTCAATGGGCTTTTAACCAAATCATACCCAGAAACTTCAGCACCCTCTCTTTTAAAGTATCGTGCCAAGGCACTCATCCCTATTCCACCTATTCCTATAAAGTAAATTTTCTTTATGTCCTTGACTTTCTTCATCTTACCAAGTCAATAATTTCTTGAGCAATAATTTCTCGAGCCTCTGGTTTTGCCATCGCCTTGAGATTGGCACTAAGATCTTGCTGCTTCGATGGATTATCGAGCAAATTAAAAATCGAAGGCAATAAATTAGCTGACGCATCCTTATCCAAAACCATAGTGGCCGCCTCTTCATTCACCAGAGCCTGTGCATTTTTAGTTTGATGATCTTCTGCCACATTTGGAGACGGAACTAGAATCGAGGGTTTTCCAACAAGCATCAACTCAGAAATGGTCAATGCTCCAGCTCTGCAAGCCACTACATCAGCTGCTGCATAAGCCAAATCCATTCTATCAATGAATGGTAATACTTTGACATTTTGCAGTTGACTGAGGGCGCATGACCTATACTCATCATAGTAAATGCTACCTACTTGCCAAATCATCTGAATGTCATCCCTATTCATCATTAGTAGATACTGAGAAAGTATTGCTTTATTTATTGATCTAGCGCCCAGGCTTCCTCCAAATACTAAGATTGTCTTCTTACTAGAATCAAGCCCAAAATGCATCATGGCCTCATTTCGAAATGAGGATACATCCATAATATCTTTTCTAACAGGATTACCCGTTAGTTTCAATTTGTCCTCTGGGAAGTACTGATCCATTTTTGGATACGCCACAAAAATTCTATCTGCTTTCCCAGCTAATAGTTTATTGGTTATACCTGGATAAGAATTTTGTTCTTGAATGACAGTAGGAATATTTTTTACCTGTGCCATCTTTAGCGTAGGACCACTTGCATATCCGCCTACACCTACAACTATATCAGGACCAAACTTGTCAATGATCTTTTTGGCTTTCAACAGACTACCTAATAATTTGATCGGAAATAATATATTTCTCCAAATTTTAGTTCTGTGAAATCCTCTTATATCTAAACCTTCAATCTCATAACCCGATTTTGGAACTTTCTCCATTTCGAGTTTTCCATTTGCACCTACAAAAAGAATATCCTCTACGCCTTTATCCGACAATTCATTAGCTATGGCTATAGCAGGATAAACATGTCCTCCTGTGCCGCCACCACTAATAATAATTCTCATATTTCAACTTCTGCGGAGCAGCAACTGGCTCATTGTCTACTGCTAATTGTGCTTCCTCTTGCATAATCTCATATGTACTATACTCCTCCACATATTTACTTACACTTAGTATAATCCCAAGTGAAATACATGTGAATACAACCGAAGTCCCACCCATACTTATTATGGGAAGTGTCAACCCCGTTACAGGTAATAGATGAACAGATACAGCCAGATTTGCAAATGCCTGAATCACTATACTCAAGCAAAGACCTATAGCCAATACAGCGCCAAAAGTCTTATGACAACGGGTAACTATAGCCGTACATCTAAATAATAATCCTAAATACAATATCACAACTGTTATTGCCCCTATAATACCATATTCTTCACATATGATAGCATAGATGAAATCCGCATAGGCTGAAGGCAAATAATCCCTTTGCATACTTCCACCAGGCCCTACACCAATCAATTCACCACTAGCAATAGCAATCTTACTTTGCTGTATCTGCCATCCCCCATCAGAATTTGTTACAAACTCTGTGACTCTTGAAATCCAAGTCTCAACTCTGACTAGCTCTGGAAATATAGTTCCTATCAATACGAGAATAGCCATTGCCGCTATGCCTACTAATATCAACAGCATTATATACTTCATACTTACTCTCCCTATAATCATCATCAATAAGCAAGTCACAAATAAAAGTGCTGCTGTACTCAAGTCTGCTGGTGCAATTAACATACATACAATAACGACAGGTATTATTATAGGTAAAAAGGCAGAGCGAAAGTCTTTTATTACATCTTGTTTCAATGAAACTGCTCTTGCTATATAAATTATCAATGCCAACTTTGCTAAATCTGAGGTCTGAAATGTCTTATCTATCCATGGTATAGTAATCCATCTTTTCGCTGAATTAATTTCAGTACCAAACCCTATAGTATAAATCAGTAATGGAATTGATATAAACAATAATATTGGCGCCAACTTCGAATATGACATATAATTAAACTTATATGCCAGCCACATGAATACAAACCCAATTCCTAAGAAAACAATTTGTTGTACAAGATAATATTCAGTATTACCACCTCTAGTCCTATAGGCAATACTACCTACTGCACTATACACTGAAAGGATAGAACAAAATCCTAGCATAAGGACAATGAACCAAATGATTTTGTCACCTTTAAGATTGAGTATTATATTACTTATTCTGTCCAAGAATATATTTGTTTACAGACTGTTTAAATAGATTTCCTCTATGTTCATAATTATTAAATAAATCAAAACTTGCACAAGCTGGAGAGAGTAAAACACTATCTCCTGGTTGAGCCAATTTCATACATCGTTCTACACATATCATCACATCTTCTGTCACACTAAATGAATCCACTGAAGATTCAAAGGCTTTCCTTAACTTACTAGCATCCTTAGTTAGACATACAATGGCTTTTACCTTTCTCTCAACCACATCTTTCATTAACTCATAGTCATTGCCTTTGTCTTGCCCACCTGCGATCCAAATTACGGGACCGCTCATTGCTTCTAATGCAACTATTGCCGAGTCCATGTTTGTTGCCTTGCTATCGTTTATCAATTCTATCCCGTCAATCACTTCAATCAATTCTAATCGATGATCTATTGGCTTAAAATCAAGGAGTCCATTCTTCACCAAATCATCCCCGACACCAACAAAGCGACACATTTGCTTTGCAATAGAGGCGTTGAATGCATTATGTGGACCTTTAACCAGCAACCTGTCTAACTCAGCTTTTGGATCTACGACAGCATCTAGCCCTTCTACCGCTTTATTGGTTAGACCCACTTTGCAAATCTGACCCTCAACAGGGAAGGCGGCTTGCATTAATTCTATCCAATCATCTTGACCATTGACTATCAGCTTTCCATCAGGCTTTACAGACATGGCCAACTTCCATTTTGCAAAAGCATATTTATACATCGTATGATCATAACGGTCCAGGTGGTCTGCAGTAATATTCAGAATGGCTGCAATCTCGGCAGAGAAGGATTTGATATTTTCCAATTGGAAACTGGAGAGTTCAAGAACTATCCAATCATATTTAATGCCACTCGAAATCAATCGTGCAAACGAATACCCAATATTACCTCCTATCCCAACCTGCAATTCTGACTTATTTAGAAGATGATGCACCATACTTGTTGTAGTGGTTTTTCCATTACTCCCAGTGATGGCAATTATCTTTCCTTTATAATGTCTGAATGCAAATTCAATCTCAGAGATAATTTCCTTATGCCTTAGTCGAAGCTTAGTGAGTATCTCTGCGCTATTAGGTATACCTGGACTCTTTACGATCAGTTTTGTATTTTCTAACTTTTCAATGCTATGTCCTCTTTCTTCAAAAAGGATATTATTTTTTACTAATTCTGTTTTATACTTTTCAGGTATAGTCCCGTAATCTGATACAAAGACGTTTATACCTATTCTTTTTGCAAGTAAGGCTGCACCTACGCCACTTTCTCCTCCTCCAAGAACTGCAATGCTTTCCATAGCTTTATCATCTTAACTTCAAAGTGATAATAGTTAATACTGCTAGCAACAAAGCCACTATCCAAAATCGTGTGACAATCTTCATCTCATGCATTCCTTTCTTCTGATAATGATGATGTAAGGGTGACATAAGAAAAATCCGTCTTCCTTCACCATAATTTTTTTTTGTGTACTTAAAATAACTCACTTGCATAATCACCGACAAAGTCTCCATAAACATGACACCACATAGAATTGGGATCAATAATTCCTTTCTCAGCAATACAGCCATCACAGCGATAATTCCTCCTATAGCCAAACTTCCTGTATCACCCATAAATACACTCGCTGGATAGGAATTGTACCATAAGAATCCAATAGTAGCTCCAAGAAAACCTGCTGAATAAATAACAAGTTCTTCAGAGTTTGGCAAGAACAATATATTTAAGTAATCAGCAACAATGGCATTACTAGACACATAGGCCAATATGGTTAAGGTAAATCCTATGACAGCTGCTATTCCTGTCAACAAGCCATCTAGACCGTCAGTTAAATTAGCAGCATTGGATACAGAGGTGATTATGAAAATCATTATTGGAACAAAGACGATCCAAATTAAATGGCGATTATTTCCTACAAACAGAGAATAATCTAATTCATTATCTTTTAAAAAAGGCACATTTGTGATTGGTGCTTTTGCATAAGCCATCATACGACTGATGGGTGAAGCATTAACCTGAGGAATAACTTGCTCAAAACTTTCAGTTACTACCCAATTATTATTCTCAGCTACTTCAATTGGAACTCTAACAACAACATCTTCATGCAACAACATAACCATAGCTACTATTAATCCCATTATGACTTGACCAACTATCTTATACTTCCCTCTTAGACCATCTTTATTCTTCTTCTTAATCTTAAGGCGATCATCCAGAAATCCAATTGTAGCAAACCATAAGGTAGAAACCAACATAAGGATAACATAGATATTATCCAATCTGGCTAACAATACGGTAGGGATGACAATCGCCAAGATTATCATAACACCACCCATAGTCGGCGTACCTTCCTTTTCCTTCTGACCAGCCAAACCTAAATCTCTGACTGATTCACTTACCTGCATACTTTTCAAAGAACGTATGATACGATTACCAAAAACAAGCGTAATACCGAGGGACAATAGAATAGCAAGTGCTGCCCTAAAAGATACAAACTGAAAGAGTGTAGCTCCTGGAAATGAATACTGGCTTTCTAAAAATTCGAATAAGTGATATAACAATTGCTTTATGATTGCACCATGGTCAGATCGTCCTAACCCTGATTTTCGTTCGTCTTAACGGATAAACCGATTATGTAAAATTCATCGGAATTTGAGCAGTGTAGTTTTGGGATATCATTTCATAATTGATTCTAAAAAAAACAGTGTACAGTAGGAATTCAGATCTTTATCTAAATTTGATCCTACTGCAACTGTTAAAACCAACCTGAGAATGATAATAGAACCTAGTCTTACAAATCATATCACACCCATAAGATGTTGTATGATTTTTTTATCATCGAAGGGAACTTTCTCCCCTTTTATTTCTTGGTATTTTTCATGACCTTTTCCGGCTATGAGTATAGTATCTCCTTTGGTTGCCATCATGGACACCGTCCTGATTGCTTCCTTCCTATTTGAAATTCGCAATACACCGTCAAGGTTATCTTTTTCTAATCCAGCATACATATCGTCCAATATTTTTTCAGGCTCTTCGCTTCTAGGGTTATCAGAAGTAAGGATTAGGATATTACTATACCTTACAGCAACTTTGGCCATTTTAGGTCGCTTTGTCTTATCTCTGTCACCTCCACATCCAACCACCGTTAGTATGCGTGAATTAGTTACTTTTAAATCCACTAAAGTCTTTAATACATTTTCCAAAGCATCAGGCGTGTGTGCATAATCTACAACCGCTGTATAGCCAACTAATTCTGATTTGATTATATCAAATCGACCCTCGGCAGTTGTAACCATACTCAGCTCGCGAAGTACATCTTGGGTATCCAATCCGAGTATTGCCGCTGTTCCAAACGTGGCCAATGCATTGTAAGCATTAAACCTGCCAACTAGCTTTAAAAAAACTTCAGTTCCAGCCATATACATGTGTAAGCCAGACATATTGTTAGATATAATCTTGGCCTTATAATTAGATGGCCGCATTAACGCATAAGTGTGCACCTTTGCCTTACTATTCTGGATCATTACTGTTCCATTTACATCATCTACATTGATTAATGCTGAAGCACTTTCTGGCAACTTATCAAACAAAAGTTTTTTTGCTTTGATGTATTCTAGAAATGTCTCATGATAATCCAAATGATCATGTGTAATATTAGTAAACACGACATGATCAAAATGTATATCGTCAACTCTTCCTTGATGGATAGCATGAGAGCTCGCCTCCATAAAGACATGAGTTATACCTGCGTCCTTCATCTCACGAAATAGTCGATGCAGACTAATAGCATCTGGCGTAGTGAGTTTTGAAGGAATGGCGGCATCACCGAATTTTACTTCTATTGTAGAAATTAATCCACAATTAAAGCTTAGTCGAAAGAACAAATCGTGTAATAAGTTAGTAGTTGTAGTTTTCCCATTTGTTCCGGTGACACCGACTACAGTCATCGATTCTGAAGGATGTTCATAATAATTAGCAGCAATTTTACTTACTACTCCTCGAGCATCACTTACAAGTATATATGTCGCTTTGTCATCCATATGAAGCTTGTTATCAAGTACGATATATTGAGCTCCATTACTTATTGCAGATGTGATATAATCATGACCATCTTGATGGACACCTTTATAAGCGACAAACATACTTCCCGAAGTACATTCTCGAGAATCAATATGAATTCCTGTTACATCTTGGTCTGATATTTGAATATCATTTAAGACATTAATTGACTCTAGTATTTCATCCAGTTTTTTCAATTTTAATTTCTTATCACTTTTGATAAAGAATATGTCATTTATCCTAAATAGATTTTGATAATATTTTTCTCTAAACTTTCACCAGGCTTAAGGGATTGCTTATACACTTTGCCCATTCCCTCTATATCTACCTCAAGACCTATAGCTTCTAAAATATAAAGCGCATCTCTCAATCCTTTTCCTCTCACATCTGGTACGACATTTATATTAATATTTTGTGGATCAAGTTGCATAACTTTCGATCTAGGATTCACTTCTACCCAACTTCCTTTCCCTCTATCCTTATACTCCACACCTGCATACTCTAAGACTCTTTTGAAGTCATTCTTATTTCCAGATTGACTGTCTGCATAATTAGTTGAAGATTCTGTGTCAGGCTTCCTTGTTCTCTCATATCCAGCAATCCTCTTCATTACATTCTGGAATACGGGCCCAGCTACTTTTGCACCATAGAAATCCTTTCCCTCGGGATTGTAAACAACCACTATCATAGAGTACTTAGGGGCTTCTGCGGGAAAATATCCTGCAAAAGATGCATTGTATTTATTCTTCTCAGAATCAATCCAATACTCCAATCTTGTTGTACCTGTTTTACCGGCAAAACTTAATCCATCTACTTTCAATTTTCTTGCTGTACCACTTTTGGCTACTGCCTCTAATAATTCTTGTGCCTTCATAATCGTAGAAGGACTTGCTATATTTTGTTTCAGAACCTTAGGTCTGAATATTTGACTTTCCCCTTTGCTATCTATCACCTCACTGACCAAATATGGTCTCATCATCTTCCCGTCATTGGCGACGGCATTATAATAATTCAATATTTGTAGTGGCGTCATTTCTAATTCATATCCGTGAGCCATCCAAGGAACCGTTGTCCCAGACCAATTAAGCGGATCATCTTTTTTTCGCTTAGCTGGATTTTTTAACCTTGGCCTATTCTCTCCATAGATACTGACCTCTGTCAATTGATCGATACCCATTCCTGCCAGAATCTTATGGAATTCTTTCCACCCCTCCATTCCTTTTCCAAAAATACTGTAGGCACTATATCCTATTCCTACATTAGAAGAGATAGCAAAAGCTTCTTTAAATGTAGACTCTGTTATTCCATGTATCTCAGAATCCCTCATCTCCAGATCATAAAACTTTTTTCGACCTCCAAATAATGGCACTTTGACATCTAAGTCGATTTTACCAGATTCTAACATCGCAATAGATGATATCAATTTAAAAGTTGATCCTGGCTCACTTAAGGTACCCACTGCATCATTATATCTTTCCTCATATCCTCCAGATGAATTCTTTCTAAGATTCACCATTGCCTTAATGGCTCCAGTTTTTACATCCATAATCACAGCTGTACCTTTATCAGCTTTGTGCTCAATTAACGTGGACTCTAATTCACTGTGCGCCATGTCCTGAATATGCATGTCCAGTGTAGTAATGACATCACTACCTTTCTCTTGCAGCATCTCTGCGGGATCTATCACAGGAACCCAAATTCCGCCTTTCAATCTCCTCATCAAACGTTTCTCGACTTCTCCTGTCAAAAAGGAATCAAACTCTCTTTCCAAACCCACCATATCCGCATTTGCACGATGGATTCCTATCGTTCGCTTAGCCAATTCTTGATAAGGTCTTTCTCTCCTGGTTTTCCGATCAACGATTAATCCTCCTTTATTTTGTCCCAAATTAAAAAGGGGAAAACTCTTAAGAAGATCAAGCTGATCTTTTCTAACATTCTTAAATAATGGATAGTATCGTGCATTAGATTGCTTACCAGCTTTACCTAATCCTCTTGCACTTACTAGCTTGCTTTGCCAGTTAGATGCACTATCTCCAAAATGCTGCGACAACCTTCTGGATAGTTCTCCAATATTCCTATTGAAGTCAGAGTCTTTAGATGTTAGTAAATCTACATTTATGTCAAAATAAGGGAGTGACGTAGCCAGCAAATTTCCATTTGAACAATAGATATTACCTCTTTCACCTTCTACATCTACCATCTTGATGTTTTTACCACCAAGCGCACGCCATTTTTCTCCTTCCACAACGGCTGTCTTTACAACCTTGTATATAATCAATACTGAAGACAAGACGAATACAAAGAAGATCAAGTATACTCTCGTCAATAGTTCGTTTCTTCTCTCCATCTACACTTTTCCGTTAGTCAGCTATCGGATTCTAATAAAATCAGAGGTTCTTCATTTCTTATAAGACCTTCAGACTCCAATCTTTTTGCCAATTGAGACTCAGTACATTTGAAATTGATATCACTTTTGACTTCTTGATACTCAGACTTAGCCTCTTCGACACGTTTTTCCAACTGCACAATTTTTCTAAGTTTCCTAACAGCACAGTGCGAGTTAAAAATGTACGCTATACTTAATACTGTCAGCAACACTATAAATCCTGTATTCCTTAGAATAATTTTCACTGATGTTTCAATTTATTTTATTTTCTCACCTACCCTCATTTTTGCACTCTTCGACCTAGGGTTTCTTTCTTGCTCCTCGATGGTGGGTATTATTAATTTTCCTATTTGCTTCATGAGAGATATTGAGTGCCCGTAATCATCTTTGGGAATTTGTCCATCCAGTTTTCCACTTTTAAAAAACCGCTTGACCAATCTATCCTCAAGAGAATGATAACTTATGACTACAAATCTTGCTTCTACTTTCATTACCCTTAAAGAATCCATCAAAAGCTCTTCTAAGCATTGAATTTCATTATTGACCTCGATTCGCAAAGCTTGATATACTTGAGCCATATATTTATTCCTATCCCCCACAATAATGCTTTGCAGAATCTCATTAAGCTGTGACGTCGATACAATTTCTCTGGCTTCACGATTCTCGATGATGACCCTTGCCAACTTCTTTGAATTGCGAACCTCTCCATATCTAGAGAAAATATGAGTCAACTCCTCATGCGAATAATAAGCCAAAACATCCTGGGCAGTTAATGAACTATGCTGATTCATACGCATATCTAACTCAGAAGAATACCTATAGGAAAATCCTCTGTAATCCACATCAAACTGATGTGACGACACACCCAAATCTGCAAGTATTCCATCTACTTTATCCAGCTGCGTCCACTTCCAATAACGATACAAGAATCTAAAATTCGCAGGGATAAAAATCAAACGATCATCTTGTATAGAATTATGACCTGCCTCTCCATCCTGATCAAAAACCATCAAGCGCCCTTTGGCACTCAACCTATTAAGTATTTCCTGCGAATGTCCGCCACCTCCAAAGGTGACATCGACATATACGCCATTTGGATTAATAACCAATTTATCAATTGACTCATGGAGCAACACAGGTATGTGATAATCACTCATCTTCCTGATTTCCAATCTGGCCCCCAAACACTTCTTCAGCTAATGCCGAAAAGTCTTCTGGCTCCTGGTCAATCATATCTTGATACGCAGCTTTTGCCCAAATTTCTATCTGATCCAAATAGGCAAACAAGACAACTTCCTTCTTGATACCTGCATATGCAATCAAATTTTTTGGCAACAATATTCTATCAGAATTATCAGCAATTATTTGCGTGGCACCCCGATACATATATCTCACTGCTTGCCTAGTCTTTATAATGTTGATGTTGAGACGGTTTAATTCCTTCGTCTTTTTTTCCCATACATCTTGAGGATAAATCGTTAAATGATTCTCATATCCTCTGTTGACAACAAAATTATAAGTACCTGCAATCCCCGCCGAAACAGTCAACTGCTTAAGTAGATTTGCTGGCATCTTGACGCGACCTTTCGCATCAATTTTTAAATCATACTCACCAGTAAGCTGGTACTTCATTTTTTATCATTCTTTGTGGCCAACACCTCAAAAGTAACAGCGCTTCCCACATTTTCCCACTCTTTGCCCATTTTTTCTACGAAAAAACATATTAATTATTGTAAAGTATAACATACTGTAAGTGCATTACTTACATATATAATTCTCTTTAATATTGTAAATGACTGATAATCAATCATTTAATATGTAATTGTATCACTTTCGCACAATTATGGTAGTAAGTAATCACAATTGAAATAAAAAGCGATAAGGCATCTCCAATACACTTTTGAACGGGCTAAATAATTTCCATAAGCCACATTATCAACATTTAATCTATATTAACTCTTGATATTCAAGATTAAATATATAATATAATAATATAATATGTTTAGTTTAACATATAGGATTTGAGACAAGGATACTTGCCTTGAGTATAGAGTGGGACTATTTCTCAGAATATGAACGAAATGGAAGTCATTAGTTTGTTGCGCTAGTATTCACTTAGCGACTAGGTATACTTTCGAAGTCTCATTTGTAATACGCCTATTATACCTTCTTGCACGATGCTCATATTCATCTTACTTGTACCTAATTCTCTATCTACAAAGGTGATAGGAATTTCTACAATTTTAAATCCAAGGGAATAGCAGTAGTATTTCATTTCTATTTGGAAGGCATAACCTACGAAAGTTATTTTATCCAGATCCATTCTCTTTAATACACTAATATTATAGATAACAAATCCAGCCGTAGGATCCTTGACAGGCATTCCAGTAATGAGTCTTGTATAAAGAGAAGCGCCATAAGAAAGCATTAGTCGATACTTACTCCAATTCTTAAATCCGCCACCTTTGACATAACGACTTCCAACGACCATTCCTATCCCATCTTTTTTGGCTGCACTAATGAGCCTCGGGACATCATTTGGATTGTGACTAAAGTCAGCATCCATTTCCATGACATAGGGATACCCATTCTCTATTGCATACTCAAATCCGGCAATGTAAGCTGTACCTAGTCCTAATTTTCCAGATCTCTCAAGGAGATGTAATCTGGAGCTATAACTTCCCTGTAGCTCTTTTACTTTTTGTGCTGTCCCATCAGGAGATCCATCGTCCACTATAAGAATGTGATAAGAATTAGATTGATCTAATACAGCACTTATGATTGCAGCGATATTCTCAATCTCATTATATGTGGGGATTATGATTAGGATTTGCTCCAAAAGGAATCTTTGTGTCAAAGATATTAGATTAATCTAATATGTTATCATATGGAGTTACTCTAAGCAGCATTCATTAGGTATCTATTCAGCAAGCATCTCTAATATCACTTCTAAGATATCTTCTACTTGAGGCTTAGAAAAATAATCGCCGTCAGATCCGAAGGCACATCTGTGATCCTTAGCAGACAAGGTTTTTGGTTGCCCATCAAGGTGAAAATAACCTTTCTGTTCTTCCATGACTTTTTGCATCATATAAGCTGTCCCACCTCCTGGTACATCCTCATCCAAAAACAGAACCTTATTCGTCTTTTTGAGAGATTCTACAATCTTATGTTCCAAATCAAACGGTATCAGCGTCTGGACATCTATGAGCTCTACCTTACTAGCTAATGTGCCGAGTCTCTCAATAGCCTCCTGGGCATAGCGAACACATGGTCCATAGGTGACAACTGTTAGCTCATCTCCAGAAGTAATTATGTCAGGCACTCCTAGCGGCACGGTATATTTCCCAATGTTATCAGGCATAACCTCTTTGATACGATATCCATTGAGCACTTCTATAACTATAGCTGGGTCGGTGGATGAGAGCAAGGTATTATACATCCCTGCAGCTTGAACATAATTTCTAGGTACGCATACATACATTCCCCTAAGACTATTGATTACCATGCCCATAGGCGAACCCGCATGCCATATACCCTCTAATCTGTGTCCTCTTGTTCTGATTATTGCAGGCGCCATCTGCAGATTATTGGACCTATACCTCAAAGTGGCTAAGTCATCAGTCAGTGGCGCAAGACCATAGATTAAATAATCTAGGTACTGAATTTCAGCAATAGGTCTGAGCCCACGCATCGACATTCCGATTGCCTGACCCATAATACTCCACTCCCTTATCCCTGCATCAAATATTCGTTCCTTGCCATACTTGTCTTGTAGCCCAGCAAATCCTTGGTTAACATCTCCTATGTTGCCCACATCCTCTCCAAATGCAAACGCATTATGTCTATCTCCGAAAGAAATGTCAAAAAATCTATTGATGATTTCATACCCATTCTTCACAACTGAATCTTCTGTGTATTCGGGAGCCACAACCGGTATATTAAGGGCTGCAGAAGTAGCTTTACTGTATAGATGAGTATTATATTTTTCCTTTCCATACTCAGTCAAATCCATGACTATCTTATCTAACTCTGGACTAGCAGGGTGACCAGTCACTTGTAAATCAAGTTTTACCTGTCTTGCCAAAGCAGTCACATCAGCGTAAGTCATAGGAAGGGGCTTAGATAAATCTTCTTTTGCCTTTTCTACAATGTTTGATTCTGCCAATGAGGAAAGTATTGAGATTAAGTTTTGACGACGAGCATTTATCTTTTCCTGATATTGCTTCCATACTTTCTTGGACCCAGCCCTGACTTCTGATTTAACTTGCTTTCTGAATGCATCTAGCTCTTCTCGAGTCTTCCATCCTTGAGAAATTATCCATTCCTTCATTTTGGCAATACCATCAAATTCTTTTTCCCACTCAAGCCTCTCTTTGCTTTTATATCGCTCATGAGATCCAGAAGTAGAATGCCCTTGAGGTTGCGTACATTCTTGTATATGAATAAGTGTCGGTCTGTGATCTTTTCTTGTTTGTGAAATTGCTCTATCATACACACTAACCAATTCTGGATAATCCCAAGCTTTGGCTGTATATATATGTATACCATCTCCGTTGTCATCTACAAGAAACCCGGCGCAAGCTTCTGAGATACTAGCTTTAGTCGTTTGTAACTCTATCGGAACTGATATTCCATAGCCATCATCCCACACTAGGATGACCAATGGCACTTCCATCACTGAGGCGGCATTAATGGTTTCCCAAAAAATGCCTTCAGATGTACTGGCATCACCTATGGAACAGAAAACAACTTCATTACCGTTATTTGAAAAAAGTCCTTTGTCATCGAGACTTGGGATATTCCTATATTTTTTTGAAGCTAAAGCCAAACCTAGGGCTCTTGCCATTTGCCCTCCAGTGGAGGATATATCAGAAGTGATATTGTATTGGTCTAGATGGGATATCCATTTATCATTTTCATCCTTGAAAGGTGTAGCAAAATGATTATTCATCTGTCTCCCACCGCTAAAGCTATCTTGCTCAGGATCGGCATACAATTGAGCAAAATAATCTTCAATGCTACATAAACCCAAGGCCATCATCCATGTCTGGTCTCGATAATAACCTGACCGAAAATCTCCCTTTTTAAAAAAATGAGATAAGGCTACCTGAGGAAGTTCTTTTCCATCACCAAGAATTCCAAATTTAGCTTTGCCAGTGAGAACTTCTTTCCTTCCCATAAGGCTAGCTTCTCTACTCACCAAACAAATCCAGTAATCTCTAAGCACTTTTTTAACGTAGTCATCTTTAAGTGCATTTTTTGAATCCTTTTGGTCAAAATCAGGTATTGCTATCATCAGCGGCAATTTATGAAGTAGAAAACAGTCACAAAAGTACTATATAAATTAGGTTAGTTATGTATGACAAGAAGCCATACTTCTCAACAAATACTGCACTCTTTGTTCAATTAAGACTATAAATGCTGAATCTATGTCGGTTAAACATATTTTTTGCGCATCTGTTCGACATATTAACGTCTCATTAAACAAATTACCGTTTACAATTCGTCTTAATAGTGTTAACTTTGATAACGAAAAATTAAATTCAGATATGTTACAGAAAATTTCAATGCTTATCGTAAGCTGCTTAGTTGTGGGAGCTGTAATGGCCCAAGTGACTCCTACCCCAATTACACATCCTGATGCCCCTCAGGAAGAAAGGAGTGCAGAAGATGGCGGCCCATTTATGGAATTTGAGTCATTGACTTTAGACTATGGTACGATAGATCAGCATAGTGAGCCTCTAAGAATACTTAAGTTTTCTAATACTGGTGCCGAACCACTAGTGATTACTAATGCAAAAGGAAGTTGTGGATGTACGGTACCCACATGGCCAAAAGAGCCTATTATGCCTGGAGAAAGTGCCGACATAGAAATCAGATATGCGACCAATAGACTAGGTAAATTCACTAAAACGGTAAAGTTTACAACTAATGAGACATCAAAAGCGCCTCAACACACAATAAAGGTGACTGGAAATGTTTTGAAGGTAGAAGAAGAGGAAACTGTACCTAAGAATCAACCAAGTATGCTTAGTCCAGGAGGCAACTAATATTGCGATCCTTGTAAAATATATAATCCTCAAGTACATCACTTGGGGATTTTTTTATTTAAACACCAGCCCATCAAGTAGTAAGTTGTCTATAACTAAATCAACTTACCGAATGTTACTAAAACATAATATTGCGAAATACCTATTTAATCAATTTATTAAGACACCATGCTTATATTATTGTCACCAGCTAAGACTTTAGATGAAACGCCTGAAACCCATCAAGGCAATGCTTTGCCAATCCTCAGAAAGCGAACCGCAGAGTTGGTTCACATTTTGAAAGATTATACACCAACAAGATTAGGTAAGCTTATGCATATTAGTGACAAGCTTGCTGAAACCAATTATAATAGATACCAAAAATTTGCTTCAAGATACACGCCTAAGAATTCTAAAGCATCCATCTACGCATTTAAAGGAGATGTGTACGTTGGTTTCGATGCAGCATCTCTCAAAACCAAGGATATTTTGTATGCGCAAGATCATTTGAGAATATTATCTGGGTTATACGGTATACTTCGGCCTATGGATAAGATGCAGCCATACAGATTAGAAATGGGAACTAAACTTAAAAACGAACATGGGAGCAACTTGTACCAATTCTGGGGTGACGATATCACTAGAGAAATCAATAAAGTGCTGAAACTGCATAAGGATAAAACCATCATTAATCTAGCGTCTAATGAATACTTCCAATCAGTCAATAAGAAAAGCCTAAAAGGTGATATCCTAGACATAGGTTTCAAAGAGGATAGAAATGGTAAACTGATGTTTGTATCCTTTAATGCCAAAAAAGCCAGAGGTATGATGGCTCGTTATATAGTAGAGAATCGAATAGAGGTAAAAGAAGACATCAAAGGATTTCAAATGGACGGCTATCGTTTTGAAGAAGATCTTTCGTCTGATTCCAATTATATGTTTATTAAATAGGAGACTGAATACTAAGAACAAGTTCCAATAATCGCTACAAAATCAGTGTCGAGCCTTACTTCAAATCCGCCATTAATCTCCAGATGCCAATATAAAGCTTTTAGTTATTGACTTAACACCAGAATTTGGCCCCAGCTGAAGTTATACCTGTAACCACTCTATAACTTAGTCTATTACACAATGTATAACTAGGTATATCAATAGTTGAGGTTCCAGCATTGTATAGCTCTACCCAATAGCTTCGTTGATTAATATCTGACCTCTAAGAATTATGGTTGTCAAGACAAGTAAATGAAAGAGATATAGAGTCTTCATTGTTTGGTGTTTTCAATTACCATCATTATGAATTAGAAGTATCTTAAGTTGCGTCAAATATGTTAGAATATCTATTCCAGTCGAGTGAGGTCAATATTTACATAACATATTAAATTTTTTCTTAATATATAAAACACTCATTATTATATATTTATTAATTTATATGTGAAATTTACCCTTGAGAATACTTTCTAATATGTCAAGTCTCATTTACATTTGTTTTCCACCTTTTACCTAGGGTGTACGGCGTACTTAAAGAGGAACAGCCGTGAGTTCATTATAAGATACTTTTGAAAGTATCAATTTGAATTTAAAGAAAACTGTACATCGTTAATGAATGAGCCAAGGTCATTCCAAAAGCCGAGAAGATAAATCTTCTCTTATTATCCCATGATCTTAGGAAGATGTACGGTTTTCTTTTTTTAAATTTCACGATTTTAGCCCCCAGGATGTCTAATCATAATGGCAGTAAAGAGTTCAGCCACTTTAGAGAACGGCTCTACGAAATAATATTCGAAGCAGATACACCTGCGGGTAAGACCTTTGATATTGTCTTATTAATTGCAATTGTTGGTTCTGTTATCGCCGTAATGCTGGAAACAGTACCATCACTTGAAAGATATGTAAGATTATTCATTATCATAGAATGGATATTTACCATCTTTTTTACATTAGAATATTTTACTAGAATATATACTGTCCACTCACCTAAAAGGTATATAACTTCTTTTTTTGGGATTGTGGATTTGGTCTCCATATTGCCAACATACCTTTCATTTTTTGTTCCTATTTCATCTTTAATGGTAGTTAGAGCACTTAGACTACTTAGAGTATTCAGGATATTTAAGCTTGGAAACTTTCTATTTGAGGGTCAGGTTATCATGAAAGCGCTGAAGGAATCGAGGGATAAGATTTTGGTTTTCATATTTTTCATAGTGGTTATGGTTACCATTTTTGGTTCTATTATTTATCTTATAGAAACCACACATCCAGATGGGAATAAAGGATTTACCAGTATTCCTAAATCAGTCTATTGGGCTATAGTTACATTATCTACTGTTGGTTATGGAGACATATCTCCAAATACCCCACTAGGTCAGTTTCTCTCCTCAATACTTATGATTATGGCTTATGCCGTTATTGCTGTACCAACAGGAATTGTCACCGCTGAATTTTCCAAGGGAAAGAAAAAAAAGGCTACAGCAAAAATCTCAACACAATTGTGTTCCTTTTGCTTTAAAGATGGTCATGATAATGATGCGGACTATTGTAAATTCTGCGGAGAACATCTTCATCTAGCTGACAAGACACCTAAAGTTGAGCTACTAAAAAAGGAGGAAGAGCAAAAAATGAAAATTAAAGAAGTCAAGAAATCACAAAAAGGGAGGTAAATAATTACAAATCCTCCATCAATAATTTCTGAAGTCCTTCTTGTGATTTGACTTCATAATGTGGTTTATATTCGCTTTCATTTCCCTTCTTATAATAGTTATACCAACATGTATGATAGCCAAAGTCTAAGCCACCTTTTATATCAGAGGTTAGTGTATCTCCTATAACCAACACCATGTCTTTTAGAGGATTGCCAGCTAATGAATGACAGTGATCAAAAAATTCTTTTGACGGTTTTGCATACCCTAATTGTTCAGAGATAACTATATGTTCGAAATACGGATTCAGCCCAGTCAATTGTAATCGTGGCAATTGCACATTAGCTAGCCCGTTGGTGATAAGCATCATTCGATAATTGATTCGAAATTGATTAAGGCTAGATAATGCGTCCTTGACAAATATTGGATTGTTAGATATATGATTAAGATAAGCTTCATTTAATTGCTTTGGATCTGCAATAATCTCAAATTCTGTGATAAAGTCTGACCATCGCTGCACTTTCAACTGGTCTGCAGATATATCACCTTTCTCAAGCTTAACCCAATATTGGTGATTTATCTCTCTATATCTTTCATAATGTTTCTGAGTCAAGGATAATTGGTAAATCTCGAATATATGAAAGAAGGCAATCTTGGAACTAGCTCCAAAATCTAAAATCGTATTATCCAAATCAAGGAATAACCATTCATAATCGTATGCTCTTCGAGGCATGACAGTTATTTAGGTAGTCTTAGCACATGCAAGATCCGCTTAACAGACCAACCTGATGCTCCATTGGCCATGAGAATAAGTAAACCTCCACATAAGGCCATATTTCTACTGAAGTAAGTAATGGCTAAAGTTTTCTCACCCATTGGTTCAGCCCAAAATGGATATACAACTAAGGTGAAAATAAACCAATAGACAAATAACATGGTGGCTCCTACACTTGCATAATACCCAATAATAACCATTGCTGCACCGATCAATAAAAGTACAATAGAGCCAGCCACTAAAAAGTTTGGACCCCAAGTTATGCCATAATTATAGAGAGTTTCTTTGGTCTCTTTAAAATAAACTATGGTATCTATGGCTTCAAAGAAAAAGAAGAGCCCAATTAGAATGCGGCCCAGTAAATCGGTTATTTTCTTAAACATTGTTTCCTAAATATGAACAAAGAAAGAGATTTTTATCAGGATCAAAAGGTACATGATAAAATATATATAGCTATTAGGAGATTAATTAATACCCATATCGACAATAAAATATAGAGCGAATGGGATAGAATTATTAAAAGCATGCACATAAATACTTGCACCTATATGCTTTCTCATCCTCACATAGCCAAGATATAAGGCCAGAATAAATTGAGGTAAAACAAGCAATGGCGTTAAATACCACTTCACTTGAGAAATATCAAAATTTCCAATGTGCACCAAGGCAAAGACCAATGCAGTCATATAGAATAGAAAAGGGAATATCTTGTAGATTCCATCTGTGGGTATAGCCTCACTTATCATATATATTATAAACAAAACAATCATTAAAGTGACTAGACTAACTGCTAACAAAAATTGATTATGGATTAGAATCGTCAAATTACTTGACATCTTACCGATGAAATCAGGAGTTATCAACCAAATTACCAACGCTGAGCAAACACCTAATAAGCTGATCATGAATAAAACCAATAACCACTTATACCTAAGGTGTAGTCTGAATAATAATTCCTCCAGAATAGGAGCGATAATAATAGCCAGTCCAGCAATAACCCAGACAGACTGATTTTTCATTAGTGATTCCATCGCATGAGGAATTTCATCTATACCTATTAGTACTGACATTAGAGAAAGGGACAGCATTTCCACCACAAATACTATAAGGAACAACTTAGTAATAGTTATCCAGTCCAGATCTTCCCTCCATTGATAATTGAATCTTGGATGGCGCAAGAAACTTAAAAATTCTCGAATAGCGTCTTCTAGTCGCATCTAGCCCAATATTTACTCAATCTAAAACAAACTAGAACAGCATTGGCATAATTAATTAAATATTTGTTGACTAACTATTCAAATAGCTGTTATCTGATATTGTTGATATTATATATGGATTTTCAATCATATTTTGTTCACAAATTCGGACATTCGCGTAATGGAGATTACTAGCTTGGATAAGGATTACTTAAGCTCATTGAACGAGGTTCAAAGACAAGCAGTTACTACCCTTGATGGTCCAGTTATGGTTATTGCTGGACCTGGGTCTGGGAAAACGAGAGTCTTGACTTATCGCATAGCTCATATATTGATGAGTGGTGTACCTCCATATGCCATACTTGCATTGACCTTTACCAACAAGGCGGCAAGAGAAATGAAAGATCGTATCGAAAAAGTCGTCGGTGGCTCAGCATATAAAGTATGGGCAGGCACTTTCCACTCCTTGTTTGCTAGAATATTGAGGGTAGAAGCACACAAAATTGGCTATCCTAATGATTTCTCTATATACGATACTGATGATACAAAAAGTGTCTTGAGAGAAATTATCAAATCGATGAATCTGAACACCAAGCAATACAATGTTAGTGCTATCAGATCAAGAATTTCCTCAGCTAAAAGCAATCTCATTACCCCCAAAACCTATATCACAAATTCGGAGCTAATGGAATTGGACAAAATGAATCAACGTCCAATGACCCACCAGATTTATGCAAAATATGTGGCAAAGTGTAAAAGGTCTGGCGCCATGGATTTTGACGATCTTCTACTCCAGACTTTCAAACTTTTATACACCAATCCTGAGAACGTAAGAGAAAAATATCAAAGGCAGTTTAGTCACCTAATGGTAGATGAGTTTCAGGATACTAATTTTCTACAATATGAGATTCTGAAATTATTCTCGATTTATCCAGACAGTAATCATAACATTTGCATTGTTGGAGATGATGCGCAATCCATCTATTCATTTAGAGGAGCAACTATCGAAAATATTTTACAGTTCGAACATGATTTTCCTGGAGTCCAGACTTTTAAACTAGAACAAAATTATCGTAGTACAGGCCATATTGTATCAGCAGCCAACGAAGTAATTGGGTTTAACCAGAGACAGATTCAGAAAAAAATATGGACAGAGAAGCCATCTGGTAATAAGATTAAGGTCATAAAGGCAATGACAGATAATGAGGAAGGAAAGCGAGTAGCAGATTTAATCATAGAACAGAAAAACAGGTTCAATCTAGCCAATAAGGACATTGCAGTTCTATATAGGACGAATGCTCAGTCAAGGATATTTGAAGAACATCTACGGCGAAAAAATATTCCATACCGTATCTATGGGGGCCTCTCTTTCTATCAAAGGAAAGAGATTAAAGATCTCATCTCTTATCTAAGACTCTCTGTCAATTCGAAAGATGACGAAGCACTTAAGCGGATAATCAATTATCCTAGAAGAGGGATAGGACAGACTACGATGCAAAAATTAACAGAGCTAGCAGAAGATAATGATGTAGCCATTTGGGAATGCCTGACCATGATAAAACTAAGCAATGCTGCTCAAAAGAAGGTCGGAGACTTTGTAAGAATAATCAGCTATTGCCGAGAACAAGCCAAGAATGAAAATGCTTACAGAGCTGCACTTAACATTGCTAAAAAATCTGGCATAATCGATTTACTTAAATCTGAAAACACTGTTGAGTCTCAGAACAGAATGGATAACATCAATGCCTTGTTGGATGGCATCCAGGAATTTACTGAAGATGATGTGTTAGATCCAGGAGAGGATATTGATAACCAAGAAAGAACGCTTTCCAATTTTCTTCAAACAATTTCGCTCATGACTGATGCGGATGAGGAAAAAGATAATGTGGATACAATTACTTTACTTTCTGTGCATGCTGCCAAAGGGTTAGAATATAGGTCTGTATTTGTTGTTGGACTCGAAGAGAACTTATTTCCTTCATACATGTCACTGTCCTCGCCGGACCAACTAGATGAAGAACGCCGATTGTTTTATGTAGCCATCACTAGGGCAGAAGAATTATTGACCTTGACTTATGCCAATAGTCGATATCAATATGGAAATATGCGCTTTAATGATTCTAGTAGATTCCTTGAAGAAATTTCTGAGCACGACTTGGAGTCATCTATTATGGTGTCTAAAAAACCATCCTTCAAAGAACCTAAAATTCTTGGTAATTTTAAAAAACTAGGAAAGGCCAAAGTCAAAGGTTTAGTTGCCCCGCCAGAAAACTTTAAGCCAAGTGACTCGTCTTTAATAAAAGTGGGACAACTAGTCATGCACCTTAAGTTTGGCAAAGGTAAAGTGATAAGTATTGATGAGAGAAAAATTGCTACCATTAAATTTTTGGATATTTCAGAGAGCCCTGAAAAAAGAATCATGCTAGACTTTACCCGTCTTCAAATTCTTGACGAATAAAAACTTAACTTACACAAAAGTAGGATTAGAAAACTTTCTGTAAAGAAAAACCAATCCTACCATACCTATAATGGCAAGTATAATCAGATAATGGTTAGCTTGCTTAGTAGAAACTTCCAAACTAGCAGGATCACCTATAAGTATCAGAGGTGCCCAGTAATAAGGTGACTTATAGGGATTTGAATTAATATAATTCAGCTTGGCTTGTCTCAATGCGACAGACTTTTCAGTATTGTCTTTTAAAGATTTATAAAAGTCTTTCATAACTTCCAATCCTGCCATCTCATTCAAGTTCCATGCACTTCCTATTACTGCAGAAGCGTCTGCAAAAAGAAATGCTCTCGCCAAACTATTGACGCCTTCTCCCGTCTGTGCTTGTCCATCAATACTTTTACAAGAACTCAGCGTCACTAATGAGGCACTTAGTCGCATCTTATAGATGTCATCCTGACTAACTACCTCATCTGCAAATGCAATCCATGGCTTATTGGTTACTACATCCAAGCCACTATGTGTGGTGAAGTGTATAACATCATAATCTCCACTTACTTTAGAGAATTGTTGGAAAGTGGCTTCATCTAAGGACAAGTGTCGGGTATCCGAATAACGTTCAAGAGCTCTCTTTTCTTCCTCACTTTGTTTTAATTTTTGTAGTCCGAGTTTATCATACTCTTCTGGACTAACTAAAAGCAAGTTGTCAAAATCTCTTTTATCCTCAACCTTCTGTAGAATAGTCAATGATGGCACTACACTAAAAATATAATCCTGAATAAGATATCTAGGTTTCTGATCTGAAACCTCACTTACCAATACATCAAAAGGCACATAGTCGATAATACCATCTCCTATGATGATGACATTCTTTCTCCTATCTCTAATATCCCCGTATAATTTTCCATATAGCTTCTGAGATAACCCAACAAAATCAAGAAAGTGATGTTGGTATTCCAGACTGTCTTTATTATTTAAATAAGTGAGCATTCTGGATACATCTTCTTCTAAAGACTTTGGCCTTGGACTAGTAATAAGCTCACTCCCTTTATTCGTAATATTTAGAATAAAAAGGCTGTCAGGAGTAATCTGGTAATTAATAATTTGAGTAGAATCATCCAACATTGAGTTCTGTACTTCTTTAAGAGTTGGTGCTTCTATGTCAAACTTATATTTGTAGTATGATGGGAAAGCAGTTTTAATTGAATCCAGGTATTCTATGTAGACTTTAAAATGCGCTACATCTCCTTCATCTGAATCAGCAAATGCTTGTCTAAGCTCTCTCTCTCTTTCTGACAATCTTTCAGGTATGAAAGACATAGCATCTTTATGATTCAACTCATCTAATAGAAGCAATGAACGACTTTTCTCCATGTACTTCAGGACTTTTTCTTTATTACCCAGCCATACTGAAATCTCTATAGCAGTATCGTATATGGACCTAGTTCTAGACCTCCAATACACTTTGGTATTATCAGTGGTTAACTCACCTCTCATTAAATCTATCAAATCTACTGCTGTAGCTAGATGACGTTCTGCACTTTCGGCATCTGCCTTGTTTTTATGTTTGAGATATAGATGAGCATAACTTATGGCTTTCTCCTTCAAAGAATTAAGTAATCGCCATTTGATGCCTACTTTGTAAAGTTTTTCCTTGGGTATTGCAGCTCGTGAATCGGAAAAGCTATCATCACCAAGTAAACACTTTATGGCATTTTGCTGATGTCTGATTGCAGATTCATAATCCTTTTGCCAGGTATATTTAGTAGCCAGATTATAATAAGTGAATGCATAGGCAGGAGAATAAGGTGCACCTGAAATTTTCTCATGCTCATCTACAGCTCGCTTAGCATATTTAATTGCTAATTCAGCTTTATTCAGATTTCTATACTGATTGCTAATATTTGTATAAGCCCAAACTATAGGTGATTCCGCTCTATTGTCTTTACTCTTTCGCAGATAATCGATACTCGTCTCATAATAATTAATCGATTGTTGGAATTGAGACTTGGAGAGTTGCGCATTCTTTTTCGTGTTGCTCCGTCCCTTAATATTATTAAGCCAACCTTTATGCGAATAAGCTCTACCCAAATGGTAGACAAGGTTATCCTTGTTTGCTTTGAAAAGTATTTTGGACAACGTTTTGTCTGCTTCCTCCAAATCACCTATTCTAGCATGACCATTAAGTTCAAGATGCAGAACTTCACATTGCTGATCAGAATTTTCAGCTAACTCATAAGCATGTCTGGCGTGGGCAATTAATAAGTTGTAATCTCCTTTAGACAAAAGCACTCTGGACATGCCTTTGTAATTATAGTAATTAAGAGGATGGTTGTAATCATCTAACAATTCCATACTCATCGTATAATACCTCTCAGCCTCTATAAAATTATACATCTTGGTAAGAATACCACCTACCGCAGTTGTAGCCTTAACTTCTTCATCAATGTCCACTCCTAATTCCTTAACTGTGGCGTGATGCTTCACTGCAAAGTTTAGCGCTTGCTTATAGTTGTTATTTTTATTATGCCACTTCGATAATGAATTATAGACCTTGGTAGTTGTAGTATCTATCTTACCAAGTTGCTCTTCTGACTTCTGAAGGCTTCGTTCTAAAAGAAGTAGTTGGGGATCGTTGTCTAAGGTTTCGTATTGAGTTAATGCGTCTTCTATAGCTTGCCTCGCATCTTTATTCTGCCCTATAATAACAAAGGGAGTCAGACAGATAAAAAGGATGAGGTATAATGATTTCAAGATGAGTTCTTACATTAACATAATTTAATTCAGGTTCATTAGTAGGCGACTTGCATCTGCATGGTTGTAAGATTTCTCTGTCACAATTTTTTGCAATAACGTCTTAGCCTTTTCTGTATTTCCTTCCTTAACATAACACAACGCATCGAACCATAGATACTTCTTAACTCTCGGACCCATAGCTTGAATCTGAAGATATGTCTGGTGAGCTGCTTTATATTGCCCTAACTCAGTCTGAGCCACACCCTTTGCAAGTAAGACATCTAAATCTCTAGGATTATCACTCAGGAATGCGT
This sequence comes from uncultured Saprospiraceae bacterium, assembly GCA_964567435.1. Taxonomy (GTDB): domain Bacteria; phylum Bacteroidota; class Bacteroidia; order Chitinophagales; family Saprospiraceae; genus RFSX01. The sequence continues at coordinate 47,292 of CAZMMQ010000010.1, read as the reverse complement.
TAATCAATGGCATTGCTGCGTTATATTCGCCATCATTGAATAGTGTCTGCATCTGAGAGACATCTACACCATTACTCTTAGTAATTAAATCAAGAGGCTCAACGTAAGCATACTGAGTTAAATCTGGAGTTTTGTCTAATCCTGTGGTTGACGACATCAATTGCATCACAAAGTACATGGCCACAAATAGTAGAACAAGGCCTCCTAGTACTTTGTAGACTAAGTTATTAGATGCATTCTTTGGTGCGCTTTGTGTAACATTAACATCATTGGCTCTAATTTTAGACAAAGTATCACGAAGGTCAGATTGCAATATATCAAAGCGTGATGCTTCTTGTAGTTCTGAGATGATATTCAACTCAGCCGTAAAATCTTTATCACTTTGTAGAAAAGCCTTGAAACTATCCAGTTCATTAGGAGTCATGCCCCCAGCAAGGTACTTATCTATTAGTGCATACTTGTTAATATCGCTGTGGTTCATAGCAGTTGTCCGAATTTACTATCATTCTTAATCATTTCAATAAGTTTTTTCTGGCACTTATATTTTTTTTGTTTTGCAGCATTTTCAGAATTAAGGCCTAATCTTATTGCAATCTCACGCATGGACACTTTATCAAAGTAGAGTTCTAGTAAACTCTGACACTCTCCACCCAATTCTTCTAGCTTTTGCTTATATAAATCAAATCTCTCAACTTTCATTATTGTCTGCAAAATGTCTTGGTCATCTTTTAATGTCTTTTCATTGTCGATGGTTACGTTATTTTTATATTTTTTCTTCGATTCGTTGAACCACTTGAATTTACATATACTTACCAAGAAGGTGTAAAAGGAGCTACTTAACTGAAAATCAGGACTTTGGATCCTATTTAGAATGACAATTAGGCTTTCTTGAAATATCTCCCAAGCCTCATCTTTACTGCCACCCATTCCTCCTATAATAGATTCTATTCTAGGCAAATATGTATCATATATCTCCTTAATGCCCTGAGAGTCATTGACTTTTAGATAATGAATATACTTGTCTTTCTTCTTATCCATTCAATATAGGTGCCATGTTGTGTTAATAGCAAGAAATTAAAATTACAATTTGTGTTAAACTTTTAATGCCGCAGCGATAGCTTTCACCACCCTTTGTCCATCCATTGCTGCAGATAATATACCACCTGCATATCCTGCACCCTCTCCACATGGGTATAGATTTTTGACCTGAGGATGTTGCAAAGAACTTGGGTTTCTTGGAATTCTTACAGGCGAACTTGTCCTACTTTCCACAGCTACTACATGTGCTTCATCTGTAAAATATCCATTCATTTTTCGAGAAAAAGCCAGTAAACCTTCCTTAAGTCTATTGTAAATGAAGTCTGGGATTAATTCATGTAACGGTGCTCTATACAGACCAGGTATATAGGAGCTATCAGAAATATCAATCATGTCCTGTCCATTAACGAAGTCAATGAGATTTTGAGCTGGTGCTTTCTGAGACCCATCTCCATGCTGAAAAATTTGTTGCTCTATCTGCTGTTGGAATTCCAAATTGCCAAAAACTCCTGTATATCCTCTTGCTCTTAACTCCTCAGTCTCGATTGCCGTGACGATACCCGAATTTGCAAAAGGAGAATCTCTTTTAGAAAGGCTCATACCGTTGACAACCAGCTCACCAGGTGCTGTTGCAGCAGGTACGATTAGCCCTCCAGGACACATACAGAAAGAAAAGACACCACAACCAGATACCTGTGTCACGAGTTTGTAAGATGCTGCTGGTAGGTTCTCTTCTCTAGGATATTGACCATATTGAATTTCATCAATCAATGGCTGGGGATGCTCAATTCTGACACCTATGGCAAACGGCTTGGGTTCGAGACTGACCTTTAGTCTATCTAACATTCTAAATACCATTCTGGCAGAATGGCCTGTAGCTAGAATAACTTGGCTCGCCAGAATTTCTTCTTTTTCATCAACAATAACTCCTTTGCACTGTCCTCCTTTAATGATTAGATCAGTAACCAAACTGCCGAATCTGACTTCTCCACCATGATTGACAATCGTTGCTCGGATATTACTGATAATCTTGGGCAGTTGATTACTACCAATATGAGGATGGGCATCTACCAAGATATCTGATTGTGCTCCATGATCAACCAAAATCTGCAAAGTCTTGAGAATTTTTCCACGTTTCTTTGATCGTGTATAGAGCTTACCATCTGAATACGTCCCTGCTCCGCCCTCACCAAAGCAGTAATTACTATTAGGATTGACTACACCAAACTGCTGTATAGCTCTCAAATCTCGCCGCCGTTCTCTGACATCCTTCCCTCGTTCAAGTACTATAGGTTTCAGCCCTGACTCTAGGCATTCTAAGGCTGCAAAATACCCGGCAGGTCCAGCTCCTATTATAATCACCTCTGGTTTGGAGTTAACATTTAAGAAGGGGCCATAGACCAAGTCGTCCTTTGCCTCCAATTCATAGAAAGTTCCTATCCTTAGTTTCAATAAATATTTGGGCCGTCCTTTACGAGCATCTATAGATTTCTTAATGATTTTGAAGCTTAGGTTTTCGTCCCTTTTCAGTTTGAGGGTCCGATATACCTGGTTCATGATATAGTTTTTATCATTAAGTCGCTCCGGTAATACCTTAATTTCTAGTTCTTCCATTAGAAGTGCAAACTTATGATATACGCCGACTCCATCCAATCCTAGGATTAATTCGTCAGATTCTTCTGAGCATATATAGATGAATACTAGTGTCTTATATACAAAATTGTACCTTTGCGACCTTATTTCAAGATAGGCTGCACATTGTGGCTATCTGCAATAGATTAAGTACCCGAATGGAAAAGTCGCAACGTATAGGCCTACTGCTTTTATTCATTTTGTTTGTTGGATATTGGTATTTGACCGCACCAAGCAAAGAACAGATAGCCCGACAACAAATTATACAAGACTCTATTGCTCAAGCGGAGTTGGTAGAGCCTCTCAATACGACAAAGCAAGTACAACAACAAACGACGCTTAACGCCTCGGACTCTGTTGCTATGGCTAAGGCGACCAACACTTATGGGTCCTTTGCAGCTGCCATGACCGGCGAATCGCAAGAAGGGGTGCTGGAGAATAAGCATCTAAAAGTCACTTTTGATTCTAAAGGTGGTGTAATCAAAAAAGCCCTTCTCAAAGAATTCGTCAAGCTGACTGAAGATGAAAACTATGAGCAGCAGGAGAATCCTCTCTATCTAATGGAGAATGAAAAGAACAGTTTTGAATACTTTATCCCTACAAGGAGTCATGGAAATATAAGTACGGCAAATCTCAACTTTAGCCCTAGTATAAGTGGTAATACGATCACAATGACCGCGAGTCTTGGAGGTGGTCAGGCGATTGTACAGAAGTATGTTTTAAATCCTGATAGCTATACCTTGGACCATAGCCTACAACTGATAGGTATGGCTAATATGTTAGATCAATCTGCAGGTAAAATGAAATTCAGGTGGCATAATTACCTTGATAGAATAGAACTCAATACAAATTTTGAAAAATATTATTCGACTGTATACTTCAGGGAGACTGATGAGACTTCAGATTATTGTAACTGTAGAGGTGATGATACAGAAGAAGTAAAAAACCCTGTAGAATGGGTATCCCATGTCAACCAGTTTTTCAATACCTCGATTATTGCGAAGAATAAAAAAATGGAGAATGGACGGTTTGAGACCGTTGCCACAGAAAAGGATAATCCAACTCTCAAAATCATAAAGACTGAATATGAATATGCCTTAGACTTCACAAATCAGGAATCTATAGAGTCGAGTATATATATAGGTCCTAATGAATTCAATCAATTATTAGCATTTGATAATTCGTTAGAGCAAATCATTCCTTTTGGACGATCCATATTCGGCACAATCAATAGGTGGCTTATAAGGCCCTCATTCAATTGGTTATCCAAGTTTATAGGAAGTAAAGGTATCGTGATTATTGTCCTCATTTTTATAATCAAGATGATTCTGTATCCTTTGATGTATAAAATGTTGCACTCTCAAGCAAAAATGGGATTGCTCAAACCGGAGATTGCAGGGTTAAGGGAGAAATTTCCTGATGACAACCAAAAAGTGCAGATGGAGACGATGAAGATGTATAGGGAATATGGAGTGAGTCCTCTTGGAGGCTGCTTACCGATGATTGTGCAGATGCCAATATGGTATGCCCTTTTCAGATTCTTTCCGGCCAGTATTACCTTTAGACAAGAGTCATTTTTGTGGGCGACAGATCTTTCTTCTTTTGATGTCATTGCCAGATTGCCGTTTGAATTACCTGCCTTTGGATCACATATCAGTTTATTTACTCTGCTATGGGCCGTCACTACCATAATCTACTCATACTATAATATGAGACACATGGATATGTCTGCAAACCCTGCAATGAAATACATACAGTATATCATGCCGATTACTTTCTTATTCTTCTTCAATAATTATGCATCCGGTCTGACTGTGTATATGTTTTTCAGCAACATGTTCAATATAGCCCAAACCGTGATCACCAAGAAATTTGTCTTCGATGATGATAAGCTCAGGCTGGAGCTTGAAACTCAAAAAAACAAACCGAAAAAGAAAGGTGGTTTCCAGTCTAGATTGGAGGAAGCCATGAAGCAGCAACAAGAACTCCAAAAGTCAAAAACCAATGTGACAGCAAAAAAGAAAAGGCGCAAATAATTGGTATATTGACCTCATGTCTTTGAAGGTAGGAGTATTAGGATCAGGTTCGTTTGGAATTACAATAGCTCAGTTATTAAGCAAGAGTCAGGAAGTGCTTATATGTACACGCCGACCAGAGATTCTGGATGAGATAAATAACCATCATAGTATTAAGGGTTATGCCTTATCAAAGAACATAAAAGCCACATTAGATTTGGCACAATTGGGTGAAGAGTGCCGATTAATCTTTCCAGTTATACCTTCAGAACACTTTCGCTCAGCTATACGTAGTTTGTCACCTCACGTTGGACCTGGACACATAATGATACATGCGACTAAGGGTCTTGATACCTCACCAGCTTTTGAGACAGCCACCACACTGTCAGAAATTAAAAAGAGTGTATTTACAATGAGTGAGGTGATTAGCCAAGAGACAAGTGTTATCAGAATTGGTGCATTGGCTGGCCCTAATCTCTCTAAAGAAATCTTAGAAGGCCAGCCTGCCGCCTCAGTCATTGCATCATCTTTTGAGGAAGTCATAAAATTAGGACGAGAAGTATTATCTGATAGATTATTTATAGTATATGGGTCACATCATCTAAAAGGCATTGAATTGGCTGGTGCATTAAAAAACACGATTGCCATCGCTTCTGGTGTATTGAATGGAATTGGTTTTGGAAAAAATATGCAAGCGTTACTGATTACCAGAGGGCTCCGAGAAATGATATTGATCTCAAAATCAGTTGGAGCAGTTGAGACACCTTTCTTTGGGACTGCTGGGATTGGTGATTTAATAGCTACCACTACAAGTACAAATAGTCGAAACTTTACTTTTGGTTATAAATTAGGTACAGGAATCAAATTAGCAGATATTTTTGATGATATGTCAGAGGTTGCTGAAGGATACAGAACGATTCGTATAGCACAAGCCATTTCTAAAGCTTCTACCCTTAAAACTCCCGTAATCAAGACGTTATACCAAGTGGTGTATGAAGGTCAACCTATCAAAAAAGCAATGGTCGAACTTTTGCACACAGAATTGGAAGAGGATGTTGATTTTCTATAGACCTTTCGTGAAGGTGTAATGCACAGTAATCCCTACATTGTGAATCATATATTAAATTTGATTCATACAAGTTAGTAACCAATTCTGATATGCAAGACAAGATTCAATGCCCTAGCTGTTCACATGCTTTTGATGTAGAAGAAGCTATTGCTGGACAGGTGCAAGCACAGCTACAGCAGGAGTTTGAAAAGAAGATGGCAACTAATAATCGGATTTATCAGAATAAGTTATCTGTATTTGAAGAAGAGAAAAAAGCCTTCCAACTAACCAAATCAAAGGAGAACGAAATTTTCAAGGTTAAGTTAGAAGAAAAGTTGGCTGCTCAAATGGCTATCCTTGAAAAGGAAAAATTGTCTTCTCTTACTCTCGAAGTCGACTCTTTAAAAAAAGAAAATGAAGACAAGCGTAAAGAAAACAGAGCTCTCAAAGAAAAGGAGTTAAATCTTATCCGCCAGCAAAAGGAAATGGAAGAGAGAGAAAGTGATTTGCTTCTCCAAATGGAAAAGCAGTTGCTGGAAAAGAGTGCCGTAATAGAACAGAAAGGACGCCAGAAAGCTATCGAAGAATTCCAACTCAAGGAGAGAGAATATCAAAAACAAATAGACGATCAAAAGAAGCTCGTACAGGAAATGAAGCGCAAGCAGGAGCAAGGCTCTATGCAACTACAAGGAGAGGTGCAAGAATTGGCAATAGAAGAATGGCTCAGAACCAAATTTCCACTAGATGAGATAGAAGAGATCAAGAAAGGGGCTCGAGGGGCTGACTGCCTGCAACTCGTCAAAACTTATAATAATCCTAGTTGTGGTCTTATCTATTATGAGAGTAAACGAACCAAAGAATTTCAGCGCTCATGGATAGAAAAATTTAGGAATGACATCAGGGAGAAAGGCGCTCACATCGGTGTGATTATCACTGATGCTTTGCCTAAGGGAGTAGACAGGATGACACTGATAGATGGTATATGGGTATGCACCTTCGAAGAGTTCAAAGGATTATCTTTAGTACTCAGAGAAAATATTATTGCTATCTCGACTATGGCCACATCACAAGAAAATAAAGGTGAAAAAATGGCTATGCTCTACCAATATCTAACCAGCAACGAATTCAAACTTCAAATAGAAGCCATCGTAGAAGGATTTACCCAAATGCAAACCGATCTACTGAAGGAAAAAAGAGCCATGGAGGGGCATTGGAAGAAAAGAGAAAAACAACTCCAAAAAGTATTACTCAATACCAATTATATGTACAATTCATTTAAAGGGATAGCCGGCAATGCCATACCACAGATACAAGAATTAGAACTAGATGATGATCTAGAATTACTTGAAGACAAAGCTCAATCGACACCTGGTGTCTTTAACCTAACAGAAGAGGATGGTAAAGATCGTAAAAATCAGAATTCACTTTTTGAGTAAGAAGTCACTACTAAAAAAAATGAGGCTGAACTCTTTCAAGAATCCAGCCTCACCAGCGTTGTATTAATTTATAATAATTAGTTATTTGGCAATCGCAATTTTTCTAACTTCCAACCTGTCATCTACTCTAATCTCCAAGGTATATACCCCAGTATCCAAAGATGTTACATCCAATGGATATGTCTTCAATCCTCTCTCCAGTTCAAAATCTAATATTTTTCCAGAAGACATTAGTTGACCTAACTGGTCATACAATCTTACATCAATGGTCTCTGCGCTACTAAATAATTCCAATCCAATCTTGAGCTCTTCACTAACTGGATTTGGATAGATATTTAACCTAAACGGTCTTTCATCACTAGATGTATCATTATTTATACTGATAACATCAGAGAATGAAAATTTACCATCAAAATCAAACTGCTTGACTCTATAGTAATTCAAGCCTGAATCAAAATCAAAATCTTCCAATGCATATTCTAGGATTCCTGGGAAAGTCGAATGCTCTGAGTCTACAGACCCTATTGACACGAAGTCTATTGGCTCCTGATTTGCTGACTGCAGCTCGTAATGACTAACATTCTTCTCTTGCCCAACAGACCACATTATTTCATTATAACTTTCTTTTTTCTTACCAGAAATTCCTAGCCATGTTACTGGCAAAGCACTAGATAAGAGACCAGCATCCGCATTGACATGTGCTCCTGGAACCACTAAAATCAGTGGTGTTGTATTAGGGCCGTTACTACCATCTACGTCACTATCTCTGGATTCATCCACACCTACATTAGCAGCTGTAGCAACAAATCCTTCAGGCAAGGTAAAGCGAACATAATATTCATCTTGTGGCAAAAAATCCAATACATAATTTCCATTGCTATCTGTATTGGCTAAGGCAAGCATATTCCCTTCTGAATTAATAGCTTGTACCATTACGCCAGGCATTCCAGGTTCATCTGCATCTCTTAGTCCGTTAGTATTAGAATCCAACCAAACAAAATCGCCAATACTACCTGCTGGCACATATCCAGCTCCAATATCACATCTGGTATCACCTGATTGGACAGTAAACTCATCAGTTGTACTAGGCCCAAATCTATTTGTCAAATCACTATCCCTGGTTTCGTCACCTCCCCTATTAGGAATGGTAGTGACTATTCTATTCTCAGAGGTTATAAACTGGAGATAATAGGTTCCTGGCGGCGCACAGAACTTAAAATAACCGTCTTCAGAACCTGTCCCAGGTCTATGGCCAGAAAACGTGATATCCGTTTTAACCCAAAATCCTCCTACCATTCTAAATAGCTCTACTTGAACACCATTAATACCATTTTCATCATTATCTCTAATGCCATCCTCATTAAAATCGAACCAGATATTTTCACCAATTGGAATGCATCGGAATACACCTAAGTCTCTGCTGAAGTCAATTTCACCATCACCAAGATTAAATATTGGGGTCGTAAATGGCCCATTAGAATCATCTACATCACTATCTGTATTGGTGTCACCTGAAGTATTAGGGAAAGTAGCTGCGAAATCATCCAATCTGGTAAACCTGAGATAAAAATCTCCTCCAGGCAGGTCTTCAAATAAGAAGTTTCCATTAGAATCTGTTATCTCAATACCTATCAAAATATCATTGCCATTGAATAACTCAACCCTAACTCCAGGAATACCTGGTTCTCCAGGATTTTGCGTACCATCACCATTTCTGTCTTCGAATACAAAATCTCCTATTGCTCCAGTGCTGCATTCAGGTTCACCTATGTCAATATTGTTGATGATTTCTTGACAATTTTGGTCATCTCTAATGACCACATTATATTGTCCTGGAGCAAGATCAGTGAATTCATTACTAGTTCCAAAAGTGACGCCATCTATGCTATAGGTATAAGGAGGAGTTCCTCCTGATGCAGATATAACTATTCGTCCATTATCTAAATCACAATCTGTGTCATCAAAATTATTCTCCATTACCAAGAGTGGGTCTGGACCATCGATTGTAGCCAAACCAGAATCAGAACAGCTTCTAGCGTCATTAACGATGATACTATAGAGACCATCACTTAGATTTGTAAAGAGTGGATTAACATTAAAGGTTACTCCTCCATCGATACTATACATATATGGGGCAGTACCGCCTGTCGCAGTAATGCTTATGGAGCCATTATCTGTTTCACAATCGGTATCTTGAGTAGTCATTGTAGAAATGGAAACCGCATTAGGACCTGCCACTGTTGCCATTAATTCTGCTGTACATCCTCCAGCGTCAGATACGATTATATCATACACACCTTCCATGACATTATTGAATACTGAATTGGGACTGAATGTTACTCCCATGTCAATACTATACATGATTGGAGGGGTTCCTCCCATTGCAGTTATGGTAATTGTACCATTATCCAAAATACAATCTGTATCCTGAGTAGTTGTTGCTGTCGACGTAATTACACCAGGACCCACAACAGTTACCATATCTGTAACTGTGCATGAGCCTGCATCTGATATGACTATACTATAACTACCTTCCATGACATTCGAAAACAGAGGGTTGGGGCTAAATGTAACTCCGCCATCTATACTGTACATTAAAGGTGCCGTACCGCCGGAAGCTGTAATTGTAATCGTACCATTATCAGAATTACATTCTGTATCTCCTGTAGAAGTTGCAGAAGAAGTAATTGGTGACGGACCAGTCAAGGTAGTGGATGAAGTCACCATACATCCAAATGCATCTGTGACAACTATGTCATAAGTACCAGCAGCCAAATCTGTAAAACTATTGGTTGTAAAACTTGTAGCGCCCCCATCTATACTAAATGTAAGAGGTGCTGTTCCTCCAAGCGCATCTATAGTTATAGATCCGATAGCAGCTGTACAACTTGTATTATTTACTTCATTGAGATCGTTTATGGATAATGTAGGTGACAAGTTAATTGTAACAGACTCTGTATACATACACATATTGCCATCCGTAATATCAACCATGTATACTGTTGTGGAAGTTGGGCTTACAGTAATACAATTTGTTATAGATCCATCATCCCACAAATACGTGAATGGTGGCGAAGCTCCAGCAGATGTTGTCACACAAAGTGTAGCCATCTCACCACTACAGAGATTGACATCACTAGCATCTATGGTAAAGTCTAATGCTGGACAAGCACAAGGACAACAGCCCGTGATAACATCTACATCACCAAAAAATCCCTTTTGCTGAGAATCTGGAGCCCTGGCTAAATCAACCAATACAGATGTCTCTGGTCGTCCTCCCTCTATAGGTATATATTGAAGTCCATATACGCAACCTCCTACCGTACAATCAACCCCTCTTAATGCATCTCCTGTGGCTAAGATAAACGCTTCTTCATCACTCACACATCCACCTGCACCCATACCTGCATACGCAAAATCTACTCCTCCTAGTGCATTGGTTCCGTCGTTGACAGTGCCAATTTGATACTGATAATCCATGTTGCCTGCTGGCGGATTATTAACAAGTGACCATGCTGTAGTCATACCATCTATTCTTAAGATTCTTCCTGTATGAGGCAATGTAATAGGTACTGTAGAATTAAATCCTGATTCCGATATCAACAACATATTACCACTAAGGCTAAATTCTATGTCCAACACAGGCATACTGAAATTGCTGCTACTACTTTCTGTTTCAGAAATAAAAGGCATAACGAATTCTTGAATATCAGTAGCTGCTACAAAATCACAAGACACAGGATCAATCGCCACTGATCTAATTGTGTTACGCATTCCGTTATCAATGGCATCATTCGCCCATACAGAATAATAAAGTCTTCCTTCGGCAGGATTAAAAGATAAGGCCACCAATCTCTCTCCTAGTGGCGCAAGACCATCAATGCCATCATCCGGCCCTAATGGATCAAAAGAAGACAAAAGATTCCCATTTGTATCAAACCTATATATCATTCCGTCGTCCAGATTTGTAAGAAAGACTTGATCACATGCGGAGTGATATTCTAATTGTCCCATACCAGCTGTCCCAGGCAGAGTGGCCAGAACTGTTGGCACACCTGTAACTCCATCTATTCGGATAAAGTCTGGAGAACTAATAGGTGAAATCAGATTGAAAAGACTTGATAAACCAGTGTATATATTTAAGTCATCATCTACTGTTACTCCAAAAACAGATCCTCCTAAGTCAGAGGTAGTCCAAGTAAAAGCTTCTGATTGTAATAAAGACGAAACATCGACGTCTACCATCCCATTATTAAAAAAGGTGTTAAGCTCTTGCACTCTGTCAATTGCCAAAGTCACAGGATCACTACTTGTGGGTAAGCAAGTATATATAGCATCCCCAACTTGAAGTATTTGTCCAGGATTACATCCAACAAAGTATGGTCCTAAGTCAGTTATACAGGACAAATCAGTATCTCTAACCATTACCTGATAGGTACCAGTAGGGATAGAAGTGAATACATTGTTGGTTAACCAAGTTGTGCCACCATCAATAGAATATTCAAAATCTCCTGTACTCCCAGTAGCATTGATCGTTAATGAACCACTTGAGGACGGACCACAAAGATTATCTTCTTGATCTAATATTGTCGCTGTTATTGGTGATTGAGGAGCACCATTGACAGTAAAACAAACTTCCATTTCAACTGCATCAATTATTGGAAAACCTGTTTCTGTTCCGGATAGGTTTTCAAAAGTTAACAATAGTCCAAACAGAGGATCATTAATAATATCTGGCGTAAGCACTGTACCCCATCCACCAGCAGGAGAGATGGTTGCTGTTTCAAACGTAGTTGTAGAGTTCACAAATGGTGTTATCTGATCAGCTCCATTCACTGTAGATACTGTGAAGTCATCAAATCTCAAAAGTGCAGTCGCATCTCTTACATCTCCTGCTGCGGCATCATTTCTTCTAACCACATTAAAGCTAACCATATCTATGGTAGCATTACAAGGTACTGTTATCCCAAAGTCCCAAACTCCCAATATAGAAGTGGATTCTCCAGGATTTAGTGGTGTAAAGCTGAGAATCTCAGCTCCCATCCCATCAGGGCTACCCACAAGATTTGGTACACTTGTCCAAATGGCTGTACTTGGTAAGCCAGATAGTCCAGATTGTTGAGCATATGAACTCATACATTGATTGTATGCTACAAAGGGCAGACATAACAATACTATAAAGACAATTGAATTCTTAATCATAATTATCAATTCTTGGTAAAACCAGTAAAAGTGATTGCTCTATATTTCATTAAGGCATATGCAACAATATAGAAGCACTACTGCTATTAGGAGGGATAAGTGCAAAAATAACATATTAAATAATATAATAATGTATTATTTATTGAATTTCTTTGCATTATGTTGTTAAAGCTTTGAATTCTAGTGATTTATTAGATTACAAAAGTCAAATGGTATAAAAATGGTCGTCTATGTTCACGATTGTTTCTATCTTCAAACTAAATTTCCCAATGGCAATTGACATACAAGAGTTATTCCCGGATATCAAAGGCAAGGATGAGAAATCTATTTATGCACTATTGAGAGCTCTCAAGCATAATTTCGATGCCAATACTTTCGATTATTTCAAGTTTAAGAAATCAGTAACGACGTTGACTCAAATGGACATGGATTTGACAACATCATATAAGTCTGCCTATGCAACAGCATCTACAATGGGGCTGACCAAAGAGAAGTTGATTAAGTCTGCAAAAAAATACATTAACGTACTTGAAAATGAAAGGGAATCATTTGCAACTGCACTTTTGGACAGAAAAAATGAAAAAATAGATGGAAGAAAACGTGAAGTCACTCAGCTTGGAAAAAAAATAGAAACACATAAAGCCAAAATATTAGAGCTACAGCGAGAAATAGAGATATTTCAAGGCAGAATAGATAGTGTGGATCAAGATGTAGAGGAAGCAACAAAAAAAATAGAGGGAACAAAAGAAAAGTTTCTGAACGTTTATAATGTACTTGCTGATACAATTAGCAAAGACATTGAATCTTTTAATAACCACTTATAATTGGTAAATGGCTACTAATCAACCAAAATCATTTTGGAGTAAACCTGAAGGTAAAACAGGCGCATTATTTCTAATCGCTATGCTAGGACTAGTCGCATGGCTAGGTATTAAATTTGGCCAAGCTTTATTGGCAGGAGGTTTATTAGGCAAGATTGCCATCTTCGGTGTACTCGGTGTGCTTATTCTTACTGCCTTGGATGGTCGTACCAGAAACCTTATTCGTTACATGTATCAAAGCTTGATGCGTAAAATAACCAGCATATTTGTCACGATAGATCCTATGGGTATACTGAAGAATTACCTCTCAGACTTGCAGAGCAATCTGAAAAAGATGGGTAAGCAAATAGGTAATCTCAAAGGGCAAATGAGAAACCTTAAAAACCAATTAGCTAATAATAATAAGGAGATAGAACAGAACTTAGCCATTGCAAGAAAAGCAAAGCAAGTCGGCAACGAAAAACAACTTGTCCTCTCTACGCGTAAGGCAGCTAGACTCAAGGAAACAAATCAAAAGTATGTTGCCCTTCATAATAAGTTAGCAGTGTTGTATCGTGTACTGACCAAAATGTATAGTAATTCTGAAATCTTACTAGAAGATACCAAAGACCAAGTCAGAGTAAAAGAGCAGGAAAGAAAAGCGATACGAGCTTCGCATTCTGCCATGAAATCTGCAATGAGTATAATTAAAGGTGATCCTGACAAAAGAGCTATGTTTGACCAGGCTATGCAAGGAATTGCTGACGATGTCGCTAACAAAGTAGGAGAAATGGAAAGATTTATGGAGTTGTCTTCAGACTTTATGCAATCCATAGATTTGCAGGAAGGCATTTTTGAAGAAAAAGGACTTAAAATGCTTGAAGAATATGAAAAGAAATCGACACTTCTCTTATTGGGAGGAAAAGAAGAATCTGAAAATACTCTCGACCTCAATGAGCCCAGAAGAGAGACCGAATACAGAACAAGAGAAGGCGATTCGGATTATGGAAATTTCTTCGAGTAAGCAAGAGGCCTGTTTATATTGAGGTATGCTTTAAATACAGTTCCGTTATTTAAAAACTTAGTGTCATCACCCAAAAATTTTACTTGAGGTTCACTTTAGTGTTATTGGCATTAACCCTATACACCTGCAAAGAACCAGAAACACAAGACTCCAATAGTAGAAAAAAAATTGGATCCTTCTCAAAATTGGCTGGTAAAACGATGGGTACAACTTACCATGTGACTCATGATTCTCCACAATCAGGATTGCAAAAAAAAATAGATGCGCTACTTTTCGCTATTAATCAATCCGTATCGACGTATATAGACACCTCCGTCATTTCCAAAATGAACAATCCACAAGAAATCCAACAGAGTGTCAGTGTTCTTCGCAACAGCCAACTTGTAAAACTTCAACGCATTAGTCTACCGTCCGATATACATTTCAAACGAAATTATGAAAAAGCTCAACATATTTGGCGACAGACTGATGGATACTTTGATCCAACTATAATGCCTCTTGTCAATTATTGGGGATTCGGATATACGCCAAAGAATGCAGTCTCTCAGGTTGACAGTTTTAAAATCAAGAAATTATTAACAACAGTTGGATTAGAACGGATTCAAATAGAGTCAGATAATGACAGCATGACTATCTTAAAACCAGAATCGTTAGAGCTAGATTTTAGCGCCATCGCGAAGGGCTATGCTGTCGACGAAATAATTAAACTACTAAAATCCAATGGTGCTCAAAATTCTTTTGTTGATATAGGAGGAGAAGTATCTACAACAGGTATGAATCCAAACGGACAACCATGGAGAATTGGACTTAATAAACCTGTACCTGAAGCGGCTATAAATGAAATATCTGAGATTATTAATCTTACCAATACTTCCATGGCTTCCTCAGGTAACTATCGAAATTTTCATACAATAGGAGATCGCAAATATGGTCATCAACTCAATCCCAAAACAGGTTATCCTGAACAGAATGAGTTACTTGGTGTTTCCATCATCACCAATAGTTGCATGGAAGCAGATGCTGTCGCTACGGCCTGTATGGTCATGGGAATGGAAAGAGCAATAATGTATGTAAATGAAAGAATGCACCTTGAGGGCTGTTTTTTTACTTCAGACGAAAACGGACAAATAGTATATACCGCAACTAAGGGCTTCAAGCCACTCATCCAGACTCACTAACTGATCACCTTAGGCCATAAGATACGCATGATGATTATGGCTACAATGACCAAAAGGCATGATATTCCTGCTTCCATATATTCTCCAAAAAGCAAATACCCAATCCCAAATAGTGTAGCAAAGACTAACAATACTGAAGTCACAACTGCCAGCAACTCTGATCCTAACCGATGATTATTATGATCTGACATCAATGATGAAGATTGGAATCTATGCCAACCAGCCGGTCTAATTTTGTTGTAAAAATTTGTCAATGTTTTATGATCTGTCGCAGGAGTAAGAAAGGTTACTAATAACCATATCATTGTAGTGATACCGACATTAATTAATAATTTTACATGGGTATCAAGATGCTCTGCACTCGCTGACTTGGCCAAGAATAATGCAATAATAAAAGATGCCACCATGGCTGCTATCTCGGAATAGGCATTAATCCGCCACCAGAACCATCTCAAAATAAAAATGAGTCCAGTCCCTGCTCCTAACAGTATTATTATCTGAAAGGCTTGCTCAGCGTTCTCTAGAAAGAGTGAAGTGCCCGCTGCCATAATCATGGTCACTGCAGTTGTGATTCGGCCAACTCTTACAAGTGTCTTTTCATTGGCCTGCGGATTAATCACCCTTTTGTAAATATCATTTGTAACATAAGAGGCTCCCCAATTGAGGTGTGTCGAAATCGTCGACATAAATGCAGCTATAAGAGAAGCTACAACCACACCAAGCAGTCCCGCAGGAAGAAACGAAAGCATTGCTGGATAGGCCAAATCATCTTTAACGATCAAACTATCAACATGCGGAAATGCTGTCCTTATAGAGTCCAAATCTGGAAACACGATCAATGAAGCCAAAGCTATCAAAATCCATGGCCATGGTCTTAATGCATAATGAGCTACATTAAATAGTAAAGTTGCAGTAAGAGCATTGGATTCATTCTTGGCAGATAACATTCTTTGAGCAATATATCCACCCCCTCCAGGCTCCGCACCCGGATAATATGAAGCCCACCATTGTACCGTCAATGGGATAATAAAAAGTGTAATGAGCTCAGGGGAGCCCCACTCCGGAACAAAATTTAATTTAGATTGAACATTAGTATGTGTGAGCAGGGTCTCCAAACCACCAATTTGAGGTAAATTAATAATATACCATGCTGCCCATATCGTACCTATCATAGCCAATACAAACTGAAATAGATCAGTCATAATTATACCGCGAAGACCTCCTATAGAAGCATAGACAACAGTCACAATGGAGGCTCCAATTATTGTCTGATAAGGCGTGAATCCTAACAGTACACTGCCTATTTTTATTCCTGCCAGACAGACTGTTGCCATAACAAGGACATTAAAAATGACCCCTAGATAGAATGCTCTAAAAACCCTCAAGAAGGCAGCTGCTTTTCCGCTGTATCTTAATTCATAGAATTCCAAGTCAGTAACAAAACCTGTACGTCTCCATAGCTTTGAGTATACATAGACTGTTAACATACCTGTGAGTAAAAATGACCACCATACCCAATTTCCTGAGATTCCATCTTTTCTAACAATATCTGTAACAAGATTAGGTGTATCAGCAGAAAAGGTTGTGGCTACCATTGATATACCTAACAACCACCAAGGCATATTTCTACCAGATAAAAAGAAAGAAGTAGAATCTTTTCCTGATTGCCTCGCAGACCATATTCCTATAAATAAGGAAATGGAAAAAAAGAGAATTATTACATATTTATCGAGATCATCAAGTATGACCATTACTACTATTCATTTGAAGTGAAGATAGGAAACAATATACCGTTACACATCTTAATATCCTAATAATACATCGTGGTAACGCAAAAGTAGCATCTCCTTCTAGACTATAACTTTCTTTACCTTTGTTGTCCAGGTTTATTATGTTATAATTGTATAGACCTATCATTATTAAAAAGAACAGAGACTTGAGAAATTTCATTAGAATATCCATTCTGACTTTCTTGCTAGGTATTAGTCAATGGGCCACTACACAGGACTTAACAGTTGTAAAAGGTCGCGTATTTGATGCTAAGACAAATCAACCACTCCCCTTTGTGGATGTCACTTTTAAAGGAACCTACGTTGGTGCATCTACGGATCTTGATGGACAGTATCTGATCAAAACAAAAAATCCATCTGACACACTAATGGCCTCATTTGTCGGCTACAAAACAGAGATTAAACTTATCTCTCAAGAGTCTAGAAACAAATTGGATTTTTATTTAGAGGAAGAAGGTATCGTAGGACAAGAAGTGACCATCACAGCTAAGAAACAGAGATATCGAAAAAAGAATAATCCAGCTGTAGAACTCATCAAAAAGGTCATAGAGAATAAAGACAGAAACAAGCTAGAAAATCAAGAATTCTATAGCTATGACAAACATGAGAAAATAGAAATTGACCTCAATAATATCACTGACGAATTTAAGTCAAGAAAGCAATTTAAGAATTTCAAGTTCCTTTGGAATTACTTAGATACGTCAGATGTCAATGGTAGAGTCTACCTCCCTTTATTTATAAGAGAGACCTTATCATCAAGTTATTACCAAAATAATCCCAAGAAAGAAAAAGAGAGACGGCATGCTATTAAGATGACAAAGTTCGATGATGCCATAGATGACCATACTATTACTGGTGCTATTGACTTACTCTATGATGACATTGATATATATGAAAACAATATAAATATCCTTGACAATGACTTCCTAAGTCCATTAGCCCCTTGGGGTGTCAATTACTATAGATATTATATAACAGACACATTGGATGTCAATAATATCAATGCAATAAGATTGTCATTCATACCAAGGAACAAAACTTTTATAGGCTTCACTGGTGACTTGTACATATCTAATGATGATAAGTATACTGTATTGAAGGCTGAGCTAGGAATCACTAAAGATGTGGCACTTAACTTTGTACGTGGACTTAAAGTCATCCAAGAGTATCAATCGATAGATGGGGTATATATCTTAAATAAAGATGAACTCACTTTGGACATGTCCATTGCTGAGGGAGGTATTGGCATATATGCACGTCGAAAAAACACTTACGATGAATACGATTTTGAACAACCAGATCAAGAGAATTTTAAAGGACTTGGGGATGTAATTGAAGCCAAGGATGCATTTGAAAAGGGTGAGGATTACTGGGTAGAGAATAGAATTGCAGAGTTAACACAAAAGGAGGCTGGCATCTATAAAATGATAGATACACTGGTCACAGTGCCTACTTACAAAAGATTTGTATTAGCCTCGAAAATAGTAGCAACTGGATACATACCTGCTGGACATTTTGATATTGGAGATTTAGGTGCATTCGTCAGTAATAATGATGTGGAAGGCTGGAGATTTAGGTTTGGAGGAGAGACATCTCACTCTCATTCGTCTAAGTACCAGTTAGAAGGATATGCCGCTTATGGATTAAGGGATAAGCAATTCAAGTATCAAGGTGCTTTTACTTATTCTCTAACTCCTGACTGGCGTAAGAATCCAAAAAAATTCATACAAGCATCATACACACATGATGTTATTTTTCCTGGATTACAACTAGAGTTTATAGAAGCAGATAATTTCCTAACCTCCATTAGAAGGGGCGAGGCCAATCAAATGCTATTCATGGATAAGTACACAATTGAGTACTTCAATGACACAGATTTTGGTTTTTATAAGATTGGACTTGATAACATCAGACGTCAAGCATATGAGTATGGTACTTTAGAATTTGAAGCATTCAGAAATGGTGAATTAGCTACAATACCTGATGTACATACATCTGAAGTCAGCTTCTCCGCAGAATATTCGCCAAATGCAACTTTCTTGCAAGGTCGAAAAAAAAGATTACCAGTAATAGATAATGTACCAAGATTGCAATTTAGTTATAGAGGCGCATTCAAAGGTATATTAGGTGGTGACTTTTCTTATCATAAATTGGCACTGATCCTAAAGAAGAGAATTCCATTGTCCATCGTTGGAAGATCTTTAACCGAATTAGAGGTCGGTGCTGTATTTGCAGAAGATAATCTGCCTTTTATTTTATTATATATACCAAGAGCCAATCAATCGTTTTCATTCCAACCAAATTCGTTCAATACAATGAATTTCTTGGAATTTACAACTGATAGATATGTCAGATTCTCTTGGCAACATTTTTTTGATGGATATATCATTAACAGAATTCCATTCATTAAAAAATTGAATCTAAAGGAAATCCTGCATGCGAAAATTGTATGGGGTGGCCTCTCTGATAAGCACAACCCAAATTTGAATCCAGATCTTATCCAATATAATACCAATGCTAATGGTCAATCATTTACTTATCCTTTATTGGGTAGTACGCCATATATTGAATACGGATTTGGCATTTATAATATACTTCGATTTTTAAGGTTTGACCTTGTACAAAGAGCTACCTATCTTGATAATCCAAATGTAGAAAACCTATTTAATGTCAAAGGGTTAGGGTTTAGAGTAAGAATGAAGGTTGAGTTTTAATCAGGCTTGAAGACTTAATCCTAGTTTTTTTCCCTGCTCAAGCATATAGGAATAAGCAGCGTCATAATCATTCGATATTTTACCATCTAATATAGCTTCTCGGATGCTATCCTTAATAACTCCTACCTCTTTGCTTGGTTTTATACCGAAAGTATTCATAATAATCTCTCCAGTAATTGGTGGTTGCCAATTCCTAATTTTATCCTTCTCTTCTACCTCTTTGAGTTTTTGGCTAACTATCTCGTAGTTTTGCTTAATACGCTTGACCTTGGCTTCATTCTTTGAAGTAATATCAGCTTTACACAATAACATCAAATCATCTATATCATCACCTGCATCAAACAAAAGACGACGCATAGCCGAATCAGTTATATCTTCTTTGGTTAGTGAAATTGGTCGCAGATGAAGCCGAACTAATTTCTGGACGTACTTCATCTTAGAATCAAGAGGCAATTTTAATCTTTTGAAAATTTTGGGCACCCATCTAGCTCCTACCACTTCATGGCCATGAAAGGTCCAACCTTGTCCAGGAAGGAATCTTTTGGTAGGTGGCTTAGCTATATCATGTAGAATAGCAGACCATCTCAGCCATAGGTCTTCTGTATACATTGACAGGTTATCCAGAACCTGTAAGGTATGATAATAATTATCCTTATGCGCTAGACCTTGCCTCACCTCTATGCCTCTCAGTTTCTCCATTTCTGGTAATACCTGCTCAAGAAGACCAGCTTCAGACATTAAGTCTATCCCTTTGGATGGAATAGGTGACAATATAATTTTATTGAGCTCAGTAATGATGCGTTCCATTGAGATGATCTCTAATCTGGGGCTATACTCTTTGATACCATTGAATGTCACATCATCTATATCATAATCCAGTTGGGTTGCAAACCGGATTGCTCGCATCATTCGCAATGGATCATCAGAGAAGGTCTTTCCCGGTTCTAAAGGTGTTTTTATTAATTTTCTTTGTATATCATCGACACCATCGAATGGATCCAAAAGTTCTCCGAAGGATTGCTTATTCAAACTTACAGCCAAGGCATTAATTGTAAAGTCTCTCCTATTCTGATCATCTTCTAGTGTGCCTGGTACTACGTCCGGCTTACGGGAGTCACTCTGATATGATTCTTTTCTAGCACCTACGAATTCTATCTCAAAACTATGATACTTAATCATGGCTGTGCCAAACCGCTTAAATATATGTACACCAGAGTTGATACCTAATCTTTCGGCTACCCTATTAGCTAAAATTGGGCCATCGCCCACACAGACCACATCTATATCTTTTGTTGGTCTATTGATTAGTCTGTCTCTTACAAAGCCACCAACAACATAGGTGGGAAACCCTAACTCATCTCCTACTTCACCTATAAGCTTAACTACAGGTAATTCATCCTCATAAAAGAAGAATTCCATTATTGAACTTCGATTATTTCTGGTTGTGAATAATAGTGAAGAAGCTCATCCAATATTTGATGCAATACAGATGGATCATACTCCGTGACTAATTTAGATCTAAAATGCTTAACGCCTCTAAGACCACGGAAGTAATTGGTGTAATGTCTTCTCATCTCTAGGATACCCAAGCGTTCTCCTTTCCATTCTATAGATTTATCTAAGTGCTCCCTAGCAGCGGCTACCCTTTCTTCTAAGGTTGGTGGCTCTATGATCGAGCCATCCTCCAGATAGGCTTTTACTTGTTTGAATATCCATGGGTTACCAATGCTAGCGCGACCTATCATTATCCCGTCTACACCATATCTGTTTTTATATTCTAAGGCTTTCTGTGGACTATTGATATCTCCATTTCCAAAGATTGGTATGTGAATGCGAGGGTTATTTTTGATGTTACCAATACAGGTCCAATCCGCCTCGCCTTTATACATCTGCTTTCTTGTTCTACCATGGATAGATAATGCTTTGATTCCAACATCTTGTAATCGTTCTGCGACCTCCTCGATATAGATGGTATTATCATCCCAACCTAATCTTGTCTTGACAGTCACTGGTAAATTGGTACTATCTACTATGGCCTTTGTCAGCTTTATCATACGAGGGATATCCTGTAATATGCCGGCACCTGCCATTCTGCAAACCACCTTTTTGACAGGACAGCCATAATTGATATCTAACACCTCCGGCTTGGCTTCCTCTACAATCTCAGCTGCCCGCTGCATGGATTCCAACTTAGCTCCAAAAATCTGAATACCTACCGGTCTTTCTTCATCATAGATATCTAACTTCTGAACACTTTTATGAGCATCTCTAATAAGACCTTCTACAGAAATAAATTCTGTATACATCATATCACAACCTTGCTTTTTGCAAAGTGCTCTGAAAGGCGGATCGCTGACATCCTCCATGGGAGCCAACAATAGTGGAAATTTACCTAATTCTAAATCACCAATTCGTACCATAACACAAAGGTAAAGGGTATTTCGCTTACGTGTCTAAAGCATAAATTGAACACCCAAGTATCCAACTACTCCGAGAACTATCGTATATGGGAAAGCCATTATGACCATTCTCATATAAGATAAATTGATCAATGGCGCAATTGCTGATGTCAATAAAAATAAAAACGCTGCTTGTCCGTTCGGTGTAGCCACACTAGGTAGATTAGTACCTGTGTTAATAGCTACAGCAATTTTTTCATATTGATCTTGTGTCAAAGCACCATTTTCAAAGGCTGCAGCTACTTCACCCATATATACAGTGGCGACAAATACATTATCACTAATCATTGATAGAAGGCCATTAGCTAAATAGAACATTGATGGTTGTTGTGAAGGCTCTAAGCTCAGTGCCCAATCTATAATTGGAGTAAATAGATGCTGATCATGTATCATAGCCACTATCACAAAGAAGACCGCAAGTAAAGAAGTAAATGGGAGGGCTTCTTCAAATGCCTTACCCAATGAATGTTCTTCCGTGATGCCCATGAAGGCTGTCTGAATGATAATCAATGCCAATCCTATCAATCCAACAGAAGCAATATGTGTCGCTAATGCAATGATTAGTAATATACCTGAAACTGCTTGTATGATGAGATCTTTCTTCTGCTTGGCAGTTCTTTTCCTGTCTTCCTCTTCCGTATAATTTTCGATAATTTTTCTTGCTACCTCAGGCAATTTAGTACCATACCCAAACCATCCAGTCATCTCCAATATGAGTGTGGTTATCAGTCCACAAATTAAAACAGGTATGGTCACTGGTGCCATCTTGACAAAAAAGGTTATAAAATCCCATCCCATAGTAGTGGAGATTAAGAGATTTTGTGGTTCTCCTACTTGAGTACAAACCCCTCCAAGGGCAGTACCAACTACACCATGCATGACTAAAGTTCTGAGGAAACTTCTAAATTGCTCAAGCGTTTCTCCACTTAACTCTTTCCTGTCCATAACACCACTGCCGTCATAATCTGCAGAGCTACTGTGTATCTTATGATAGACACCATAAAATCCAACTGCCACACTTATCAGCACAGCTGTTACAGTCAATGCATCTAAGAATGCTGATAGAAAAGCGCCTAGAAAAACAAAAAGCAGTGATAGTATGGTCTTAGACCTAATCTTGGTAAATACCTTACTAAAAATATACATAAGCAAGGGCTTCATAAAGTATATGCCCGCTACCATAAAGACTAATAGTAAAATCACCTCCAGATTATGCTCAATCTCATGATATGCCGCCTTGGCAGAAGTGAGTTTAAGCGCAATAGCTTGAATAGCCAATAATCCACCAGATTGGAGTGGGTAGCACTTGAGCGCCATAGCTAGAGTGAAGATAAACTCCAATATCATGACCCAAGCTGTGACAGTAGGTCCTACAGTCATGAGTAAAATGACATTAGCTATCAAAAATCCAATGATTGTATACTTATACCATACGGGACTATGCCCTAAAAAAGATTTAAACATGTATATCGATTGAGTTTAAGCCCCAAAGCTAGATTATTAACACCTAAAATTAGTTTTTTCAATCTTCTTTGACAGTGGAGAAGGCATAAAAAAGGGAAAAGTATAGTTAACAACGAAAAAAGCAGATACCCTATAATGAGATATCTGCCCTTCTATATTGAGTTGGTAAATCCAAGTTGTTAGTCAACGAGCACCATTTTATGAATAAATCGCTCATTTTGAGTCTTGAGCTCGTAATAGAAAACCCCAGTACTTACGAGGTCCTCTTTCATTAAAATCGTCTGATTCTCTCCTCGTGCTCCTACTTTCTGCTCTTGATATATCAGCTTTCCATGTACATCGTAGATGCTAAGTATAACTGGCTGTTCTATTGGTAGATAATAATTAATCTGAGTCAATTCTGTCCATGGATTAGGAATGTTATGATATAATCTTGCTTCTGCCACTTCATCAGTGGATATAAATCTTAAGCCTATCATATATACTTCACTTGCAGCATATCCTTCTGATTTGATTCTAGAATTGTCTACACTAACTATATTGCTAAGCCATCCCGAGGTCAGAGAAGAAAACTTAATAGATAATACTTCAGTTCTAATGTCAATTGATTCCTTTCCATGCCAGCAATAAGCGACACTGGCCTTACTATGATCTATATGAACTTGACCACTAGACATCTGATTCTCAAAAACCGCTTCTTCTATTAAGATACTAGAAGTATTAAAATCTAACACACCTTGTAATCCTTCTAACTCCTTTGACTCAGACAAAGTAAATTTGATTGAATATTCCTCACCTGCTTCTATCCACATATCTTCAGTCTCCATAAAGACTGAGGCTGATGATCGCTGATCTATTTTATTATCTAACAAAAGTGATACTGAATTATCTACATCTCCAATCTTAACACCTAAGAAGTCTATCTGCATATCTTCTTTGAGATCATTAACCACGTAAGAGTCATTAAATGCCTGCTGCAAAGGATGACTATTATCATTAAATACAAATGTCGCATCAACCATTCTCCAAGATGTATTCAATGGAAAATCATCATATATACCTAGTATGAATTTTCGTAATTCGATCAAATCTCTTCCATCTACTCTTCCAGACTGATCTATATCCGCTGCTATATATTGGTATGGAGAATCAAACCTTGCCAAACCCAAAATATGCCTCTGCATTTGAATAAGGTCTATTGTATTTACACCATTGCCATAATCGATATCTTTTTCTGGGACAATGTTGTATGACCCCCCAAGAGGCATTGTTTCAAAAGCATAGCGACCAGAATCATCTGTCTTTACTTCGTTTTGCTCTTGCGCTTCAAGACTAACCAAAACATCACTTATACCTCTACCGTCAATGGAATTAACAGCTCCAAGAATTGTCGCATTTTGTCCTTGATCAGGGCATGTAACCCTAATACTTTTCTGACAGGTTGTTACTTCATTACATTCGTTGGTAAAGCTCATGATAATGATATGATCACCATTCGGAGTTGGAAAATTATAATCATACTCATCATTTCCTACAGTTACCTCATCTCTGATATCCACAACATCATCTGAGTGAAAATCTACAATTGTGATTACATCAGTCGATTGGCTTGAGTTACAGGAATTATTAAGATAATCGAAACCTAGAGGTAGCCATTGCCCATTCTCACTACACTCTCTCACAACTACCTGCTCGTCACAACCTACTATGGCAGATAGAGCACCCCCAGTGGTTGTGACTGTAGTCTGACATAAGTCATTATTATCCTGAATTACAACAGAACCTACGCAAGAACTAACTTGGCCCGTTGACGTAATGACAAATACTTCTAGTGATTGAACAGTATTGACAAATGTGCAATCGAAAAATCGGGCATTATCAGACAAGGTCGTACTTGAAAACGCTGGTGTTAGAGCTCCTCCGCATCCATTACTAGATGATTCTACTAAAGCCGATGCCCATACCCTCACCATATTTTCTGTAGGTGTACTTGGGTCATTATCCAGATCCATAGGTTGGATATTGACCGATACTGAGGACTTACATAGAAGATTGGCTTGACTAACATCATTGACGAGGATAGTCTTAGAGCAGGATGAAGTATTGCCACAAGGGTCAGTAAAACTAGCTATGGCAACGTGTTGGCCTATGGGTAATACTTCATTAATGGTGATATTATTCACTGCATTATATGTATTTTCTATTGTGCCATTAGCACCGACATCTAGTGTAACCGTTCCTGTAACATTAGTAGAAGGCATACAATCATCCAAGGCAGACAGCGTAAACTGCACAGTACCATTTGTACAATTGACTGTGCCAACAGTCAAATCTTCGCATCCAGACATTGTTGGTGCTGTTGTATTATTCACCGTTATAGTTTGTTGGTAAATAATAGGATTAACTCCTGGATCTAAAGGAATGCAGTTATTTGTAATTTCCCAAGTTCTAAGAACTTTAGCACATGCATCTGACTCAGGGCCAGAAAATGAAAACATCTGATCATCAAAAGTCATAGAGACATTATCACAAACTCCTGTTGTAAATGTTGGATATGCATTGACGCTAGGTAAATCATCAGGCTGCAGCCCTACTGTTCCACAACCACTATCTGTATCCAAGTCATCTGGAAAATCAATCATTGATGGATCAAAGCCAGATATTGATGTTACTGTGAAGGTTTGAATACAACTACTAGAACCGCTATTATCTGAGGCTGTAAATGTTTTCTCTATGGTTCCTGTGCCACAGGTATTATCTAGATTTGATATAATACTTGTCGATATATTATCAGAGACACATTGGTCGGAAGCAGTCGCCAGACCAAAGGTTGCTGAATCATTAGGATCAAAATTTGATCCACATGCTACAGTTATATCTGCAGGACATGAAATGGAGGGAGCAAATTTATCTTGTACGATTACATTAGCGGTGCATTCTGTAAATGTACCTGTAAGATCTATCGCACGCAAAGTGACTATTTGTGGATTGGATACATCTTCACAACAAAAACTTACTCTGTCACTAAAACCACATGGGGCATCTAATTCCAATATAAATCTACGAATATCTAATCCTGGCGTAACTACCCAAGAACCATTATTCATTATTAACACATTGTTTCCTGGCTGTATAGGCATCCCATCTACATCTACTTGACTAGGTGCCCACTGGTTAAATGTAAGTGGTATATTATTAGGCCATAAAAAAGTATTAGTTGCACTATCCAAAGTAAGACCTATATATATAGAGTCTGAGACTAATGTAATGGCATTACTAACAAATTCACTTTCCTCCTGCGTATTGATAGACAACAATTCGCCTCCAAGTCCACTTGAAATATTTGCAGCTATTGTAGCAGTATATTTGAACTTAGAGAGATAATAATAATGACCATTCATTTCTCCTAATAAGGTCATATCATCGAATTCTGGAGTATCACAACCACAGTTTGTATCGTCTCTTCTAATTACAGTCCTATAAAACTGACAATCATCAAAACTTCCATTATCAAAGGTAGATGTTAAGGCAATGGCTGTACCGTCTGAGCGAAGAGACACCACAGAATTTTGATCACACAGTGCGACTGGTGAAGCATTGTCTTCGACAGTTACTGTTGTAGAACATGATGCACTATTATCACAACCATCATAGACAGTATAAGTCACTACAGAACTACCAGAAAGTTCTACAACTGGTGCCGCAGTTGCATTGTTGGTAAATCCACCTTGGTATCTAATATCCGTTTCTATTACAGAGGTACAATCATCCGAAGATACTGGTAATGGCAAAGTAACAAAGCTGCTACATTGTCCTGTAGAAGTAGATACGCTTATGGGTTCTGGACAAGTTACTGTCGGCATTTCCGAATCTCCAATCTCTATAACTTGGACAAAGTTTATTGAATTTAATTCTCCACATACCCATTCATACACTTTCCATGTTCTGAATATTTTTCTGCTACATCCAAAATCAAATAGTGTTCTATCCGAAAACTCAATAGTGATATTACATGCAACTATGTCATCTATGGGATACAAAGCATTTCCATTAAAAGTAGGCACACCTGTAACACTCACATCTGGCGACCCTTGTGGGTCACTGATATCAACACAAGTTAGATTAGTGTTGTTGGAGAGTAATAAGGAATCTGGAAAATCTATTGCATCTAAATCAATTCTTTGTAAGGAAATTACTCGACTACAACTTGACGTATTTCCATGAGCATCTGTGGCTACATAATCTTGGGAAATTGTCTGGACTATGTTTGGGTCGCAAGACACCGGTTGTATACTCTCAAATAATAATCTGACTGACGCTGTTCCTGAGCATGCATCTACAGCAGCAGGTATTTGCGTGGAAAGATCTGAGCAGCTCACTTGTACATCATTACATTCAATCTCAGGCCCTAACTTATCTTCTACAAATATATTTGCCCAACAACTATTGTTAGCAGCATTTGTAACTCTGGCAGTCAATGTCATTGATAGATAATCATTATTCACCTCATTGCCTGGCACTATGACACCTTGTAGAGTTGTCAATTCTAGGCTATATGAACCTGGTGGATTGTCTACTGTAAGTACATCACTAGGTAGAATAGTAGATATACAATCACTGCCTAATGAGAGGTTTATCTCTTGGTGACAACTCACAGTCTGAGAGAGCAACTGAAAATTGACTAAAAGAAAAGCTATGAGCAGTATTGCATACTTAAATGCAGAGATCAATACTTTTGCATAATATGAGTGGTACATAGCAATATCGATTATGGGTATTCGTGAATACTTTATGTATTCAACACAAAATGAACCACAAACATATTACATTTTTTTATAATATGTCATATCGTATCTATTATAATTTTCAAGGATTTCGTGTTCTTGATTGTTGTTGCACTTGCACATTGAAAACTCTCATATCGTGAATAGCCGCCTCCAAATAAATATTAAGGGTTACAAATGCATGGATTTTGTCTGGACTTAGCACAAACTTATTAACATTCAGTTTCTTAATATCTGCTTTTAAATCAAGTTGCCCTGCTTTACTGTACTTACTTATTTCATTATTGACCTTTTCCTGAACAGCATCAAGATTTTCTGAAATTGAGAAATTCATAAGTTCCTGGAGTTTATTCTTAATTTTTCCTTTCGCCAACCAAGCTCCTGCTTTATGTAAGATATTTTTAGTCTTTACCTGAACATCTATATCCTCTGTATAAAATGCTTCTCTATCATTATCAAAAATTGGTTTCCCAGATATTTGTAATTCTCCATTAAAGGAGCCAGAAACCTTCGCATCCGCAACCAATTTGTCACCTCTATTTGTTAGATGAATATCTTCTATTGTAATATTCTTACCATCACTGGAAAAAGTCTGTCCTATAAAATTCTGCTCCAAGTAACGATTGATGTTGTCATAACTTACATCCAAGACTATATTAATATGTGACGTGTCATCTAATTCTTCTTCCCATGAAAACTCTGGCAATTTAAGTCCTGGTATAACTTCACTTGGCTTGTGATCAGTAATTTTTGTTCTTGTATGCACTGTTAGATTTCCTCGAGACCAATCTTCTTCATTTCTTAATTCAGACATATAAACCTGTTCTGGTATCAGGTGAACCCACGATTGCATTATTGTGTCGACTTCAATGGGTTTTTCAAGATAAGTCATCGCATCCATCACTTTCTCTCTGATAGATAATTGCTCATTGATGGATAAATTTATTTGTTCTTCTAATTGAGCCTTACTCTTTTCAATTACAGAATTAGATAACTTTTCTATTGATATTGAAAATCCTCCTAGATCAATTTTTGGTTCTTCTAACCACTCATAATGCTCCAGTTTTGTTTCTGTAGACAGTCTCCATGTTGAGTCTACTTCCAAATCAGTCAAAAAATTGAGATCTAGAATTCCACGGGCTTTTATGTTCTTTATAAATGTTTTCTTACTGATATCTATTTCAATTGGCAACTTAGTCAATACTCGCTTACCAAGAATTTCAATATCCGCATAGCCATATTTTTTTAAGTTGACATCCATACCCAAAGCAGAAATTTGAATATCAGAATTGAGATACTTATCTATGATATTATTGAAAGTATCTCTAGTTGCACTCTTCTTAATCTTATAATGGAGATTAATTGTTGATTTTAGTTCAGGCATAACAAATGATTCTGAATTTGATTCAATGGTTGAAAGATTCTTATTAGTCTTGCAACTACTGGCCAAGAGGAGAAATACAATGAAATAAAATCCAATTCTTAACATATCTACACTTATATTATTAGTTACTTCTATTAAGACGAAGAAAGAGCCAAAATGTCAACAATTTTGGCTCTTTCGTTTAAGGAAAATCAATCTGCTCTATAACAAAGAGATCCTCCAAATTGGGAAAAATCGATTATCAAAAATAATTGGGGATGGCCTCTATGTTAGTATCAATTGGTTAACATGAAAATTATACAAAAATTTCAATTTAATCTGGGTAAAAGCATTCAGCATCTTAAGTCTTATATTATAGTTAAGTAAATTAGTTTAGTTAAAATTAATGATGCAGAGGAGTCATTATAACTCCTCTACAATATGTATTACTTTATATACATCATTTTTTGTTTGAGGCTTGCATTGGCTGTGATTACTTCATAGAAATAAATACCTCCTGATGGCATATCACCTTTATCAAGGAAAATAGTGTTGCTTCCTTTTGGTGCATCAAACTCTGATGTACGAATCAATTTTCCATTCACATTATATAGATTAAATACAACTCTTGAATCCTCAGGTAATTGATAATAGATCTCAGTACTGTTATTCCATGGATTTGGAACATTTTGGCTAAGTGTCAATACCTCAGAATCACTCTCCGTGACTGCATCAATTACAACATTCTGGACTTCCAGATTATCATAGGCCTGTGGTGCTAATCCAGCTTCCATGAGTGTGAATAGATCAGAAGTCTCAATATCAGACTTTGCTCTTACTAACAAGCTAAAGAGTTCTGTCTCACCAGTCAATTCTACACCAGGTTGCTCTATCCAACTAAGGTGGAAATAGCCATCTTCTATGTAATCTAGATTGACATGATTTTCAGACAATCCAGATAGCATTGGCGTAAATTCAAGCATTTCAGCCAATTCACTGTCCACCTTAATTGAGTATTGGAAACCACTAACTCCTTCCATATCTGAAGCCTTGAATACAACCTCAGTAACCGCTCCAGCTTCTACTTCCACTCCTGGTATATTAATGATAAAGTTGGAGTTGGCCTCAGCAGTATCACCGCCATCTTGCAATGACTCTTGAGCACTACCATTGACATCACCGACTTTTACACCAATAAAGTTTGCATTTACATCTGTCTCAAGACCTCTGACAGTATATTCCTCAGGAATTCTCACAACAAATGGATTTTGTGGATCAACAAATTCATGTGCTGCATCCACCATTCTCCAAGATCTGGATTGAGGGAATTGGTTATAACTACCTAGAATCAATTTACGTAATTCTATAAGATCTAATGCATTTACCTGATTATCATTATTGACATCAGCAGCAATAATCTTATAAGGAGAATCCATTATGTTTAAACCCAAAATGTGTCTCTGGATTATTATTAAATCAATAGTGTTAATTCCATTTTTATGATCAAAGTTTCTAGTAGGCGATACTTTATAGAATCCGCCAAGTCTTAAATCTTCAAAGGCGTAAAATCCATCAGCTTCTGTCATATGGTCTCGTCCTTCTACTCCCTCAATTTCTACCATAACATCTGAAATCATAATATCATCTTCAGTGTAAATATGACCAGCTATACTACCCAATAAAGGTGACGAACAGTGATTGGCCCCATCCAATACCTGAAGTAAGCTATTACAAGAATCAATTAATGATGTACCTGAATACAAATACACTGTATACCCACCAGGTACCATACCTTGAGGGTTGGCTGCATCATCGCAATCCACTGTAAATGAGGTTACATTATTACTTGTATTACTAAATGATATTGAGAATGCATCATCTGGACAAACAGATTCTATAACTACAGCTGCCTGATCAACAGTAACAACGCCGAGCATATTAGGCTGTATTGTCACTACTATTTTATCACAAGTCAAAATGGATGCAGTGGTATCTAATACTGTAACTGTATAGCTACAGCTACTTACATTACCACAAGGATCAGAGGCGGTAATTGTTACATCAGTGATCCCACCCGGATAAGTACCTGCTGCATTAGCACTGTTAGGATCATCTGCAAATTCAGAATCATTCATTCCTGTTGGATTCATCTGACAACTGTCTATAACCATCACTGGCAAATCCACGAATAACGAACATTGAGATGCATTAGATGGCAAGAAAGCAGTTACATCAGAACAGGTAATAACAGGTCCTTCTCCATCATCTAAAATTATTGTTTGCTCACAAGTAAATATATTATCCGTACAAGCATCTAATATTGTCCATACTTTGAGGAAGGTGTCAATACAAGTGCCCATAGTCTGCGGAGAAAGATCTGTAAGTGTCGAATCTATTGTTACGCTTACACAAGTTACTGGTGGTAGATTAATCTCTGGTGTCCCGGCAAAAATATTCCCCAAATCAATACATCCATCAAGTGTCACCTGTGAAGGAGGACAAATAATATTATTTGCATCGAATGGAGGGTCTTGCTCCAACGTCACTATTTGCTCACACATTACTGTATTCATACCATCAGACACTGTAAAAGTCCTCATAATTGTACCTAATAGACATGCATTAAGGTCTGTTGTAAATGCCTCAACGATATCATTAGGATTTACTGGACAGTTATCCACTGCAGTTGCAATTCCGAAAATACCCAAGTCTGTCAGAGGTGTATCACAAGTAACAGTGGTGTCAATTGGACAAGTAATTATAGGTGCTATCTTATCTTCAATAGTAACCACTGCAGTACACGTAGCAGAATTTCCACCAGTTGTAGTTACAGTTAATACTACATCATTCATTCCTATAGCAGAACATCCAAAGTCAGTTGGACTCACTTCTAGGATAACATTAGTTCCACAACCAGCATTGCTACCATTATCTATCATCGTCGGATCTATTGTTGCAACACCCATAGAATCTAAGCACACGGTTATATCCTGAGCAAGACAAGTTGGAACACTAGTGTCAGCGATGTTAACTGTAGTAGTACACGTAGAAGTATTATTACATGAATCAGATACTGTAACTGTTACCATTTGACTACCAATAGAGTTGCAATCAAAAGTTGCTGGCATAATACTGCTAGAGAAAGGATCTATATCACAATTATCTATAAATTGATCCAACACTTGATCAGCCGTCAAGGTAATCATTGGTGTAGCCCCAACAAGATCAAATGACAAACCTGTAGCCAATATACATGTTGGTTCCAAATCATCATTGACTATAACATTAGTTTCGCACGTCGATGAATTACCATTCATATCTGTAACTGTAGCTGTAACAACGACTGGTCCTGCCTTATCTGCACATCCAAAAGTACTGATATCAAGAACTTCCATAGCAATACCACACTCATCATTAGAATTAACTATGATGTCATCTACATCTACTGAAGCATTACCATTTTCATCCAGACTTACTTGGAAGTTATTTCTACAGTTCACAGAAGGTGGAATAACGTCTTGTACTGTGACATTTGACTTACATGTTGCAGAATTTCCATTTGCAGACGTCACTGTCAATATAACACAATGTGGATTCAGGCTGATTGAATTACAAGCAAAAAAGTTAGGCTCAACAACCATCATTGCATTCGGATCACATCCAGCCGTACTTCCATTACTTATATCTCCAGGTTCCACTGTTAATTCACCATTTGTATCAAGGTTTAGAGTAACATCAGGAATAGTAATGCAAGTAGGCACAGACACATCCTGTATATTCACTGTCGTTGAACAAGTAGAAGTGTTATTACATCCATCATCTACTGTAACAGTAACCATATTATCACCTAAATCAGAACAATCAAATACACTAGGACTTATGATTGGATTAGATGGACTATTGGCACAGTTATCATCATAAGTATCCAATATATCAGCTAATTGAAGAGTAACTGACGGTGGATCACCTACAACGTTAAATGATAATCCAGACAACAAGGTACATATTGGATCAATATTATCTCTCACAGTAACTGGCGTCATACATGTAGCTGTATTACCACTTGCATCAGTTACAGTTGCCGTAACACTAATAGGATCTATAGCCCCAGGACATGATCTATCAGTGCAATTAAAATTATCTAAATCAATATCTATAACTGCTCCTGAACAATTATCACCAAAACTACTTACAATGAAATCAGCATCTATTGAAATCAAGCCATTCTCATCTAAGAATACATTTCTTTGTCCCACACAATTTATTGTAGGGGCGATATTATCCAAGACAGTAACTATGGCGTTACATGTAGCTGTATTACTATTAATGTCTGTTACCGTCAAGACTACCTGATTAGTAACACCTATGCTCTCACAATCGAACATCATCTGATCTAATGAGAATCCATTATTGTCTAAGCCACACACATCACTACTTCCATTATCTATATCCGAAGGAACAATAGATGCATTCCCAACTGCATTGACTTCTATAGTAACATCTTGACATACTGCAGTAGGTGGCGTCTTATCCACAACCGTTACCACTGTTGTACACTGATCACTTTGAGGCACCACACTGTTGTCAAATACAGATAGGGTCACAGTATTCATACCAACATCAGCACATGTAAAATTGCTAGGTGTTATTGCTGTACCAGAAATTCCACAGAAGTCTGATGATCCATTATTAATATCAGAGTCATCTATAGAAGCCATACCATTTGCATCAAGGCAAAGCTCAAAATCATCTACACACACAGCTGTAGGTGGATCATTAACTATGCTGAACTCGAAAGTACAACTAGCTGAATTACCACAACCATCTGTCAAGGTAATCATAGCTGTATTAGGATTGCAGATGTCTACAATAGCTGGTAAATCAATAACCAAAGGTTGCAACGTACCTGTGCAATTATCCCCAGATGATGTAATTACTTCATTAAAATCAATCACTGGAACTCCTGCATCATCTAATAACACTGGAGCCGGAGATTGACATGCGATGGTCGGATTAATATTATCCTGCACGGTTACTGTAGTACTACAATTACCGCCACTTGTTACATTATTCTGACTATCTGTAACTGTCACAGCTACTACTGTAGAAACATCTTTCTGACTACAATCAAATGCTATCTGAGATAAACTCAAAGTCACATCTAATCCATCGCAAGTTGCCATAGACCCGTTATCTATCATTTCTGGCGTCAGTGTAGCGTTCCCATTTTCATCCAATTGGATAGTAATATTACTCAAGACATTACATACAGGCTCCAAATTACAATCTACATTGATACTTGCTGGATCAAAATCATCACTATCATTTGGATTATCTGGTGCATCATTAACATCGTCATCAGTAGCTACTTCTGATGCCGTATTACTATTATCATTAGGAGAACTATCTTCATCAGGTAATCCTAATGCGTTATTAGCAGCAGTAATCTCTGCGTCGTTTACAATTAGTGCTCCTGTAAATGATGGAGATATCTGTAATTGTATTGGAACAGTAACCATTCCTCCTGCTGGAATAGCACCTATTAGATTACTTGGATCTGGACCTGGCCCCCATCCTGCCATCATATTGGCACCAGCTTGTACATATATAAGATCTGAAGGCACATAGTCTGTAATCTCTACACCTGTAGCATCTATTGTTCCTTGATTAAATACAGTAACATCGAATGTCACGAAATCACCTGTCTGGAATACGGCACTTTGCCCAGTAGCTATTGTCTTAGTCAAAGCCAAGTCGAACACCTGGCCGATTGTAATCATAGCCCAGTCCTCATCATCATCATCTCCATCTCCATCTCCGTCTTCATCTATTGTCTTATCTGTAGCTGTATTACTATCTACATCAAAGAAGTCACTATTATCAGGATCGATAATCTGAGCATCATTTAAGATGCTATTACCCATAAATCCTGGATCTATTGTAAATGTGATCTTCACAGTTTCTGTTGCACCTACTGCAATAGAAGCAATTGGGTTTACCAGGACTGCACTACTTCCATTTTGTATCCAGTTATTATCATTCAAGATAAGTCCTTCTGGAATCTGGTCTTCTATCTGTACCGTTGTAGCTACTAGGCTACCTTGATTCTCTACCGTCAAATCAAAACAAACTGCCGACCCTTGACTAAATGGACCTGGCGTAGTACTGCTCAGATTTTTAGTTAAGGCTAAGTCAAATCTGTCAACAGTAATTTCTGCTGGATCAAAATCGTCATTATCGTTTGGATTATCTGGTGCATCGGTCACATCATTATCTGTATTTAATTCGGGGGCTGTATTAGCATTATCTCCAGGAGTACTATCCTCATCCGCCAATCCTAGATCATTATTAGCTGCAGTAATCTCTGCATTATTAACTATAGTAGTCCCAGTAAAGTTAGGATCTACTTGCAGCTCTATCTGAACTGTTTGATTAGTACCTACTGCGACAGTACCTAAGGTTAAGGTAGGGTTAGGACCTGCAGACCAGCCTGCATTCGTATTGAATGCAGATTGTGCAAAGATTAAACCACTAGGCACATAATCAGTAACTTGTACGCTTGTGGCATCTATACTCCCTTGATTATATACAGTTATATCAAATACAACATTATCTCCTAATAAAAATGGCATTGAATTACTGCTAGAAATAGTTTTTGCTAAAGCCAAGTCGAAGTTTTGGCCAATCGCAAGCATAGCCCAATCCTCATCGTCATCGTCACCATCACCATCACCATCTTCATCTACATTCTTGTCTGTAGCAGTATTACTATCTATATCCTCTGGATCACTTCCATCTGGATCTATAATCTGTGCATCATTCAATATACTACTACCCATAAATGTTGGGTCAATCATGAATGTAATACTTACAGTCTGTGAAGTGCCTGCAGGTATAGAAGGTATAGAATTCGCTATAATTGCTTCGCCACCTACTATATTCCAATTAGGATCATTAAGAATTAGTCCATTTGGAATATTATCAGATACATAGACTGTCGATGCATCTAACGTTCCTTCATTAGTTACTGTAATATCATAAGTCACTATACTACCTTGCTGATAAGGTCCAGGAGTAGAAGGACTTATCGTTTTAGTTAAAGCAAGGTCATACATTTGAACCACGTTCACTTTCGTCAAATCATGATCATCTTCGTCATTTGCCGTATTATCCAAAACATTATCTCCACCTACAATATCATTATCTGGATCCGAATCTGGTGTACTATCCAAGTCCGCTCTAGATGGCGTAGTTGGATCGTTATCATCATCAGCATTACTGATCTCCGCTCTATTGACCAGACAATCTCCCATGAAACTATCATCGATAGTCAATTGAATAAATACTGAAGCCGTTCCATTTGCTTGAATAAAAGGAATTGGGTTGTTTAATGTCGCAACACCTCCATTCAATGTCCATTCTGAATCACTCAATGTAAAGCCTTCAGGGATATAGTCTACAACTTCGATATTGTAGGCATCTTGATTTCCTTGGTTGAATACAATAATTCTGAAATCAACATTATCACCTGGTTCAAAAGGACCACTATTTGTTCCAAAATCAATTTGCTTAATTAAGGCTAAATCAAATTCTGGACAGAAATCACCATCATTATTATCCTGAACATCTATGGTAGTCCTACAGCTCGCAGAGTTACCAAAGTCATCAGTAACACATAGCGTAACAGTATTGAGACCAATGTCATCACAAGTAAACGTAATCTTATCTGTAGGGTCATTCTCACAGAAACTTAATGTAATAGGGTTTCCACATGGATGCTCACTTTTTAAATCAAGCAAAAATGGGAATATACATGCTCTCTCATCATCAGGGATACCATCACCTGTAAGATCCCATGGCTCTAGCGCTACACTCAATCCAGTCTTACATATTGCTACTGGATCAATATCATTTCCGACAATAATTTCCTTACTACAAGTTGTTGTGTTACCACATAGATCTGAGAAGCTGATAATTGCTGTATGAGTACCTATCGGCAATTTATTATTGAATGATACCACGTTAGATACAAGGCAGTCCTCTAAATCAACCGTTCCGTCACTATTCAAATCAATTCTAAGACAATTTTGAAGTTGTGTACCTGGCGTACAATCATCATTAGCTGTTACAGAAAATTGTACATCCCCCGTATCACATTCGTCAGAAATAAAAGTCATAGAATCGCAATCACCATCTTGGATAACTGGTCCATCTGTATTATTGACTTGAATAGTCTGATCAAAAACTCTGCTCAATGGCAGACCATCAGGTCCTGTCTGGCACCAATCTATCACCGTCCATTGTCGCAATATCTTAAGACAGGCATCACTATCAGGTCCAGCAAAAGAGAATACTTGATCCTCGAACTGTGAGTCTAGTAAATCGCATGCACCCTCTGTGAATCGAGGATATCCATTCTCAATAGGCAAATTCTCTGGTGCCAGAGCACCAAAATTACATCCGAGTCCAGTTTCAAAATCTTCTGGAACTATTATAGTACTAAAATCAAATGGATTGCTATTATTAAATACAATTCTTTGCTCGCAAATACTAGACCCGCTGGCATCAGATGCTTCAAACAACCTTACGACTGTACCTGTGCCACATGTACTTCTTTCATCAATGATGATTTCGTTGATAATAACAAGACAACTATCACTTGCGGTAGCATTACCAAATGAAGACAGATTATTAACATCTATGACCGTTCCGCATTCTAAGACAACATCTGATGGGCACCTTAGAATTGGAGGTACTTTATCTTGAACTTCTACATTGACTCTACAATCATTGAAACCACCAAAGGCATCAATAGCTCTAAGGATTACTATAGATTCTTCTCCTACATCTTCACAACAGAATGGTACTTCATTACTGAATGTACAAGGATTAGATATCTCAAGTACATATCTTGCTCTTTGTCCATCAAATACCATCCACTCACCATCAGGATTTGTAACTACGCAAGTCCCTGTTCCAGATGGTGCTCCTCCAGCCCAACTATTGAATGTAGGCTCTAAGTGATTTTCCCAAGAATATATACCATTACCTTTATCTTGTAAGCCTATGAAATAAGATATACCTGGTATGTACTCATTCACCTGTTGGAAAACCCAGTCATGCTCTTCTTGAGACTCTGAGGCAAGAACTGATCCTCCAAGAGCTTTTGCAAAGTTGAAAGATTGTGCACAAGAATATTCAGAATCTGACAAGTAATAGTACCTACCATTACGTGATCCCAAATATTGCATGTTATCATATTGTGGTCTTTCACAATCACATCTAGTGTCTACTCTTCTCACCAATAAATCAGCAAGGAGACAATCATCAAAACTACCATCATCAAATGTTTCAGGGAACGCTTTTGCTGTACCATTCAGTCTCAATGACACGACTGATGTTCTGTCACATACTGCTGTAGGTGAGACATTATCCAAAATAGTTACATTAAATGTACAACTGGATAAGTTACCACAGTTATCATATACCTGATAAGTTATTTCTGTGCTATCAGCTGCATTTAAAGTAACTGTAGTAGGCTGATTTACATCTTGTAAGAAACCACCTGCGTATCTTATATCTATACCAAATCCTTCTGTCGTACAATCATCTTGTATCTCTGGAAGTGGAATTGTAAATGGCGCATCACATCCTGGGCTGCCGTCTGTACTTACTGTAACATCTGGAGGGCAAGTTACCCAAGGTGCTCTTGTGTCAGCTATTTCAATAGTTTGTACTCTTCTAACAAAATCAGAACATCCATCAAATATTGTCCATGTTCTGTTGATTTTCTTAGAACAACCAAAGTCCTGTACTACAAAATCTCTAAAGTCAATCCCTATGTTGCAATAGATATCATTTATAGGAAATAGAGGAATACCATTTATAGTCGGCACACCAGTGACTGAAATATCAGGAAATCCTTCGTCATTCAAGACCAAGCCTAAACAACTCAAACTATTTCCATTTGTAGTCGTAAAATTTGGTGGAATAACAATATCATCTTGCGGAATTGCTAGGACATTAATTTGCTGAGTACACGGGCTGGATACATTTCCAAATCCATCTTCGGCAACGTAAGTTCTGTGAACCTCTTGTATATATGGCCCACCACAAGGAACTGGTGTTATGGCCTCATCGATTAATCTAAACTCCGAAGTAGAACAGTTGTCTACTACAATTGGTTCGTAAGTATCCACTAGGTAACATACGACGTCTACATCATCACATTGAATTCTAGGAGCTAATTTGTCTTCTACGTTTATATTAGCCCAGCAAGAATTACCAGAACAAGGGTTAACGACCTTAGCTGTTAACGTTGTAAATAATTGGTCTTCTGTTATGACATTATTCGGAATAACATTATTGTGCTCGTCAGTCAGAAGCACCTGATAAGCTACACCAGGTAATATATCACTGGTTAGGAGATCTTCTGCAGAAATTTCTGACATACAATCCGTTCCTAAAGAAAGATTAATATCATGTCTACAAGATATTGCTTCATCTCCAGACCCTATCTCTATACTCAAATTTATAGGAGCTACACATCCTTGTGGGCAATGAGGAAATAGTGTCAGTTCATGAAATCCAAGATTATCACCAAACTCTATTGTTATAGAATTACCTGGACCAGTACCAGATCCTGTCATAGCCGTTCCTGAACCTGTTGCGTTAGTTCCTGGCAAATTGACTATAGTACCTGCTCCTGCAGATAATAACCAAGAGAAGCCAACACAATTTGCAAATGCAGGATCATCTGCATCTACACTATAAGTAAAGGTGGAGTTAGCGCAAACAGCATCTAAGCCATCACCTGTCACAGCAGGTCTGTTATATTCACATTGTCCACCTGAAGCTTGAAGGAATACTCCTGCCCCATTTGTGGCTCTTAAAGAAAATTCTCTATCATCCAATGATCTACCTAGTAAGAAATAGCAACTAGTACCATCACCATTTGGTACTTCTCTAAACTGCTCTCCAGTAGGACCTGTAGCAATACTCATTGCTGCTCCTGGACTAGATCCACTATTCGAAAAGAAATCAAACTGATTATCTATAAACCAATTTTCTCCTGATATCGATGTGATTTTTAATTCATTACGGAATTGTCCATCATTAGATTGTGTCGCATTATTAAGACACACACATGACTGAGTCAATTCAATCATAGGCACGAATATTAATGCTGGATCAGAATCATCTTCATCATCTAATCCCGTACCTAGTAAGTAATCATCCATAGCAGTTACAGGCATTCCTCCTGCATCATTATCGATAATTGCATCTGGATTAGAATCTATGTCAGCACCACTTACATCCACGTTTTGACTATCATATACTCGGCTTATCTCTGCCACATTTACAAATGCACCAGGTGATGCATTTGGATCTATCTGTAAGGTAATTTGATCTGTATAAACCTCTCCTGATCTAAGTGGATTTAAAAATGCAACTTCTTTAGACGCTATGCCTCCACTCAATATCCAAGAGTCATCTCTTAAGAAGGTATTCGCTGGTAAGAAGTCTACAATTTCAATTCGTCTTATATCTGTAGTACCTTGATTATGGACTTCAATAATAAAAGTAACCTCATCTCCAAGATTAAAACTTGTTCTATCTACTCTCTTAATTAGTGCTAAATCAACTGCTCTAATCTGAACACTCGCAGGATCATGATCGTCTTCATCCACTACTCCATTATCATCAGTCATATTATCTGTAGACGTATTAAGCGTACCACCTATATCGTTGGTAATATCTGTATCTGGCTGCGAATCAAAATCATCTATAATAGACGGAATGGATGTTTCAAAGTCAGAAATTTCTGCAAAGTTCATCAACTCTGTCAATGGCGCATCGTCAGCTATCAATAGTCTAATTGGTAATGTGATCTCATCACCAGATTCAAAAGACCTGGTATGGGTATAGGTCACCATATTAGGACCAGTTGCAACCCAACCCGGATTCTGACCTTGCAAGAATATCAATCCTTGTGGATAGATGTCTGACACATCAAACGAATTGGCAGCAACATTACCTTGATTACTTATTGTAATGTCAAAAGTTACTGTCTCACCAATATCATAAGCTCGGATATCACGATTGACTTTATTTAAAGCCAAGTCAAAAATATTAACTATTGCTGCATCTTCATCATCTTCATCCACTGCACCATCTCCATCTATCTGATTATCAGTACTTGTATCAGGTATGCCTCCTGCATCATTCCCTCTAATATCATCCGCTGTAGAATCTACGTCAGAGTCTACCTGACCATTAGAATCTAATGTGGTTGCAATTTCTGCCCGATTAATCAGATCGTCTAAGTCAGAAAATCCATTTAATCTTAGAAACAAACTATGCGTTCGACTTTGACCTGGGTTCAACTGATTGGACACAGAGAGTCTTGGATTGCCATTGCTATCAGCTATCCAGCCTGTATTCAAGGATGCATCAAATTGGAAAGCAGATGTCAGATAATCTATTAAGTCATAACTAACTGCTGATACTGATCCTTGATTATATACCTCAATCTGAAATTCGATTACATCACCTACTTGTATGCCGTTGGTTGTCATCGATCTCTTCACAAGTGCTAAATCAAAATTGGTTGACGGCTTTAGTCCAATATCAAATGATGTTTGGTTATTACCAGATATGGTTACTGGCACTAGAGGACCCAAATTATTGCAACCTTGTACAAACTGTAAATCGGAATCAAGGCGTCCCCCTGCTCCAGATACTGTAGCTGTATATGCCGTATTATCAATTAAGAATATCTCAGTGTTACCATTAAAATTAGGAACATCTAGCCCCACAAAATATGAAGCACCTGAAATAATTCCAGTACTAAAATTATAATTACCATTATCATCTGTAGTGGTTCTTGAGATTACTTCGCAATTAGAATTATATAAGACAACATTGATTCCTCCAATTCCTTGCTCACCAGCATCTTGGATACCATCACAGTCAAGATCTCTCCATACATAATTTCCAATCTGAGGGGCTGTAGTGCCGCAAGCTGCAACTATATTTCCAAATCCAGTTGCCTTTCCAAAGTATTCTGCAATATTCTGATTATATAATTCTCTACTTCCTACTTTAACGCCTGTCTGTGTATTATATCTATGTAATCCTCCCGAATATGCTGCAAAAACAGGGTCAAAAACTGCTGCTACAACCTCATTGGAGCCCGGTAGTACATATATAGAACCTAGTACTACCTCAGGGTGATCAGTCGGATTAGCTGGAAAGAAATCCTCACCAAAAAATTCGCCACCTCCAGGTCCTTGTCCATTACCAACACCTGTTCCTGATACTCCTGGCAATTGACCATTGCTTTCTAATACCCAACCATTACCTGATGGGCTTGCTATTAGAATATCACCAAATTGATCATCTATTCTGGATGTGCTCGCATTGCAGAATGCATGACCTAATCTATCTGATAAAGCTAATATCATATTCCCATCCTCTGTAATGTCTATGTCTGTTAGCCATTGCTGAGTTTGAAGTCCTGAGATATTGTCATCACTCCAAAAGCCATAAGAGTAATTATCACTAAAGACTAGACTGAATAGACCACTTGAAGGATTCAATTCATATACATGTATACTTGTGTTTGCTTCGTTTTGAGACGCCTCACCGGTGCAGGTTACACCAACGTAGATAGACCCATCTAAGTTGGTTACAGCAAAGATTTCATATGATCCATCATTACATCCAGGATCTGGTACTCGAAATGATTGTGTATTGGCAGTAGT
Source organism: uncultured Saprospiraceae bacterium (assembly GCA_964567435.1). Taxonomy (GTDB): domain Bacteria; phylum Bacteroidota; class Bacteroidia; order Chitinophagales; family Saprospiraceae; genus RFSX01. The sequence continues at coordinate 3,579 of CAZMMQ010000010.1, read as the reverse complement.
TGGATTTTGCAGGTCTACGCTGACTATACTTTTAGTAAATAAGTTGGCTACATAGAGTGAAGAACCAGTATCGTCAATGCTCATTCCCCCCAGACCTATTTGCCCAACCTGACGACCGTAGTTGCAGTTGGCACTGTTTGCAGGAGATAAGTTTCCAACATTCTGACCTAATTGTGTAAGGTCAACAAACATGCTTGTCGATGGCGTACCTGAGATATCTGTTCTATATATAGCACCTATACCGCCAGCGCCAAGTGACGCATGCTGTTTCACAAAAGCAGAAGAATATAACTCATTATATCCCTCTCTATAGGCCAAACCCCAAATTGAACCGGTTTCATTCTGTGTACTATAAACTGTAACTGGAGAAGATGTATTAAAACTATTAGTGATTCCCAAGATTGTTTCCTGACCAGGACTATTCGTTCCTAACCCATTGACAAAGCAAGTCAGAAAAATCTCTGTATCCTCGCCGCAGCTCCCCGAAAGACTTGTTAAACCTAGATTAGAACTACAGTTTGGTGCTGTAGTAAATTGAATGTCTCCTGCATTATCAGAACCTAAGGATGAAACTTGCTGATCAGCATCAAGCAAAAATTCCAACCGGTAAGGTTGACCATCAATCACATCTCCTATACTATAGGTCCCTGATGCGTTAGTCAAAGATTGTCCTACCCAATTGCCATCGGCGTCGAAAGCTCTGACAAGTATTCCAGATAAATAATTCTCTCCTGAATCAATCTGACCATCATTATCCGCATCTGCATAAACAGATCCTGAAATAATCGTTGACGGACACTGGGCGAATATTGACCCTGATGAATAGACAATAAACAATAGAAGCAATACGGAATAAACTCCCGCAGTACGAGCACTAAAAGATTTTCTCATTTGACCTTTGTTGTGTAAAATTCTTTACAGTAATAAATACAGCATAGCCATCTAGCTAAGCAGCTACTGTTACTGGGTGGGTGGGATCGGTTTTCGGTCTAAATGAAAATCTGAGCCAAAGACATACTTTGACACATTACATTAAATGCAAATATATAAACATTTGTAATATATACTACTATACATTACATTTTTTTATAATCTGTAATTTTATTAATTATTACGACCTTACCTGTTGTCAAAGGCTCACATACCATTATCTTGCTCACATTCTTGATAATTAACCACTATTTATGCAAAATATACCCGAGGCCCTCAACAATGAGCTCAAAAGCTTAAAAGAACAAGGTCTATATAAGTCTGAAAGGATAATCACTACCCCGCAAAAAGCTGAAATATCAACACAAAAAGGCCAAAGTGTACTAAATTTCTGTGCCAACAACTACTTAGGTTTGTCTTCGCATCCAGATATCATTCAGGCTGCAAAAGACACCATAGATACTCATGGTTTTGGCATGTCATCTGTACGATTTATCTGTGGTACACAGGACATTCATAAGGAACTGGAAGGTAAGATTGCTAAATTTGTTGGTACCGAAGATGCTATTTTGTATGCTGCGGCTTTCGATGCCAATGGAGGACTTTTCGAGCCTCTACTAACAGCTGAAGATGCGATTATCTCTGACCAACTCAATCATGCTTCTATAATAGATGGTATCAGACTGTGTAAGGCTAAGCGCTTCAGATATCTTAATAACGATATGGCGGATTTAGAAGCCAAACTCAAAGAAGCCAATGCAGCGGGCGCCAGAAGAATACTTATAGCTACAGATGGTGTATTCTCTATGGATGGCATCATAGCACAGGTAGATAAAATCTGTGACCTCGCCGAAAAGTATAATGCATTGGTCATGGTAGATGATTGTCATGCTACTGGATTTACTGGACCAAATGGAAGAGGGAGTGCAGAATATTGTAATGCTTTTGGACGTGTGGACATTATAACTGGCACCTTTGGAAAAGCGCTAGGAGGTGCAAGTGGGGGTTTTACTGCAGCCAGCAAGGAGATTGTAGATATCCTCAGACAAAAATCAAGACCTTACCTCTTCTCTAATACCTTGGCGCCATCTATAGTCGGTGCCTCTCTTAAAGTCTTAGATATTCTAACCGAAAGTAATATGCTAAGGGATAAGTTGGAAAGCAATACTAAGCGATTCAGACAAGGGATGACTGAGGCTGGTTTTGACATAGTACCTGGAGTCCACCCTATCGTACCTGTAATGTTATATGATGCTAAGTTGTCTCAAGACTTCTCAGAAAAGCTACTTAAAGAAGACATCTACGTCATTGGTTTTTTCTATCCTGTAGTGCCAAAAGAAAAGGCAAGAATCCGCGTACAAATATCGGCAGGTCATGAAATATCACATATAGATCATGCCATTGCAGCATTTACTAAAATCGGTAAAGAGCTTAACCTAATTTAGCATATGCCAGAACTAACTCCAAACCAATTTGAAACCTTTTTATTGGTCTACGCCGCCCATGTGGATTACAATTATTCGGAAAGCGAGATTGAATTTATTCTATCTAACACCAATGAAGAAACATATCATTCTATGCTTGACCTTTATCATAGTCTTTCGGAATATCAAGGTCTTAAAGTAATTTTAGAACACAGCAAAAAGGATTTCATATTACAATCAAAACAGGTCGAGTTATATGACAAGATTGTTTCCTTATTCAAAGCTGATGGTGACTACTCCAGGGCAGAAAAAGTCTTTTTATCATTTTTGGATAAAATGATGGATGCGGGGATATAAATACACCCTGTTTCTTCTTTTTTTTGGAATCAAGGTCTCCTAACTTCTTCAACTCATCCGACCTTTCCGATTCTCAGAAAGCACACCTTTTCTTAGGAAGAGAAGGAACTGTATCGTATAATTAATGGAGATAGATAAAGGGGTGGGACCGATTCTATTCCACACCCATTTTTGTATTTTGACCGGCTGCCTAGATTTGAGAAATCTATTAAATTTTATTGCGCAAAGAGAATCATCTGATTCCGCTCGTCGCGACTTGTAGTCGTGATGCACACGATTGTCACACACTCTCCTCACTTATTCTTTTGTCAAAATCAGGATTATCAAGATTATTGGATTAACAAGATTCTTAGCCATTCCTTTCCAAATCGACCTTGTGAGAATTATTTATCCGTCCAGTGATACAGTGTTGTCACCCCTACGGGGTTCTTGAGATGACATCCTGTGTTACTGCGATTAATACTCTATTGGAAGACTCTGTAATTATTATGGAGCCCCTGTTGCAACAACAGTGATAAATCGAGACTCTAATATGAACGATTGGTCTTGACATGTCAAGATTAAAGGTCCTTAACGGACCTTTGAAAAGAGAGAACCAAAATATCAATTTTGGCATAGTCACTAGGCAATTGACTATCAAAAAAAGAGCACAAAATATTAAGAGTTGAGATGGTTTTTGTGAGTAGAGCAATAGGTGGGTAAGCACAAAAAATTACCCTTGTTGCAACTAGATTTTTTGCGAGCTTTTTTATCAATGAAAAAGTGACAAAGAAAATAAAAATCTAACCTTACTCTACCCTCGTCACCCGACTCGTATACACCACCCGCTCCTTATTCTCCCTCGGCACATACTCCACGGCATACATGC
>CAZMMQ010000009.1:0-88942 GCA_964567435.1 uncultured Saprospiraceae bacterium | reverse complement strand
ACTATCTCTGTGAATCTGCTGATTTATGGTGCATCTTAGATGCGCTATTCAGTAAGATTATTTTCTTCCAAAATCTGCAGGTATTTCTCCCCATTCCTTCGTGTTCCATTTGATAACAGGTACTCTGAACTCATTTTCCATTAACCACTTTAATGCTCTGTCTACAGTCTGAAATAGTTTTCTATTAACTGATGTTTTTTCCAAAGTTGTTTTTAGTTTTTTATCTCTCACCCAAGCCATAGCTGTTTTGCTATCTGTATAGATTATAATTTCATTCCTTCCTGATTTTTGTAAAAATGCGAGTCCATGCACTATGGCAAGAAATTCTCCTATATTATTAGTGCCTTGCTCAAAAGGTCCAATCTTAAATATTTCTTTTCCTGTTTTTGTAACTACACCACGATATTCTAGTTTACCAGGGTTTCCACTGCAAGCGGCATCTACTGCAATACTGTGCATATTGATATCAGGATTTGTCTGGATGCTTGTTTTTTCATTTTTTGCCTTCTTGCCAATATAGTTTGTCGAAGAATCTTTAAAGGCTGCTTCAGCTTGGGCATGGGTTTTGAATGATTTGTATTTGGCGTTGGGAAACCCTTTAATCTGAGCTTGGCATTCAGACCAACTTGTATAGATGCCAGGCTTCACCCCCACCCAAACAACATAATATTTATTTTTGCCTTTGGCCATAATTCAAATTTATCATTTAATTTGCCTATTCCATGTTTATTGACACCCATGCACATTTATATTTAGATCAGTTTGACGATGATAGGAGATCAGTTATAGAAGCGGCTACCAAAGCTGGTGTATCAAAGATATTCTTACCTAATATAGATAGCTCAACTACTGAATCCATGATGACCATGTCTCAAGAATTCGAAGAGATATGTCATCCTATGATGGGTTTACACCCCTGTTCCGTCAAAGAAGATTATACTAAAGAGATAAAACATATCGAAGAATACCTTACGGAATCAAAGTTCTACGGAATTGGTGAAACAGGAATAGATTTATACTGGGATAAAACCTATTACCAAGAGCAGGTTAAAGCTTTCGAAATACAAATTCAAATTGCAAAGGATACTCAATTGCCTATCATAATCCATTCTAGAGAATCCTTAGATATAACTATCCAGCTGATAGAAAAAAGTCAAAATGGTAATCTGGCTGGAATTTTCCATTGCTTCAATGGTACAATAGCGCAGTGTCGGCAGATTCAAGATCTTGGATTCAAAATGGGTCTCGGAGGAGTTATTACTTATAAAAAAGCAAATCTTGGACCCATGGTAGCTGGTATGGCTCCCGAAAGTATTGTTCTTGAAACCGATGCACCCTATCTGAGTCCTGTTCCTTTTCGAGGTAAGCGCAATGAAAGCCAGCGTATTATTGACATAGCAGAAAAAGTGGCTGATTTCAGATCTATGACTTTGGATGAGATCAAGCAACTAACAACTAATAATGCTAAAAAACTATTTGCAATATAACTGACCTAGCACTTTAAGAACTACCTTTATAGTCTCGGGAGAATTGGCCGAGTGGCTTAAGGCGCACGCTTGGAAAGCGTGTATACTCCAAAAGGGTATCGGGGGTTCGAATCCCTCATTCTCCGCTCCTTATCTCAAGAATGATGTGTCCATGGTCCATCTGATTGTTATAGAATCTATAACCGACGACATATAGGCATTATCATTACAATGGGTTAAATAAGTTGGTAAATAAATTCAAAACCCAAAATCAAGATTGGAATGAATTTATATCAGTGTTAAACCTTAATTTTCAAGACTGTACAAATATGGTTTTATTACATATGAAATATGCACCATAATGCAAACTTTAGTCATCTCATATGTAAACCAAATAAAATGAAAGTAATAGTTAGACAGGGCGAACTAAAATTTAGAAGTAATGCCTCCATTGCTGACAAATATTTCTATTTTAGACCCTTATTATCTGATTTATCGGACTTACAATTTTAAAAGAAAAGAAGAAATCATGCGAAAAATCGTTCTTAGTTGCCTACTAATCACAGGTGTTTGTTTTTTTGGATTTGCAGATTTAGCTGCTCAAGACTCTGGTGACGGAGGTGGAATTTTCCAAGTTTTAAAGGAAAAGTTTATTGAAGGAGATTGGAAGTTTATGAGTTTAGTACTTGTAACTTTGATCTTAGGTTTGGCTTTTTGTATTGAAAGAATTATTACTCTCAATATTGCCACAACAAACACATCTAAACTTCTTAGTAAAATAGATTCAAGATTAGCTGATGGTGATTTGGAAGGCGCTAAAGAGGTAGCTCGTTCTACATCGGGCCCTACTGCAAGTGTTCTTTACGAAGGATTAAGAAATGCACATAGTGGCCCTGAGGCTGTTGAGAAGGCTATAGTTTCTTATGGTTCTGTGCAAATGGGACTCCTAGAAAAAGGTCTAGTTTGGATTTCATTATTCATAGCCATTGCACCAATGCTCGGATTTATGGGTACGGTAATAGGTATGATTCAAGCCTTTGATAGAATCGAGGCGGTAGGTGACCTTTCTCCATCAGTCGTTGCAGGGGGTATCAAAGTCGCTCTATTGACGACGGTATTTGGATTGATCGCAGCGATAATACTCCAGATTTTCTATAATTATATTGTGTCCAAGATTGATGGTATCGTTAATAAGATGGAAGAATCATCAATCGGACTTGTAGATGTAATGGCTAGAAATGGCGTATTTAAGTAACCTTGAGATTTTAAATTAATATGTATAATTTATTAACAAGAAGAGGTCAGCTATTTGCTATCTTATTGGGAGCTTTAGCCTCAATTGTTGCAATTGGATCCATAGTAAGTGGCGTTAAATCCAAATATAGCATATCAGAAGACCTTAACTACATCCTCAAAAACAATACTGAGGCTACATTTGATTTCTTCAATCCAGCAATCAATATCACGGTATTGTTAGTTGTTGTTGCAGCAATAGCTGTAGCATTTTTTATAATATTTAATCTCTTTATGGACCTTAAAGGTTCGATAAAAATCTTATTTGCATTTTTAGCAATAGGATTGCTTTTCTTAGTCTTTTACTCTACATCAGATGTAGAGACGACAGGAAGAATAGCTACATTGGCAGAGAAATTTAAAGTAGGAGATGGAGCCTCTAAATTGATTAGCGGAGGTGTGAAAACAGCGGTGACAAGTATAGTCTTAGCTTTTGGGGCGGCTGTGATAATGGAGATTGTGAATTTATTAAAATAATAATCTCTAAAAAACACAAGCATGCCTAAGAAAAAGACTAGAGAAGCACCTGAAGTAAATGCAGGATCTATGGCGGATATTGCATTCTTGCTCTTGATTTTCTTTTTGGTGACGACGACTATCGATGTAGATAAAGGGGTATTAGTAAAATTACCACCTTGGTCAGAAGAAGAGCCTGAGACATTAAATATGAAAACGAGGAACGTCTACTCTGTACTCGTAAATGCTGATGACCAATTGTTGGTTAGAGGTGAGCCTCAAAGTGTCAAAACACTGAGAGCCAATGCCAAAGAATTTATCGTAAACCCTAATCGTAGGGATGATATGGCTGAAAATCCCAAAAAAGCGATCATTTCTATCAAGAATGATAGAGGGACTAGTTATAAGACATATTTAGAAGTGTATAACGAATTAAAAGCAGCCTATAACGAACTTAGAGAAGAAGCTGCCAATAGACAGTATGGTAAGAGTTTTGAATTCCTTCCTAAGGATATACAGAAGAAAATTAGATCGGAAATTCCGTTAGTTATATCTGAAGCGGAACCAACAAATTTTGGAGAAGAAAATTAATAAGAGAAAAGATGGGTAAATTTTCAAAGAAAAGAGGAAACTCTACACCGGAAGTATCTACAGCATCACTTCCAGATATCATATTCATGCTTCTCTTCTTTTTCATGGTTGTAACCGTTCTTAGAGATGCAGAACTTAAGGTTAACAACAATGTTCCTTACGCTACGGAATTGACTAAACTCGAAAAAAAATCTTTGGTAAACTATATATATATAGGCAAGCCAGTAAAGAAGTATCAAGCACAGTATGGCACTAAACCTGCTATTCAATTGGGCGATAAGTTTTCTAGTATTAGTGATATTCCTTTGTTTTTGGAGAAGCACAAGAGTACATTGCCTGAAAAGCAAAGACCTGGAATCAATACCTCACTGAGGGTAGATGGTGACGTTACCATGGGTATTGTCACAGATGTAAAACAGAAACTTAGAAAATCTGGTCAGCTCAAAGTAAACTATTCGGCAAAGAAAAGACCAGAATAGATAATCATTTGACCAGTACGAATAAAAATAAAGGAGGCTGTCTCATAAGAGGTAGCCTCTTTTTCATTATTTGTGTGCTACCTCATCAGGTATACTATGTTTCAAGATTAAGATTACTAACTGTGAGCATTGGTGATTCCATAGGGTTCGGATTAAGAGATTTTAATCTAATTTCTAGCCATTTTAGCTAAATTATGTGCTAATGCCACTAATCCTGCTTCTATAAGCACATTGTCTTTTCCTCTCAAATTGAATCGAGTGAATTTTTTGTTCTGCTTTATATTTCCGAACACCGCTTCGACATCTGCAGGTCTTTGTGAGCGGTGGGCAACCCCTTGCTCCGAAAGGAGTTTTTCCCTAGCGACATCCTTGTGTCTTTTCAAATTCCAATTGAATTGGATTTTTCGGTTGTTCTTACTCCTATGACAAACACCTCTGAGTGGACAGTGCATGCAATTCTTTGCCTCATAGACGCTGTACTTTTGTTGGAATCCTGATTTTGTTTTTGGGTTTGTCTCGTACTGTTTACTCATCTTCTGACCCATAGGGCAAACGAAATAATCTCCTTTCTCATCGTAGTATAAGTGCTGTGGATTGAAGGCGTCTTTTGGTTTTATCTTTCCTTTGGCCTTCTGTTCTTTATGGAAGTAATTGAACTTGATGAAGGCTTCTATGTCTTCAGATTCCAAGTACTCATAATCAACTCTTCTAAACTCGGAGGAAGTAAACTGAGCTGGATTATAGGCCTTGAAGACTACATTTCTTCTTTGTTTGCTCATATTACAAGTTAGCAATATATGTGCAAATAAAAAAGACTGTCTCAAGTTATGAGACAGCCTCTTTTTTTGTTTTATATCCTACAATTATAGAAGGTATTAGCGAAGTCTGTCCATAGACTTAACTAACTTTTCGTCCTTACCTATAAAGAAAATGGCCCCAATAGCAAAGACGACAGAGAAGAAAGGTAGCCCAATACCTATCCCCAAGTTTGCACTTTGATTAGAGTTAGCATATAACCAAAAGCTAAAGCCTCCTATAACCAATCCGCAGATAACAGCAAGCCAGGTTATCGACTTCTGCATATTGCGATTTCTAAAAAGAAATATGGCTATCAAGCTAATTAGCCCCCCCGCAATAGTTAAACCTATAAGAAGACTATGGTCTTGTATAGTCAGTAAACCATCTTGATAGATATCTTGAGATTTCGTATCTGAAGCCGCAATAGGTAATGCGAATAAGCTCCAAAATCCTCCAGAAGATAGAAGTAATAAGATTGATTGTATACGTTGTACCATAGAGTAAAGTTATATTGCAAATGTATTTATTTGTGACTATTAGTTCCAAATCATACTTATGCTTAGCTATTGGGAAAAACAAAATTGGCAATCACCTATTGACTACACAATAGTTGGAGCAGGAATTGTTGGTCTATTTACAGCATTCTTCCTTAAAAAATCACTTCCCAATGCCAATATTACTGTCATTGAAAGAGGTATCCGCCCTATTGGTGCAAGTACTAAGAATGCAGGATTTGCATGTTATGGTACAGCGGGCGAGATCTTGGATGACCTGAACTCAATGAATTCAGATGAGATTATAGAAACAGTGAATTTAAGATGGGAAGGCCTTCAAATACTTAAACAAACAGTATCAGCTCAAGATATAGTTTTCAAGAATTATGGTGGATATGAAGTGTTTCAGTCAATTGAAGCATTTGAGAAGTGTGCTGACCAGATTGTGATGGTAAATAACCTATTAGAATCTGCTACGGGTGTAAAGGATACGCTTAAAATACAAGATCAATACCTTGGCTCATTGTTCTCTAAATGCATATTCAATCCTTTAGAGGCTCAGCTAAACCCTGCAAGATTATCAGGAGAATTGGTTAAGAAATGCAGACTGTTGGGTGTAAATTTCTTATTCGGTTTGCAAGTCGAACATATTATTCCAGACCAAGGAAGAGCAATTATTAGATGTAAAAATGTGCCTACTCTTAATAGCAAGCATACTATTCTTACTACTAATGCTTTTACATCGAAGCTACATCAAGGACTAGATCTAATACCGGCAAGGAATCAAGTTCTTATATCTAACCCATTGGAGGATTTTAACCTAAAGGGAACATATCATATGGATAGAGGATATGTATACTTTAGAAATGTCGGGAATCGATTACTAATAGGAGGAGCACGCAATATTGATAGTAAAAAAGAGATGACTTCTGAACTAGGCACCAATCCTAAAATTATAAAGCACCTGGAACAAATAGCTACTGATTTTCTTGGTATTAAGTCGTTTAGCAAGGCTCATTCATGGAGTGGTATAATAGCCACTGGAAGTAGTAAAAGACCTATCATCAAGAGAGTCTCAGTTAATGTCACCTTGGCTGTTAGATTAGGTGGTATGGGTGTTGCGACCGCCGCCGCAGTAGCTAAAAATGTAGTACGTATGTTAAGGACATGAATAATCAAGGATCATATTATAACTATTGATTATTAGTAGAAAAAAAATATATTTTTTACCATCTAATGAATCTTCTAAAGGTGTAAAGTGAATTACATTTGTCACTCAAGATTCTTTTCCCGTTTCTTGTATTCCCCCTTCTGATATTCTGAACACCTCCTTACTATAGATGTAGTAAGGAACTCATTACTCATTTTATTAACCAAAACTTTATCCCATGGTGTATACCGATTTGATGGGTAAGGTCAGCATATTGTCCAGATGGATAATATGTTGCTCTTTCCTTATCCTAAATCTAGGAAACCAACTCAATGCGCAGACACTTGTCTGTGATGGCCAGATTAATGTGTCTTTAGGGGAAGACTGTGATTCTGGTTCTCAAATTACCCCAGAAATGATTTTGCAAGGAACGATTGGCAGTAATTGCGATTTCGAAATTCTCCTTGCAGGCCAAGGTCACAATGATGCTTCAAATGCTGCAGCAGGCAAATGCTATGCTGAATTATTTGTGCCAGGATTTTACACCGTTACTGTAACTAATGGTGTGAACAGTTGCTGGGGAGAAATTATTGCAGAAGACAAACTAGGACCTCGTATTGAGTGTACTTGTGCTGATCCTGCTAATCCCTGTGAATTACCTGCAATATGTACAGGTATAGATGTAAGTTCTGTGGTGCCTCCACTTGCCACAGATTGTGACGGTATTGCGTCTTCCAATTTTGTTGACCGTGTTTCTGGTGGAGGATGTGGTGAAAGTACTTTACTAACCAGAATCTGGAGCTTTGTAGACAATAGAGGTAATGTCTCTAGATGTACTCAATACTTTGAGGCTCCACCATTTGAATTCCAATTAAATCCAGATGGTACATTTGTAGATTTACCTGACGACAATGTTGGATTAGAATGCCCAGAAGCAGAAGTCAATCTTCCTTGTGGAGCAGGTACAAGCCCGGATGAAGTATTCGAATATTTTTATAACCAATTTAGAGAGTTATTCCCTCCAAGTGATCCAATCAGTGAGGAATATCTTCTCAATAACCAGATATTCGCTGTAAGACATGCCTTTCCGTATTTAGTGACTCTAGATGACATGGATATGATATCAGCGGTCTCTCAAATCAATGGTTCTACTTGCAACTTATTTTCAACATTTACTGATACACCTCTAGGCATTTGTAATGCAGATCCAGCTTGTACGGGCAATACTAAAGTTGTCAGAGAATGGCAAATATTTGATTGGTGTTCACCTTCTACAGAACCATTTATTTGTAGACAAGTGATTGTGGCACAAGATGTAGATGCGCCTGAGATCGAAGTGTCAGATATCAATACCTCAGTAGATCCATGGGGTTGTAGTGCAACAGTCTATTTTCCTAAGCCTCATAGGTTGAGTGATGACTGTAGTCCTACCGTAGCACTCAACTACGTTGTCTCTACTGGTTCAGGGACAATGGACTTATATGGAGTGGCTACAGGTAGTGGTACTGGTTTGCAAGGTGTAACAATGGGCTTTGACCCAGTGAGAGGATATTTTGCTTCTAACGTCCCAATTGGTCAACATGAATTTTTCTATAATGCTTGGGATTGTTGCGAGAATATAGCGTCCGAACCTGTTTCAGTTACAGTTTCTGATGTAACGCCGCCAGTAGCGATTACTAAGCAAGATGTAGTTATTTCATTAATACCTAACCCAGGAAACCCAAATGTGCCTGGAGTAACCAAAATATTTGCAGAAAGCATAGATAATGGTTCATTCGATGGATGTGGTAGAGTTAAGTTGGAAATAAGAAGAGAGAATGACTCTTGTGGTTTCATAGGAAACACAACTTATAATAATGATGACCATTCTTTCGATGACGAATTGGATCCTGATAATGGTGCTTTTGTTCAGTTTTGCTGTGGCGATTTGGATGAGTTTGGAATCGATGCAAATGGCGATGGTGTCAACGATTATGCTCAATTGCAGGTGTGGTTGAGAGTTTGGGATGATGGTGATAACGATGGTATCTTTGGATCTGCTGGTGACAACTTCAGTGAGGTGTGGTCATACGTTAGACTCGAAGATAAATCTAGAGCCACAATTCTTTGTCCTGGAGACATTACCATAGACTGCGATGGCGATCCATTTGCAACTAACATGGAAAGAGCCCGAGCATTTAATTCTTGTGGTACACTTGAAGTAGGGAGCATTGATATCAATAATGATTTGACAAGATGTAATTCTGGAACTATAGACAGACAGTGGTTTGTAGTAGGAGAAGAGTCTGTTAATTGTATTCAACGTGTTACTATGCTAGGTGCAGAGGAAATGGATATTGAAGTGACATTCCCAAGAGATACTGTTATCACTTGTACTGAGATATTGATGGAAGAACCAACAATAGTGTCAGGTCCTTGTGATGATATTGCAGTTAATGTTGAAAGAGATACATTCTTTTTCACTGATGGAGCTTGCTTCAAAGTCCTTAATTACTGGACGGTTATTAACTGGTGTGAGTATGAGCCAAATGATCCTCTTTCTGATGGCATATGGTCACAAGTGCAGGTAGTGCGAATCATAGATGAAACACCACCGACAGTAACTTGTAGCAGTGAAGCCCTGCCAGTTGGAGCTGATTGTCAAGGGCCAGTAACCTTGAGCGCTGTAGCAACAGATGATGGTATATGTTCATCCAATAGATTGACATGGACAGCACAGGTAGATTTATTTGGAGATAAGAATATTGATTTTAATTTCTCTAGTACGATTAATCCTTCAAGTCCATTCTATATCCCAGCCACACGGCCAGGAGAAGAAGTTACAATAACATTGCCTGAAGGAGTACCTGGAAGTACGGCGCAACATAGTGTATTATGGAGAGTATCCGATGGATGCGGAAATATAGCTACTTGCGAGACGTTCTTCACTGTAGTCGATAACGTTCCCCCTACACCATACTGTGTTAATTTAAGTAGTGCACTTACTGCTGAAGGTACTGTAGAACTTTGGGCTTGTGACTTCAATCTTGGAGCAGAAGATAATTGTACTCCACCTAATGATTTGAGATATACATTCTCAGCTATACCGCCTGAGGATGACCCAGATTTTAGTTCGATTGATAATTGTTCTTCTAGAACTTTTAGTTGTGAAGATTTACTCAATCCTGCAGGGTCACTAGTAACTCTCAATGTATATGTATACGATAGTAATGGGAACTCAGATTTCTGCACAGTATTCTTGACCTTGGTGGACAATAGTATGGCTTGTAGAGACACTTTTGGTACACGTACAATATCTGGAGATATAGCTACGGAAGATGGTAAGATGATTGAGGACGTCCAAGTTCAGATATTAAGTAATCAGCCTCTGTACCCATCCCAAGATATGACAGATGAAACAGGTAGATATGAATTTGCGAACAATCCTATTTCTTATGATTACGAGATCAGCAATTCGAAGAATGATGATTATACAAATGGGGTAAACACAATTGACTTAATCAAAATTCAGAGACACATTCTTGGATTGGAAACTTTAGATACACCGTATAAGCGAATAGCGGCAGATATCAATAATGACCAAAAAATTAATAGTGTAGATCTTGTAGAGCTTAGGAAACTTGTTCTAGGTATATATACTGAATTTCCGCAGAATGATAGTTGGAGATTTGTTGATTCAGAGCAGAATATGTCAGTAGAATTACCATGGCCACTTAATGAAATTAGAGCAATATTTGAATTGACTCAAGATGAGATGAATCAAGATTTCGTGGGTGTCAAAATTGGTGATGTTGACAATTCAGCTATTCCAACTGTTGGACTAGGAAAAATAGCATTACCTAGTGATGGCATAGACTTAGATTTTGAAGATATTACTTACAAGGAAGGTGAGATAGTCGGCATGACACTAAAGTCAGATGACTTTGCTAACCTATTAGGTATTCAGTTCACATTATTAAGCGAAGGGCTAGAGGTTGTAGATGTGACTTCGAATGGTATTGAAATGTCTGAGAAGAACTTTGCTATCATATCTTCTGATAGAACGACGTTCTCTTGGAATGATATTAATACTAGAAGTGAAGAAGAACTATTTACTATTCATTTCAAAGCAAATAAAGATGGAAAGCTTAGTGAAAGCGTCACCATCAATTCTGACATCACACCTGCTCAAGCGTATGTAGGTGGAGACCTAGATATCATCCCCGTCTCATTAACCGGCCGAAATAATTCTGAACAAGAATTTGTATTATATCAAAATACTCCCAACCCTTTCAGGAATGCTACAGATATAGCATTTTACTTACCGTCACCAACTAATGCGACTTTAACCGTATTAGATGTAACTGGAAAAGTATTGTTTACCCAAAGTGGTCAATACAGTCAGGGATTGAATAATGTATTAATTGATATAAACCAGCTTAATGTTGGCGGAGTTCTATACTATAAGTTAGAAACTAGTTATCAGTCAGATACTAAGAAAATGATTGTTTTAAAATAATCAGACTTTCTACGAATCAGTTTTAATAAGGCTGACCTGTTCAATGGGTCAGCCTTTTTTTTATTACTAATTTTCATGCCTAAGAGAAGTGAGAATAATTATCATTTGGGTTATTGCATAATTGTACTATTGTCCACAACTTCGTGCTCAATATTGATCTATGAAAAACTACTACCTTTTCTTTCTCCTTGTATCACTAATTACTTTAGTTAGTTGTAAGTCAAAGAAAATCAACGAAGCGTATTCTCCTTACTCTTTTAAATTCGTTTCTACTAGTTCTATAGTAGAATTATCTGATCAAGCAATAGCATCAAACAAGCTAATATTTCTGGATGTCTATGCAGATTGGTGCTTGCCGTGTAAAGTAATGGATGAAGAAGTCTTTACTGATAGGAAATTGGGTGATTTTTATAATAGTCATTTTATTTCATACAAAGCAGATTCAGAGAATGGGGTAGGAGGAGATATAGCCAACCTGTTTAAAGTCAGAGGCTTACCTACTCTTTTGTTCTTAGATCAAAATGGCAACTTGCTATTGGAAAATCAAGGATCAGTTGGGGTAAGAAAAATGTATGAACTTGCAGACGAGGCTATTGCAATCAGCCAAGAGAATATTGGTGATTAGTCCTACTTTTATTTACGGGGCGCAATTTAAAAAGGTCAAAAAAAGTCGCTGAAATAATTCAGCGACTTTTGATTAATTATTTATGGCTTTACTTCTTTATCTGCTTTGGCAAAATCGCCTGCTTTGACATATACCATTTTATTATGATCTATGTGCTTTTTCATTGCCATGTTTACCTCTTTTAACGACAAGCCTCTTATTTTATCTTCTAACTCCTGTGACCACATCATTTTCCTATCTAGAATAAGATTGGAGCCTAACTGGCCTGTCAATCTGTTGTCCTGTGATCGTGATACATTTTGAGATTGTAGCCAACCATTTCTTGCCGCGTCTAACTCCTCTTGTGTAAAACCATCTTTTATAACTTTCTCTATTTCCTCTTTAAAGGCCTCCTGTACTTTGAAGGTGTTTTCAGGTGCAGAGATTGCATAGGCTCCAAAATTTCCGCTATCATCCTGAGAACTGGCATTGAACCAAGATCCCACACCATAACTAAGTCCTTCTTCTTGCCTAATTCTAGTTGCCAATCGAGAATTAAGAAATCCCCCTCCAAGAATATAATTCCCTATCATTAATGAAGCGTAATCTTCATGTTCATCATTTAATTGTAACGGCATTCCTGCAAAGAACATCGAATTGGACTTGTCTGGTGTTTCTATCTTTTCGTCTGCTGGCTTGACAGCAACATATGGATTTGTGATTCTCTCATATTTCATACCGCTATTCCAATCACCAAAGAGCATTTTTGATTTAGCCATAATTTTTTCTTCATCAAAATCTCCTACTACTGACAAAGTTGCATTTTGACCTCCATAAAACGTATTATGAAAATCAATGACTTCTTCCAAAGTCAAATTCTTAATGTCACTGATGCCTTCTTCTAATGTTGGGACATACCTGATGTCTGTTTTAGGATGTGGCGATAACAATCTGCTGAATGCATTATTGGCTAGTCCTTGTGGATCAGAAAGGCTTTCTTCTCTGAATGCTAACTGTTCTTCTTTTAACTTATTAAATTCTTCCTCAGACATACTTGGATTCATTAGCATATCATTGGCTAAGTCCATGGCAGCTTCTAAATTTTCATGAGTAGTCTCAATGTTAACCGTCGTACCATATATTCCGCCAAATATGCTTATACGTGATTTCAGGGCATCCATCTTGTCTTGTATTTGTTGCCTACTCATAGACTCAGTCCCTTTGTCCAACATCATAGCCGCAAACCTTGCAGCTGCACTTTTACCATGAAGAGATTTTTCATCTCCATATCTAATACGAAGCATCGCTCTTACGGCATCACCTCTATTCTCCTTGCTAAGTAATGCATACTCTAATCCGTTAGGAAAGGTTCCCGTTGTAGTTCTGCTATCAACATTTGCAGGAGATGGGTCAAATTCCTCTCCCATACTGATTTCCTCTTTACCTTTATAATTAGCAACCAGTGCTGATACATTTGGAGCATCTGGAATTTCTGCTCGTTGTGGCTCATCATCTGGGATAAATACTCCTATAGTCCTATTTGAAGGAATAAAGTACTTGTTAGCCGCATCTACAACATTATCTTTTGTAACGCTTTCTACTCTGTCTCTAAATAAAAAGAATAACCTCCAGTCTCCTGCAGCTATTGATTCACTCATGCTAAGCCCAACCCGGTCACTTGCGTTATATGCTAACTCCCAATTTTTAAGGATTCGTGATTTTGCTCTGTCTACCTCTTCTTGTGTAGGAGGGTTAGATTTGAGATCATCCAACGTAGCCAACATTTTATCCTTTGCATCATCCAAGTTATTCTCCTTTCTTACATCAGCATTCAAGTATATAAATCCTCCTTCTTTAAGTCCTGGCGCAAAACCCCATTGAGAAGAAGCTAACTTTGATTCTACTAGTTCTTTATATAGTCTTCCACTTGGTTCTCCAGTCAATAATTCTTCGATTACAGATATTGATGCGAAATCTGAATGAGAGCCTGGAGGCGTATGGTAAACAACAGCAATAGACTGTACATCACCCACTCTTTTTAGTGAAACTAATTTTTCTCCATCCTGTGTAGGTTCTTTAGTATATGTAGGAATTAAATTTCTTTCTGGTCTAGGGATATCCCCGAAGTGAGTATTTATTAATCCTAATGTTTTTGAAACATCAATCTTGCCTGCTACTGTAAGTACAGCATTATCAGGCTGATAATATTTCTTATAGAAAGCTTGCAATCTGTCTATAGGTACATTTTCCAAATCAGATCTGGCTCCAATAGTTGTCTTACCATAGTTGTGCCATTGAAATGCAGAACTTAATACCCTTTTCATCAAGACACTAGAAGGAAAGTTCTCTCCACTTTCATATTCATTTCTTACTACAGTCATCTCTGAATCAAGATCCTCCTTTGCTATAAATGAATTGACCATCCTATCAGACTCCAAGTCAAGAGCCCATTCAAGATTTTCATCACTCGCAGTAAATGTTTCGTAGTAATTAGTTCTATCATACCAAGTAGTTCCATTAGGTCTAGCACCATGCTCAGTTAGTTCTGCAGGAATGTCTGGATGATCTGGTGTGCCTTTGAATACTAAATGCTCTAAAAGGTGTGCCATCCCAGTTTCACCATATCCTTCATGACGGGAGCCTACCAGATAGGTGATGTTGACAGTAATTGTAGGTTTGGATTGATCTGGGAATAATAGAATTTTCAATCCATTATCCATTTCATATTCTGTAATACCTTCCACTTGAGCATTCATTTTGATGCCCTTAGGTAATGGTGACTGCTGTCCATATAAAATTACAGACGAAAGGAACAGAATAATGCTGAGAATTACATTATAACTTTTCATTATAAACTGAGTTTTAAATAAGTGTGTGAAGAAATGATTTAAAAGAACTTAGCTAAACAAAATAATTGTGCTAAGAACAAAACGGCAAATTGTGCTTATTAGTCTAAGTTAATTATTATTTGCCAATACAGAAATTCGAAAATATATTATCTAGTAAATCATCTGTATATACTTCGCCAGTAATCACTCCTATAGAATGTAGAGCATGGCGAATATCCATTGCAATCAAATCGGCTGATAATTTAGTCTCAAGTCCTTGATTTGCTTTTAGTAATGAATGTTGAGTTTCAAGTAGAGCATTATAATGTCTACTGTTAGTAACAATTGTATTATCGGTCTTATCTACCAAGCTCAGTTCAATCATTACTTCAGTTAGCAGTCCTATATTCATCTTGTTTTTTGCTGATACTGGGACGACTTGTCTAGAATCTATCTTTGCAGAATCAACGTAGTCTGATATTTTAGCTGTTGGCCATAAGTCCATTTTGTTGAGAACTAGAATAAGTCTCTCTTTGTCTATTTCAAATAAGTCTATTTGACGAGCTACTTCAGAAGAAGTGATCACTGCTACATCTATGACCAATAAGACAAGGCTGCTTTTACTGATTTCTTTTTTAGATCGCTCAATCCCAATTCCTTCTATTTTGTCGGAGGATTCTCTTATGCCCGCTGTATCAGTTAATAAAAATTTATGGCCTTCCAGAATGAGTTGGTCTTCTATAGTGTCTCTAGTTGTCCCTGGAATATCTGAGACTATAGCTCTATCAGTATTGAGTAGGGCATTTAGCAAGGTTGATTTACCAGCATTTGGAGCACCAACAATAGCAGCCTTTATACCATTCTTGATTACATTTCCTGTCTCAAAGGATTTGGCAAGTTGATTTACAACATCCAATGAGGACTGAATAGTTGTTTTCAATTGAGCTCTGGAAGCAAATTCCACATCTTCCTCTCCAAAGTCTAGTTCTAATTCTAATAAACTCGCTAAATCGATCAGTTCCTTTCTTAATTGTTGCAGACTAATAGAGTATCCTCCACGAAGCTGCTCCATCGCAAGTTTATGAGCGGCTTCATTATCAGATGAAATCAAGTCTGCTACGGCTTCTGCCTGCGATAAGTCTAGTTGGCCATTTAGAAAAGCCCTAAGAGTAAATTCTCCTTTGTCTGCAAGCCTCGCCCCATTCTCTAAGCATAATTGGATGATTTTTTCAATAATATAAACAGACCCATGACAAGAAATCTCACAGATGTTTTCCTTTGTATAGCTACTTGGACTTTTGAAAATGGTAATAATGCACTCATCTATATAGATATCACCTGATACTATTTTTCCATAGTGTGCAGTGTGAGATGTAGATTTAGATAGGTCTTTGGTGAAGATTTTGTTGGCGATTTCAATGGCTTGAGAGCCAGATAATCGAACAATTGCAATTGCACTCACCCCTAAAGGTGTTGCAAGAGCCACTATGGTGTCATTATTCATGTATTATTATGATAGTTATCAGTCTCTTCTAAATGCGTGATCATCGGTTTCTGATTATTGTCCTCAAACTTAGCTATCGGTGAATTCAAGTGAGATTTAAAGTGAAAAAAAAATGGACAATTTTCTTGAAACTCTATATTCTTCCTATATTTGCTAGGACGAAATAGTTCTAAGGAACAAATAAACTCGATCTCTTTTTTACATAAAAGTCTTATTATCAAGGATTTATGACGAAATCTTCTTGATTCCCCAAGACTTTGAACTGTATTCATTTCGAGTTTTTTTGATTCTTTTGGACAATAGTATGTTGATTTTTCAATGGATAATTAACCAAAATGATAAATAAACTCAATCTCATCAAGTTATCTAGTATAGCTTTATTTTTCTTAATTCCGCTTTTGGGCATATCACAAGACGATTGTTCTCTTACTTGTGAGGCACAAGGACCATGCGGACCTAACCTGATTCAAAATGGTAGTTTCGAGTCTGGCATTACTGGCGACGCTAGAGGTGTAGCTTTCGTTGGAGGAGGAACTGGTGTTACGGCATGGCAGACCTTTGGAAATGTTTTCTTGCAAAATTCTCCAAATGATGACTGTCTTCCGCTTAGAACAGAAGCAGCTCCTGGCAACGGAGGTAGATTCATCAAAATTTTTGGTGGGTTTTCTGGCGACGGAGTGATGATCGGACCTGCGGTAACAGCAGCTGAAGGTGAAACTTACTGTGGATCAATTGAAATGTACAATCCATCTTTCGAGGATTGTGCAAATGTTATGTTTAATGACAATTTGGGCCCAGGAAATCAAAACTTCGGCCTCTTGCAGATTCAATTTTTGAATGATGCAGGGGAAGTTGTATGTTTTTCTGAATCTGATCGCTTTGACTCAGGAAATTCTAACTCGTCATGGCAGGAAGTTAGAACTATAGGTGTCGTTCCTGCTGGTGCTACTCAAGCAAGATTACTAGTGCTGTTTATTCAGCCTGGATTTGATGGTGGTGCTATCTATTTCGATGATGCACAGTTGTCCTTAAAAGCAGCAGAAGATGCGAACGGTGTACCATTTGGTTCTGTTCCATTAGCATGTAATGACCACGTAAATGCTAGTGTCAATCAAGACTGTGAGTTAGATATTACAGCAGATGCGTTCTTAGAAGGAGATGTAGATCCTTTATTGACACAACTTGATATTGTTGGACCAACTGGCGATGTGTTAGAACTAACAGATGTTTTTGAATTTGCTAACGGTACAACTCTAGAATACAGAGTTTCAAACCTTTGTGGAGATAACTTTTGTTGGGGTACTGTAACTATAGAAGATAAGACAGATCCTACATTGAGCTGTGATGCATGTACAGACCCAATGGTAACAGATCCTGATTGTATATTAAATTGTACTGAGGAGAAGCTGTTCACTGAGTTTGTAGACTTGGGTAATGGTAATGGAAGATTAGGATTAGATGAAGGCTTATTAGAAAGCATCATTGAGTATTCAGAGAATAGAAACGGATTCGTTAGGGACTTTGTTACCGATAATTGTTTTGGAGTTCCTATTGTAGCAGATTATAGTGATACATTCTCTGCAATTGGAGATTGCTCAGAAGGGACATTGATGACGAGATTGTGGTCAGTAGTTTTTCCTAGCGTTGATGGAGGAAATAGAGTATTAAATTGTACTCAATACTTCAGATTTGATCCAATAGAGGTCTTTGATGACGCAGGTAATTTTATTGAAATAGAAGGAACTGGGGAGCCAGTAGAGGATGTAATATTAATGCCTCAGCGAATAGTTACATTACCTTCATGTGATCTAGGAACTAGTCCAGCAGAGATAGCAGCCTTCTTTGATAATCCAAATACAGTAGACAGAGATACAGATGATGATGGTATAGATCCCGATGAGTTTGATGTAGACTGTGTAATAGAGAGTAACGAAGGTATCTGGAGAGCATATCCACACTATTATATAAATGGTATTAGACCAGAAGGTCCACATGCACAACCTATCAGAGAAGGTGTATGCAACATAATAGTAGATTTCAATGACACGGTATTGGATTCATGTTCACCAGGGTGTTTTGGTAATTCAAAGACTCAGCGTACATGGACAATAGTTGACTGGTGTGGGAGTTTCGCTGCGGAATACACACAGTTGATAAATGTAGTAGACAATTTAGAGCCAAGATTATTACTAGAAAGTGATCAGATATTTGCGAGTACAGATCCTTGGCAATGTGCAGCTGATGTAACAATTCCAGCACCGAAGTCATTAGATGACGTGTGTGATGCAGATTTAACGTATTACATTGGGTTCGTACAAGGAGGGTTTGAAGTAGTAGGTAATGCTGAAGATGGCTTTAGAGTATTGGAAGTTCCAATAGGTAGCTGGCAAGTACAATATGTAGCAGAAGATTGTTGTGGTAACAGAGCTGAAGTATTAGCGACAATAACGGTAGATGATCGTACTGCACCGACTCCAGTAACAACGCAGAATTTGGTTGTTGAGTTAGGGTCAAATAATTCGACAAGTCCTAATCAAGATCCAAATGATCAGGGGACTGCGAAGATATTTGTAGATGCTATCGATCAGGGAAGTTTTGATAATTGTACAGAAGAAGTTACAGTAGAAATTAGAAGAAGAAGCGATGATTTCTGTGAAGCTCAAGATACAATTTTTGGTGAGTCAGTGACATTCTGCTGTGATGATATAAATAGAGCGATAGATGTAGAGATCAGAGTATGTGACAAGAATGATAACTGCAACTTATTGTGGTCAACAGTGGCAGTTGAAGATAAAACAGGAGGTACAGGTACTTGTCCTCCAAACTTAGTCTTACCATGTACAGCAGACATATGGGATTTAGACTTAACAGGTGTTCCTACTTCATTTGGTACATGTATGCAGAATCCTGTATTAGTAGATACATTAGAAACATTTGCTGAGACAGAATTCAGAAGAAAACGAGCAAATGAAGGAAATCCAATTGGAGAATTTACAGGCTTAGATGTACCAGCGTATGATCCGACATGTGGATTTGGAGCGATAAGAAGATTTATAATAGAGGAAGGATCTGGTAATGAGCTATGTGAGCAGTGGTTTGTATTGCAGCCAGTAGATGCATTTGATCCAAGTACAATAGTATGGCCAGATGATGTTACAGTAGTGTGTGAGTTTGTAGATACAGGTGAGCCAACGTTCTTGCAACCATTGTGTAACCTGATAGGAGTAGATGTAGAGAGATTCGAGACAACTATAGAGGAGAACTCTTGTATGACAATCTTATATGATTGGACAATAATAGACTGGTGTACATTTGATCCTAGTGATCCAGATGCAGGAGGAATATATGAGTGGACTCAAACAGTTAAGATTCTAGATGATGTTTCACCAGAAGTGACAAGTGATACAGGATTATGCTTTGCGGCAGATACAGATGAGTGTACAAGAAAAGGAATCACATTAAGTGCAACAGGAACAGACGAAGGCGAGTGTCCAAGTGCATGGTTAAGCTGGACGATCAACGTTGATTATAATGCTGACTGGGTTATAGATTGCGTATTCCAGACAAACGTCAGTCCAACGTTACCAAATGGTGATCCAAATCCAAAGTGGGTAGCTAAGACTGCATCAGGAGACCCAGTAACAATAGTTTTGGATGAGGAATTGGCAGGAGATAAGACACAGCACAGAGTAGAGTGGGTAGTAGATGATGGCTGTGGAAATAGAGGATCATTTGAGACCTTATTTACAGTAGAAGACAAGAAAGCACCTACACCATTCTGTTTGAACTTAGGAACAGCAGTGATGGCACCAACAGATCAATTCCCTCAGGGAATGGTTGAATTGTGGGCGATAGATTTTGATCAGAAGAGTTTTGATAACTGTTCATCAGAAGAGGATTTATTCTTCACGTTTACGAATGTAGCCCCTCCTGAAAGATGTGATGCAGAGTATGATAGTACTACAGATTTGATGTGGTATAATACAACATTCTGGTTCTTTGACTCTAGTGAGGCAGTAAATGTAGATCCAGCAGATGATGATGGAGCTGAGTGTCCTGAGAATGGCTTTGGCGCATATAGCGATGGAGGCTTTAACAGAAATACAGGAGCATTCGAGGATTTCAATGGAGAAGAGATTCACAGATGGGTGCCAGGAAGAAGAAGCTCAGGAGCGATATTTACAGGAGATATGGTAGATGCATCAGGCTTTTTGCAGATTCCAATCTATGCATGGGATGAGTGCGGAAACACTGATTTCTGTCTAGTGAATGTAAGAATCATCAATAATGGAGGTGGAGCAGGAAGAGTAGCAGGAGAAGTAAGAACAGAGAAAGAAGAATTGGTAGAGGATGTACAAGCAGAGTTGATGAGTGATATACCAGGCTTCCCGATCGTATCAATGACAAATACAGATGGTAGTTATGCCTTTGAGAATGTATTAGAGGATGAGTCATATCAGATCACAGCGGAGAAGGATGGCGATGATGCTAATGGAGTCAATACAATAGACTTGATAATCATACAAAGACACATATTAGGAGAAGAAAGATTAGAGACACCATATCAGATGATTGCTGCAGATATCAATAATGATCAGAGAATCAATGGACTAGACTTAATAGAGTTGAGGAAGTTTATCTTGGGTCTATATTCAGAATTCCCACAGAATGATAGTTGGAAGTTTGTACCAGCAGATCAAGCATTGACCTTGGATAACCCATGGAATTATGAATCTCACATAGATGTTGTATCAATGACATCAGAAGTATTAGGACAGGATTTCATAGCTGCAAAGATTGGAGACGTTAATTCTACGGCAACAGTAAATGGAGTTAGCAATTCTACTACGGAAGTAGGTAAAGTAACAGGATTGTTATTTGATGATAGACCAGTGTTAGCAGGAGAGGAAGTACAAGTGGTGTTATCAAGTACAGAGAATGTATTTGGATATCAATTCACTATGGATATGACAAGTATGGATTTTGTTGGAATCGAAGGACAAGGAATAGATGCGAATAACATTGCTCAGTTCGAGGATAAGATGACGATGAGTCATGGTAGTCTGGAGGCGATTACAGGAGACTTGATGACAATAACGATGAAGGCGACACAAGATGGTCAACTAAGAGATTTATTAGGCATCACAAGTGATATTACTAAAGCAGAGGCTTACATAGGAGAGGAATTAGAGATAACAGACCTGAGATTAGAGAATAGAAGTGAGTTGTCATATGATTTAGGTCAGAATAATCCGAATCCATTCAAAGTACAAACGCAGATTACGTATACATTGCCAGAGGCTGCATCAGCGACGATGACCTTATATGATGTAACAGGAAAAGTATTACAACAACTACAGTTACAAGGTGAAAAGGGAGAAAATGTAGTAACAGTAGATAGAGAAACATTGACTACAGGAGTAGTGTACTACAAGCTTGAATCAGGCGAGTATACAGCTACAAGACATATGATTGTGATTGAGTAATCATTTTGGTTTATGAAACTGAGGGGAATGTGAGAGCATTCCCCTTTTTTATTATAGTTACTGACGAGAATTATCGGCCAAGCAAGAAGATAGCAGGAAGTTTGGGTAATTCTATTGGATTTGTTTTCTTCCACTGCTTTAATGTCATTGTTTGAACTGACTCATTCTCACCACTAAGATCAAGGGCGATACAAAGACTTATTTGATGGTCTTTAGTATGCTTAAGTATACTCTTTATGATTCGATTGTTTCTATAAGGGGTTTCAATAAAAATTTGTGTTTGCCCAGTCTTCCTAATAAGAGCTTCCAAGACCTGCAACTGGGATCTAAGATCTCCATCCTTTATTGGTAGGTAACCATTGAATGCAAAGCTATTCCCATTCATTCCGCTTGCTGAGAGGGCTAAAGTTATAGAAGAAGGTCCGGTTAAAGGACTAACCTTATATCCAGAATGGTGTGCCAATCTCACTATATCGGTACCAGGGTCTGCAACTCCTGGTAGACCTGACTCACTAATTATACCAAAATCAATCCCCTTGTTCAGCCATACTGACACTTGCTCAAGATGTCCATTGCCATTTTTATCGAATTCAATAATATCTAAGCTCTCTATACGATAAGGAGGATTCGTCTTTTTGATAAAACGCCTAGAGGTCCTCGCTCTTTCGGCAACGAAATGCGAGAGACTATGGATAATCTGTATAGAACTTTCAGGAATGACATTAATAATATCTTCTGAAATAGTAGTTGGTATAAGGTATAATGTACGTGGGATAATGATACTTTTATGTCAAGTAAAATATAGTTACTTGCTAAGCAGTAACTTATGTTTCACGAAGAGACTACCCCTAATATGGCAGCTACTTACAAGGTCAAAATACAACATTTCGAAGGTCCATTCGATCTCCTTCTATATTTCATTCAAAGAGATGAGTTAGATATTCATGACATTGATATCTCCAAGATTGCGGATGACTTCTTGGATTACATTAGACAGTTAGAAGAACTTGACTTAGACGTCGCCTCAGAATTTATTCTTGTGGCAGCTACTTTGATGAGAATTAAAGCTAAAATGCTAATTCCAAGGAAAGAAATAGATGAGGATGGCAATGAGATTGATCCACGTCACGAACTTGTCCAACGACTCTTAGAATATAAGCAATACAAAAGTGTTATTGACGAATTCAAAGATAAAGAGCAGGATAGAGCACGCAAGATTCTCAGAGGTAATGTAAGTGCTGAAATCAAGGCGTTGTCGGAGCATGCACTCATAGATGTAGAGTTGGAGACCTTAACTACATATAAGCTATTTAAATCATTCAGATCAATATTAGAGCGATATAAGAACACTAAGGATAGATATGTACATCAAATAGTTAAGTATCCTTATACATTAAAAGATCAGCAAGCCTACCTTCGCAATTTGATTTCTAGCGGAAGGGAATATTCTTTTGAACAATTGTTTGACAATTTGGATAACAGAATGCATGCAATTGTTACATTTTTAGCACTCTTAGAACTGATAAATGCACAAGTGGTTAGAATGATGAATGGAAATGATAAAAACAGTTTTTATATCCAATTGAGTCTGCAACAATCTGAAGAGGAATAGATTTCAAATTTCCTTTAAATCCAGATATTGTCATTTGGCAATATTTATTACAATTCTAGAAGGTTATTTTTTGTAAGTTCTCTTGATATATGTTGCATTCTCGTATCTTTGCGCCAAATTTCATAACCAGAATCACAATATATAAATGGCGAATATTGGTCAAGTTAAGCAGGTAATCGGACCTGTAGTTGATGTTAGTTTTGCTGGAGAAAATTCTCAACTCCCAGACATCCTTAATGCTTTAGAAATTAAAAGAGAATCAGGTGAAACACTAACACTTGAAGTTCAAAGACATTTGGGTGAAGATAGTGTCAGAGCTATTTCAATGGACTCTACAGAAGGACTAACTAGAGGAATGGAAGTCGTAGATAAAGGTGTGGCAATTTCTATGCCTACTGGAGATGCAATTAGAGGTCGACTGTTTAATGTAGTTGGAGAGGCAATCGACGGGATAGGTAATGTAGACAAATCTCAGAATTCATATTCTATACACAGTAAACCACCAAAATTTGAAGATTTATCAACGGAGACGGAAGTTCTTTTCACAGGAATTAAAGTTATTGACTTGATTGAACCCTACTCTAAAGGTGGTAAGATTGGTCTATTTGGAGGTGCCGGAGTAGGGAAAACTGTACTTATACAAGAATTGATTAATAATATAGCAAAGGGATATGATGGAATATCTGTTTTTGCTGGTGTAGGCGAGAGAACTAGAGAGGGTAATGACTTACTGAGAGAAATGCTTGAGTCTGGGATCATTAATTATGGAGATGATTTTCTACACTCAATGGAAAGTGGAGGATGGGATTTAAGTAAAGTTGATAAAGAAAAACTAAAAGAATCAAAAGCAACTTTCGTCTTTGGTCAAATGAATGAACCACCTGGGGCAAGAGCAAGAGTAGCTTTGTCAGGACTAACTTTGGCAGAGTACTATAGGGATGGTGATCTAAATGATCCAACAGGAGGAAAAGATATATTATTCTTCATCGATAACATATTCAGATTTACACAAGCTGGTTCTGAGGTTTCAGCATTACTTGGGCGAATGCCGTCAGCAGTAGGATACCAACCAACTCTAGCAACAGAGATGGGTGTGATGCAAGAAAGAATTACATCAACAAAGCGTGGATCTATCACCTCTGTACAGGCTGTTTATGTACCAGCAGATGACTTGACTGATCCAGCTCCAGCAACCACTTTTGCACACTTGGATGCAACAACTGTACTAAGTAGAAAACTAGCCTCTTTGGGTATATACCCTGCGGTGGATCCTCTTGATTCAACATCAAGAATACTTGAAAGAAGTATAGTTGGTGATGAACATTATGATACAGCGCAGAAGGTTATTAATATTCTACAAAGATTCAAGGAGCTTCAGGATATTATCGCTATTCTGGGAATGGAAGAATTGTCTGAAGAAGATAAGTTAGTGGTACTTAGAGCTAGGAGAGTGCAAAGGTTTCTTTCTCAACCATTTCATGTTGCTGAGCAATTTACTGGATTAGAGGGTGTCCTCGTTCCAATAGAAGAAACGATCAGGGGTTTTAATATGATAATGGATGGTGAAGTAGATGAGTATCCAGAAGCAGCCTTTAATTTGGTTGGCACAATAGATGAAGCTATAGCAAAAGGTAAGAAGCTACTCGAAGAAGCCAACGCCTAGATAAAACAAGTAAAATAGATTATGGAGCTAATTGCACTTACACCAGAAAAGGAAATTTTCAATGGACCTATTAATTCAGTAAAAGTTCCTGGTGTTAATGGACAGTTTGAGATACTTAATGGTCATGCCCCTATAGTTGCTGCTCTTTCTCAGGGAGAGGTAAGGATTCTCGATGAGAATAATCAGAGAACAACTTTTAGAATTGAAAAAGGGTTTGTCGAAGTGTTGAATAATGAAGTTTCTCTTCTAATTCAATCTTTGACAGAGTAAACTCAACTTCATATCAGATATAAGAAGCCTCATGATACTCATGGGGCTTTTTTTCTATGTTTTCATTAATTTAGTTCTACCATCGTAGATATGACAAATCTTAAAGAACAAGATGATCAATTACAAGAGCTAATTCGTTCTCAAAGGAATAGTGAAGATATTTCAAGCTACAGTACTGCATTAATATTCAAAGCGGGTATTTTAATTATTGCACTCCTTGTGTTATTCATAATCGAAGGATACAATTATAAGATGTTACTTTCCGTGGCCGTATTACTTATATTATTTATGTCTTATCGTATCACAATAAGTTCTGCAGCTAGGGAATTAGATAAGATAAGTATAGATGGAATTCAAGACCTTTCTGAATCAGAAATTATATTAAGGAAGATCGAATACCTTAACGCTGGGCTCAATGTAAAGAGGGCTAGAGTAAAATCTGTGACTCAGTTCTATACATTTACTACACCACTATTCTTGATCATGATGAAAGAAATAGTTAATGGACCACAAAGCAGTAGGTTTGTTTTTTGGGCAATGATTATCACCTTAGTCTTAAGCTATTTTATTTGGAAAGCTTTCTTTGTATCTGATTATGATAATTTGGATCTGATAAAGATTCAATTAGATAGAATCGCAGATATAGTCAAAAAATTATAACCAAGAATCCACATCCTTTAAGGCCTCGATATTTGCTTCTCCATTTAGAAAAGTGTTTAATTTCTCTTTGGCTTTAAATCTAGTTTCATCTGTAATGTAACAGGTAATAGTCACCAATCCAAAGGTCAATACTCCTAAGTCATCAGTCATGCCTATAAAAGGAGTAAGGTCAGGTATAGAATCTATTGGACTTACAAAGTATGCGAATGATCCGATAATGATCTTCTTTGCCCAAGAAGGCACATTTTCTTCATGATAAGCATAATATAGCAATAAAACGATGTACATCCCTTTTGTAGAGGTCTTCCTTGCAAACCGTCTAGCATGCTGCAATAATTTAGTTGAATTAAAATCTCTCATTCTTAATGAAGAAATGATTTTTGACTTAGTAAAAGTTTCTTAGATGATGTTTTTCTGACTATTGTTAAAAAATCATAGACAAAGTGTTACTTAATTTCTGCACAGATTCAGGCTGATCATGCAGGACAATGAGATTATTGTCTTTCCTATTTCTTGTAAGTCGTTTGTATAACAACGCAGAATCTACACGCTTGTCAAAGTCGCCAGGCATTAGATTCCACATGACTATTTCCATATCCAAGTCCTGAATTATACACTTGTATTGAGTGGGTGTCATTTTTCCATATGGTGGTCTAAATAAGTTTGTCGCCAAATAGGGCACAGCTTTCTGTATGTTCTTCAGGTAGTCTGGATTATTAGATCTCCAACCAGATATATGATTATATCCATGATTCCCTAACTGGTGACCGGCAAGGAGGATGTCATCGATAAGATGAGGGTATTTTTCAGCATTTTTACCTAAGCAGAAGAATGTGGCTGTAATGCCATACTTAGCGAGAAGTGCTAATAGTTCAGGGGTAGAATTGGGATGAGGCCCATCATCAAATGTCCATTTTAAAGAAGGCCTCCCTTTACTATGCCAGACAGCATCTGGAAAAATTTTCCATGCAAAATTTGGAATGGTTGTTAGATACATAGAATTGAAATGGCCTTATCTCATACGTGGCCGTCGGCGCTTGCCCTTGCCGCCTCCTTGTTGTCGCATCATCTTCATGCCTTGCTTGCCCATGCTTCTTGCGGTTTTCATTTGAGCTTTGTTATTTGTAAGTGCCTTATCAAAATATTCTAACTGGTTTTTGATATCAGCTTGTGTAATTTCTAGTGCCTTTGCTTGTTTAAAGAAGTTGGTTGCCGCAGTCCAATTGCCTTTAGATGCTTTAAGATTGGCCAATTGCATGAGGACCATTGCCTTTTCATTATCTGATGGCAACTTTAAAGACAGCGCAGTGTTAAAGTGTTCTTCAGCCAACTTATTGTCATTCTTCTGAGTAGCTATTGTACCACTCATGATATAATAAAAAGCTCTGTTAGTTACATATAACCACTTTGGAAACTTAGTAAGTGATAGTCTTTTCTCAGCGCCATCCGTGTCTCCATCCTGAATAAGCTGGGCAGTAGACATAACAGTACCCAAAAATATATAGCTGCCGAGCATAATAAGGCCTAGCAGCCAAAAAGGTAATGCATACCAGAACCCTAGAGTAGTTGTAAGTATTGCACCGCCTATGAAACCGACTGCAATGAGAACAAACTTTATATATATATTAATACTGAACATTCTGTATTATTGATTTTTAAAAAAGTAAAAATACTCAAATAAAAAGGAGCTCTAGAGTAGATAGTTACCATTACTCAACATAATTATATTTGTTTTGGTGGTAATAGATGCATTATTTGAAAAGACCGTATCCATCACTGCCTTAAAGTGCTTATTCTTTTCTTGATCCTCATTTGTTATGTTCATTCTATTATACATTAATAACCCTCCGCTATGTAATTTGGCATTGAGCATTCTTAGAAACGCTTTTGTCTGAAACTTCTTTGGAATTACAGCACTCTGAAATATATCCATTATAATTAGATCATATTTTTGCTGATCTTGATCTAGAAATCGCATAGCTTCTTGAGGGACCACTTCTACGAAAGAGTCTAAGTCGAGTAGTGTATAGGTGTTGCACATTCTGCATATTTCAGGATCTACTTCCAAAGCTCTATAGTCATACTTTTTACCCTGTATCCTCTCCAAAATGTATATAACGGACCCAAGACCTAGTCCTAAAAGCAGAACCCGTTGGCCAGGCAACATGTCTAAATCTATGCGTTCAAATGCAATCTTGAAATTCTCATACTTATCATCATAAGAATAGATAGCGTCCTTGGTTACAAGTTGATGACGGCCTTTGACGAGAAGGACTTCTAGGTATGGATTAGAAAGTGAACTTGTTTTTTCTAGCGAAATTTCCTTTACATAGCTTAGAAGCTTTTTCCACCTTGGATGTTGCATATACTTAGACTAGCTATTAGAAAGAGGTTACTCCCATTGTCTGTAAGTCGCAGTGGTATGGTATACATGTCCTAGAATGACTTTATCTATTTCGTCCAGAGGCTGGTGCCTTCTTTCCATTACTTTAGACATAGTATCATAGGCTTTTTCCAATAAGTAGGAACTATAGCCAGCACTCCCTCCCCAAGAATATGATGGAATAAAATTGCGAGGGAAGCCACTTCCAAATATATTCGCACTCACGCCTACAACTGTACCAGTATTTATCATTGTATTAATACCAGTCTTACTGTGGTCACCCATTATGAGTCCACAGAATTGGAGTCCGGTTTTTTTAAACGAGTCTGACTCATAATTCCATACTTTGACTTCTGTATAATTATTCTTGAGGTTGGAACAATTAGTATCAGCGCCTAGATTACACCACTCGCCTAAGACGGAGTTGCCAAGATAACCATCATGACCCTTGTTGGAGTAACCCTGTATAACAACATTACTTAGTTCTCCACCAACTTTACTATATGGGCCAACTGTAGTACCGCCGTATATTCTTGTACCCATTTTGACTACAGCGTGATCACATAAGGCGAAAGGTCCTCTGATATGTGAGCCTTCCATTACTTTGGCACCTTTTCCTATGTAGATAGGACCATTTGTTGCATTGAGTGAGCTGAAGGTCACTTCTGCATCCTCAGCAATAAAAATGTTATCTGGATTTATTGGATAATTGTGATAAGAAATCTGGCGTGAGTTGCGATTGTAAGTAAGTATCTTATAATCTTTTGCAATCTCTCTACTATTTTCTAAAAATATATCGTAAGGTCTGGATAGTAAGTGCAAGTATTTCTCATATTTAGCAATATCAATTCCCTTGAGTTCATCAAGTGCCTTTTCTGCAATTAGGTTATCGAATTGCTGTCTGTTTAATCTTGCGGCTATTAGAGTTTCTCCAAACAGCAATGCTTCATTAAATTCTAATTGTACTATAAGATTGGAAATGTTATCATTGGGTAAAAGTCTGGCATTGATGACGAGATTGTTATCTGAGATATTTATAGGGAATTTTTCAGCAAGATAGTCTTGTGTAATGTAGCTGATCTTGCCGCCTATTCTGGATGTCCACTTCTCACTAATTTTCAATATACCTACCCTTAAATCCCCAATAGGCCTAGTATAGGTTAGCGGAAGTAATGCTTGCCAGTAATCGTCATCAAAAAGGATAATGTTTTCATTCATTTCTGAAAGTTACATTTGTCAAAGTCTGACTTATCAATAGAGCAAAAAAAAAGCCCCTTATACAAGGGGCTTTTATATGTTTTTATTCACCGTCCTTCTCCGCTTCAGCGTCATCCTGCTGAGATATATCAGGTTGTCCAGTTTCTTTATTGAACTTCGCGAATTTCTTGTTGAATTTATCGATTCTACCTGCAGTATCCACAAAAGTCATCTTGCCGGTAAAGAAAGGATGTGACTCAGATGAAATCTCCAACTTTATGAGTGGATATTCGTTGCCATCTTCCCACTTAATAGTTTCTTTGGAATCTGCGGCAGATCGTCCCAACCAAGATTTATCTACAGAGAAATCCTGGAATACGACTGTTCTGTAATTTTCAGGATGAATTCCTTTTTTCATCGTTTTTGTTTATTAAGATTCTTAGATTTTTCCAATTAGGGCTGCAAAGATAGGATATTCTAGTCTATAAATAAAGGAGTAGGACAATATAATCTGCTATGCAAAGAAGGCATCCTTAAAGTGCTCTAATTTTTCGCAATTGCCTGATTTTGTGAGGATTATGGTTATAATATCAAATCTAATTTCCCAACTGTATTCGATGCTTTCCATATAGCGTTGTGCGGCATCTATTACCATGGATTCTTTCTTTTTGGTTACAAATTCTGCAGGATGACCGAAATATGTATAGTTTCTGGTTTTTACCTCTACAAAAATGAGGACACCATCTTTTTTTGCTATAATATCAATTTCTGCTCTCTTGTATCTCCAGTTAGTCTCTAACAAATTATACCCATTCTCTAACAGATAATTTACTGCCAATTGTTCTCCTTTCTGCCCTATTTCGTTATTAGATAACATTTTTTCTTAATATGTATGTCGTACTTTTGGTAATATAAAAAATAGATAGGATATGATGGATAAGCTGATAAGTAGGTTTCCTGATCAATTGTTAGAGGCATTAGAGATAGGAGAGAAAGCTGTAATAAATTTCCATACACATAAGATTTTGAAAGCTTATGTTGCTGGTCTAGGTGGGTCCGGTATCGGAGCAGATTTTGTAAAGGCTTTTGTAAGAGAAAAATGTGCAGTACCATATACGGTAGGAAAAGGTTATTCAATACCTAAATATATTGATAGGTATACGCTGGCCATCTGTTCATCGTATTCGGGAAATACAGAGGAAACATTGGAAGCCTTTAACCAAATGATGGATACTGATGCCAAGGTAGTCATTGTATCATCCGGAGGTAAATTGATACAGGAAGCTCAGAACCGAGGCCTGGATTATATTCAGGTTCCTTCAGATTGGCCATCTCCCAGAGCTTGTCTTGGATACTCTATAGTCCAACAACTTTTTATTCTTCATAAATTAGGATTAATTGATGGGTCGTTTAAGTCAGAAATTAAATCTGCTGTTGACCTTATAAAATTTGACCAAGAGGCCATCAAGAATGCTGCAAAACAAGTGGCAGAACGCATACATGATAAGGTGCCAATAATTTATAGCACAGATCGCATAGAAGCTGTGGCAGTTAGATTGAGACAACAGATAAATGAGAATGCAAAGATGTTATGTTGGCATCATGTTGTGCCAGAAATGAACCATAATGAATTGGTCGGTTGGACAGAAAATCATCCTGACAAAGCCGTCATATATCTTAAGAATAAGGACGACCATCGCCGTAATCAAATCCGTATGGAGATCAATGAGAAAATCATTTCTAAATATTCAGGTACAATCATAGATATATACTCCAAAGGCAATTCTCTAATAGAGAAATCACTTTATCTGGTAAATCTTGGTGATTGGATATCTTGGTATCTGTCAGAAATTAAAGGTGTAGATGCTATTGAAATAGATGTTATTGATTTTCTTAAATCTGAGCTTGGGAAAGTCTAAGCACCAAGGTTTAACAGTCTGTGATCTGCCAGTGCACGCTGGGGGTCCAATGAGGAGCTTAAACTTACTTCGACAAAACAGTATGTATGAAAAACTTCGTTCTTATTGGTTTAATAATCATTCTTTTTGTTGCTTGTCATACAAACACACTAGAGGATAAAGCCTACCCTTCAGATTACTTATT
The DNA here is from genome assembly GCA_964567435.1 of uncultured Saprospiraceae bacterium. Taxonomy (GTDB): domain Bacteria; phylum Bacteroidota; class Bacteroidia; order Chitinophagales; family Saprospiraceae; genus RFSX01. The sequence goes on along the minus strand of CAZMMQ010000009.1, from coordinate 57,407 downwards.
TATGCAACGGTCTTACCCACATGGTAAAATTGATATAGAAGCTTATAGGAAATCCCTTCAAAAGAGACAAAAAGAGAACATCAAAACACGGGCATTCGATCAACCATGGGAATCACTTGGCCCAACTAATATCTCAGGGAGAATTACTGATATAAAAATGCCTGTTAGCAGCGACTCACGAGTGTATGCAGGCTCAGCTTCTGGTGGCGTATTCTTAAGTGAAGATACTGGACAAAGTTGGAGACCTATATTTGATGACCAGGCGGCACTGTCCATAGGTGACATGGCCATATCACAAAATAATGACAACCTCATATATGTTGGTACAGGAGAATCTAATGCAGGCGGTGGGTCTCTGGCATATGATGGTAATGGGATTTATCGCTCTTTGGACGCAGGGGAGACCTGGGTGCATATCGGATTAGAAGATGCTGGTTCTATTGGACGAGTAGCCATAGATCCTGCTAATGATGATGTAGTGTATGTGGGTGCTATGGGTGCTTTATTCGAGAATGATGAGCATGGTGGTATATACAAAACAACAAACGGTGGAGATACCTGGGACCAAATTTTGTTCTTGTCTGATTCTACTGGTTGTATTGATTTGGTGACCCATCCAGACAATAGCAACGTGGTTTACGCAGCCATGTGGGAAAGAATCAGACGACCACATAACAGACAATATGGGGGTGAAACTTCTGGCATCTATAGATCATCCGATGGGGGTAACACATGGACAGAACTCATCAATGGCTTACCAACTGCTAGAGAAGATAAAGGAAGAATAGGCATAGCGATTTCTGCATCCTCTCCGAATATATTATATGCAGTCTATGCAGATGCAGTAGGATCTCTTACAGCTGTATATCTAACTCAAGATGGAGGTGATAGTTGGGAGCAAAAGTCTATTGATGGGATCTTACCTAACTCTTTTTGGTGGTGGTTTGGCAGGATTTATATTCACCCTACTAATCCCAATGATCTCTATGTAACCAGTCTGACTATGTCAAGATCCATAGATGGTGCTAACAATTGGGAGGAAGTATTTACAAATGCACATGTGGACCATCACGCAATGTTTATTCATCCAGAATTTGATATTGTTTTTAATGGCAATGATGGTGGCGTTAATCGAGGCTTATCTCCAACAAACTCGGACTCAGACTACTTGCCGGGCATTAATAATTTCCAATTTTATACCTGTACGATAGACCCAAACAATCCAGACCTAATCTTTGGTGGTTCTCAAGATAATGGAACCAATAGAATTAGTAGCCAATTGACTAATGAGTGGAATGGAATTTTAGGAGGAGATGGATTTAGAGTAGTTGTCGATCCTAATAATTCGGATATAATATATGCAGAATCTCAGCGAGGCAATATAGCCAGATCTGATAATGGTGGAGATGATTTTACAAATATTAGTTCTGGCCTTACTGGTGCTTTCAATTGGAATACACCTATAGCTATAGATCCCAATAATACGGAGGTGCTCTATACAGGTTCTCAGACTTTATTCCGTACAGAAAATCGAGGCGGAGATTGGGAGAGTATTTCACCTTCCTTAGTCAATGAAGATGGTCCTAGGGGTAACATAACCTTTGGGTCTTTGACTTCAATAGATGTTTCATCACATGATAGCAATATCATATTTGTCGGCACTGATGATGGTGAAGTTTGGGTAACCCAAGATAGGGGAGTAACGTACGAAGATATTTCAGAGGGCATTCCTCATAGATGGATCACTGCAATTGTACACGATCCATTAGATGACCAGGGAGTTTATGTCACGGTCTCAGGATTTAGATTTGGGGAGTCAAGCGCTCAAGTTTTTTATTCTAACGATCTAGGACAAAATTGGGTAGATATTGGTTCCACTTTACCGGATATTCCAGTCAATGATGTCATTGTAGATGATGTCATTCCTGGACTTGTATTTGTAGCGACCGACTTAGGCGTCTATCTGACTTTAGACGGAGGCGCACAGTGGGACTTGCTGGGTGCAGAATTGCCAATAGTGCCAATTATTGATATCGATTTGCATTCATCATCAAGAACCCTTGTTGCTGCTAGTTATGGTCGGGGAATGTTTAGATATACGCTTCCAGAGGAAATCTCCTCGACGGAAGAAATCGAACATAACGTCACTAACCTATATTATCCTAATCCTACGTCTGGTTATCTCACTTTAAATGCAACGACTACACCTAGTTATCTCAAGGTATATAATCAGCATGGGCAGGTTATTTTAGTGTCAAGTGAGACAAGCGCTATTGACTTGAGTCAATTTGAAAAAGGAATATATTTTGTTACCTGCTTTTTTGAGGATGGAAGGAAAGCAAAAGCCACTCAGAAAGTATTGTTACAATAGAAGCAGAACACTTTAATTCTGATATTTCTTGATGATTTTTAATAGTGCATCAGGTGGAATTCTCGAATCCTGATATTCAGACACAACACCTACAAATTCGTCTAGCATTGGCGCAGAAAAACCAAGCTTAAATCCATAATGATGAAGCAGCTCAGTCTCCTCTTCTGATACTTTGTCATCTACCTTCATAAGAAAAAGCATATGGTAAATAATTTTCATCCTATCCATTTCATTAGGAGGAATGCTTATAGACGTTGGGACCTTATCTGATTTGATAAGCGATTCTACTGTTTGGTCATTGAGGCCTATGTAAGTGCCGACCTTTAGCAGATAAGTCAATTCAAATTCATCAAAATAATTATCCACTTTAGATAATTGTACGAGGAGTGATAGTAATTCTTCTGATTGCATATACTGCGGTTAATGATGTCTGTTTAGTGCATTATTAAGTTATATCCTTTGCGAAGATATTGTCTAATATTTATCCAAAAAGCGATAATCAGATAAAGTATGATTGGTGAGCCAAGGGTAACAAAGGAAAGGTATACGAAATATAGCCTAACTCTGGAGCCTGTGACTCCAATTTTCTGACCTATATAACTACATACACCAAATACAGATCTCTCTACAGTATCTCTTAATATTTGTACCACTATCTCTAATATAAAAAGATAGCACCTTAAAATCAAACTGGTTGTGAAATCAATTAACCTTGGAGTTGATATCCAGATTTAAGTTGATATCATGGTAAGTTGTAAATTCTGGTTCGTATACCGTGATGCTGGATATGTTTTTTGCATTTGATACACCCGTGATTTTGTCCACACAGACATTGAATCCAAAAAATCCAATAAATAAGATGGTCGATAAAAAGATAATTTCTCTTATACCTAGTGTGAATGGAGTAGCCTTTTCAATTTGTACCTTATTAGGGTGTATAGCTCTTGAGGAGGATTGCATATATAGTCGATTTTGGGTTAGACTATCGCAAATCTATGCTAAATAAAAGTGGTATGAAATACTTTACAAAAATATTTATTATGTAAATAACACATTTACAGATATTTAATTGCTAAATTACTTCCTTGGTGTCACTTCTTTATACACTTCAAAGAAAAAGTAAGTGGTATGTTGACACCATTTACAGGAAAAAGATACTCCTGATCCTGCCGCTTGATCTCCTTTCCAAAAATTTGATACGGCGAATAATCATATTCTTTGAAAGAAATTACTTCTAATCCTTGGTCTATCAATGCCTGTATTATCTCACTCAGGTGATGCTGCCAAAAGTACTCCTCCAATTTTATATCACTTTCCCTGTCTGCATATGTGCCGACTTCTACCTCCATAGTGGGTTCGTTCTCAAAGAAATACGGGTATCCAACCTTATAGTCATTCCAGTCAAACATATACATGGTAGGATGAAACTCTACTATGTAGAACATACCCCCATTTTTAACTCTAGACGCCATTTGTATGGCCCATTTCTCTATATCTGGAAGCCAACCTAGTACGCCATACGAGGTGAAAACAAGGTCAAATTTCTTATCAATATGTTGGTCTATGTCAAAGACATTGCACTGCACAAATTCTGCGTTGAGCCTCAACTTGTCATTATACTCGCGTGCTGTCTCTATTGCCTTACCTGATAAGTCTATACCGGTACATTGAGCACCCATACGTTGCATAGACAAGGTGTCTTGACCAAAGTGACATTGGCTGTGTAAGATGGTCTTGCCGCTTAAATCAGGTAGCTCTGCTAACTCAATTTTTCTTAAAGAATTACCTCCATTTAGAAACCTGGCCATATCATAGAAGTCACTGTCTACATGAATGCTTGTCTTGGCATCCCATAATTTTTGGTTGGCGGCGAAGTATTTTTCGTGCATGTCTTATCTATATCTCTTAGATTGTAAAAGATGAATGCAATTATTCATATTTGTAATAACAATAATACAATACTATGCCTGAAGAAAAGAAACCTAAGAATCAAGTTAATATAGAACTGCCAGAGGAAGTGTCTGAGGGAGTCTATGCCAATCTGGCAATTATCTCACACTCTCAGTCCGAATTTGTGGTAGACTTTATCAGAATGGTCCCTAATGTCCCAAAGGCAAAAGTTAAGTCAAGAGTGATCCTCACACCTCAACATGCAAAAAGATTATTAGGAGCTCTACAAGATAATGTCGTGAAGTACGAAAAACAATTTGGTGCTATTACAATAGGGAAGCAAAATCCTTATCCACCACTTAATTTCACGCCAACAGCTCAGGCTTAAGACAAATAAGATACCTCCCAATCTAGAAATAATAGATTGGGAGGTATTCATGCACTGTCAAGAGATTTTAATCATATGTTATTATGCTATGATCTAAAGCTCCTGTAGAGCATATTTAAACTCATTGGTCAATTGAGCAATGGCATCTGATATCATTAGCTCATCACTTGGAAATGCTGCAGGATATGGTTTCCAACCACCATGACCTTTTCCACAGATAGCCCGTCTATCTCCTACAAAGGTGCTTGATTGATCTTTGAAAGAGATCTCTACCGATAAAGGTTTGTTTTTAAAGGTGCTGTGATTATTAGAATCAGTCACTCTTAATTCTGAATGTAATATGAGGTATTTCTCTCTATACACTTCAGTAATTTCGGCGAACACTACTTTGAATTTATCTTCCTTTAATTTATTTCCTAAACTGTCCTTTAAGATTTTTCCCTTTTTATCTTTTAAGTATCGAAATCCATCTTTAATCTTTGCCTTATCGGTATGGAAGGTCACTAATTCTTTTTCTGGCTGTATAATCAATTCTCTGATATCTAGTATGACTGACTGGTCTATGGAAACATTGTCTGGTTCATATGAGTAGTACCTATTCCAATAGTTGTCGTACGTGGATACATCTATATAATCTAAGTTTTGAAATAAATAAGATGAGACATATCCATAAAGCGAATGATCTATCTGAACAAGGTGATGCCTGATGCCGAATTGATGCGCCTTATACTTTTTCTCTTCCGAGTCTTTGTAGTTAGGTACTCTATCGTTTGCATCTTCGAATCGCAGGTAAGCAGACTTCGCTTTGCCTTTGTCATTAGTTTCTATTGCGATGTCAAGCAGATTATTTCCTATAGAATAATAATATTCAGCACCATTTTGACGAGCTTGATAGACAATAGACTCAGTGTTTGTAAATTCGAAGTTTGCCTCATATCCTTCTTCACTAATTAGAGGTAGAAGTGGGTCGAGTAATGCCTGCCTTCTGTCTATGTTATTAGCCACTTGCTCCACCTTATCCCAATTCCTAGGACTAGGGTTGTCATTGAGATAATTAATCTTTTCCAGGTCTTCTTGATTAAGCTGATAGAAAGCTTCTTCAATACCGATGACATGTTTGGTTTTCTTTTTCTTTTTGCTGGCTAATTTTTGTACAGCAAATTCAAAAGCACCATCATAATCTCCCTTATCTATCATCTTATTGATTGATCTACAGGAAGCTAGAATAATTATAAATCCGAAAGTGTAGATTAATTTTTTCATAAGCCATTGTATTTATAAGGTGATAAAATATTATGCTCCTTTATACAATGATGGCTGTGAAGTGTTAGGTGTTACTCAGATAGTTCCATTTAATTTGAATTTAACGTGTAGCGAGATTTTTATTGAAGTAAACAAAGGGAGGGTGTTTAGTCTCGTTTCTTCAAAATGCCAATAATTTTGGAAGCTAGTTGGGCATCTTTTGGCTCTATTTCAATTGTGTACTCTTTGTAAGAGCCTTTGATAGTCACCTTGATATCTCCAGAAGCTTTGAGTTTCTTTACTTTAGAAATTTTCTTTTTGAGCTGCCCCTGTACGTTGGCACTCATTTGGCTTTCACGAAGAATGCCTCCGCTCGCTTTTTTCAGAAAGATGACCTTATTATCTACTTTAATCATTGGTGCTCAGAATTAATGATGGTGAAAGTAGCATTTTTTGATGGGTCAATGTACCCTATATTTCTAATTATCGAAATCCTTGGCAATTTCACTATCGTTCTTGATAGCTGAGAACTGCTTTTTAATTTCAAATCGAGTAAATTCTTGATCTGCTTTAAATCCATGACCGTAAAGCGTATCTCCCTTGGAGGGCTGAGAGATTTTTACTGGACGTGTTGTGTATATTTCTTCTTCACCTTCGTCCCATACTAACGCTTCTGTAATAAGTTTGTCATTTTGTTTGTTATGGAGGATGACATTACTTTCTACATATATTTTTTTCTCCTTGTCTTTTCTAATAGCATAATCGGCTATTAGCCAACTTGTTGGTTGTTTGTTTTGATTGAGAAATTCAACTTTTAAGCCATCAGGAAATTCATCATAAGATTCTTTTTTGAGACTATATCTTTTCATCGTAGGAGCAAGGATGCGAACTTTGACTTCTGCCGAATCTGAGTAAAGAATCTCTACATCTCTGGCGATCTCTGTCAATAATTCTTCCTTATTGTTAAGAATGTTGTTATTCTGATTATCCCTGGAACAGGCTATTATCACTAAGCTGAATATGATGACAAATAGTATCCTCAAATGATGCTTTTTTTTTTATTTGAGAACTGTGAGATCACCAGAAAAGGCAATAGTTACACCATCTATAAAGAGGACTTCTGCAAACCAAGCAAAGACGCCTGGGTTAACTTGTAAGGCACTGCTTTGTCCAAGACCTGCACCAAATCTGCCATTCCATCCTCTTTCCATTTGATTATCCTGGTTAATCCCAATATCTACATCTGTATAGATCAAGCCACCCCATCTGTCATATATACTAAACCTAGTGACCCTTTCTACTTGTCGTCCAAAGCCAAGTACGAAAATGCTATTTTCATCTTGGGAATCAGGGGTAATCACGTTAGGTTGAAATATTGGCCTCACAATATTTGTAACAACTTGTACTTGGTCTTCTGCAGTACATCCTCTTTCATCAGTAATAATAACTGTGTAAGTGGTAGTACCAGGGGAAACAACAATTGGATCTGGGCAATCAACAAAATCGGAATCAGGACAATCCAATCCTTCTTCTGGAATCCACATATAGGTCACATTTGCATTGGAAGGGACAATAGTGGCATCCAAGGTGTCGGAAAATCCGAGATCTATTTCAATATCAAATCCTGCACTAACCTCAATGGGATCTGGTTCTTCTATGAGAATGACAGTATCCGTTTCACAGCCTTTTTGGTCAACAACTTGCACAAAATATTCTCCAGGAGGTAGGTTATTAAAATTAGGATTTGGGGTAAACTCTCCTCCATCTATACTATAGTTGAACTCAGGAGATCCATTTAATCCTTGCAAGGTGAAAGAACCATCATCATCTCCAGGGCATAACGGATCTGAAAATGTAAAATCTACTTCTAGTAGATCAAAATCAAGGCAACATGGTTCCACAAATAAATCTTCTATAGTCGTCACCTCACACCCTTGCATACTTCTTACCGTCAGGGTCACTGATTTAGGACCAAAAGATTCATATGTTGTTTCATGTGGCCCAATACCTGTCGCAGTTTGTGGAACTGCATCTTCTCCAAAATTCCAAAACCAATCCTCTATCGGATCAGGTCCAGGGTCAGAGTTATCTATATATTCCACAGTTTTGTCACACTCAATAAAATTTCCAAGCACTTCAGAAAAATCAGGTGCAGGGCCCAAAAATGTACCCGTCCCTCCAAAGTCAATACCGAAACCTTGGCCCGATCTATTAAAGTTCATCACTACTAAAGCATAGGAACGACCTGATACCATCATAAGAGGCGCTATAAAGTTGTCATCATTTCCACCTGTACATTGGTCACAACCAGGAAATTCTTCTGTATCTACAGAAGAATCTCTGAGGCCTGTAGGGCCATTACAAACATTCCAAATACTGAAGTCACAACCACCTGTCTCACCACTAGCCATACAAAGGACCATCTCTTTAGCATCGCAATCATCTATGCCATTTGGCAGTTCAAATACGGCAAAGTCCAGATCATCTGATTCCAGGCCTCGGGTAAAATTATTAGGAGTCAACGTGAAAGTGAGTGAGCCTGATTCATCACAGGTCCACTTATACCAGGCAGACTGGAATTCTTGGCTGATACATCTATCCGTAAATCCATCTAATTCATTAGGGTCATTTCCCGCAGTTGTAAGGCCTGCCACGACAAAAGCGTCTGTGTTACAAAGAACAACGGCATTATCACAATCAGATTGGGGAGATGGCGGCGCTATAAAATCATTGATGCAAAGCTGAAATGATCCAGGCTGATTAGACTCTACATAGAAATAATACCTTTGTCCTACAGTGAGGTCAGTTTGTGTCAATTCAAGTAAAGACGCATTGCCTGGAGAGCAACTAACATACTCAAGACCAGTTGTACAACTTCCAGTATATAATACCGCTCTAATATTTGCAATTGTACCAAAAGGCGTCCCAGAATTTACCCCAATAAGGACTGCTGTTTCTCGAGGTCTGAAAGTAAACCACACACCATTCTCAAAAGATGGACTTACGCATTCATCAATAGCTTGCTGAGACGGGGTATCTGGAGTAGCATTAATATTGGTGAACTCCATATTCCCAGAGCAGTAGTTGTCTACCGAAGGAATGTTGATAGCAGAAAGGCAATCGTCATTAGTCGGTTGTGCCCAAGCAGTATTAGATATAAGTAATAGAAAAGTTAAGATGATGCAGTATCTTAGAAAGCTGTGGATAGTATAACTACTCATTTCTAGGTTTTACAGGATGTCAGAACTCAGTTTGGGTTCCAGACCTTTAATGTTCACTTTAATTAAATATAGAACTCTATATTGTGTTCACAAATTAGGGATATAATTGCCTGATAGCCAATTTTAGCATTTTTTTAAATATATCCTACCTCAAAGAAGACTTTGTATGCTATACCTTGTCCCTACTCCAATAGGAAATATGGAAGATATGACTTACCGAGGGGTTGCTGTACTCCAGGAAGTAGACCTTATATTGGCAGAGGATACCAGAACAAGCAAGCATTTATTGGATAGATACGACATCTCCACTAAAGTAATCTCATTCCATTCTCACAACGAGCATTCTAAGCTTGCAGGACTAATAGGAGATTTAGAATCTGGGATGAATATAGCGCTCATATCAGATGCGGGGACCCCTGGGATATCAGATCCTGGCTTCCTCATTGTGAGGGAAGCAATCAAGCAAAGTATCCCTATAACCTGCTTGCCAGGACCAACAGCTTTAGTTCCAGCCATAGTAATGTCAGGAATTCCTTGCGATAGATTCCATTTTGAAGGATTCTTACCACAAAAGAAAGGGAAGAAAACGAGGATAGAATATTTACTTTCATTGTCTAATCCATTTATTCTGTATGAATCTCCATATCGTGTCCTAAAAACATTGAAACGGATTCAAGAAATGACAGAGAGTGAACGACAGGTTTCGGTGTGTAGGGAGATTTCGAAAATTCATGAAGAAAATATTAGAGGACAATTGTCAACTGTGATAGAAGAATTAGAAAAGCGGACTTCCATTAAGGGCGAGATTGTGATCGTCATATCTGGTAACACAGCTAAATAATAGACTGAAACTAATTATAATTCTATGAGAGAACGGTATAAAAAAGCGGCAGAGTCACAAGTGGAAATAACTCAACTTATGCTCCCTGCACATTCTAATTTTAGTGGAAGAGTACATGGAGGTCATATCCTTAATTTGATGGATCAGATTGCTTTTGCCTGTGCTTCTAAGCATTGTGAAAATTATTGTGTTACTGCTTCTGTCAATCGAGTAGATTTCATTAATCCTATAGATGTAGGAGAACTGGTTACACTAAAGGCATCAGTAAATTATACTGGAAATACCAGTATGGTAGTCGGACTGAGAGTGGAAGCAGAAAATATTCAGAAAGGATATGTCAAACACTGCAACTCCTCCTATTTTACAATGGTAGCCAAGGATGAAAATGGGAAAAGTGCAAAGGTGCCAGGGCTGATTTTGGATACTGAAGAAGGGATAAGACGATTTGCCAGATCTATCAGACGTATAGAGCAAGGCAAAGTCCGTGTAAAGAGGTTTACGGATGCTGAGTTTAAATTAGACGAACATCTTAAGTTTTTAGAAGGCCGTAATCTTCAACTGCAACTATGACACTTTTTAGGATAATCGGCCTTAAACCATATTGCTCCACTAGATTAGACTATTAGATATGAAGATATCTATTGCCTGTAGCGCCTAGTGCTGCTTCCTTAACTGCTTCTGTATAAGTGGGATGTGGATGAGAGATTCTTGACATATCCTCGGCTGATGCTCTGAATTCCATTAATGCAACCGCTTCCATGATGACATCAGCAACTCTCGCTCCACACATGTGAACACCTAGAATTTCATCAGTATTCTTATCAGATAGTACCTTTATAACCCCTTCTATATCCATACTAGCTCTGGCTCTGCCAAGTGCTTTCATTGGAAATTTGCCAACATTATAGGCAATACCCTCTCCTTTGAGTTGCTCTTCTGTTTTACCTACTGCAGCCAATTCAGGCCAAGTATACACGACGCCTGGTATAAGATTATAATTGATGTGGGGCTTTTGTCCTGCCATATATTCTGCTACCAAAATTCCTTCCTCTTCTGCTTTATGAGCAAGCATGGCTCCCTTGATGACATCGCCTATTGCGAAAATACCAGAAGCGGCAGTCTCCAAATGATCATTGACTTGTATTCGTCCACGGTCATCCAACGCAACCCCAATGGCATCTAAGCCGAGATTATCAGTATAAGGTCTTCTTCCTATAGCTATAAGGCAGTAATCTGCTTTGGATTCTAACGCTGTCTCATCATTTTTCTTCTTGTACTTGACAGTGACTGATTTTCCTTTAGCCTCTACGGTAGTTACAGCATGACCAAGATTAAATTTGACGCCTTGCTTTTTGAGTGAGCGCTGTAATTCTCTAGCAATATCTTTATCCATTCCCGCTAGAATGCGATCCTGAAATTCTATGAATTCTACCTCAGTTCCTAACCTAGCATATACCGATCCTAGCTCTAGGCCAATGACTCCACCGCCGATGATAACCATCTTCTTAGGCAGTGTTGTAATATTGAGGGCTTCCGTAGAAGTGATGATTCTCTTTTTATCATAATTGAATGACGCAGGAGTGACAGGTTTAGAACCTGTTGCAATAATGGCCTTATCAAAAGATACTTCTTGAGTGCCATCTGATCCTGCAACTGAAAGCTTATTTGGTCCAATAAAAGTCCCATGTCCATGGATCACTTCGATTTTATTCTTATCCATCAAGTATTTGACACCGTTGCAGGTTTGCTCCACTACAGCATTTTTTCTGGATATCATCTGCTTGAGGTCAGATTTGACTGAGGATACCTTTATGCCATGCTCAGCAAAATTGTGGACAGCATTATGATAGTGCTCTGAACTATCAAGCAAGGCTTTCGAAGGGATACAACCAACATTAAGGCAAGTACCTCCCAGGGTAGCATATCGTTCTACAATAGCTGTTTTCATGCCAAGTTGGGCACATCGAATTGCGGCGACATATCCTCCTGGACCTGAACCAACAACAACTACATCATACTTCATAGAATTATCTCTTTATCGTCCTAGATAAGATTTTGGACATTAATATTTACAAAATTAAGAAGGCTTGCCACCTTCCTTATTATCAGTTTTAGATTTCCCTCTATTGCTATATCTTCTGTTTGACTTTTTCTTGTTTGAAGGTTTTTTATTTTTATTACCCTCTGCTGGAGACTTCTTATCGCTATCGCCACTTTTTTTGCTTTCCTTGTCTGATAGTCTTGAACGATTGTTAGACTTTCTCTTCTTATTTTTATTCCGCCCTTTATTTCGAGATTTCTTGACACTTGGAAGTTCTATCTCGCCTGTACCATCATCGAAATCCAAATTTGCATCCTTCTCTTCCTCAGTTTGCTCAACGGGTTTCATATAGGCAATGGCATTGATATCCTTAATAAGCACTCCTTTTTTATTCAGTTCTATTAGCTTTTTGACCTTCTCCTTATCTAGGGCAATGAGAGGACCTCTTATATTATCTTTCTGAATTCCATAATACATGATACCTTTAAAAATGTCAGTCTTTATAAGATTGGCATATCCTCCTTCAATCTTTATAGTGTCCGCTTTCTTAGGGAATTCTCCAAGGGCATCGATGTAGGTATCCAACTCATAATTGAGGCAGCACTTAAGTCGACCACACTGTCCAGTAAGTTTAGTCTGATTGATTGCTAGGTTCTGATATCTGGCGGCTGTAGTAGTCACTGTCTCAAAAGTAGACTTCCAAGTAGAGCAGCAAAGTTCTCTTCCACAGGTGCCAATACCTCCTATCAGTGATGATTCTTGACGCGAACCAATTTGCTTCATCTCAATTTTTACCCTAAACTCCTTGGCATACATTCTTACAAGCTCTCGAAAATCCACACGGCCATTTGCTGTGTAGTAAAAGGTCGCTTTCTTCTTATCTCCTTGATACTCCACATCACCAACTTTCATATCTAAGTCAAGTGTTCTAGATATAGCTCGGGCTTTTACCATAGCCTTCATTTCTAATGACCTTGCTTCGTTTAGCTTCTCCTGGTCTCTGTAATTTGCTATTCTTATAACTTTGTGTATGACTTTATCTTCATGGACTTTTTTCTTTTTCATCTGAAGTCTAACAAGATCACCAGAAAGGTTAATCCGACCTACATCATAGCCTGATGAAGATTCTACCACTACAAGGTCGCCAGTGACCGCCTTAGAGTGGGGTGGGTTATAGTAGAAATCCTTCCTATTTCCTTTTTTAAAAGAAACTTCTACAATCTTATATGATAATGGATCAGCCAAATCTAGTGTAGCTAACCAATCAAATGTATTTTTCTTATTGCAACTACCACTAGAACAGTGGCCTTTATTTCCACAACCGGTAGGGACACCTTTTGAGGACACAGCACACGTAGAACAGCCCATCTATTACTTTTTTTATGTTGATTTTCAGATAGTTACAATTCTGACACCGTAATTCTGAAAAGTGATTTTATAACTAAAAACAATGAAGTTTACCTTCACCCGATTAATCTACTAAGGTATTGACTTCTGACCTCAAAATCATATTTATTTCTAAAGTCATCTGCATAACAAGAGATTTAAGCGATAAATTTCGACTGATATATCCAATCATTTTCTCTAATAACAGATGAACAGCTTCCGTTTTGTCATGATCTATGATTTTCTGCATTTTCTTTACTACTTCTTTTTCAGAATGTGTAAGTCTAAGGCGAGAGATATCATTTGTATTGATGAAAAGTAGGTACTCCCTAAAGAAATGACACCCATACTGAAGAAAGTGTAGTAACTCTTGTTTGCCGTTGGCCACTAGCCCATTGACAAACTCTACTACTTTTTCAGGATCACAGGCATAAGCTGTTCTCAGCCATTCCATGAGGTCTTCAGAATAATTGAGTTCGTTGTTTCTGCCAAGAAATCTGGCTTTTCTAATGTTGCCAGCGGAAAGAAAAGTCAATTCGTCTGTATCTTCTTCTGATAAATCATGTTGTTGTGATATGAAATTCCGCAATTCTTCATCATTTAAGGGAGGTACATTTACGATCTGGCATCTCGACCTTATAGTATTTAAAACTTGATTTCTATTATGAGTGATGAGTATAATTATCGTGTCGTCTGATGGCTCTTCTATTAACTTGAGCAATCTATTTCCTTCCTTTCCTAGTAACTCAGCATACCAGATAATTTGAACCTTATAGGGTCCCTCGAAAGTCATGAGACTGAGATTTTTGATTATCTGATTACATTCCGCCACATTGATATTAGGACTCTTGTCTACAGCATTAAGATGGAGTAACCAATCATTGATGTCTCCAAAGGGATTTTCTGAGATGAATGATCTCCACTCATCCAAAAAGTGTTGACTGGTCGTATCAGACCTCAGAATTTTGTCTTTTTTAATGACTGGAAAGGCAAAGTGGACATCTGGGTGAATATGTGATATGACCCTTTTGCAACTAGAGCATTTTCCGCAAGGACTTCCTTCTAGTCGGTCTTTGCACTGAAGTAACATTGTAAGTCCCAATGCCAATGCAAGTTTGCCATGGCCCTCTCCACCTGCAAATAGTAAGGCATGAGGGACGCGTTCGTCAGAAATCATCTTTGAGAAAAATGATTTCAGAGAAGTTTGACCGGGTATATCCTGAAATTTCATCTACGAAGCTAAGATAGTAACTTAACAATAACTGAATTACCATAGTCAGCGCCTTAATCTATATTTGTAAAAGACACAACCAAGGCTCGCAATTCTATTATACCTTTGCCTCCAATAATTAAGAGACTTAAAATAATGAGAGTATCCATATTTCGAAGAGCACATTTCAATGCAGCCCACAGACTTCATAATGATCATTGGAGTGATGAAAAGAATAAGAAGATATTTGGCAAATGCAATAACCCCCACTATCACGGGCACAACTATGAAGTGGAAGTGAGATTGACAGGAGAATTAAATCCAGAGACAGGCTATTTATTCGATTTAGCAGACCTTAAGCACCTTATCAAGGTTCATATAGAAGACAGATATGATCATAAGAATTTAAATCTAGAATGCCCTGAATTTGAAAACCAAAATCCTAGTGCAGAACTCATTTGCTATAATATCCATAAGATTCTCAGAGAGCACATAGATGAGAAGTATGACATTGGCGTCAAGTTATGGGAGACGCCACGTAATTATGTGATGTATCCGGCCTAGGTTATTTTTTCTTCCAGTGATTACTGGAATCCATGACTGACTTTTTCTTCTTTCTTGAGTACTTTTTTTGAGGAGATTTCTCAGCAGATTGTTGTTTTTTCTTTTTTATAGCCTCTTTAAGCACAATAGTAGACTTCTTAGGAGAATTTTTTGCTGATTTAGTACTCTTAGCTGAGACTTTTTTCTTCGTTTTTTTCTTGGTCTGTTTTTCGAGGTTATTTATTCTGTTTTTGGTTTTTGCTGGATAGTCTTTTTTCTTTCTAGGTGCTGGAGTTTTTGGCTTGGCTTTGGATTTCTTCTTTTGTGTTTTATTAACCTTGCCTCCATTTACATCATATTCTTCTCCCAATTTAGGGATGACAACTTCTTTAATCCCTTCCTTAGTCAAGTACTTTTTAAACGCTTTTTGCACGTCGTATTCGCCGTGTACCAAATAGACTTTTTTGAGCTTTTTTTGATTATCAAGAAAGTCAACCATCTCCTTTCTATCTGCATGTGCAGAAAAGGAATCCATGGTTTTGATAGTTGCTTTGACTTTTTTAATCTCACCAAATATCTTCAACTCTTTTATTCCTGCTTTGAGCATACCTCCTGCGGTGTCAGGTGAACAGTACCCTACAATTAAAAAGGTTGACTTAGGGTTCTCTATATTATTATAAAGATGATGTCTGATCCGACCTGCATTCATCATTCCACTAGAGCTGATAATAATAGCAGGCTTTTTCATCGCATTGAGTTGCTTGGACTCATTGACTGATCGAATATACTTTAAAGTATTAAAGCCAAATGGATTGGGGTCCTCTAGCATGTATTCATGGAGCTTGTTGTCATAGCACTCAGGATGGGTTCCATAAATATGGGTGGCATTCACCGCTAGGGGACTATCTACGTAGACTGGGATTTTAGGTAACAAGCCAGCCGTTTCCAACTTATCCATCATGTAGACGAGTTCTTGAGTCCTTCCAATACTGAATGCTGGAATAATTAACTTTCCTTTTTTTGTACAACACGCTTCCTTTACAATTTTGAGGAAGGATTCGGATTGCTCTGGTGGCGTCTCATGCTCCTTGTCGCCATAGGTAGATTCGCAGATTAAATAATCCACTTCTGGCATGCGCACAGGGTCTCTCAGTATTGGCCGGTCTGGTCTGCCTATATCACCAGTAAATCCAACCATTGTTGTTTTTCGACCTTGCTTTAATCTTAACGTTACGCTGGCACTACCCAGAATATGACCTTGATCTCTAAAGAGGACTTCTACACCTTTTCTAATCTGAAACCAATTATTGTATCCATGTCCTACAAATTTCTCCATTGCTGGGCCTACATCTTCAGAATTGTAAAGAGAAACTCGAAAATCTTGGTTTTTCTTTTTTCTTTTCTTTCTTAATTTTTGATTGTACCAAGAGACATCTCTTTCTTGAATCTTAGCACTATCCAGTAGCATGATGGAACATAAGCTTCTTGTGGCATGCGTGCTATGGATTGAACCCCGAAATCCATCCTTTACAAGTTGTGGTATTCTGCCACTATGGTCTATGTGAGCATGAGATAGAATCATACAATCAATGTCCTTAACATCAAAATGCCATTGGTTATTGAGCTCCCATATGTGTGCACCTTTTCCTTGCGCTAACCCACAGTCTAGTAATATTTTGTAACCATCATCTAAAGTCAATAGATGTGAACTGCCCGTTACCATTCTGGCTGCGCCTCCAAACTTAATTTCCATATAAACTTGTGTCGGTTATGTTTCTTAATTGAATATTATGTTGGTCTGCAATTTACTCATTTCAGAATGAAATAATTATCTGTTGCCATGGTCGTTAAAGTAATAAGGTATACTTAACTTTTCTCAATTGATATATCTTCGTACCAGAACACTATCATAAGCAGCCATATGATTCAAAAGACTATACTTTCATTTATATGTACATTTTGGATTCTTTTTTATGCCATTCAGGCCCAAGAATTCACGATAAGTGGGTATGTGAGTGACGAGAGCTCCCTAGAGAAGTTGATATCTGCCAACGTTTTTGATGGAGATACTTATGTTGGTACGACAACAAATAATTTTGGATTCTATAGTTTGACCTTACCTGCTGGAAGAGTCAAACTTCAAGTTTCCTATTTAGGCTACGAAGAATTTGTGGTAGATATAGATTTGAATGCCAATATCACCCAAAATATCTCACTTCAGGTTTCTAACCAATTGGATGAGGTCGAAATTGTGGCCAGTGCTCAGAAGAATATCGCTGAAGAAAGCAATATGAGCACTATTGAGGTGCCAATAAAACAAATCAAAAAGGTACCAGCCTTACTTGGAGAAGTAGATATCATTAAAGCGTTGCAGTTATTGCCTGGTGTACAATCGGGGAGTGAAGGGCAAACAGGGTTATATGTCAGAGGGGGTAGTCCAGATCAGAATCTAATTCTACTTGATGGTGTTCCTGTTTACAATGTCAATCATTTATTTGGCTTCTTTTCTGTGTTTAATGCAGATGCAATCAAAGATGTCAAACTGATTAAGGGTGGATTTCCAGCAAGATATGGAGGAAGATTATCTTCTGTACTCGAGATTAATATGAAGGAAGGGAACATGAAGGAATTTCATGGCGCAGGTTCTATTGGTTTGGTAGCTTCTAAGTTAACACTTGAAGGACCTATAAAGACAGATAAGACATCCTTTATTGTGTCTGGAAGACGAACTTATATTGATGTATTGGCCAGACCATTTATAAGGAGATCATTTAGACAGGATGAAACGGAAGGCGATCTTGGTTATTTTTTTTATGATTTGAATGCAAAGATTAATCATAAATTTTCTGACAGGGACCGATTGTTTTTTAGTGTGTATGGAGGCCGAGATAGGTTCTTTTTCAATTTCAGAGAAGAGGATTCTGACTTTAGTGATTTTGGAGAGTCCGCGTTAGGATGGGGTAATATAACATCTGCATTAAGATGGAATCATCTATGGACGCCAAAACTGTTTAGTAATACAAGTTTGACATATACCCGATATGAGCTGGATGTTGGTTTTCGAGCTGGAACGGAGGATGTGCAGTTACAGGAAACAGAAGAATTTGGCTTAAATTATAATTCGGGAGTGGCTGATATTTCCGCTAAAATTGATTTTGATTATTATTTATCTCCAAAACATTTTGTCAAAGCAGGATTAGCGCTCATACATCACAGCTTTGTTCCCGGAGAATTTGATGTCATATTAAGAATACCTAACGGCTTTGCTGATATCGATACGACGATAGGTCAGGATAACATATTTTCTCAAGAAATAAATGTGTACATAGAAGATGATGCCACACTGACAGATAAATTGAAGGTAAATGCTGGATTACATTTTTCTTCATTTTTTGTCAATGAAGTGACCTATACATCTCTTCAGCCGAGAATAAGTGCCCGATACTTATTGAATGAGCACCAGTCCATTAAAGCTTCCTTTGCAACGATGACTCAGTTCATCAATCTGTTGTCTAATGAGGGTATTGGTTTGCCTACAGATATTTGGGTGCCATCTACAGAAAATATTTTACCTCAGCAATCATGGCAAGCAGCTGGAGGATACGCCTTTAAGTTGACCAAAGATTTGGACATGACCATCGAGGGTTTTTACAAACGATCCTCGAATCTTGTTAGCTTTGCAGAAGGAGAAGGATTCTTCGATAATTCATTTAGAGACTTTGACGAACGAGTTATTCAGGGAGATGGAGAGGCTTATGGCATAGAGTTATTTGTGCAGAAAAAGACAGGTAGATTTACAGGTTGGATTGGCTATACCTGGTCTCAAACTTTTAGACAATTTGAAGAATTGAATGAGGGAGAGAAATTTCCTTTCACCTTTGACAGGCGTCATGATATCTCTTTAGTAGGACAATATGAAATAAACGAAAGGATAAATGTCAGCGCTACATGGGTGTATGGAACAGGGAATGCAGTTACCTTACCGTCTAATACTTTCAGAACTTTTGTAAGGGATGGCAACTCGCAAATACCAATAGAGGTTAATAATTTTGCAGAAAGAAATGGATTTCGAATGGCACCTTTTCATCGTCTGGACGTGGGTATCAACTTTTCCAAACAGAAGAGAAAACATAAGCGGACATGGAGTTTTGGAGCTTATAATACCTACAACAGAAAAAATCCGTTTTTTATAGAGATAGATAGAGTAAGAATCGTTGATGATGGAGGTAATGTATTTACAGAACGACAATTAAGACAACGCAGTCTCTTTCCTATAATTCCTTATTTTAATTACAGTTTCACATTTTAACATATAAAATGATTGGTATGAAAGTGATAATACTTATTTATATAATTATTTCTTGTTTAATTATCCAAGGATGTGGCGATAGTTTCTCTTCGGTTATTGAAATAGATCCTCCTGAATTTGATTCTCAGTTATCAGTAACAGGATTTGTAAATGCAGGAGAACCATTATTAAATTTAGAAATAGGAAGAAACTTAGGCATACTCACTGATTCAGATGCTGAAGATTTTGCTGTAGATGATGCATTTGTTTCAATAACTAAGTTAAGTAATGGAATAGAAGTGAACTCACAATTCGATACATTTCCAGGAACAGATACGCCAAAAGGTGACTTTATTCTACTCTTTCCGGACACCACTTTTATTGAGGCTGGAGAGAGTTATACCTTTTTGGTAGAGCATCCTGACTTTGACAGTTCTGAGACAACTTTGGATTGTCCAGTGGAAGGTGCAATGCTTTCTAATCTTAGGTATAGTAGGGAGGGAGGATTACTTAGCGACTTTGAAGAAGCGAGTAGTATTAGTTTTGATATTACAGATTTAGCTAATGGCCCTGGGTATTATCAATTGTCAGGTCGAGTGAGCCGTCAAGGTATTCTGTCATCTACATTCGATATGGAGAGTACAGATCCAATAGCACAAAAAGCTTTTCCACGAGATGATATCTTTATTAGTGATGATACATTTGATGGCGAGACTAGAACAATTACAATTAGATTCAGAAGATTTTTCTATAATCCTGACGATGATGATTACATAGAGTTGATTCTGTCCTCTATTAGCGAAGGGACGTTTAATTTCTCCAGAAGTTTAGAAAGATTTGATGCAACTAACGGTGTACCCTTTGCTTCACCGGTACAAGTTAGTTCCAATGTCAATAATGCACAAGGTAACCTGGGTCTTGCAATACAAACAAGATATATTGTCCAATAGAATTGAAGTTATTGTGAACCAACTGATTCGAATATTATTTTTTTTTGCTGTTCTATCATGTAGTACTTTGTACTCACAAGTAACAGGTGTTGTAACTGATGGTAATGGTACTCCATTGGTTTATGTCAATGTATATCTCAAAGGAACATCTATAGGCACAACTACAAATGGTGATGGAAACTACCGACTCCAATTACAAGCTGGTGAGCATATATTAGTCTTTCAATATCTAGGCTATGACATTCTCGAAGAACCTATTAGTTATGATGGTGTCGGATTATCTAAGAATGTTGTTCTTTCTGAGAAAGTATATGCGTTAGATGATATTACTATTTTAGCTAATGCCGAAGATCCAGCTTACGAAATTATTCGGAAAGCTCAAGCGAAAAGAAAAACACATCTTAGCCAATTCGATAATTATGAGAGTGATGCATATGTCAAAGGATTTTTGAAATTAACGGAGAGTCCAGACAAGGTGCTTGGCATAGATGTAGGTGATGCTGATGGTGCAATAGACTCAACTGGAGTTGGTGTTGTATATCTTTCAGAGTCTATTTCTAAAGTATACTTTAAGGATGGAAAGTCTAAAGAAATATTGTATTCTTCAAAGATAAGTGGAGATGATTTAGGCTATAGTTTTAATAGTGCCCAGGAAATGGATTTCAACTTCTATAGAAATCTAGTCGTATTAAATAAGGGGATTATTTCTCCAATTGCTTCGAATGCATTGAGTTACTATGAGTATAAATTGGAGGGTGCAAGTCTCGATAATTTAGGTCAACTGGTCAATAAAATAAAGGTTACGCCTAAAAATCCTTATGAAAAATGTTTCTCAGGATACATTTATATTAATGAGAAGAGTTGGAGTATTAATGCAGTAAATGTTATTGCGTCCAAAGATGCGACTGATCTTCCTTTTATTGATACACTTAGAATTGTCCAGACTCTTGCACCGGTTGAACAAAATGTATGGGTCCCATTGTCTAATGTGGTTAGTTATAAAGTAGGACTTTTAGGATTTAAAGCTGAGGGTAGTTTCGCAGGAGTATACTCTGGCTATATATTTGGACTGGTCAAATCTGATATATTTGACAATGTTACTTATGAAGTTCTCGAAGAAGCCAATAAAAAGCAGGATACTTATTGGGAGGAGGTTAGACCTATTCCACTTACGGATGAAGAACGCATAGATTATCATGAAAAAGATAGCATACAAGTAGTAAGAAGTAGTCCTGAATATCTTGATTCAATTGATCGTGTCGCGAATAAAATTGGACTACTTAAGTTGTTAAATGGCTATAAGTACCAGAATTCTCAATTAAAATCATCAATTGATATTAAATCTCCTGTAAGTCAAATTCAATTAAATACTATCCAAGGATGGAATACTTCAATTGATGTTAGGTATACTAAGTATTATGATGAGCATAAGACAAACCGACTTAGGGTCTTCGGAAGTCTAAATGGTGGATTATCTGAGAAAAAAATAAGACCAATCCTTGGTGCTAACTATCTTTTTGATAGAGTTAATGATCTTTATCTAACCTTTGAAGTTGGAGAGGATGTCGTACAATTTAGTAGAGTAAATACTATTTCAGAAAGACTTAATACAATAACAACATGGTGGTTTGGTGAAAATTACTTGAAGGCTTACAATAAGAGGTATGCCCAACTAAGGGCTACACGACAACTTGGATTTGGATTAAGAGGTAGTATCTCATTGAATATAGAAAGACGTTCTCCGCTTGTAAATAATTTTCGTACACCACAAGAAAGAATTGAACGTGGATTTACTTCTAATAATCCTGAAAGATTATATATCGATGACCCCTCTTTTATTACACATAGTGCTGTAATATTTAGAGCACATCTGATATTTAATTTCAAACAAGAAATTTGGAAATACCCTTACCGTGTATGGAGACAGAATTCTGATTGGCCTACAGTTGGTCTGTATTACAAGACTGCTCAGAGTGTATTCGGTGCAGATGTCGATTATCACTTATTATATGCAAGAACGGACAAACGTTGGCGTATAGGGTTATATGGAAACTTTGAATTGTCTTTGATAGGAGGTTCGTTTTTGGGTGACGAGAAGCCCAATTATTTTATGGACTATTTTCACTTTTCTGCTGATCAGAATTTTGTAGGGCATAAACCGACATATATAGGTCGATATTTAAAGTTAGATCCCTATCGATTCAGTACAGCTGATTCGTTTTTTAGTGGGCATTTCCAACATAATTTTGATGGATACTTGCTTGATAAGATTCCAGGAATTAGGCGATTAGGCTTTTCCTTGGTGGGTGGTTACAAGTACTTAGTTACTTCCGATAATCCCTTTTACCAAGAATTTCACATTGGTCTGGATAAGATAGGGTTTGGTGCTTTTAGATTTTTTAGGGTAGACTTTGTGTGGAACAAAGAGACTTGCGATACTTGTTTCCAAGGGTGGGATTTGGGTGTTTTCTTTGGAACACAATTCAGAATTTAGTTCAACTATTTTTGCAGAATTTTAACCTCCGTTCTACGATTATAGATATGTTCAGCTTCAGAACATCCAACACCATCAGAACAGTGATTTCTTAATTGGTTTTCGCCATATCCAACGGCAACCATCTGATTGGCTGGAATACCTTTGGAGATTAGGTATGACTTGGCACTTTGGGCTCTGCGCTCTGAAAGGGCCATGTTATAGTCAGCTTGTCCTCTTGAGTCAGTGTGAGCGCTTAATTGAATTTTAATACTCGAATTATTTTTCATGACATCTATTAGAACATCCAATTCCCTTTTAGCGCCAGTCGTCAGAACATCACTATTATAATCATAGTATATGTTGTCAAAAACAATGACTGCTCCAACATCTACTTTTACATTTTTGATAACTTCTGCTGGCACTTCCTTTTCTATATACACAATTTTAGGTTCAGAAGGCGATTGAGTGATTTTATCTTTTAATAAGACGTCAATGGCTTTTTCATTTCCATGATTTGATAGAATAATTTGCCAGGGTTCTTTTCCTTGGTAATTAAT
This sequence comes from uncultured Saprospiraceae bacterium, assembly GCA_964567435.1. Classification (GTDB taxonomy): domain Bacteria; phylum Bacteroidota; class Bacteroidia; order Chitinophagales; family Saprospiraceae; genus RFSX01. The sequence continues at coordinate 34,003 of CAZMMQ010000009.1, read as the reverse complement.
ATCTACAAGTGTATAGCCTTCAAAAAGTGTTAAGAAGGCTTGGCCATTTCCATCACTTTGGATTTTTTTAGTTTTTTCGTTGATTGGCAATCTGAATATGTCTCTGTCAAATTGAGAAATCTTCTCATCGGTAATAGGACTATAAGTAACATTAACATTAGACAGGGAGTTGCCACTATTTTCATCTTTTATATTGAGTGTCACTTCATTATAATCATGTGCAGTCAACGTAAATAGAGAAACCAATGAATTGAATCCAAAAATATCGTCCTTTCCTAAACCGGTAGGTCGGTTGCTGCTAAAATATCCAGAAGTTGCTTTCTCATCCACAATTAATGCGAAGTCATCATACCTTGTATTCATAGGATAGGGTAGCCTTGTAGGTGTGACCCATTGTTCGCCAAGATTGCTTGAAATATACACATCGATACCTCTACTGTCTGATTTCCCATCAGATGAATAAAAAAGTTGACCTTTCTCGGAAATATATGGGAACCAATCATTGCCAGCAGAATTGATTTCGAGTCCTAAGTTGCTAGGGGAGGACCATTGGCCATTTTTATTATAAGTAATGTACAAGTCCATCTTACCATGCCCTTCAGGTCGATCGCTTGCAAAAATAATATAGGACTCATCAGCGCTTATTGTTGGATGAGCGCTGGCAATTTGGTCCTGGTTAAATGATGATCGCTTGGGTTCGGTCCAGCTGCCGTTTTGGAATTGGGATTCAAATATCTTTAATTGAACTTCCTTTTCCTTACTCATATTAAATTGCCCTTGAGCATAATCTACTCTAGTGAAGTAAATTGTCTTTCCGTCGGGTGAAAAGGTTGCTGGACCTTCGTGATATTCAGAATTAATTACTGTAGATATCGGTTGACTATTTACTAAGGCGCTTATTTTATTAACATCAGATATATAAAGATCAAAGTAGGTTTCCTTAGTCTTTTTATCTAGGATCTTTTGCCTAGGCCTGCTTTTGACAAATATGACATTGTCGTTCCAATAAGCTGTACCAAATTCTGTCCCCTCAGAATTGATTGCCTTCTGATTGTAGACTTCAATATACTCAGACCAATCCTCAAGCTCTTGCGATAAGGAAGCAAGACTCAGCGTCAGACTTAATATCAAGATGATTATTCTCATGACTAATAATATCTTGGATTTTGAATAGATTTTGGAGACTTGTCTTTGAAGGCGGTATATCTTAATAAGAGTTCGAAACTACCATTTTCGTATTCTCTAATTGGTGTAGCTGTAAAATCATAAGATAGAGAAGCAAAGATGGATGGAGTAAATTCAAATCCAATTAGAAAACTAATAGATTCAAATACTGAATTTTGTGTGCCACCAGTTCTTAAGTTTATACCTAAATGTACTTGATTGTCATATATGAAATTATTCTGCAAGTCCAGATCAAAAGGGACACCTTCAGCGTATTTAAATAAAACCCCTGGCCGCATATCCCAGTATGGATTCAAATTTAATTCTAAGCCAGCTAAACCATAAATCTGCCTGATTTCTTGAGAACCTGTTACTTCAGATAATCCAATATCTGACCGTACGGTTCTTGGGACACTTATCCCAACAAAATATTTATCGCCTCTGAGTGATAAACCAAATCCAACATTAAATATTCCTGTATTGAATCTAACGAGGTCGATAGATGGATCCTGCTCAAAACCATCAATAGCGATTAAGCCTTCTTTGGTAAAATCATTTACAAATTGTCTATATGAGAACTGTAAACCTAAGCTCAGCTCAGCTTTGCTGAGCTGTAGATGGTAAGAATAGATTCCTGTAATATCATTCCTTTCTTGTATGCCAATAGTTTCTCTGTTAAGAATCAATCCAAAACCAATATTTTGATTTATTCTTGGTAGTTCAGCCATAATTGTTTGGGCTGCTGGGCCGCCTATTAAATTCGACCATTGATCTCTGATTCTACCGGTAATTGACAATGCTTTATCTGCACTAATATCAGCAGGATTATAGAACGCTTTAGCATATTGAAATTGTGTAAATTGTGTAGCTTGCTGAGCTGCACCTTGAAAAGAAAATCCAAGAATTATGACTAATATATATGTCCACTTCATCATAATTCTAATACTATAAATCCTTGAATAGGTCGAGATCCATCTCCAAGATCTAGGATGTAATAATATGTTGAAGCAGGTAGTCTATTTCCGTTAAGTGTGCCCTCCCAGTCATTGTTGTAAGGAGAAGCGCTATATACTTCGTCACCCCATTGATTGAAAATAGTCAAAGAATTTTGAGGAAAATTGTTACTCTGTAAACAAGGAACCATTAATGCATCATTATAACTATCGCCATTTGGAGTAATGACATTGCCTACAAAACATTCCGCGTTCTGGCCTATGTCAAGAATGAGATCGGCTCTACTGCAAATCTGAGTGCATTCAGAATAACATAACTCATAGCCCACCCTTATTTCTCCAATAAAATTATTAGGAGGACTAAAAATGATCTGATCATTTTCTGCTACAGCTTCACCAGATTCAGGTTCTGTGGTGATAGAGATGAAAACATCGTCATTAAAAATATCATTTCCTATTACATCCACAACAATATCTGATTCGAAATCTACAGCGAGAATGTCATCATTGGCTTCTATATCTGAAAGCAAAATTACGTCAATAGTATCTGTAAAAAAGTTTTCACACTGCCCATTACTACTACTCAGGAAAACAAGGTTGCTGCCTATATTTAAATTGCTTAATGAGACTTCCTCAGTGCTAGATCCGAATATGTTTATATCTGGATCAGCAGTTCTCCATTCAACCATGACATCTGATGGGAATATATCAGCAGTAATAGAAATGAAGTCACTATTGCAAACATATATTTGGTCATCGAATAATTCAGCAGCCGTGTCAGGAATGTCAAAGATCTCTAAGCTAAGCGTGTCGACTATTTGGGAAGAGCAACCATCAATTTGAATGACAGGACTAAGTTGGAAAATTCTGTTGCCTGCATTAAGTAAGAATGAAATGTCAAAGCATGTACCATTGCTTTCTTGAATAGTTGTTCCTGAAATGACATCAATTAATTGTATTTGATTAGCATTTGTATTGGACTCAGAAATGCAGATTATCAGATTAGATTGCTCATCCGCACAGACGATGATTTCTTCCGATTGGAGGGTAATTGGATTAGGTATTGGAATGATATTGAGAGACACAGTTTCAGAAGTATCAGATATACAGTTTCCCTCAATGATGCTAAGACTGTATGATCCTGCATCCAATGATGAAGCATCATTTATTTCTAATTCAGGGAGATCGGTGACTCTTGTTCCCCTTGGAGTAAACCATATGAATTGATCTCCATCAGCACTGATTGAATTTATAATTAAGTCCTCTCCTTCACATATATTTGGTATTGATTGGATAAGAGGAACAATCTGCTCTGTTCTGATTTCAATGGAAATAATTTCGGAAGGTTCGGAGCTACAGTTATTTCTTGTTTGGACAACAGCATATTGTCCAGCATTATCAGAATTAAAGGAAGGTATTACAAATTGAGGTTCATTGGTTGTAATAAGGCCTTGAGGTGTTGTCCATTGCCAAATTGTGTTTGAGCCACTTGTAGGATTGGTAATAACAAGTATGACTTCGTCATTTGTACAAAAATCTGTATCACTATCAATGATCGGTTGATCAGGCATGTCAGTAATGTTTATTGTTGTGCTTAATGGTTCTGATGCACAAGTACCTTGTGATACAATGAGGGTATAGATTCCATTGTTAGATTCGTCTACATTGTTAATGACCGGCATTTCTACAGAAGAGGTAAAACTATTTGGCCCCGTCCAAGCATAGGTGTAATTTCCAGGAGGGAATACTGTTGGGACCAAGGTAACTGGCATTTGTCCATTCATGCATGGGAGTGATGTGTTGCTTACAGCTGTGATAGAAGGTCGTTGGCCTACGCTTACATTAGTATTGGTTGTTGCTTGGCAATTAGAAAGAGTCGTAACAGTTACAGAATAGGTGCCTTCTATTGCCAAGGTACTAATAATTCTACCTTCTATTATTAATCCATTGGGATCTTCCCACCTGTATGAGGCATCTGGTATAAAAGAGGCGGTTAGCAATACACTATCTCCCTCGCAATGAGGACCATCATTTGTAGCACCTATATTAAGATTGGCATCTACATTTACAATAAAGACATCTGATGTGTCCGTCGTACATATACCTACTTCTGCTACCACGGTCCAATTTCCAGATTGTGTTTGATTGATAGCTGGTATAAGTAAAGTATTAGTGCTAACGGAGCTAAATAATTCTCCATTATTAAACCACAAATACCTATTGCCATTTGTAATGTTTGGGACAGTCAATACGGCACTTTGACCTTCACAGAATACAGCCTCACCACTTATGATTGGTCGCTCAGGCTTGCTTATAATGATCACTTCCGCAGTTGCGGTATTAGATACGCAATCACCATCTGCAATTGTGAGGGAGTAGGTGCCCTGATTATCTCTGCTTACATTTTCTACAATAGGTGGATTTACTTCTGTGGATAAAAAATTATTGGGACCAATCCATTCATAGGACAGATTTGGATTTTGATTGGTGGCAGTAAACTCTAGGTCATTACCTTCGCAAATCGTTATGAATGGGTTTTCGAATGCAGCGACAGGAGGCTCAGCTACAAATATCTCAAGAGTGTTAGATGGATTAGAATTGCAATCGTTTCCACTTACTTCTACATAATAAAAATGATTCCCTGCAATAGGTGTCAAAGCAAAACTTGGGCCAGCCGTTTGACCTATAAGTGTGCCGTTAGGTGATATGCCTTCGAACCAAAAGTACTCTACTATTTCGGTGAAACTATTTGTATTTAATAAAATTTCTGTTCCAAGGCAAGTGGACGGACTTGTTGTAAATATATCAGGACTATCGAACTCACTCACATCTATATTGATGTAACCTACAAATTGACAACCTCTTTGAGTGGTGGCAGTCAAAACATAGTCACCACTAAAATTTGCGTTAATATTAGGAATGATAGGATCCACTTGGTTTGAAGTAAAACCATTTGGTCCTTGCCATTCAATTGTAAGCCCAAGATTTGATTCTATATTAGAAAAGAGCTTGAGTGTGTCAGCAAAGCAAAGACCACTCTGAAATGTAGGTGATAATGGTTCCATTTCAATAATAATATCTTGCTGACAACTTGTTCGATTTCCGTGAATATCAGAAACCATGACTTCAAATGAGATGGCATTACCAGTTTCGCTACAACTTATTTCACGAGGTGAGAAGTTCATAGTATCTAACTCACAATTATCAAAAGTTTGGAAACCCAGCATGTTTTCTGATATAGGTATATTTTCATGCATGTCCGGAGTGACAGTAATACTAATATCTTGACAAGTAAGATTTGGTACAATTGTATCTTGGATGCTAATGTTCTGGATGCAACTACTTTCATTCATAGAATCATCAGACAAGGTATACTCAAGCGTATAATTGCCAGGTTCCAATAAAGTTCTACCAGTAATATTAAAAGAGGAGTCCAATTCCTCATTTGTCAATAATAATTCTGGATTAATATTGGTATAACTCAGACTCAATCTCATGAAGGATGTTCCATCTGTACCCTGAGTTGTCATTATATTGGTCGGTTCGCAAGGTTGGGTTCCATTGCCATTGTTAGACCGATTAATAATAATAAAAGTGACGGTGCCATCTTGAGCCCAAACTCTAATATCTTCTGCAGAGATGTTTAGTGTCGTATTTCTAACGGTACAGTCACCTTGGGTGAAAACTTCTAAGATGTCTCCTTGCTCATCTCTTACTATAATTTCACTATCAGAATCAAGTTCTAAGAAGAATTCAATAAATAACTCAATGTTAGACACATTATCTGGCAGCATTAAATTCTCAAAATTTATTATGAAGTCTGATGCTTGATATATTTCTTCAACGGCGTTAAATGTATAAGATAATAGACCAAGGCCACTAGGTCTTGTCTGCTGGAACGTAGTTGGTATAGGACAATTATCACTAAAATTTGATATTCCAAGTGGGAAAAATTCAACGACACAATGATCTTCTGCTACAAAGATAATTTTATCTTCAGGGCAATCAAAAGTGGGAGGGCTACCATCTAGTACAGATACATTGTAGGTGCAAGTCGCCGTATTGCCGCCACAGTCAGAAATAAAAAATTCTAGTTGATTAGTCCCTACTTCAAGCAATAAAGGCAAACCCTCTTGTGCAACATTTGTTACCAAATTATTATTAACAGTCAATCGCCATCTTGCGTCTGATTCTGACAAGCAATTATCTGTAAATTGAGGAATAATAGTACTAAAGGAAGTTAGACATTGATTGTTATCCAAATTGATTTCCATATCAGTTGGACAATCGGTAACAACAGGAGGAATAGGATCTGTGATAGAAAAAAGAGCTTCTCGTTGGGTAATATTATTACATCTGTCAAAAGCGACAAAGCTAACTTGCTGAGTAAAAATAGGACCAAAGATGTTGCTACAGTCTATTCTGTCTAATACTGGAGTATTGGTATCCAAAATATCTGTTGTATCTCTGTAGGCTCTTGGAGGTAGACCAATGACTTGGAAATCACTGCAATTATCTGCAACAACTGCTCCTCCTAAGTTTGAAACCCAATTGTCAAAAAGTTCTGAAAAATTTAAATTTTCACATGAAATTAAAGTGTCGCGAGGAAAGACTAAAAACTCTGGGCCTGTAAAATCCTGTACTTGAATAGTCTGAATAAATGAATCAACATTTCCACAAACATCCTCGGCTATCCATTGCCGTCGTATTTGATTTTGACAGGAAGAATTAAATATAACGGAATCGACGGCACTGGATATTACTGAAGAGCAATTGTCAGATGTAGTGATAAATAAGTCAATATCATCTAAGTTGTCATCACAATCGACAGCTATTGTAGCAGTTCCTTGAATGCGAGGAGCTAAAGTATCTCGTATGGAAATGACTTGAGTTGTGTCTACTGTATTTCCACATCTGTCTGAAGCAGACCAGGCCCTGAATATCTCGTAATTATAATACTCACAGGCTAGTGTATCTGTAGATCTATTGGTGCTATCACTTTGTATTATAGTTGTAATCAGACCATCACAACCATCTATAAATGTTGGAATTGTATCCGGAATAACTTCGTTACAGAGAAGAGTAGTATCAGGAGGAATGAAACTGATTATTGGAGGAGTGAGATCCTCGCTTATATTAAATATGCCTTCTGTACTATTAATATTTCCACAGCCATCCTCAATGACAAAATTGACTGTCACAGACCAGATACATTCCGATCGAGACACCATGATAGTTGTGAGCATACTATCATTGCCAACACCTTGGTTTCCAGCACTGTCTTCCCATGTATAATTTATAAGAGATATAGAATCACTACAGTTATCTTCTATAATCGCATTACCAGTCTCATCTAGCCAGTTTTGAAGTGTATTAATAGTGCTAGAGTCACATGGCACGGTGATCTCCTGCACATTAGATATAATAGTGGGAGGAATATTATCTACTAAGATAAAGTTGGCGGACGCATTTTCTTCAGTTCTATTACCACAACTGTCTATAGCAAAAAACTCTACAATCAACTCATTAGGCCCATTGCATCCCTCATCTTGAATAATTGTCAAGCTATCCAGAGCAGCATCTAGCGGAATAGTGGTAAAAATATTGGCTTCTCCATTATCAGCGACTGCACCTGCCACCATTGAGAACCAGCCTCTGAAAGGTGTAGTCACCTCATCTTCACAAGAAATAGTCATATCGACAGGAAGTGTAGTAAATACAGGGGGTATGGTATCTTGACCATTTGCCATCACCAATTGAGGCAGGAATGTGCATAGCAACAGCACTAATACCAGATATGTGCAGTATCGGTTCACAGATTAGATAACGAAAATGTAGATTTAAATGTGCTAAAACTATACCATTAAGTGGTTATTTCGTCATTATTCTTCTTCAGCGGAGTCAGATGTGTTGACTAGCTTTTTATCCTCGACATTGTCATTGAGGAATTCATTTATAGTGTCGACCTCAAAATTTGTTTGCATTTCACCGAATGCATTCACCTTGATATCAAATCCTTTAAGGTCCTCATGTACAGAAGGTTCTCCTTTTTTCTTCATCTTTTTAGGCATATTCTAGCATTATTTATTAGCTACTTGACTATAACATCTAATATAAGTTATAGAATTCCACTTTAACACTTAATTGTATCTGTATATATCTAAAAAAAAAGGACCAGTCACTTTTGACCGGTCTTTGGGACGAAAAAAGTACTCAGTAGCTACTAATATAAACTCAATCTCGCTAATGGTCTGAGTACTATTTTAGTATTTATCTATTTAGTCTTTATCATTTTATGAATGCTCTGATGACCATTATAGTCTATTTTGTAATACATAATCCCATCTGGTAAATCATCATTATCGATGATTATTGTATTTAACCCTTCGTGTCCATCTTGAGTTTTGCTCTCCATCAATTGACCATTAATATTCACAATATTGAATATTACCTCACCTGAGCTAGGAAGTAAGTAATTAATTCTTGTGATATTTTTGAATGGATTTGGTTGATTCTGATAGACTTCAAAACCTTTATTATTCGAATTGAAGACTATTTCTCTGTATTCTAAAGCCTCTCCTATGTATGCCTCATTCTCTATACTTTCAGATTGTAAAGTAATCTTATCAGACGCAAGTCCCGGTGTTGTCGGTATTATAATGAGCTCAAAGCCAAAGTTGATCGACTTAATGTCATTTATACTTACACTAATCTGATTGCCTTGAATGTTGAAGTTTTGAGGTGTTATATTTTCACCAGAAATGCCCACTATCGTTGCATCCTCAACGGATAATGCGAATTGAACGCCTTCTATAGATTCATTTATAATCATTTCTATAGTCTCTACCTGACCACCTTCTAATAATGTATCATCAAAATCTAATGAGATTGGTTTCTTCTTGCTTATGACAGAAGATTTTGAATTGGCTATTACTGAATTATCGACATCTCCAATCTTTACTGCGAGAAAATCCTGATCCATCATATTCTCAGTCATATTGAAAATATTAATTACCTCGTTATATGACCATGGATTCTCTAATATCATTTCTGATTTGGCATTTAGAATCGTCCAGCTATCAGTCTGAGGTAACTCTGTATAAACCCCCAATACCAATTTTCTGAGCTCGATAAGATCTAGTCCATTAATTTTATTATCAGCATTGACATCAGCCGCAAGAAGTTTGGCTGCAGAATTGAGAGGTGCTATACCGAGGATATGTCTTTGGATTTTGATGATATCCACAGTATTTATTCCATTAGTATGATCATCATTTTTGGTAGCAGAAATACTATAATCTGCCTCTAAAAGATTGTCTTCGAAAGCATATGTACCTGATTTGTCAGTTACTTGCGATCTTGGGTAATCAGGTAGGTTACTCTCTATATGTGTAGAGACATTTTCAACAGTCTCTCCTTCCTCAGTCATAATGACACCAGCAACTAGTCCTGATGAGCCACCATCATTATCTATAGCTCTAAGTACAACGAGGCAGAAATCAGTATTACCGCATTCATCCCAAGCATAGATTGGTATCTGAAGAAACCCTTCAGAATCTACATCCTCTGTTGTAAAAATTCGGCCAGAAGTTCTGGCCTCTGGTCTCCATATATGGATATCTCCAGCGTATTCTTCAAAAGTTCCAGTACCGCTATTAAATCCTCCATCACTATACTCTCCTGCACCATTAAGTGGGCACTCTGCATTTATATCTACTAAGGACTCAGTAGAGTTGAAAAACCAAAAGCTACCATCATACCACATCCTATCTGTTCTTGAATCAAATTCTGCATCACATCTTGGAGGTGGTGGTACATCAGTAAATGTGAAAAAAAGATTCTCATCACTACTGCATTGGTCGAAACTCGCTACATTAAAATCTATAGCCCATAATTCTACCTCACCATTTTCCATAACTGTTGTACCGAGGTTCAAACAGTAAGGAGTAGGGGCTGAATTGTCTTCTACTGTAAAATAGGTTTCTGTAATTGTTTGATTATTACAACCATCCCGTAGAATCCATTCCAACTGGTGTCTTGTTTTACTAGCGATTATTCCATCAGGAATAGTAAATGAAACAGGTTCACCGTTAATCGTTCTTGCTAAATAAAAAGGATTCGGATCTCCATTACTTGTTAATCTTGGAGCTAATGTGCTAAACTCATAATCTATGACACCATCATTCTTTAGATCCACTCTTGCAGTCCATCCAAGTTGAGGGGTTGGACATCTTCCCTCATCCAATCCTACTGCAGTAAATGTTATACCCTTACTCTGACATGTGTTATCGACACTAAAGACAAGGTCAGATTCTGTGGTTAATGTAGGATGTGTGTTGTCATCTACTGTAATGATTTGAGTATGAGTAAATCTCCCTTCTACTTCTCCTGTATCAGATGGCTCTGCTGTGTTGTTCAGATCAGAATCAGACGGATCATATACACACCAGTCTATGACGGACCATTCATTAAGAATTTTAACACAGGCATCTGGTAGGAAAGTTAATGTATCGCTATCCAGACTCAGAGCTATCAAGTTACAGGTTGCTGATTGCCATGTAGGTTCTGACGATTTGAAATCAGGACATTCTACAAGGACATCTTCAGGAAATACTATCGTAGAGGGATCAAACGTTTCTCCAGATGGTTCTATAACAAACCATTGTTCGCAGATAGTATTACCACCCACTCGCCATTCTCTTCTTATGGCTCCAAATCCACAGCCAGGGTCAAATGCCGGCACATCAATGCCGATATACCCAGGCACACTACCTTCATTGGCTCTTTTTCTTCTAGGCTCAGTGCGGTCATTGGTATCCAAGGTGTCTATTGCCAAAGGCAAACTCTCACAACTGGTCAATAATTGAGGTATTCCAGTCAGATTATAATTAGTTATATCCTCATCGCATCCAAATACCATATCAGGAGCACACACCGTTCCTACACCTTTGTCTTCTAAGGTCACTGTTGCAATTCCAAAGTTTTGATTACCTTTTAGATCGGTGGCTCTGAACTCAATATCTATCACCTTGGCATTGACATCAACTAGGTCATTACAACAGAACTCTACAGCCTCTCCCCAAATAGTATCTTGTGGAGAACACGAATAGGGTCTTCTAATGGCTAGCTCTACTCGTGAACAACCATCGAAACTTCCATTATCTATATCAAGTGCATGTACTCTAGCAATACCTCTGTCTGGATTATTGATAATTCCAGATGGTACTAGGTCTACGACAAGGTTTCTTGTTAAGACCACAATTGGTGGTGTTAAATCCGATACTTCTAATCTGACAGCTGTCTCATTGATATTACCACAACAATCTTCACCTATATATAATAACTCATATACACCTATAGGTAACCCTTTGACAATGTATCCTGATTTTGCATCTCCTTCTATGGTATATAGACTACCTGGAATAACTACTCGATAACTGGCATTTGGATCACAATCATCTATAAAATGTTCTGGTTGAGGCACAATGACATCAGCAGTACATTGTCCGGCACCTACACTTGCATTGATATCTTTTACAGTATAGGATGGGCCATTATTATCTCTGGCATCTATAACCTGAGAGTATTCTATAAACTCATTTGTAGCCCAGTCTATGATTGTCCAAGTACGTGATATTTTGCTATTACCAACACAATCCGCCGCACATCCATCAAAAACAACATCTGAATATAAAGCTCTTAATGTGCAAATTTCATCTATGAGTGGTTGAGCATGTAAGCCAGACGGACGTATCCCGTGCAAGTAATAATGAGGATAAGCTCTCCAGATACCTTCATTGCTCTCTATAACACAGTCTATATCAAATTCGTCTGGATCCAATCCATCATCGTCAGAATCTCTATCTACTGTTGTTGGATCATCATAGAAAGCTGCAATTTCAGCTGGTGAAGCACCAGAATTACACACTGATATGATGACATTTTTCTGGGGCATAAGTATAACATCCTCTATAGGAGTGCCATCTCCTTCCATTAATAAAGGATTACCACTCTCATCTGTGATTCCTATAGGGTCAAATCTATAATACTGGAAACATTGTATTTGCGAGGGTTCATTGACACCATCAAATTGTATTGTCCATCTTCTGGTGAGCAAGACACTATTACTACCTGGTATAGGTCTACTTCCATCTACAAAAGTAACCGAAACGGGTTGGCCACAATTAAGTGCTACATTATCCCTTATGAAAGTATTTGGATCTGATGGAATAATCTGATCTAATAAATCTATGTCGTATCCCCTGGTGTTCGTTGCAGCATCAAACTGTGTAAATAGAGGTAATTGTGCACAATTGAGAATGCAATCTGGGTCAGAAACCTCAGAATCTGTGCAAGTAGCACATGCTATCTCTGGTGCTATTTTGTTCTCTATAACAATATATCCCCAGCAGAAGACACCTGTCGATAGGTCGGTGACATTATAAGTTAGTTGCCTCCCTACATAATTGCTGACATCACTTTGGTCTATAGTAACTCCAAGACTTGAGAAAATCTGTAGTTCATAGGAGCCAGAAGGATCTTCTCCTTCTAATAAATCTGTAGGATCTAATTCTATTCCGCACGTAGCGTTAGTAGATACATTGACTAGGTCATTACAAGCAAGCGTTTCTTCATTTGGGAGAAGAAAGTCATGCCCGGCTAAGTCTGCTATGGGAAACAGAAGACTAGCCACAACTAGGAAATCCCTAGTTAGGGTCATAAATCGGTTCATGTTCAGATTATTATTTAAAAAATCTCCTGCAACTTATACTAATTAATTAATGATACGGTCTTCATTTTCTAGATTTTATAATGGTATTTTTTATATGGCTTTTAGTTTCAATGCTTATAGAATCAAGTAATGAAAGAATTACAAAATGTTAAAAGATATATTGGACGATGCTTAATATGATATTGACTGATAATTGAGTCAAAATGACTGAATATGACTGATTATTCAAGAGATGAAATAGTCGTAAATAAGGCATAAAATGTCCTGTCAAAATTCCTTGAGTAATTTATTAATTATCATATCTTTGCCGTCCGCTTCAAAGGTGGAGTGGGTGAGTGGCTGAAACCAACGGTTTGCTAAATCGTCGTACTGGGAAACCGGTACCGGGGGTTCGAATCCCTCCTCCACCGCAAATAAGAATTACTTTTCGGGGCGTAGCGCAGTCCGGTTAGCGCACCTGGTTTGGGACCAGGGGGTCGGAGGTTCGAATCCTCTCGCCCCGACAAAGGCAAATCCTGTCAATTATACAATTGATGGGATTTTTTTATGCCCTTATTTGACTATTATTAGAAGAGAATCGCCTCTATTTATAAATTTTATTATTCTCAGTTTTCCATTCTGACCTCTTTCTGAAATACTTAGGATTGACTATAAGCAAGCCAAATGATTCACAACCATATTTGGTTTGTTTGGCGTGATGGGAGCCGTGGGCACGCAGTATAGCTTTAGAATACTTGTTATCCAACTGACGAAACCAAGAGAATCTTTGGTGAATATAGACATCGTGGATAAGGAAGTATATGAGCCCATAAATAGAAATACCTATGCCGATATAAAGAAGAGCTCCCCAGTCCTCCACAAAAGTTCCTGCCATATAACAAAATGCACTTGGCACTGCAAATACGAAGAAGAATCGGTCATTCTTTTCAAAAAATCCATCCTTCAGGTGAGGCTGATGGTGGTCTTCATGCCAGGCCCACAGCAATCCATGCATGATATACTTGTGGGCGAACCATGCAACGAATTCCATCCCCAAAACAGTGATCAGTATAATGCTGATATTAATGAGTATTTGCATACTTCATAAATATAAAAAATGATGGATTGTTTTTAAGCGGATCTTGATCGGATTTAATCCAAAAACACTCTTTCTTGGCTGCTATTTTCTGTAAACTGCCTTATAAGGTCTAGTTCTATATAGAAGCTTGTACTTTCTCCAGGATTAGACTTAAAATGGATTCTGCCATTCATGGATTCTATCATATTGGCTGCTATGGCTAAGCCTAAGCCAGACCCGGAATCTTTAGTAGTAAATTTAGGTTGGAAGATTTTTGTTTTCATCTCATCTGGAATGCCAATACCGTTGTCATTGACTTCTATAATTGCTTTATCCCGTTTTGTATCTAATAGAATCTTGATAATACCTTTTCTTTCAGAAGGTATGGATTCAATAGCATTCTTGACAAGATTATTGAGTATTCGAACAAGCTGGCTCTTATCAGCATAGACATAGATGGGGTCTATTGGAGCGGTCAATCTGATCTCCATGTCTTCCCTCTTCCTGAATAGGTTATGCACTACCTCCAATATGTTATTGAGTTCTACTTTGGTATTAGATGTTTTAGGTAGCTCTGCAAAATTGCCAAAAGCTTCAGCGATACCAGTTAGGTTATCTATCTGCTCCAGCATCGTTTTAGATATCTTTTTAGATATCTGATGTGCATTATCCGGATCCCTCTTTATCGCCTTTTCAAGATATTGGATGCTGAGCTTCATAGGAGTCAGCGGATTTTTAATTTCATGTGCTACCTGCTTTGCCATTTCCCTCCATGCGGAGTCTCTCTCATTTTTAGCTAGGATTTCTGCACTTTCTCCAAGCTTATCCACCATCTTATTATAATTGCCAATAAGAATTCCTATTTCATCATCTCTGTCCCAGGTAATCAAATCATTGTTTTTGCCCAGCTTAACTTGGGTCAGTTTCTGATTAAGTATAGATAATGGACGAGTAATAGATTGTGCAATGAATATTGAAATTACACTGGCGATAAAGAAAAGAAATACGTACACATTAAATATACTTCCTAGAAAATCAAAGACATTGAGCGAATTGCTTTCCAATGGGCTCTTCATTTTTATCTCTGCAACGCCGGCAACTTCTCCCTTGAAACGGATGGGTATATAGCTGAGACCATTATTGATTCCCTCATCTGTAAAGGCAAACGACTCTTTCTGTTTTGTATAAAACACCTGAGTGAAATAATCTATTCTCTCTAAATCATCATCTATTAAATGAACATTCATTTGTACGTTATGAATCTGCTCTAAGTCTTTTTTGTAGTTGGATATTATCTCAACGGATTCTGAACGTGATGAAGAGATAGCTGACCTGTGTTCAAAATCTCTTGATAGATTGACCAACTTTTCCTTAGTGACCATCTTCTTTTCTTTGTATAAATAGTTATTCAGAAAAGAACTAGTGATAGAAGCTATGATTACAAAAGAAAGAAGTATCACTAAGATAAGTGACAGCTGTATTTTACTATTTAGTGATTCTATATTTTGAATGAATAGTGGCCAATCTTGTGGTAAGAATCCAAATAATAAATCTAATAAACCAATCAAAATGATGAGTAGAACAATGATGCTAAACAGAAATGAGAACAGTGTGATGGGCTTTATAAAACCACGAAATGATTTTTTAGAAACCAGCAAACTGGAAGGCGTTGGTCTGTAGGTAACATATACTTGTGCACCATCAAAGAAGGTAGACTTATCTGTATTATTGATGAGGTCTAGCTCAGATTGATGGAGTTCTTGGCCCTTTATAATTGGCTTTCCATCCTTGTAGTAATTGAATGCAACTGGTGTACTCACTTTTCTTTCTTCCCCTTCTACACCAATGTATAAAGTGTTCTCATTTTCCAGTGGATACTGTAGCCATACTACATTTCTTATCTCGTCAAACCAGGTACCTTCCTTGACAGCTACCAGATTTAATAAGCTGTTAGATTCATATTGGTTCTCTTCAAAAAGGCTAGTGCCCTGCTCATCAAAAATTTCCAGTTTTATATCATCTCTTTTGTGTTGCTGAGTGATATATACTTCCAGATCTCTTCTATCATATTGGACGCCTTCAGGTAAGATTATCAGCTCATTGACTGTCTGGCCAATGGTATCTCTAAGGCCTTGGTTATCAAGATTTTGCAGATATCTATACGGTGTCTCGTTATGGACCTCAGTCAGATAGGTATATCTTGATTGTATCTCTTTTTTTATGTCATAATTGAAGAAGAGTGCTGCCAGATAGAATGCAAAGAATATACCCCACCATATGACCCAAGTAATAGTCCTTGTTCGCAAATCAACGAATAGATCCATTAGAAGAATGTAGCAGAAGAGAAACAGAGATAGTATGATAGGATCCAAATCTAGTTTGGTGACATATCCCATGCCTACCGCCAAGGCTATACTGCCTAAGTAGGTGGAATAGAGACGGACTTTGCTGGTGTTGTAATCTTTGAAATGTCGAAACAAAGCATGACCAAAATGGAATATTCCTAACTGAATTAGAACGACTGAGCAAAAGAGTATGAAATCTGACGCAGACGTTTTTCCCAAGTCATCGATAGCTATTGTAGAATTATCACTCCTAATGAGTAGTTGTACAAATCTAATGTGGGATATAAAGAAGAGCATGTGGAGAAAAGATAATCCAACCATTACGGGGCTAGATAATTTCCCTTTATATGAGATTATAAATCGCTCAGTAATAAATAATAAAATTGATAGCAACAAGATGCCATCAAATACCATATCAAGAGAGTGATAAGCTTTATCATTAGAGAAAGACGGCACAATATCCATTAATGAATATCTCTCCATCCAACCAGTGGCTATACTCATGACTCTTATACCTGTCACTATAAGTAGAGGAAGGATGTGCTTATAATGAAGACAGGTCATCAATATCCAGATGATAGCAGCCAGATAACCACCCAATAACAAGTACTCCACTTTGTCTGTTCTGAATCTCTTGCCCATACTTATGGGGACTCCCTTTACTTTATAAGGACTATCTGTATTGCCTCTTATGAAATCATGATGGAATCCCATTTTTTGAAGGTGCTTCGCATCTATGCTCCCATCACTTTTGAAGGGTGAATAACAGATGGACCCTGAAATATCATTTGTGGAAATGTCTTGGCAAAAGCCTCGAGATGCATGGTCTTTAGTCCAGAAAACTTTCTTTTCTCCCTTATAAATCTGGACTTGTAAGTGGCTTTTTTCTAGCTCCTCAGTCGTCAGTTGAATTTGGCGTAAATCTTCACTTGACAGCATCTCTTTGTCAAATAAGGCAATCATATCATTGGATGTGAGCTTATTCTGTGCTTTATTCAATACTTTATCTACTATTGACCGTGCTGACAAATAGCATTCCTGAGTAGGCTGCTCTTTGAGACTGATGATATCGTAGATCAATAAGCCAACAAATAGAAGAAAGGGTAATATGTATTTCTTATTGAGAATCAGATGATTAGAATCAAGTGGTTAGTCAGATAATGCAATTTACATATTATTGTTTATTATAATATATAAATAACTCATATTCTTTTCTCTGACTATCTATACCTGTTTCTTGTATCTTTGGATTGTATGTGATCTACCGCGCTACTTTTGTAGTGAGGAAAGTCCGGACAACGTAGAGCGCCGTACCATCTAACGGATGGGCTTTGTATGAATTTATTTATACAGAGACAGAAAGTGTCGCAGAAATTAGACTACCTCTTCTTAGAAGGGGAAAAGGTGAAAAAGTGGGGTAAGAGCCTACAGGCTGTATGAGTAATTGTGCAGTGGGATAAACCTTGCGGGTTGAAATGCCATGTAAACCTCGATGTTTCCTTTGGAAACGTGATGTGGCTCGCATCATAAAGTTAGATTTTCGAGACGGGTAGGCAGAATAGATAAATGGTAGATGCTTTGGCAACAAAGTCACAGAATCCGGCTTACAGCATACTTTTTACAAAAAAAAGGAGATACTTGATTAGAGCATCTCCTTTTTTCTTTGGTTTGATGCGCTTGGATCAACTATTTCCAGTCAATGCTGCAAAATCAAACTGAACAGTAAATCTTAGTGTATTGTCAAGAGGATTTCTTCTATTGTTTGTTGGTACCAAGTAGGATAAGTCTAAGCCAAATACATTATACTTTAATCCTACACCTACTGTTACAAACTGTCTGTCTCCTTTCAAGGGATGCTCATAATAGTATCCTGCTCTCACCGCAAACTGCTTGTCATACCAGTACTCTACACCTAAAGAATAATTTAATTCTTGTACTTCTTCACCAAAGCCACCTGGGGCATCTCCAAAAGAGCCTAGAGCTGCAGCAAAAATAGATTGGTCTTTATAATCAGGGAAACCATTCATATCAATATCAAAAAGAGGGTTTATATTACCATTTTCATCCACTCTATTTATTGGAGTTGGTAGTAATAATTTATTTAAGTCTAATGCTATTGTGATGCTATTGTAATCATCAAGGTTCATTTCAAGTGCTGCTCCGATACCAAGATTTGCAGGTATAAAGTCTCTGTTAACATTTCCAGTATAGGTGACTTTGGAACCAAGGTTAGTTATAGCTGCACCTATGGAAAGCAGTCCTCCTTCTGCCACATCTACTTCTTTTCTATATGTCAGGGACAAATCTGCTGCAAAAGCATTAGCACTTGAGATAATTTGCCCTGCCACTTGCTGTCCTGATGCAAGATTTGAGTGGATAAACTTGGCGGTTAATCCTGCAGATAAGTTATCAGATAATTTTCTGTTGTACGACACTGCAAATTCGAACTCTCTCGGATTTCCCATTCCAGTTTGTCCTCCATTAATATCTGTGAATGTGATATTACCTAGTGAGAAGTATCTTAGCCCCATTCCTATGGTCTGAAGGTCATCTACTTTTTTGTATCCAGTTAGATACGCTAGGTAGACATCATTTAATCCAAGATTTCTTAGCCAAGGTGTGTACGTCGCTGAAAAACTCATGTCCTTTTCTATAAAGGCCAACTTCGAAGAGTTAAAGTGTAATGAGTTTGGATCTGGAGAAGTAGCAAGCCCTACATCTCCCATTGCACCAGCTCTGGCATCAGGTGTGATTCTAAGAAATGGTACTGCAGATAACAATACGTTCGGTAAACAATCACCATTAGAATCTACCACACAACCCTTTATTGGATCGAAAACTTGGGCTGTAGTTACATTGTTAGCTGATAAAGACAACAATACGGTAACTACAATTAGATTGAAATATCTCATAATTTCTATTGCATTTAGTAAGCGGACATTGTCTTATGCACTTCTTACTTTATAGTTTTTTAAAGATAGGCGCCAAAAAAGGAATAACTAGCTTTCTTGAGACCTAAAAGTTTCAATATTATAAAAATATCTAATTTATAGATATTAAGTCCTAGTTTCTATTTCAGGACTATATTTAAACTAGACTGAAAGGGTTTTTATTTTGTCAATAATGGATCGAATTGACATTTTCTTAACTATTTGTAAAATTAGAAAAGGAAGCGGTTATCGTATCTCTTATACGACACCAATATCATACCAACATGTATTAATTAAATATGTAGAAGCCTTTTCTAGTTAATGATGACCATTTTCATAAAGTCGCTTTCACGAGACTCACCCAGCTCAGGTGAAGAGGCATTAATCTTATAGAGATATACGCCATTTGCTAACCTGTTGCCAAAATCATCTCTTGCATCCCATAAAACATCATCCACTCGTCGACCAGATGCGCTTCGAGTCTCTTCTACAGTTTTGATCAACTTACCTGATAAGGTATAAATGTTAATGATAATGTCTAAAGTCCCTCCTCTGAGGTCATGATCAAACAAAAATCGAGTACTGGTAGAGAAAGGGTTAGGGTAGTTAAGAATATTAGATAACATACCATCTTCATTCCTGACAACGATAAAATCCATTGCCTCCTCATTCGAATTATTCAATATGTCCCAGGCTTTTATATAGATTCTGTGTGGACCTTCTTCTAACTCTTGCATTTGATAAGTAACAGTACCTTCACCTATTCTGTCTAAGGAAGGTTCATAGAATTCATTGAGCACTATACGATCTCCATTAGGATCCTCAAGAGTCGCTGTGATATCGTGACCTATACTGGTCGTACTCAGATTGATGCCATTTTCATCAGCCAAGTCTACGAGTAATAAGGGCTCTGGCCCTGTCTCTCCACCTGCTGTAAATGATCTGTCATCAAAGAAAATATCTATTTCGGGCCCCAGATTATCAGAAATAATATTTTCCGAAGTTCCACCTATAACCAAACCATCATAACAACCATGTGCATCTACAGATGTGCCATCAGTTGCATAGAATTGCACGGTTCCAGGACCAAATTCAAAATCTATATCTAAAGGAAGGACAAAGCTGATATCAAATTCTCCATTGGTTACAGTTGCACTACCTTTATAAAGAACATTTTGAATCACCTCAAAAGATAACGGATTCCCAAGACCATCATTGACGAGAGTAGTCAAATTAGTTGGCTTATCAAAAATGGTCATGAATACTTTACCATTGAAATCAGTAACAGGAGTATCATCATGAAATCTTGTAATCTGACCTTGAAAACTTGCTCTGCCTAGAGCGCCTATAGTGTCTAATTGTGGAATGAGCACTCCACTGGAATCAGATGTTGTTCTAAGGTCCTCATTATTAAATTGTTCGATGGTTACATTGTGTGAGGGTAAAGCCAAAGTCATAGATGGATCCCCAATCAAAAGGAACTTCCTTGTATTATCTACATTGCCAGTTGTATTATCTGTCAATTCATTTTTACCGTTTGTCATTATATCACCCAATCGACTAGGTAGACCTTGTGTTCTTTCAAAAAGTGTTTCGAATACGCTTTCCGTTAATCTTCTATTCTGACTTGCAAAAACTGCTCTTACAGTTGTAAATATTGCCACTGCTCCCCCGGCAGGATTCAATATTAGATGTTCCCCTGCGGAGACTAATTCTGGTTCATCAAAGCCAGTGAAAGAACAGGTAGCCGTGATGAATAACGGCAGATTATCTAAGTTCGTCCAATTGCTGACATCAGAAATTTGTAGGACCCGCTCTTGAGATAATCCTCTAGGTCCACCATGACCTAGATATGTAAACACTAGATTTCCTTTATCAAGTGTCTCTGTTAATCTTCTATTGGCATCAGGATATCTAGCACCGCCTGGCGTAGCCTCTTGAACGAATGAGTCCCAATAGATTTTGTTTTGAGTTAAACATGGGTGATTGTCTTGGGTGTTCTCTGCGATTTGATCTGAGTCTCTCAAGTGTACTGTATCCCATGGGGCATCCACGTCGTCAGCTCCAAAACCTATTGTAGACTTCCAGTCTCCAAATCTATTAGGATTTGTATCATAGTGTATGATCTTATTGACGACTGCCATAGCTTCTTCGGCTGTTTTTGTTGGGATTCTTCCTATCGCAATATCCAAGGTTCCAGATAGCCTAGAGTTACCTTCATTATCAGACAATAGACCAAAAAAGTCATCTGTGGGGAAGGCATTGATTGGATGTAGTGATTCTGCAGTCTGATAGGTTGGAATAAAATTTTGTTGTGGAATATTAGAGTACACACCTCTATAATCGTAGGTCGCATCCCCTAATAATAATAGATATCTAAAGTTGTCATCTCTTTGCTTGAGCATCCGCATTAAGTCTCTAATAGCAACTGGGTCTTGTTTACCTCCAGCAAATTCATTGTAAACTTGGTTGATATGAACTGTCGTGACATTAAGTCCATCTTGACTCTGCCTATGCTGAGCCAATTCTTCAGCGGCTTGCTGACTCTCGTCATAATATAGTATAACCATATCAGTACTGGTTATCCCATGCAAGTTTTGATTGGCAATCTCCCCTGCAAATCCGGGAGTCATAAATTCACCATTCATATCAAATGCCATAAATCGCTTTATTCTTCCTTCTGTTTCATATCCAAAACGAGCACCACCATTAATGCCTTCGAACCCAATTTGAGATACATTACCATGGTCTGATATATCCCACACCACTAAGTCATTGCCGTTGGTTTCTATAGAAAATCCATCAACGAACTGAGTGTTATTTTGTGTATTGTACATATGAATAGGCGATAATCCCACTCGATTCCACACGTTGGTTCTCATTTCTATATAATCCAACCATGCTTGGCTTTCAGAACTAGTAGGTGAGTATTCAACTGAAACTGTCTGTGAAGTACCTACATCTACATTCTGATTGAGAGTAACGATTCTTGCATAGACAGACTCCAATTCTCCTAAGTCTACAGTAGATATATTTTGTGAGAAAGTTTGACCATTTACATTCAATATAACTTCACCAGATGATTCACTTCTTCCTGCAAATTCCATAGTGATTTCTGCAGTAGCACCTCGTACCAGATTAGGATTATTGAAGGTCTGAGTAAAGTCTTGAGATCGCTCATTAGTAAATGTCTCGCCAAACCACTGTTGACCAGAACCTTGAGTACTTATAAATTGGCCCAAAAGATTTTCCCTTTCCTCTTCATGTCTTATGATAATTTCAGAGAATTCTTGATAGTTAGAGCTAGCAATAAAAGGTGTAGCCTGAATCCGTTGTCCAGGAGTACTTTCTACTTTTATGTAGTAATAGTTATTGTTGTCATAGATGTTTTGTTCATATTCTAAGAGGTTGTTCTCAGCGTCAGTTCTTAATCTATCCCCACCTTCCGCATAGAACAGGATAAAGTCTCCACTATCAAAACTATTGTCATTTTCACCTGAAATAAATATATTGTTTTCTACCAAGTCATCTGCTCTTAAGCTTGCATTAGCTATAGGTAAAAGCCCTCCTTGATTTCCGTATATATGTATATTTCGCGGATTGATGTTATTGACATCAATACTGGTTTGATTCAATAATTGATCATAGGTGATTTTGTAAATACCGGTCTGAGGAACAGCAAGTTGAAAGATTGATCCTTCTGCAAATACCGATTCCGTTATATTCTGTGAGGTCGCTTGAAAACCAAAAAGGATACTGATTGTAATTACAAGGAAGGTTTTTATTGATTTGTTTTGCATGACAAAGTGTAATTTAGAGAAGGAAAAGTTAGTATACTTTTTTACTACGTGATTCTAACGAAAAGATAAGCCAATTATTTCTTGCACAATAAATTCTGCCTTAAATTAATTTCTATTCTATCAGAACTATGACATTACATATTAAAAGGAATTATTTAAGATTTAGATTATTATTTAGTAGTCTATTGATGGTATTTGTCGGGAGTATATCAATAGTCAAAACTCAAGATTTGGTTTTCAGCCAGACTTACATAAATCCGCTGAATTATAATAGTGCCTTTGCAGGTACTGTAAATTATCCACGATTTGCATCTAACTATAGACTTCAATGGCCTGGATTATCTAATGTTTACGAATCTTTTGGGGTGACTTACGATCAGCATTTGCCCAATCAAAATTTGGGTGTAGGCTTGTCCTTACAGACTGATAATCAGGGAGAAGGGGCTCTCAGAAGTACGCGAGCCAAAGGTGTCGTTTCCTATAATGTGATCTTTAATCGAGATTGGCAAATTAAATTTGGATTGGGAGTTGGCTATGTAACACAAACACTGGATTTTGATAGACTTATCTTTTTCGATCAATTGGATCCTGTGACAGGTCCAGTGAATGCCAATGGTGATCCAAACCCTACTGGAGAACTTAGACCTCAGAACACTAGTAATAACTATTTGGATACTGATATAGGTATATTGTTGTATACACCCTTATTTTACGTCGGTGCAAGTTTGTTCCATCCCAATGGGCCTAGAGAGGGCTTTTTGGAGTCCAATGGCACATTTTTTCAAAGTAATAGGCCAGTCCTTTTCTCCTTACATGGTGGATATCAGGTTGTGCTACAGACAGATAATAAGAACAATCCCAAAACCTTTATTTCTCCAAATTTTGTATTCACTAATCAATCTGGCTTTAATCAGCTTAATATAGGTACCTATCTACAGAAAGATGCAGTATTTGGAGGTGTTTGGATGAGGCACACATTTGAAAACTTAGATGCCTTGATATTCTCTGCTGGTGTAGATGTTGGTGATTTGAAGATTGCTTACAGCTATGATATAACCTTATCTCAACTGTCAATAGCCTCTACAGCAGGAAGTCATGAAATTGGTCTTATTTATGGAATTTCAAGTCTTCAAAAGAAGGAATCTAAACTAAATGATTGTTTTAGCCTCTTTAGATAATTTTCGGAACAATTTGTGTTATCCATTAGACCGGTCTTGATCTGAGTTGAAAGAAGCGATAAGAAGACTTCTTAAAAGTTTTAACTTCAATTTCTAGAGCTCAAGAATAATAAAAATCATATCTTCCGCATTTAATAAGTAATAAAAAATCAGTTAATAATGACTAAGGGCATAAAATCATTATTATTCATATGTGTAATCCTCTCATTAACATCCACTTCGTGTAAAAAAGGCGGTTCAAGTGGATCTGGTGAGCTTTCTACATCCACAGGATGGGAGTACGGTAATCAAGAATTCGGTGGATTCGAAAAGTTGGATTACGAAGGTCAAATCAATGGACCTAACTTGGTACTTATAGAAGGAGGAACATTTACTATGGGTCTCAGCAATCAAGATGTGACCTTTGAGTGGAATAATATACCAAGAAGAGTTACTGTATCATCGTTCTATATGGATGAAACGGAGGTAAAGAATATAGACTGGAAAGAGTATGAGTTCTGGACTAAGAATACTTACCAATCTTATCCTCAAGTCTGGAAAGACCTACTTCCAGATACCCTGGTATGGCGAGAGGAATTATCTTACAATGAGCCTTTAATAAGAACATATTATCGACACCCTTCATATGATGAGTATCCAATAGTAGGTATATCATGGGAGCAATGTCAGGAGTTTTGTCACTGGAGAAGTAACCGTGTTAATGAAATGATTCTTATTCAAAGAGGTGTCCTAAATCCAAATCCTGGAGAGCAGGTGGATAGTGAGTCATTCGATTCAGAATCTTACTTAGCAGGCCAATACCAGGGTTCTGTTAGAAAGAACCTTGAAGACAAAGCCACTGGTGGTGAAAGAGCTGTAAGGTTTGAAGATGGCATCTTACTTCCTGATTATAGACTTCCTACAGAAGCAGAATGGGAATATGCGGCTTTAGCACTTCAAGGGAATCAGCCTGAGACAGGTGATGAAAATATCATTGAAAGAAAATATTTCCCATGGAATGGTAACACACCAAGATATCAGAAGCACAATAAAAATCAAGGAAACCTACAAGCTAATTTCAAAAGAGGTAGAGGTGATTATATGGGTATGGCAGGGAGTCTTAACGATAAGGCATCTGGCCCAGCACCTGTAAGAAAGTATATTCCTAATGATTTTGGTCTTTATAATATGTCTGGTAACGTCAATGAGTGGACCCAAGATGTCTACAGACCATTGACAAGTCAAGACTTATCTGATTCACAAAATCATGACCTCAATCCATTTAGAGGTAATGTATATCAGGAGGTGATATTGGACGAAGAAGGAAGTCCAGTAGAGAAGGATTCTTTAGGATATATCAGATATAAGAATGTAGAAGATGATACATTGGGCCTTAGAGATAATTACAGAAAGAGTGATGTTAGAAACTTCGTAGATGGAGATTCTGAATTTGTCAATTATGGATATGGCGAGTGGTCTTTGATTAATGATAAATCTAGAGTGATCAAAGGAGGTTCGTGGGCTGACAGATTATATTGGTTACAACCTTCTACAAGAAGATACATGGATCAGTATAAGTCTGATAGTAAGACTGGTTTCAGATGTGCAATGGTGAGAGTAGGTGGAGAAACAGGTAATGAAGATTCAGGAGGAATAGATTTCAAAGAGAAAGGAAAAACAGTCAAAAGAAGATATAAATAAGTAGAATTATGATTCTACTTAGAAAGGCTTTTATCTTGCACGGATAAAAGCCTTTTTTGTGTCTGATAGTATTATAAAATTATATGACCATTTTATCAAGAGTGGCACTTCGGTGAGCACCGACTCTCGAAGTATCCAAGAGGGAGTTATTTTCTTTGCTCTTAAAGGAGATAGATTCGATGGCAATAATTTTGCAGCAGAGGTTATAGAAAAAGGAGCTTCATTAGCGGTTGTTGACAGTGAAGCCGTAGCTGATGGTCAAAAAATTTATCGAGTAGAGAATGTTTTGGAAGCTCTCCAAAAACTAGCGCGACACCACAGAAACGTACTTGATATCCCTGTAATAGGTATTACAGGTTCCAATGGCAAGACAACAACAAAAGAATTGCTTTCTGCCGTATTGTCTAAGAAATATAAGGTGCATGCCACTAAAGGTAATCTTAATAATCATATAGGAGTACCGTTAACTATATTGTCGGCTGGTCAAGAATTAGACCTCTTAATCGTAGAGATGGGGGCTAATCATATAGGTGATATATCGGAGTTGTGTGACATTGCAGATCCTAGTTATGGACTTATAACTAATATAGGACATGCCCATCTAGAAGGGTTTGGTTCAATAGAAGGTGTCAAAAGAGGGAAAACAGAACTATACAAATACCTGAAAGATAGAAATGGGACGATTTTTTATAATGAAAATGATAATTTGCTTGTAGAAGAAGTGCCAGAGAAAATGTTTGCCCATCCTTATATCGATTGGCTTAAAGTGAGATCTGGTACCACATACATGGAAATATCATCAGATGGTGACAAATGGCATTCCACAAGCTTGGTCGGTAGTTATAATGCGGTAAATATGATTAGTGCCGCCAGTGTAGGGCAGTTCTTTGATGTTTCTGAGAACCAAATAGTAGAAGCGATAACGAACTATGTACCTACTAATAATAGATCACAGATACTAAATTTAGGCCCATATAATCTAATAATGGATGCGTATAACGCCAATCCAAGCAGTATGAATGAGAGTATAAGCAGTTTTTCTGCTATGGCTTCTGACTTAGGTAAGATTTTAATTATAGGAGATATGGCCGAGATGGGAAAAAATAGTATAGACCTGCACAAATCTGTAATAGACCATTTAGATAAGAAGCATTGGGAAAAAGTCTATCTGGTAGGCCCTCAGTTTGCGGAAGCAGATACACAAAACAAGTTTATTCAAGTTGATTCCGCCAAAGCTTTACTTGATCCCCAATACAATTTAAAGGAGGTGCTTAAGAATAAATTAGTTCTGATTAAGGCCTCAAGGTCTATGAAGCTAGAACAAATTGAGACCTTAATCAAATAAAGGCTTGTTAGTGCCTAGTTAGCTAAAGAAACCAATGCATCTGGAAGATTTCCAGTTGAAATCGCTTGGTAATCTTTTTCAGAGCAGGGTACATATTCCTTGGTTGAGGGATGCTGATACCACCATCTGCCTGTCTTATTGCCTACTACAAACTTTACTGGCTCCTCATATAAATCAGAGTTGACCAGGAAAATGTCATTTTCTTTCTGTTTCATATTTTCAATTTCTTTATTTATTTGACCTTCTAAGTAATACCATATTAACATAGCTATACTCTCAGCAGTTAAGGAAGATATTTGCTCATCTACTGTATTGATACACATGAGAGATAGTCTTTTGGATAGACCTGCTAATCTCATCAATCGACAAGATTGATATATATCCAGTCCTGACACATGAGAATGCTCAGAGTGACTATCCTCTTTTCGCAGTACGTCTATATGAAAATGTAATCTTTCTGCAGATCGTATAATGGTTTCTGCATCCGATATATCGACCCTCAATTCTCCCAGTGAGATTGAATAAGGATTGTTATGACGCTTGAAATGCCTCTGAAATCCAATATGTTGGTCATTATTTCGACCTATAGACGATAGATGGATAGTTTTAACGCCTGGTACTAGCAACCATCTATTTATATACTTATCTTCGCCTATAACTATTGTTTTACCATCAGGGATGATGGTATTAAGACAACTATCCTTCTTTTCACTATCTATCCAGCCAAAGTTTACGTTGAGACCTTGGAATGCATTTTCCAACATTGCGAAAGATTCTAGTAAAGTTTTTGCTAATGGATAACTAGATACTACAATGTTGAAAGACTGTTTCCCATTGTCTTCGACAGATAAGAAATTTTCTATCAATCCTGTTTTCATTGCCTGTTCGGCGTCACCCATATCGCATGAGGTGAGGTGTAACCATTTTATTGGTAGATGCATAAGAGTAAAATAATCGCATAGCAAACATATGATGATTATTTTAAATTTGTAGTATATCTGAAAATAAATGTGTTAAACATTATAATAATTGTTAATATAATAGTATTTTCGTTTTTGATATAGTAACCCAGGGCTATTAATGCCCTCTTACCAACGCTATATTTTGCGATTTAAACGAATGATACCGAGCCTGTTACAATAAGTAACACCATTGTTTAAATAGAATTTTTAGCCTTATGATTAATAAGATTAGTTCGCTATTAATTAGTGCTTTCTGTATTATGACATTTATTTCTTCTGCTCAGATTGAAGAATTAGAACCTATTATACAGATTGAAACAGAAACAGAAACAGCGACAGAGGAAGTCAAGCCAGACTATAATGATACTTGGGGGACACCTTATATCCAAGATGAGATGACCAAAGATCCAGATCAAAATGCTAGCTGGAAATTAGGAGAATACAAGTATAATTCGAGACCCAAAGATTCATGGGAAGTTGGTCTCCACGGTGGTCATTTCTTTATAGATGGAGACGTGGACAGACGTATTCCAGGAGGATGGGGTGCAGGTCTGCATATCAGGAAGGCCATTAATTATGTATTTTCTATCAGAGCATCAGCATTCTATGGAGTGGCTGAAGGAATAGAAAATCAACCTTCATTTCACCGTAATGTCAGAGTGAGTGAGAATGAATTTGGCGGATTGGTTGAAAGTGCTTTCGACCCATTAGATCCAGAGCAGGGTGGCGCTGGTGTCTGGTTTCCTTCACACAGAACGACTTATTTACTTGGAGACTTATCATTGGTATTCAATATTGGCAACCTCCTGTTTCATAAAGAAAGAAATAAATGGAATTGGTATGGAGCCCTTGGCGTAGGATTAAGTAGTCATGATACCAAATTAGACTTGTTGGATGGTACCGCACCTTATACAGATTTGATTAACCAAGTAGATTTTACAAGAGAAAGATTCAATACTAAGGCCGGTAGAGATGATATTGAAAATAGGTTAGATGAGATATATGATGGTATATACGAAACAGATGGTTTTAAGAAGGCTGGAATCTACAGAATAGGTGATGAAATCAATATCCATGTAGTATTTGTCCCTTCTATGGGCATCTCAAGAAAAATTACCAAAAGAATCAATGTAGGTATTGAACATTCGGTATTCATATCTGACAATGATTATTTAGATGGTATCAAGTTTAGATTAGCAGGCGACCAAACCAATAACGTAGATATATCTCATTACACTCATCTGAGAGTTGGACTCAATATTGGAAATTTCGATAAAGTGACAGAGCCATTGTATTGGTTAAATCCTTATGATGCAGCATTTAGCGACATAGCAAAATTAAAATCAGAACCTGCACTTGATCTGACAGATGAAGATAATGATGGTGTACTTGATATAATAGATCAGGAGCTAGATACACCTGAAGATTGTGCTGTAGATACCAGAGGTGTATTGTTAGATAGTGACGGTGATGGAATTGTAGATTGCGAAGATAAGGAGCCATATTCTCAGCCAGGTTGTCCGATTGATGAATTTGGGGTAGCACAATGTGAAGAAGAGTGCTGCGCTACTGAAGAAAGCATCAATAAGCTTATAGATGCTAAGACAGAGACTATGAGACAGGAATTCTTTGGGACTTCTTCTAACGGTGGAAGTGGTGGAAGCGGAGCCACAAGATTAGAGACGAGAACGATCACTAATCCTGATGGTACGACACGAACAGAAACTGTTATAGTGCCTGTTCCTGGAGGTTCTGGAAGCTCAGGTAGTTCTTCTTCTGGAAGCTCAGGTAGTACTTCTTCTGGAAGCTCAGGTAGTTCTTCTTCTGGAGGCAGTGGATCTTCTGTTGTAAACAGATCATATAATAACGTAAGAACAGGTTGTGGAGAATGGTTCTTGCCTATGATTCACTTTGATTTAAATAAGTCTAATATCAAACCAGAATATTTTTCTCACCTACATAATGTAGCGCAAGTATTGGCCAAGTGTCCAGAAGTATGTGTAACTGCTCAGGGTCATACAGATACCAGAAACTCTAATGATTATAACAGAGTACTCTCATACAAGAGAGCAAAGTCTGCTGTAGATTATCTGACTGAGAATTATGGCATAGATAGAAGCCGAATCAAGTTGATGTATGGCGGTGAGGAGAATCCAATGGTAAGTGCGCCTAATAGTGAAGCACATCACTTCATGAATAGAAGAGTAGAGTTCAGAACTTGTGATGCTACAGATTTCGATATGGCTCAGCCAGAAGGATATATAGATTCTAGCTCAGGGTACTCTCCAAATCCTGCAAAGAGTGAATATTATAATGGAAATAAATCTTCGGGGTATTAATTATCTCATAAGAAAGATTCAAAATATAAAGAGCGATAAGTCTAGATGATTTATCGCTCTTTTTTTGATGACTCTTAAAGTCGATAACTAAATTTAGCTCTCCAATGATAATAAGGCTTGGGCCAATAGTGCCTTAAATGATCCTGTTTTTGTAGAGCAGTTTTATATCGAAGAATCAGCCATGCAAGAATTTATTGATACTAACCCCATGGCGCTCATGGGACCAGAGAATTATGCGATACCTGTTATATTCCATATCCTACATAGAGGAGAGCCAATAGGTGTCAGCCCAAATATTAATAGTTCATTTGTTTTTGTTGCACTTGAACAATTGAATAGTGGCTTTAGGGATTTTAGTGGGGATGGTGCGACTATTGCTGTGATACTAGGCCTCATCCACTAGTGATCGGTAATTGGCCGTTAAACCAAAGCATCACTGGATTCTCTATAATCAAATAGCATGGTTACTTATGTTATTAATTCATGTGTAACCATGCTTGATTATAAGAATGTATTAATTTAAAGCATAGAATGCTGGAATATTAAAGATGATTTTTTGTAGATGCATAATAACGATGGTTCTTTCTATTGTCGTGCTGTCGGCAGTATATGGCCAAAATGATTCTGTTATTGTGTGTTCTACAGATTATATTAATGCACTACTTCAGTCAAAGGATTCTAGATTGACAGAAGAGCTTGAGAATTTTGAACTCAACTATCAAGAAACTGCATCTAAAGGGCATAGCAAGTCAAATAAGAATACAAAAGTACTTCCTATTGTCATTCATATTGTGCATCAAAATGGTCCTGAAAACATATCAGATGCACAGGCCCTTCTCGGATTGAATCACCTAAATGATGCTTTTGCTAATGTAGGTTACTATGATGCCAGTACTGGAGTAGATACTAAAATTCAATTTTGCCTTGCTCAGAGAGATACAACACAACAAGCTATTAGTGGTATTATAAGACATGAGTCTGTTCTTACAGATGTGCACGAATTTGACTATGATGAATTTGGCAAACTAGCGCATTACAATTCTAACGAATATATTAACATTAGGTTAGTCAGAGAGGCATGTTCTAATGACTTTTGTGCAGGCTTCTCTGTCAATGGTCACCTTACTTCATCCAAGCGTAATGGAATAGTTGTACAAGCCAAGTACTTTGGGAGTTCTGCATCCAATAGTGCTATAGCGGTACATGAGATGGGACACTATCTAGGCCTATCCCATACTTTCAAAGGCGGATGTAGAAATGATAACTGTCTGAAGGATGGAGACAAAGTTTGTGATACACCTCCTGATAATTCTACTGGAGAATTTGCTTGTCAAGCAATAATCAATTCCTGTACAACGGACTCAGATGATAAGAGCAATAATAATCCTTATAGACCTATTTCTAATGGAGGTGTCGGTGAGCAAAATGACCTTTCTGATAACTATATGGATTACAATGATAAGAGCTGTAGAAAAGCATTTACATCTGGACAAACTGCTAGAATGCATAGCTTCATAGAAAATGTAATACCTTCTATACTTAACTCCAAGGCTTGCCTTCCACCTTGTAATAATGTGCCTATAGCCCTATTCAGTGTATATGAGGATATCATACCAGTGGGAACACAGATGACCTTTTTAAATTTAAGTAATGGTAATAATTTTTCATGGTACTTAGAGAACAGACTTATTTCTCAAGATCAAGATTTGGTATGGCCATTTGAAGATGCTGGTGAATATTCTATCATCTTAGAAGTCAGTAATAATAATCCACTTTGTGATACAGTAACATATGAGCGATGCATCAAGGTATATTGTAATGTGGAAAGTAAATTTACACATGATCTTACAGGGCAAGTAATATCACTATCAGATACTTCTGTTAACAATACAAAAAGAATATGGTACATCAAAGATGAAGTAGGTGATACGATTGAAGTAGCTACCAATAGAGACTTTGAATATAATATGGCGTCAAGAACCTATGTTGAAGTTTGCCTCAATGCTGCAAATGATTATTGTGAAGATGTAGAATGTGTGCAGATTAATCTGCTAGGAAATGAAGTGTGTGGTAATGGTATGGATGACGATGGTGATGGATTGGTGGATTATTATGATAGTGACTGTCCATGCAATGATAATCTGTTTCAGGCTCAATGTCCTAATGAGTGCCTTAGACTCCCTAGTGCTGTTCAGGATATACAAATGAAGTTAAAGTGGCAGTCAGAGATTATTGGAAGAAGACAATGGAATAACTGTACTGTCGGTGATATTGATCATGATGGAATTACTGAAGTTTTGGTTAAAAAAAGAATTATTGTAAATGGGATAAATTTAGAGTCAAGCTTACTTTTAATTAATGGGAGAAATGGACAGACTAAGAATGATTTGGTAATTGGAGGATTCAAAAGTCAATTCGCAATTGGTGGATTTAATGGTTCCAATTCCAATGTTTTTATAAGTAGCGTAGACTCACTGACATGTTTAAATGAGAACGGTGAAAAAGTGTGGGCGACTGAAAAACAAAATAAAATCAATTCAGGTCCAACTAGTTTGGCAGACATCAATGAAGATGGCCTCCCCGAATTAATTTATACCGATGAAATATATAATGCAGTCAACGGAAAATTGTTAGCAAAAGGTGGTGATGTATTAGGTTGCAATCTTCCAGGACAAGCAAACGCTTCTTGGACTCCATCTGATGATCAATGTTTTCATAGTTCATCAATTGTTGCTGAGTTACTAGATTCGCCTGGCCTTGAAATTGCTGCTGGAAATGTTGTTTATGATCCAGTTATCTCAAATACAAATGGTTTCGTGGGTAATAATGTAAATGTTATTAAGGCAGCACCAGAAGTAAAAAATGGATATACTTCTGTTGGAGATATAAATGGTGACGGAAAATTGGATGTAATTGTTGTAAGAAGTTCTGAATATTCAGATGGAGGAGGGATTTGGGTATGGGACCCAAGAACGTCTAATTTAATAGCTCAAGCCAGTTCAAATACTAGTGGTGGAATCGCGTTTATTGGCGATGTTGATGGAGATTGTTTGCCAGAAATTGGTATGACATTTAAACTGGAGCTACGTTTGTATAAATATAACGGCGGTAAAAATCTTGAATTACTTTATAGAGTGCCAACAAGTGATGATTCTGGGTATACTGGGATGACTATGTTCGACTTCAATCAGGACGGAGCAATGGAGTTGATTTATAGGGATGAAGAAAATTTGAGAATTTTAAAAGGATTAACTGGAGAGACGATAGCAAGTACGACTTTAAAAAGTGGAACAGCAAGTGAATATCCTGTAGTTGCTGACGTGGATAATGATGGAGATGCAGAAATTCTAGTTACTGGCTATTTAACCAATGAAGATGAGTACAGAGTTTATTGTTTTGAATCAGATGGTTTAGAGTGGGCACCAGCTAGAGCTGTATGGAATCAAGATACATATAACGTAATTAATATCAATGATGATTTGACAATTCCTCGCGTACCTCAGAATAATGCTATTGCA
>CAZMMQ010000008.1:19701-90326 GCA_964567435.1 uncultured Saprospiraceae bacterium | reverse complement strand
GGTCATAGGATTGGAATTAATCATCACTGATCAGTTGACCATTGTGGCGACATCCGCGATGGCCTCCATAGGCGCTGCTGCTGTGCCTAGCCCTGGTATCATCATGTTAGTAATGGTTCTAGACTCTATAGGTTACCCACCAGATAAATTACCCTTGGCTTTGACCATGATTCTTGTCATATCATCTGCTAACACAGACACCAGATACCGCCAATCCCTACCTGCAAGTGTGAGCAGAAGGCAAACCCTCAATCAGGTACCCTAGGTTTTAGCTCTATAAAATTTAAAAGGAGTTAAGAAGACAGATGGTGCAATCTTTCAAGAAGACAAGCCATCTTCTTTCTCTGTATCTTTTCTTGCTGCAATGCAAATTAGTTAATTTCACCACCTACAATTAAGGTATGATAAGAATAATATTTACTTTTTTGATATTAGCCTTTGCAATTGCTCTGACTGCTCAGACTAGAATAAGTGGGAAGGTTTCTGATGGCTTATCTGGCGAGTCAATTTTCTACGCAAATGTCCTCGAAAACAATACCACAAATTTAACAGAAACTGACTCAGAAGGTCTCTTTGAAATAACCGTGTCTGATACCGCATCGATTACGATTTCTTACCTAGGATATGAGTCGTATGTGTTTAAAGTAGTTCCAGGTCAAACTTTTTATAATATCGCTATAAAGGAAGATGCTGTCCAACTCAATCAAGTAGTGGTTACTGCCTTTGGAATTGAAAAAGATAAAAAGGCAGCCGGATTTTCTTTCTCAGAAGTGGGTGGAGAAGATCTTAACCAAGCAAGAGAATTGAGTGTTGCAAATCAACTAGTAGGAAAAGTAGCTGGTCTTGATATAACAAAACCAAGTAATGGACCTGCAGGATCAACTAGAATTGTATTGAGAGGCCTCGCTCAATTTGGAGGCGATAACAGCCCACTTATCGTTTTGGATGGAATCATTCTAGAGAACTCAAATATATCTAGCGCAGGATTATTTGGAGGTCGTGATTCAGGGGATGGATTATCTGCACTGAATTCAGAGGATATTGAAAATATTACTGTTTTAAAAGGCCTTTCCGCAACAGCCTTATATGGAGCAAGAGGAGGAAATGGAGCCCTTATCATCACTAGCAAGTCGGGTAAAAAACAAAAAGGAATTGGTATAGAGTATACTTCTAACTTTGTAACGGAGCAAGTATTCCTGTTGCCCAACTATCAACAAGAATATGGACAAGGTGAGGCTGGAGAAAAACCAACTACCCAACAAGAAGCTTTTGATAATTGGCGATCCTGGGGAGCTAGGTTAGATGGCAGCGACACACCAATTTTTAATGGCAATTCGATTCCTTATTCTCCTGTCGGACAAGATGATATTAGATCTTTTTATGAAACAGGTCAGACATGGACTAATGGATTGTCTTTCAATGCTGGTAATAAAAAAATTGTTTCTAGAACCTCTCTCATTCATACTTCTAATAAGGGGATTGTGCAAGATGCACGATATCGAAAATATGGACTCAAGACCAATATCTCTTATAAGCCAATAGAAAAATTGACTTTAAGTGGAAAACTAAATTTAATAAAAGAAGAAGCACAAAACAGAACCAACTTAACTGATACGCCAAGTAATCCAGCTAAGTTTTTTACCATTTCACCAGCCAACTTGCCACAAGAAATCTTGTCTCAAACTAGAGATGAGGATGAGAACCCGATAAATTGGTCTAATAACCCATTTACCCTTGGGCCTTATTGGGCTATCAATGAAAATCCTAATGAAGATATTAAGAATAGAATAATTGCCTCAGGTAGTATTAAATACGAAATTCTTGACTGGCTGTCAGCGGAAGCCAAGGCAAGTACAGATCAATATAGACATGACTTTTTAAATACTGAGATAGATGGGACTCAACACAATCAGGAGGGAACCGTTTTTTTAGACACGTTTAATATTAAAGAAAGTAATTTTGATTTTCTACTCAGTGCGGACAGGCCCTTGAATGAGCGCCTTGATCTCCAAGTGAATCTCGGGGCAACTAGAAATGATAGGTATAGTTTTTCAAGAGGAACGAATGGCTCTCAATTTATTGAACCAAGAATCGCAACCATTGAAAATTCTGCTGTCGTAGAGGTGAAACGTAGAATTGAAACACTTCAACGTATCAACGGATTATTTGCAAATGCCACGCTAGGCATAAATAATTATTTGTACTTAGAAGGTTCGATAAGAAATGATTTCTTTTCAGTTTTAACCGATCCGACTAGATCAGATGCATCAGAAAATTCAATATTGTATGGTGCCGGTTCGTTGAGCTTCATCTTATCAGATGCTATCAAAGCACCAAAATGGCTAAGCTTCGCAAAGTTAAGATTAGGATATGGAATTGCTGGACTTGCTCAAATAGACCCATATTCTCAGGTGGCTACTTACATCATATCTACTGACCCTAAAGATTCTAATGGTACAACTATTCCAATTGCTAGCATTAGTGGTGATGCAGCTATCAATCCTTTTTTAAGACCGTCTTTTACTACAGCAATTGAGATTGGTGCAGATTTACGAGTTTTTGAAAATAGGGTTAGAGTAGACATAAATTATTATGACCAAAGAACCGAAGACCACATATTAAATAATCCATTGCCTGCTTCTACAGGATTCAATGGCTTTAGAATCAATGCTGGCGAGATAAGAAATAATGGCGTGGAATTGTTGGTAGACATTACACCCATTAGAAATGCTTCATTTACTTGGAATACATCATTTAATTTCACAAAAAACAATAATACTGTATTGCGTTTAAATGACGGATTGGATCAGATAATAGGTGAACAGGATAGATCATTTTCTGCAAATATTATATCTAGAGTAGGAGAACGTGTCGGCGATATTTGGGGCAATGTGTATGCTAGAAATGAAGCGGGCCAAATTATTCACGATATTGATGGCATACCAGAAATAGCAGAAGAGAGACAAATATTAGGGAATTTCAATCCGGATTGGTTTGGAGGATTAACCAATACACTTAAGTATAAAGAGTTCAGTTTCGCTTTCCAAATTGATGCTAAACAAGGTGGAGAAATACTATCCACTACCAGTAGTTTTGGATACCTATTTGGTAAACATATCAACACATTGCCTGGTAGAGATAGTGACGACTTTACAATAATTGGGCAAGGTGTGGGCCCAGATGGAGAGACGATAAACGATTCACCAGCTAATCTTAGAGATTATTATGAACGAATTTCTGTGATTGCAGAGGAGAATGTATATGATGCTTCTTACATCAAATTACGTCAGGTAACCTTGGGATATGATTTTAACAAAAGAGTGATTGAAAAACTCAAATTTGTACAGGGAATTCAATTGTCCTTGGTAGGTAGAAATTTGCTCTTCCTTCAAAATGGGCTCGACGAACTAGGTCTTGATCCTGAAGCGATCTACTCCAATGTGGGCACAAATGTAGGTTATGAGTATGCAGCACTTCCTAGTACTAGATCTTTTGGCTTTAATCTTAAAGTGAAATTCTAATGAAAACATATCACAATAAATATCCACTCTACCTTTTAATCTTCATCTTGATCTATGGGTGCACAAATGATTTTGATGAGATTAATACAAATCCAAATCAAAGTGAGCCCATTTCAATTGATCCAGAGCTCCAATTGACTTACGTGCTCAATAGGGCATCAAGTGAACGCTTTGACCAGTGGAGAGGCAATCTAATATATTGTTCTAATTGGTGCCAACAGCTTTCTGGTGATTGGGATCCAGATCGATATAATACGACCAATGAGGAGTGGATAAGTGCCTGGTGGATCAATACCTATTTGAGATTGGGTAAAGATTTAAATGATCTTGTTGAAAATACTGAAGAGACAAATAACATAAAATATATAGCCAGCATCTTCCGTGTTTTTGTTTTTCAAAGATTGACGGATATGTATGGCGATATACCCTATAGCGAAGCCAACCAAGGCTCTCTAGTGCAAAAGCCAGCTTATGATAGGCAGGAAGATTTATACAATACTTTTATTAGACAACTAAGGGAGGCAGTAGATGGCCTTAGTACTAGTAATGATTCTCCTGGAAGTGCTGACATAATATATAATGGAGATATAGAAAAATGGACAAAAT
Source organism: uncultured Saprospiraceae bacterium (assembly GCA_964567435.1). Classification (GTDB taxonomy): domain Bacteria; phylum Bacteroidota; class Bacteroidia; order Chitinophagales; family Saprospiraceae; genus RFSX01. The sequence goes on along the minus strand of CAZMMQ010000008.1, from coordinate 86,199 downwards.
TTGCCAATTCTCTACAACTAAGATTAGCGATGCGCATGTCAAATGTAAATCCTTCCTTAGCTCAGGAAGTAGGTCGCCAAGCTATAGAATCTGGAATCATAAATTCATTTGATGATATTGCTTATGTGGGTTATTCTGGATCAAGAGTGGATGGTACTAATGCAAGTGGGATTTCAGAAGTATTTTTAGATTTTGGACCTGAGTTACATCAGTTTAGTTATAGTGACGAAATGGTCAATTTTATACTTAATAATAATGACCCTAGAGAAACCATATTAATGGAAACCTATACCAGTGATGGAAGTGTAGATAATTCTGTAGGACAAGGATTTCACCTGGGTCGGCCAAATGGGATTCCTGCTGGGACGGATGACTTTGTTTTTGCACAACCAAATAGAGAAACAATGGTGAGTTATTCCTCCCCTATTATTTATTTTAGTCAAGCTGAATCAGAATTTTTATTGGCAGAAGCTATCTTAAAAGGGTGGGTCTCTGGCGAGGCGCAAACCGCTTATGAAAATGGGATTAGAGCTGCCATGAGACAATTGGATCTTTATCCAAATGTCACACCAATAGCATCAGATGATGTCGAAGACTATTTGACAGAAATTGACATAGCATACGATAGTGGAGATGCTGTTGAGCAAATCAACACTCAAAAATGGGTTGCATTAATATTTGATGGGTTTGAAGGTTTTGCCAATCTCAGAAGAAGTGGATACCCTGATTTGTCTCCAGGCTTAACAGATGGGGAGTCTGGTGGAGAAATACCTAGGCGCTTGCGATACCCATTGGATGAAAGAATAAATAATGGACAAAATTATGATGATGCCGTAAGTAGGTTGCCAGAAGGAGACGAAATCACATCAAGAATGTGGTGGGATGTTAATTAAAAGTCTTACAATAGCAAATAAGTATTCTTAATCTGTATTTTCACTATAGTTTCTTGAATTAGTAGAATATTGTGAAGCGATAAAACAGCCAAACGACCATCTAATCACTGCTTTTAAATCTAAATTGTTTATGAAAACGACATTTTACACTTTGTTTTTATTGTTTTGCACCGTTACACTAAGTGCACAGAATTATGGTATTCTCTTTGATGGTGCATCTCAAAAAATAGAGTTGTGCAGCTCGGATGACTTTAATATTGGAGAAGACTTTACAGTTGAAGCTTGGATTTTTGCTTCGGAATGGAGACCTGAGTTTTGGCAAGGTTCCATTATAACTCGTGATCAACAAGCAGGTACTTCAGGTTGGGCTTTTAGAGCTGGCATGAATGGCACACTTAGTTTTGTAATTGGAGTTGGGAGTGAATGGCCGGAAGCCGTTTCCGAACCAATCATGAATGCCAACCAATGGCATCATGTCGCTGCTGTCAAAACTGGGAATACACTTCAATTATATATTAACGGCAACCTCTCTGCAACCACCAACCTTCCTGGAGAACCAGTACATAACAATCAAGTAGTCGTTATTGGGGAGTCCTCAGGATTCCCTGGCAGACAATGGAGAGGCCTTATAGATGAAGTAAGAGTATGGAATATATCCAGAACTGCGGAAGAGATCGAAGCAAATCAAACCGTAGACCTTACTGGAAATGAGGCAGGTCTTGTAGCTTACATGCCTATGAATGATGGAGCTTCATTGAATGCTTCTAATCTTGTGGATGAAAATTGTGATGCAACCTTTGTAAATATGACTGAAGCTGCGTGGCAAGATGGTTACGCAATTCCGGAAACAGATGTAGGGGTCGTAAATATCACAGCTCCAGATGTGCTTAGTATTTTTACTAGACCAGTAAAATTACGTGCTGAAATACAGAACTTTGGTAGCGAGCCGGTAAGTAATATCCCTATCGAAGTTACTATAAATGGATTACCTGCATTTTCACAAACTTTTAATATAACTCTGCGGCCTTCAGAAATTCAAACTGTCGTATTTGATCAGGTGATAGATCTGACAGATAATAACACCAACTTGATCAGTATAGCTACTCAGCATCCTGATGATTTGAGTACAATCAATGATGATATTTCTTACAGATATAGAAAACCTCGAGATGGGAAACTCGTCAATATTCTAAATGAGGAACAATTCAATTTTGGTTCAGCTGGCCAATCAAAATTTACTGACATCAATCTACCAGAGAATGTAGAAGACTTCGAGCAGATTCTATTACACATTTCAGTTGAGTGCCCTAATACAGGTTGTGATCCATGGGATCAACCAGCAAAAATTTCTGTCGAAAGACCAGATGGAAGTACAGAAATTGCTCGCTTCATTACTCCTTTTGGAATTGGTTGTGGAACTTGGGTTGTAGATGTTACAGATTTCAAATCTATTCTGGTTGGAGGTGTTACTATAAAATCATTTGTTCAAGTATGGGGACCTTCTGGATGGTTGGTCAATCTAGATTTAGAATATATTGAAGGAGACTCGCCTTCATTTAATAAAGTATCTGCTCTTTGGGAGTCAGATAACTTGATATATGGAGATCCAAATATTTCCTATGATTTGCCAGAACAAGAAATTATAGTCGATGAAAATACTTTGACCAATCACATTAGAATGACAATTTCTGGTCATGGGCAAGGAAACACAAATAATGCAGCAGAGTTTTCGAATATGAGCCATGACTTCGTAGTGAATAATGAAGTTCTTGAAACACATAATCTTTGGAAAGCAGATTGTCAACAAAATGCCTGCTCTAATCAAGCTGGTACTTGGACATTAAATCGTGCTGGTTGGTGCCCTGGTCAAGCTGTAGAACCTTATATTGTTAATTTGACAAATACGACGACTCCAGGTGAAGCAGTTAATATCGATTACGATTTGCAAGAATACACCAATTTGCTCAACACAGGTTATGATGGACAGGGTCATACAGAACCACACTATAGGTTGTTTTCATATTTCGTCGAAAGTTCCGATACTAGATTTAAAGATTATACAAACTTAAGAGCGGAGCAAATTTCAATATTGACCAATGGAGATGTTTCTAATCCAGTAATAAACTCTTTGGATTTTAGGATCACAAATAATGGCACAGTGGATGTCAGCAACCCTACTGTTTCTTATTTTGTAAATGATGTATTCATTTTTGAAGAAACTGTGGCAACTACAATCGAAGCCAATCAAAGTTATACGCATTCTTTCAGTCAAAATGCTGGCTTTGATTTTTCAGGTGACAATTTAATTTATGCTGTTGTCTCTGCCAATGGAGATCAAAATATCAATGATGATGCCACAAAAACTTCAATCAATGCTGATCTAGTATCTACACATTCTCTTGAAGTTCTAAATTTTGAACTTTCACCAAATCCGTCATCTGGTAAACTCATTTATACTTTAAATGAAGTATTTCTTCACGGAAAAATTACTGTAGTGGATATGACAGGAAGAACCATTCTTCGACAAAATATCAATGACTTAAATGGTAATTTATTTATTGAAAATAAAGGTTTGTTTGTATTACAGTTTCAGACGAAGAAGGGAAATACTATTAGTAAAAGAGTAGTCATCGAATAGAGCTTTTTAATTTCTTGGCCTTCCTTACTTAACCTCTTAGGGGTGAGGATGATATTTCGAGAGTATTTCATTGCGTCACTTGTTAAATTTACGTTTAACCAATCCCTTTAGGATTTGACATATGTTGGTTCCTTTGTACCTATTAATAGAACAGTGATAATGAGAAGTTTTCATCTCTATCCACAGGATTACATGTCAGTAATTTTATTGTAAATTGATATAGGGGTAGTTCAACATAGCTAAATCAAGCAAGATAGAAGGAACCTAAACTAATATGGATGAAGCATTGATTAAAGATGAAGAAGATATAAACCCTGAGAAGAAGGATGACTGGGGAGAAGTTCAAAACTATATTAAGGCAATAAATCAATCAATTGAAGAGCTTAAAGAATTGCCTATTTCTAATAGTTACTAAGGCAAACACATGTAGTTCTATTATCAGGTGTAAGAGGCAAACACAAACTGCAACTATTGCAAGTTTTATATCAGGCTCCAATATTAAATACAAAGAATACCGCATCGATTTTAAACATATCAGCAGCAAACAGACTTATAATGGATTTTGTGAATCTTGGGATACTCCAAGAATACACAGGTTACAAAAGAAATCGAAAATTTATATTCAGATAATATGTTGATTTGTTCAAATAATAAACTGGTATTTCCAGCTCTGTCCAGTTCTAAAATAGGTTGACAGTTTTTATACAAAAACTAGTTCCTATGGAAAGTAAAAAGACATCTAAACAGAAGCTCGTAGAAAAAATAATACTCTATTAGTTTAATATTACTGAGAAATGCAATTAAAAGTAAGGCTTACATTCTTATTTCTATAAATAGGAAATCGAAGAAGCATTAAACAAGAAATTATAATTGCATAATGTATTTTTTATAAAAATTGATACTTTACTAACGAATTAAAGGTGTATCATGGACTCCAAGAGTAATACGGCCTCAATTAGTCTGTTGGAAAATTATTAATCGCTTAGATAAACACAAAAAGAATATGGAATTGATTAAACTCTTTAAAACAAGTGAACTAGAAGACAGAATTCCTAAACATGCCTTGGTTGGTAATACAGATTTAGTAATTCTAAAATATGATGATCAATATTCTATTCTGTATGGAAGGTGTTTACATAGAGGAGCATTAATGGCAGACGGATATGTTGAAGGAGATAATCTGATCTGTGGTTTACATGGGTGGGATTATCGATACGATACTGGGGTTAGTGAGTACAACAATAAAGAGGTGCTTCATAAATTTACATGCCATATTGATGGTGACTTTCTATGTGTAGATAAAAAGGAAATTGTTGATTTTGAAGTAGAACATCCACAACCATTTAAAAGAGATGAATATTTAGGTGCTTATGCAGATACTCATCCAGAAGAGACTGAGCCTTATACAAGATACATTAAAGAACTTTCAAAAAATGGATTAAATAACTATGGACATCACGGCCCTTCCGCTTCAATGGGAGTTGACAGAAATACATTACCAAAATGGGAAAACATTCAATTTTTACCTGCACAACTAGCAAGTAGACCATTGTTAGACGAAGAATCAGTAGCTACCAAAGTAGTCATTGGACCAAAGGCAAAAAAGCCACTAGAATTGGATATCCCAATATTTGTTTCGGACATGAGTTTTGGTGCTTTATCTAAAGAGGCCAAAATTGCTTTATCAAAAGGAGCTCATCTGGCAGGAACTGGGATATGTAGTGGAGAAGGCGGAATGTTGCCCGAAGAACAAGCCAGCAACTCAAGATACTTTTATGAACTGGCCTCTGGCAAATTTGGGTTTTCATGGGATAAAGTAAAAAAAGCACAGGCATTTCACTTTAAAGGAGGTCAAGGTGCAAAAACAGGAACAGGGGGACACTTACCTGGAGCAAAAGTAACGAAGGAGATTGCCGCTGTACGTGGCTTAAAGGAAGGAGAAGCAGCTATCTCTCCAGCAGCTTTTCCTGACATGAAAACAGCGGAAAACTTTAAAACATTTGCACAAGAAGTAAGAGAAAAAACGGGTGGTATTCCAATAGGGTTTAAAATAGCTGCCAGTCATATAGAAGCAGATATTGATTTTGCGCTTAATGTAGGTGTAGATTATATTATTTTGGATGGAAGAGGAGGAGGAACAGGTTCTGCACCAACCATCTTGAGAGATAACATTAATGTACCTACAATACCTGCTTTAGCAAGAGCTAGAAAACATTTGGATAAAGTTGGAGCTAAGGACGTAACACTGGTTATTACTGGTGGATTAAGGGTTGCTGAAGATTTTGCAAAAGCAATGATGTTAGGGGCAGATGCAATTGCCATTTCGAATTCCGCTTTACAAGCAATCGGTTGTTTAGGAATGAGAGCATGTGGTTCTAACAATTGTCCCGTTGGGATAGCAACCCAAAAAGAAGGTTTACGAAAACGACTGATCATAGATAAATCAGCAAAACAATTAGCGAACTTCTTTATTGCTACTAATGATTTAATGAAAGTTATTGCTCGATCATGTGGTCATGATGATGTAAGAAAGTTTAACCATAGTGATATGAGTACGTTAAATTATGAGATGCACAAATTAACAGGTATTTCTTATGCTGGAATCAGTTAGCATATTTGTTTGGTCATGAATTTTCATTTTTTCTAAACGAAGAAGAAAAGATTCACGACTTTTATTTATCGAATGTTCTTTTTGAATGTTCTCAGTGAGTATTTCGTTTATTACTCTATTGATCTAATCAGTAAAAACAGTAACGATAAGACAACAACATCTATGATATAATTAAAATATAAGTCATTTGAATATAAGCGAACCATATCAGAATAAAGTTAAGCAATACAGATATGTCATCCTACTGTGCGCATTGGTGGCGTTTATATTGATTCCTGTGCAAGTTTTTGTTTTACCTATTTCATCCTCTTTAATTGTTGCCACAAACTTCACTTTAGTAATCCTCGCTGGCTTCTCTATCTGTCAAAGCTTAAAAGACAATTACTATTATTTAAGTATTGGCATAATAATAATAGGGATGATTTGGTTTGAGTTCAATTACCCAGATGTTGCTTACCTGAAGAGAGGAAGGCTATTAAGTTCTTTTCTACTCTTTCTATTTTTAAGTATCCTTCTTACAAGGCAATTGATTAGCGATAAGTTATTTGATTTAAAGAGTATTCTAGGAGCAATTTCTGGGTATCTACTTTTAGGCTTGTTAGGAGGAGTGATGTTTGAAACTATGCAATTCATGAATCCGAGTTCATTCATTGGAGGCACAATTGATAACAGTTACACCTTCTACTATTTTAGTTTTATTAGTATTACTACAGTCGGTTATGGGGATGTTACACCCTCCTTACCACCAGCTCAAGCCATTACGATTCTAATGAACATTATTGGTCAATTTTACCTTGCTGTCGTCGTAGCAGTTTTTGTTGGAAAATTTATAATAACAACATCAACTTTAAAGCCAAAAGAAAATGCTAGCGTCCTTTAGTATTCTAATCCTTATTTCAGCACTCTCTAGTTATATCAATTATCGATGGTTGAAATTACCTAATACTATTGGTTTAATGATACTAGGATTAGTATTCACCTTTGTACTGGTAACATCAAAAGATTTTATTCCTGGGTTTTATAATTTTTTCTGTGGAATTATTATCGAAGCTGATTTTAGAACATTGCTGATGGACGGAATGTTGAGTTTCTTATTATTTGCAGGAGCTGTTCACGTAAATATTTGCGATTTAGCAAAAGAAAAAAAATCGATTCTTCTTTTTTCAAGCATAGGTGTTCTTCTATCAACAGTAATTGTTGGAGGCTTAATTTTTGGAGCCGCTCAAATCATAGGAGTTAACCTATCTCTAATTTCAGCAGTCTTATTTGGAGCACTCATATCGCCTACAGATCCTATAGCCGTTATCTCCATACTGAAAAAAGCAGGTGTAAGTAAAAGTCTGGAAATGAAAATTGAAGGAGAGTCACTTTTTAATGATGGTGTCGGAGTAGTCGTTTTTTCTGGACTATTACTACTAGTAGGTGGAGGTCACTCGTCAACTGTTGAAGGATCAATCGGCAGAGAAATTGCCTTACTTTTTTTAGAAGAGGCTGGTGGGGGTTTATTCTTTGGTGGGATTCTAGGTCTTGTTGGTTATTACTTAATTAAATCAGTTAAGGAAAATGCACAATTAGTTGTTATTCTCAGTATAGCTATTGCTATGGGTGGTTATACAATAGCATCTTTACTTCACTTTTCAGGACCACTGGCGATGGTAGTTGCAGGATTGATTATAGGTAATAAATTCAATGTCTCGTCCAACGAAGGAGCTACAAGGAAAACATTTAATGATGTCTGGGAAATACTAGATGAGACGCTTAATGGGATTTTGTTTTTACTGATAGGTTTAGCAGCTCATTTATTAGAATTTAACGGTAAATATCTTGCATTAGGACTAGTTGCTATTCTAATAGTATTGTTCTCCAGGTTTGTGTCTGTAATGCTTCCATTCTCGTTATTAAAACAAGCAGAACAGTCAAAAATAAAAACAGTAAGCTTATTAACTTGGGGGGGATTGCGAGGAGGGATATCTCTAGCATTAGCACTTTCATTGCCTGCCGAACCAGATGGTTCTAATGAAATTATTTTCTTTATCACATATACCGTTGTATTATTCTCTATCGTTTTTCAAGGATTGAGTATTGGCAAATTGGTAAAGAAATTATATCCTACATAGAATAGAGAAGGCGTATTGCCAGGAAAATTATTAAATAAAAGATTAGACAAAATGAAAATAAATATAACAAACGGTTTAGCAGCTAGAGGATATGATCTTGTAACTATTGTCGAAAATAAAAAACCCCAAAAGGGAAATAAAAATATAAGCCATGAATTTGAAGGTGCAATTTATCAATTCAAATCAGAAACAAATAAGGAAAGGTTCATAAGGAATCCCCAAAAATACCTGCCTCAGTATGGAGGTTTCTGTGCAATAGCAATGAGTGAAGGCGCCTTAGTAGACGCAAACCCTAAAAGTTTTATTATAAAGGATAACAAATTGTTTGTGTTTTTTAGCCAATACTTCATGATAGTTGACACCAGAAGACAATGGCGAAAAAAACCAATTGAACTTGAAAAATTGGCAGATGAGAACTGGGAACTATTAAAAAACTAAAAACCTCCATTTAGATTCTATACAAAACAATTCAGAATAAAAAGTACTGGAGTATAGAAGTGAACTTTCCAATGGAAGAGTAATGACCGTAACTGCTGATGATAAAGATGATTTAAAATAGAGAGCAAATATTAATTAACTATAAGATATAAATTTTGAATGAGATAAAATTATACGGCGCTGATTGGTGTCCAGACTGTAGACGAGCAAAGTCTTATTTAAAGGAAAACAATATCGATTATAACTTTATAGATGTTGATTTAGATGAAGAAGCTACTAAGCGAGTAGAAGCCATTAATAATGGAAAACGCATTATCCCAACCTTAATCATCAATGGGAAATCGTACACTAATCCTACAAATGATGAGTTGGCTTCGGTTTTAGGCATAAATGAGAATTTTCGAATAATTCTTTATGGTGCTGACTGGTGTCCAGATTGCAGAAAATCAAAATCCTTCCTTAACGACAACAAAGTAAACTATCAGTTTATAGACACTGAGAAAAACGATTGGGCTATACCAATTATCAAGAAATTAAATAATGGGAAGCGTAGAATTCCTACTATTTTAATTAATGATGATATTGTTCTGGTTGAACCCGAAAATGAAGAATTAAGGAAAGTCCTAAGTCTTGATGTCCAGAAAGAAGAAAAAATATTTGACACTATTATTATAGGAGGAGGAGCTGCTGGGTTAACTACTTCAATTTATGCACAGAGAGATCGTTTTAATACGCTTATTCTCGAGAAGAAAACAATCGGAGGTAATGCATTCGTCACTCAGAAGATTGAGAATTATCCTGGTTTTACGACTATTTCTGGTCCAGCTCTTATGAGTAAAATGGAAGAGCAAGCTCGTACCTATGGCGCCACGATTAAGACTGGAGAGGATGTCATTGCTATTGAAAAAGAAAATGACTTATTTATCATAAAGACTGCCTCTAAAAAATTCAAAGGAAAGTCCATAGTCTTATCTACCGGTTCTACCTATCGTAAATTGAAGATACCTGGAGAGGCAGAGTTAATCGGTTCAGGTGTTCACTTTTGTGCTACCTGTGATGGAGCATTCTATAGGGATAAAGACATTATCGTAATTGGTGGAGGAAATTCCGCATTAGAAGAAGGGATCTTTCTTGCAAGCTTTTGTCGAAGTGTAAAGATCATACATATTATGCCGGAGTTTACAGCTTCAGAAACTTATGTTGAAAAGCTAAGTAAGATTGATAACATTTCAACTTACATGAATAAAACATCACTTGAGTTTGTGGCTGATTCAGAAGGCATCTTCCATGGATTAAAGATTCAAGACAATGCGAGTAATGAAGAAGAATTAATACAAGCCGATGGCGTTTTCATTTTCATCGGACTGATACCAAATACTAAGCCTTTCGAAAATATAGTAGACTTAAATGAAAGGGGGTTTATAAAAACCACAGGCTTAGCAAAAACATCGTTGGAAGGTGTATTTGCAGCAGGAGACTGTAGAGAAGGCGCAATAGCGCAAGTCGCTGCGGCAACGGGGGAAGGTGTTTTGGCAAGCTATGGAATTAGAGATTATCTGAAATAGAAGACAGTGAAAAAGAATAATGAAATCAAAATTTCTAGCCACAAGTAATTTGCCTTTCATATTCCACTGCGTACATAAAATCAATAGCCAATATATCAGATAAATTTGATAAAGAAACAGCTTTAGACCAGTACAAATTATTCACCAGAAATATAGAAGAGTATAAATAATAGACTGCGACTTACAAGCTGTATGAGGGCATACTTCTCGTCGCCCCATACAGCCGTTCCGATGAGAATGTATTGTGGTCAACTTTTTTAGTCGCTGTTTATTCAAGAAGCGATATAGAAGTAAAAATAATCCCTATATAATTTTCAAAAACCTAGAAATTCTTTTTGAGAATTTTAGATTACAATAGAGCAGTTAAAGTCACATACTGAATGCTACAAGTCCTCAGAATTCTGTTAAACTTTCTACTAACCATATCTTAATATTCCCTTTTGCTTCAATCATACCGAGATCTTCGCACGAAAACTTATCCTTAATCAAGGCAAAGGTTTCATTACTCACATTAATTTTTCCAGTTTCTCCATTTGATTCCATTCGACTAGCGATATTAACTGTATCACCCCATATATCATAGGCGTATTTCTTTACTCCAACGATCCCGTCTACAACTGGTCCTGAGTTTATCCCGATCCGAATAGGAAATGTATTCTCCTTTTTAGTGATATAGTTTCGAATCTCTAGAGATGAGAAATTATTGTAACATTGGTTCTTTACAATGGGCTCCACATAGATTTGTTTTGCATAAAAAAAGCCACAGAAAAATAATTCTCTATGGCTAATTCAGATTAGACGTCTTGAATCTATCTGAGTTTATATCTTATAATCATATTGGTAGAGTTCAAGTTGGTTCCTCTTATACTATTACCTATGTCCGCTCTATATCCTATACCGTATTTTATGTCCATACCCAGCTCTATCCTATTCCATATTTCTGCACCAAATCCAAGTTGTAAAAATAATCTCTGGTTAATTTGGCTGCCCGTATCGAAACAATTGTGATATCCATCTCCTGATCCAAATTGCCCCGCAGGGACTTGATTAGACAACTCATTAGATCTGAAAGAATTATTCTCTGTGTCAAAACTAAGATTAGTATTAACGCAAGTGGTATTGCTAGTTGTGACACCAAGGTTTGTTCCAGCGCCTACATAAATATTGAAAATAGGCACATTAGGAATCATCATAAGAACAGCACTTTCTGCAGTTATCTCAGTATGCATCGAATTTATGCTTAAATAGTGTTCTTCAGAATTAAGATTGATGGCATCTATTCTGTTTGCCTTGTAGGCAATCAGATTTCTCCATTCAAAGAGCTCGGCTTTGGGATGTACTAATGTAACTCCTAGGCTCACACTAGGATTCTCACAGGTTCCTGAGAATGTAGATAGGCGGCCATAATCCAAACTGGAGAGGCTTTCTTGCTGACTAGAGGCCAACTGTCCTATGAAGTAACTGGTATTCATGTCCATTACCATATCGGAGTCAGAGCCAATAGAAAAGTCTATAGACTTAATTTTAAATCCAGATGATTGCACGTCTTGGGCGATAAGTTGTCCCGCAATCATGAAAATAGAAACCAAAAGAAATGCATTGTATAACTTTTTCATGTCTTGTAATTTGTCGTGAATAAGGAAATCAGGAAGTTCTAATTTAATAACGGTAGTCGATAAGCCAATATTATTTAGGCTTTTTTAAAACTTTATACCTTAAATTAACAGTTTTTAGGACAATTTGTCTTGAATAGTTCTATAATTTCAGAATTTAAATTGTTGTATAACGCTACTTAAGATGTCCCCAGTTGTATTCGCCAATTTCTTTAAGACAAACGATGAGCAGGTCAATCGCCTTTTGCAGATCAGTCTTACTAGCCATTTCAATGACTTGATGCAGATATCTGCATGGAATAGAAATCCCACCCGCAATAGACCCTCCGGTACTATGTCTTTGCAGACCAGCTGTATCAGTACCTCCCCGTGGTAATACCTCTAACTGATAATCTATTTTGTTCTTCTTCGCCATCTCTTTCATGAATTGGACCATTCTATAATCACATACAGTCATACCATCTAGCACCTTGATGGCAGCTCCTTTGCCCAAGTCCGTAATTCTTTCGTGTGGCGCACTTCCAGGTACATCACAAGCCAACGTAACATCAAGATTTATCACAAAGTCTGGATTGATAGCAGATGCAACAGCAGTAGCTCCTCGCAAGCCAATCTCTTCTTGTACTGTAAATACAGCATATAAATCTGTAGATGGCTGCGTACCCTTCATGTCCTTAAGCACTTGCATAAGCTGATAACAGCATATTCTATTATCTAGAGACTTGGAGTTAATCATGTCCCCCATCTCTATAAAGCTTCTCTCGCGTGTAATTGGTATGCCGATATCAATAAGCTCCTTCACTTCTTTTTCCGATAACCCAGTATCGATAAAAAAGTCTTGGATATTCACCTTCTTCGCTCTTTCTTCCGCCGTCATAATGTGTATTGGCTTTGTACCCATTACACCTATTATATCTTTCTTACCATGAAGAATTACTCTCTGTGCTGTCAGTGTCTTAGCATCAAATCCTCCTAGTGTATGAAACTTAATAAAACCATCTTCGTCTATGTGAGTGACTACAAAACTTATCTCATCCATATGGGCGGCGACGACGGTCTTCTTGTCTGTTTTTCCTTTCTTGTATGCCACTAGATTGCCCATGGCATCGGTATATGTCTTATCTACATAGTCTGCGATCTCCTTTTCTATAAAAGATCTAATCCTGTATTCGAATCCTGGTGCACCAGGAATTTGGGTTGTTTTCTCTAATAATGGCAAGTCTAGCATATGATTTTTTGGTGATAAAAGTACATAATTATGATACTTAACTGCATTTGATTCTAGATGGTATCCCTTTTTCTTTGATACCTGTTATTTCTTAATGCGTAGATATATGACTGTGTCACAGTAGATATCTTATTGTTTATACCTTTGCCCTGCTATGAGTCTTCTTAGAAAATTTGCTGGGCAAACTGTCATTTATGGCTTCGGTTATATTTCTTCTAAGCTCGTCAATTATCTTTTGGCTGTCATATTATTGACCTATCTCCTTGGCGATAATACAGAAGGTTTTGCTGTTTACGACTATATGTACGCCTTTGCTGGCGTTCTCATAACCGTATTCTCATTCAGATTTGATTCTGCACTATTTCGGTTTGGTAATAAGAACGAAAACCTTAATCAAGCGCTTAGTAATGCTCTTTTCTTGGTAAGTGTTAATGCTTTATTGCTTGTCGTTTTAGGGATTTTCTTTAATGATACTGTCAGCAACTTAGTTGGATATCCTGTACAAGCCAAGTACGTTCGGTGGTTTGCTTTTATTCTTGCTTTCGATGTCATCAATGTTATCCCTTTTGCCAAATTGAGGCTAGAAAACAAAGCCAAGAAGTTTGCAATATTTAGAATATTAAATGTCCTATTGTCGTCTGTCTTAATCGTCTTCTTTTTGATTATCTACCCCCGTCTTGGCGCTACCTTTCTACCAGAACAGGATTCTATAGTTAACTGGGTCTTTATTGCTAATCTGATTGCTAGTGGATCTCTATTTATAGTCTTACTTCCAGAGTTGCGAGGCTTTAGTTTGCAACTGGACAAAGCATTGCTAAATAGGATGTTACAATATGCTTATCCATTAGTACTTGTTGGGGTGGCTGGTGTATTTATACAAGCTTTTTCGACACCATTACAGGAGCAGTTTTTGACGGGTACCGAAAAGGGAAATATGGCACAAGCGGGTATTTATAGTTCTACCAGAAGAGTGGCTGCTTTCTTTTTGATGTTTATAACCGCATTTAACTATGCCGCTGAGCCATTCTTCTTCAATAACTCTTCCAAAGAAGATCGGGAAAAATACTATGGTAAGATTTGCCGCCTATTTACTCTAATTGGTGGTCTAGTTATTCTAATGATGTACTATGGTGTCGATTTACTCAAGTATATATTAGAATCTAATTATTGGGCTAGTCTTTCTTTATTACCCATTTTGCTTCTGAGTTATCTCTTCTTGGGCATTTATTACAATATTGGCATCTGGTATAAGTTGGCTGATAAGACATTATACGGTGCTTTTATTTCATTGTTTGGTGCCGCTATAACACTAGGTATTTCTATAACCTTACTACCTGTTATTGGTTATAGTGCTTCGGCGTGGGCGAGTCTGGTAAGTTACATGGCGATGGTTGGTTTAGGATATATGATTGGACAACGTCATTATCCGATTGCCTATCCGATTGGAAAAATCTTTTTGGATTTAATTATTATTATTGCCTTGCTTATTGTCGGACTACTCATCAGAACACATCTGTCTATTTCGTTAAAATATACGCTTTATGTTTTACTGCTGATAGCATTCATGTATTATATTTATGTATCTGAGAAAGAAGAATGGCGCAAGATTTTTAATCCTACGAAGTAGTTGATTTACATAAAATAAGTCATCAAATAATCTTTGATTCGAACACGATTCATGATTAAATAGACAGCAAGGGCTAGAGTAAAGAAAAGTGACAACGCTTTGAAATTGCGCTTGTGTATGCGATTTCGTTCACGCATACTTTTATATCTTCTTCTTCCTGAATATGGCACAGTTAGAGTGGTTAGGCCTTGAATAATTTCTTATAAGCACGACTTGCGATATATCTAATTCGCAATTCCTGAGTAAATATACCCATAAGTGCTCCAGCAAATAAGCCTACTCTAAGTAATTCTGTAATCTGTGTAAATTCTGAGAAAAATGGCCTTATAATTAGCAGTTCGATACCTATAATGACACCGGTAACAAGTAGCATAGCAATAATGATCGCTCTACTCTTTTGGCTTTTACTACGTATCGAGTCAATCTTATTCTTGATGAAGGTCTTGTGATAGAGTTCACTTTCCTTGTCTATTCGGCACAACTCTGCAAGGATATATTCTGCCTTATAATAATCGAGTATGTTATACAATGCTGCTCCTTTACGGTAAAGTAATTCCTGATAGATATCATCACCATCGAGGCTGTACACATTATCCTCAATGACGACCACCAATAGGTCGTCTACAAGTTGTAAGAATGTATAATACTCCCCTACTTCAAACAAAGCGACAACATACTCGAGATTAATCTCGAGATTCATGTCGTTAGGCAACATGCCAATGGCTTTCTTATTAGTCTCAAAGAATCGAATCTTGGACTGATATGCCTTCACATCTATGCTCTGATATTCGAGATAGACTATCTCCTCTATGTCATTAGCAAAACTCATTGAAATAGCTTACTTCTGTCACTAACAAATATAAATCTTACTGCAATATCCATTATAATAAAAACTGTTAAGGTCAAGAGCGACTAGCTATTTTGTCATTTGACAACCAATCTCTCACTATTGGGTATTCATAATTAGCTAAATTGGTTGCCTCTGCCGACAAACAAAAGGACTTTTCTTTCTGTTATTTTGATATTATAAATGTTGTTGTTAGTGATAATAAGAAATTTGAACCAACCTAAGCTGTCATATCAGCCCGTAAACTTTAATATATGTTTTGGAAAAAATCACCAAAAGAGAAGCTTCAGAAGAAGTATGAGCAGCTCATGAAGGAAGCATTTGACCTCTCAAAAACAGATCGCCAAGCGGCAGATCAAAAAACAATGGAGGCAGATAGCGTTATGAAAGAAATTGAGGCACTAATTGCCCAAGGTAAGTAGAGCGGCGACTACTAATTTCTCTTATCTAGTCCCCAGTTAAGCTTATTGCGGATTGTCATCATAAAGTTATCTTCTTCTAACTCGATGAGTTTGGTCTTAAACCTATTCTTACTAATCGTCAACTCGTAATCAGACGTAATCACCTCATTACGGCTATCCATCGTGCATAAGTAATTCTCAGATCTCCCTTCTATCTTGAAGGTCAATTCGTGGTCACTGGACAAAACTATCGGTCTTACATTGAGATTGTGTGGTGCAACGGGGGTTAGTATAAAATTGTCAGCAGTAGGGAATATGATTGGACCACCACAACTTAGGTTATATCCCGTAGATCCCGTAGGTGTAGAGACAATCAATCCATCTGCCCAATAAGAATTGAGAAATAATCCATCTACATAAGTATGTAATACGATCATTGATGAATTATCTCTTTTAAGTATGGTGAAATCATTGAGCCCATAGTTTTGATCTCCGAATGTAGAGGGATCTGAGTCAAGGCTAAGCATGAGTCGCTCACTGATGCGATACCGCCCTTTCAGATATAGGTCCACAGCGTGCTCTATCCTTTGCTGTTCTATACTTGCTAAAAATCCAAGGCGCCCAAGATTTATTCCTAATATAGGTGTCTCTAGTCCTTGTATTTGTGTTACTGCAGCTAGTATAGTCCCATCACCCCCTAATGCTATAATTAAATCAGGTTGGAATTCCTTGAGTGATAAGTGGTCCTCTAGTACTTCACTCCTTATATCATCTGGAGCTTCTTCGGCAATCTGCCTTGATAATTTGTATATCACCCCTTCTTTGTCCAACTTAGCCAACAAGAGTCTGATATACTTATCATCCTTTTCTTTCCATTTCTGTCCGTATACAAATGCCTTCATCCTAGCTTGTAAAGTTACATTACCCTATATCAAGGTAAAAATAAAGAAGTCATGAGGGAATGCTAATTCTAGAAGGCAAAAGTATTATGAAAGAAGAGTCCTTGCTCTCCTATATCATTAAAGCTGTACTCAAAGCGGAAAAGATAATTATTGAATAGGATCAGGTCTATAGCTGGGCCTCCACCATATATCCATCGATTATTAAGAAAATTTGTATCTGAGTAGGTTCGTTCATTGACATAAGCGAAATCAAAGTTGACCCTCAAAAATATGGTGACATTCATTTTCCTTAATTGCTCAGGTAACCAACTTACCGTATTGTGATTACGATCATAGAATTTCCATTTTGCATCATTCTGAGAGATGACATAGTCCGTCCCATCCAACACATAGAGTTCGTATCCACTCACTATATCTGTTCCCCATCCTAATCCTGTGTTATTGGCAAAGGACACTACGCTTCTATCCAGATTTGTTTTTCCCAGTGTTCTTGTACCAAAGATGATGCGATCCTTAATAGACTTATGGACTTCAAACCCTGCCTCAAGGCTTAGGTTGTTATAAGTATTAAAAAGACCTAATCCTTCCTTTTTAATTTTGGCAAAAATTAAATGCCCTCCACGTGGATAGACCGAAAAGATTCTTCTATCATAGTTGAAACTATAGTCTAATATGAAAAACCTCAACCTTGTCTGCCCATCGAGAAAGTAATTAGGGTTGAGTTCTGTAGAAACAAAGGGATCTATTGTATTGTGATGATATTGTAATACAAGGGAGTGATTGCTATAAATGTCAGGTCTATACTTCAGTTGTGGCCCTATTCGAAATCTTGACAACAGTCGTCTCTCGTCTTCCAACATTCTAAATTGAGTCTTGTTACCGATCGTCTGGAATGCAATCTCTCTGTTTTCCGAATAAAAGACACTTCCTCCTATCCCCAATGTATTGTCCCAGGCCAAGTAAGGATAATCATACTCCAATTCGTATTTGCGGGTATAGCCAAAGTGTATTTTTACTTTCAGTGGATCTCTGTTGCCGGAGAAGTTTTGGTGACCTATTCTGAATCCATAGTTTACTCTACTTAGGCTTCGTCCTTGTTCTTCCCACCATACACTAAAATTCCTGTCTGCTAATTCGAATATTGGTAGTGGAAATAAATACCAATTTTCTTCTACAGATACTTCAATGTCTGCTGTTTGGCTAGAGGTGTTATAGTTTCTTAAGTTTAAAACGACTTCATTAAAAAGACCCGTACTAAGAATTTGAAATCTATTCAGAGAGAGTAAGTCTTCAAGTTCCTCGAGTTTTATCTCTGTTCCTTCCTCAAAATTGATTTCCCTAAGAATTATTTTCTCTTTAGTCTTAATATTTCCAGTAATTATAACATCCTTGACCGTTATAATACCATCTTGTGCACCTATGGTTGTGAGGGAAAGAATAGATATGACTAAAACGTAGGCGTATTTAATACTATACATTTAGATATCTCATTAGAAGATCGTACCTGGATTTTAAGTCTGATTGATAACTGTCTTCTGTAAATGCAGCATGTATATCATAGTCATAGCGCTCAAGAGCTGTGACTATTTTTCCTATCTCCATCTGGTTGAGCTTTAGGGTTACTAGCAGATTGGATGAATCATAACTCGAGGTGACAAAACTTGATAACACTAAAGCGCCTTCCATTTCGATGACTCTTGTCATTTCCGATAATGAATAATCCGCTTTTGTGGTTTTGATGACCAGTATGCTTCCTGGCTCCTTAAAAGCATAAGTGCTAGCGTAGTAATTCAATAGGCTTTCCTGAGTAATCATGCCTACATATTTCTCATCTTTATCTAGGACAGGAATGACAGATAGCTTATTCATAGTCAACTTAGCCAGAATATCGAATATATGCTCCTGGTCAGAAACGAAAATGTGAGATTGCGCTAAGGTGAAATCACTGATAAGTTTATCTGAATCCTGACTCGATACATCTTCTTCAGTAAGCACACCCAGTAATTTGTTCTCCACAACGACTGGTAGATTACTTACCCGGTACACACTCATCATCGTGACTGCTTGAGCACAGTTGTCGTCTGGTCTCAAGGGTAATATATCTGTAGATATGATTTCCTTAGCTATCAAAATGTCTATTTTAGGTACGCTTCTGGGGCAAAAATAGTTTGTTTTGACATCAAAATTCTGTTGGATATGTAATGTATGAGCATATAGCTCTTAGTTAACGTCTTAGTAACTTTTCTTTTTCGTATGTGAACTCCTTTTCTGATAGCATGCCCTTGCTTCTTAGTTCTTTTAGCTTTTTAAGTTGGGCCAGTAGTACATCATCCTGCAATAGGTCACCTTTTGGTGGCGCTATTTGCTTTCCTCCTTTGGTTATTTTGTATCCATTATCTATAAAAGCATCATATTCTGGTTGGATCCTAAGATAGGCCAACCCGTCAGCAGATTTGATTCTTTCTTTATCCATAAATCCCATTTCTATGGCTTGCTCCAAGTGAAAAAGACTTTTGTCTGTATTCTCCATCATAGAGTATATGTTGGCCATATTGAAATGCATCTCATTATCTGCGGGAGTGATTTCTGAAGCTTTCGCATAATCTTGTAATGCGCCTTCGAAATCATATTCCTTGTACTTTTGATCAGCGCTCCGTCTGAAGGGGTTATCTCTTTGTTTGTTTGCTATCTTTTCGTTGTATTGATATCTTTTTCTCTCTCGTCTGATATCCTTTTTAGTATCAGATCTACTGCTCCCTTGTCTTCTTTGTCTAAGTGGATTTTGTTGAGTATGTTTATTATATTTCGCATTGAATTTTTCCTCGGACATAGTGAATAGGACAATAGCATCTATAACACCTAATATAGTAGAGATCGGATAGGCAAAACTTGTTGAAGAAAAGACAGTCAACAAGGCATATAAAACACCAGCTCCTTGTTTTCCAAGATAAAATTTGTGTAGACCAAATATGCCACCTATCAAAGCCAAAACGGCTGCTGTTGATTTTGATTTCATTGCTTTTCCTTCTGTTAGTATATTTTGGTAGTAAGTATAGCGATGTCGTCTACATAGTCTTGCTGCGCTCGAAAGTCATCTAAAGCTTCTATTAGAGCTCCATTGAATTCTTTAGGTTTCTTTGTCTTATGTTTTAATACAAATTCTTGGACTTTAGTTTCTTCAAAGTAATCACCATTATTATCACGAATATCCACCAGTCCATCTGTGAAACATAATAAGAGAGCATCAGTTTTGAGTTTGACTTTATCTTCTTGTATAAATGGCAGTTTATCGAATGCTCCTATCACTGTGCTTCCCGTAGAAAGCGTCATGATTTCACCATTGTTAGAGAGAATGGGTGGAAAGTGCCCTGCATTGATATAGCGCATCTCTCTAGAAGCTGTATCTATCTCTGCTATAAAGAAGGTAATAAACTTGTCACTCTGAGTAATCCTGTATACTGCTTGATTCAAGGCCATTACAAAAGTCTCCAAGTCTCTGTATTGGAAAATAAGACTGTGCAGCATCGCTTGAAAGTTAGACATCAATAAGGCTGCTGCTACCCCTTTACCTGATATATCAGCGATAACCACTGCAAAGCGATTCTCAGTAAAATGGATGAAGTCTACATAATCACCCCCCACATTGGAATGTGGTCGGTAAAATATATCTACATCATAGAAATTACTTGGAGGAATATGATCTGGTATGAGCATTTGCTGAAACTTTTTGGCCAGTTCCATTTCTTTGTTGAGTCGCTCCTGTTTTATTTGTTTTCTGAATAGCCGTTTATTTTCTATGGCTACGGCAATTATGTTGGTAATCGTTGTTATAAACTGAATCTTATTATAGATATCTTCTTTATCTCTTATACCTCCAATTAAGGCATATGCGATTGGAGATTGCTTATGAAAGACGGGGATTATTATATCAAACAACCTTAATAAAGGCTCATCTGTTTCTTTAATTGTATACAGCCTTTTATATTGAAGTATCGATTCTACCAAATCCTCTTCTATGTGATCTTCCACATTAATTTTACATGCAGCTGTCCATGCCTCATCTCCTACCACAAACAGTATCATCTTTTTGATACCCATCTCCCAACTTAGAAAAGACCGATACATATTAAAGAGACCATCCGCAGCTACATTATCATTTATAGCCTGCGTAATCGTCAATAGACTTTTGATTTGCAACTCCTTTAGATTGAGCTCCTTCTCTAATTTTTCTAGTATGTCTAAATTCCTCTCCATTCAGTGTGCAAGCTACAGTAAAGCTGACAATTTATAATTTAGTATTGTCTTTGTGCCTTGTAGCATCTCGTTTTGTTTTCTTTTTAAAATTGGTATTCATCGCTTGTTCTAAATCAATACCCATCTGATTGGCCAGGCAAGTAACTACAAACATAACATCAGATAATTCATCAGCAATAGCTTCTTTTATTTTCTCTTCAGTTATAGGTGTCTTAAAAGATTGTTCCCCATATTGCCGGGCCATCAATCTCGCTAGCTCCCCTACTTCCTCTGTTAATACTGCCATATTAGTCAGCTCATTAAAATATCTAACACCATACTCTTTAATCCACTTATCCGTCTGTGTCTGCAATTGCTTTAAGGTCATTCTCTATTCTTTGTATCTATTATAATTGTAACTGGACCATCATTTATATACTTTACTTTCATATCCGCTCCAAAAATACCAGAGCCTATTGGTAAGTTATATTCGTCTTTGAGGTGTGTCAAAAATGCCTCATATATAGGTATCGCATAGTCTGGTTTTGCTGATCTTAAATATGATGGTCGGTTTCCTTTTTTAGTGCTGGCATATAGTGTAAACTGGCTTATGATAAGCAGACCTCCTTTTACATCTTCTACAGAGTGATTCATCTTTCCCTCTTCATCAGAGAATATTCGCAGGTTACATATCTTTCTAGCCAGCCATTCTATGTCTTCTTTGGTATCTGTATTTTCTATCCCTATGTAGACAATTAACCCCTTATCTATCTGACCAGTAAGCTTATTGTCGACTTCAACTTCACCTGGTTTCATGGTTCTTTGGATGACAGCTCTCATGTTTATATAATGTTATTAATGGATGATTACTAACATGTTATTTTAGTCCAGAAATTAAAATCAAAGAGTTATATATTAACTTATTTTATATATATGTTTTTTAAATATTTTCTCTCTATTACTTCTTCTTCTTTTTAGTTATCATACATAACTAAAATTATACACTCTTATAATACTCCACACATTGTTTGTAACGATCAAATAGTAAGGAAAACAATAGTTTTATTTATATAAAATCTGTTAGTAACTGATAAGATATAACTCATTTTCTCTTTTTTATGTTTTTGTAGAATTAGTTTTCCATGACTTCACAAGACTAATAATAGTAAGAGGTTTATTTTAAAAAGAAAAAATTAAGATTATAAGGGAGTGTGAATTGTGGAAACTGGAAAACGTATCCCATTTTTGACATAGTTTATTTTGGTTATGAATACCAGAATAGGCTGAACAAAGAAAATCATTTCGTCCTTATAGCATTAAAAAAATCGTGTGATTTATAATAAGGTAGTTAGAGCTTGGTTGATTACAGGATGTATTTTTGTATTCTTCCAGATATTCATAGGTGGGGTAACTAGAATAACTGGTTCTGGTTTGTCAATTACAAAGTGGGAAATTGTAACTGGTACCTTGCCACCAATAAGTCAAGAATCTTGGGAAGAGGCCTTTGATTTATACAAAGAGACTCCGCAGTATCTTAAGATCAATCAAGGGATGTCTTTGTCTGATTTCAAGTTTATCTATTTCTGGGAGTACTTCCATAGGCTTTGGGCTAGGTTGATGGGTCTTATATTCATTTTTCCTTTTATATTCTTTATTTGGAAAAAGTGGATAGATAAATGGATGATACGCCAATTATTGTTTGTTATATTTTGGGCTATGATGGCGGCTGTCTTTGGATGGATTATGGTGGCAAGTGGCCTGGTTGATAGACCTTGGGTTAATGCTTATAAATTATCTCTACATCTTGGTATTGCCTTGGCTACCTTATCCTTTCTTATTTGGGGAACCTACCGTTCATTAAATCTACATAAAGTAAGTATTAATAATAGCGTTCTATATAAGCTAGCCATGACATTTATGGGCCTGCTTATTATTCAGGTATTTTTTGGTGCTGTTCTAAGTGGTATGCGTGCTGCGCTATACTATCCTACTTGGCCAGATATAGGTGGTCAGATCATACCAGAAACTTTATTTGATAGTGAGTCGTGGAACGTAGAGTATATTGTAAAGTATGATCAGGATACACTTATGCCGGCACTCATCCATGTTTTGCACAGGAACATGGGATATATAGTATATCTAGTTGGCATGTACTTGAGTATAAAGATTTTCAGATATCCACTGAGACGAATCTTCTATTATGGTGCTATTGCCTTAATTATTTGTCTTAATCTTCAGGTTATTTTAGGTATACTCACCTTAGTTTATAGTAAGCAGGCTATTCCTTTAACATTTGGAGTACTGCATCAAGCTGTAGCTATTTTATTACTTTGTATTTCTTTATTCCATATTTACATCTACAAATCAAGAAAATCACCTAGTTAAAGAAACAGTGACTGAAGTTATACAAGAAGAAGGATTTCAATACCTCGAGACTAAACCCGGGGAAAAAGTATTGCTCCTGCTACATGGACTATTTGGAGCAGCAGGCAATTTTGCAAGTATCCAAGAATATTTTAAAGAAGATTACAATGTTGTAACGCCTTTATTACCAATTCTGACTATGTCGACAAAGGAGCTTAGTCTTGAAGCTCTAGTTAAACACATACACGATTTCGTTATGTATAAAGGTTTTGATAATTTTCACTTGGTTGGAAATTCTCTAGGAGGACATTTGGCTCAGATGTATGCCCTAGCTAATGGAAATAAAGTTAAGTCTATTACACTTACAGGCAGTTCTGGATTGTTTGAGAATTCTATGGGATCTACTTTTCCCAAAAGAGGAAATTATGAATTTATAAAGACTAAAACACAAAGTACCTTTTATGATCCTAAAGTAGCTACAAAAGAAGTAGTGGATGAGGTATTTGAAATAGTGAATGATAGGAATAAAGCACTTCGTGTCGTTATCGCTGCGAAATCAGCTATCAGACATAACCTCGAGGATAAGATAATTAGTATTAATAAACCAGTCCTCCTAGTTTGGGGCAGAGATGATACGATTACGCCTCTTTGGGTCGGAGAAAAGTTTAATAGTTTACTTCCAAATTCTGAACTAGCCGTTTTAGACAAATGTGGCCATGCTCCTATGATGGAGAGGCCAAAAGAATTTAATGACTTATTAGAATCTTTTCTGATAAAGATAGATGGACAATAAAAAAAAGGAGACTTGATATTCAAGTCTCCTCTTTTTGTTATGGCTGTTGTATTTCTTGTGCTCTTTTCGCTCTTTGCATTGGATTCTCTCCACCTCCTGCTCCCCTAGGTCTTTGACTTCTTTTAAATAACTCAAACCGATCTGGTGTTGAAGTAGGTTTGAAGGAATTATTAGAGATATCTACATCCGCAGTCTCTAAGTATGGATCAAGGACTATATCAGTAACAAGCTTATCTAATACGAATGTCTTCGTAACTTTGTCGCCAAATCTCCAAATCTCAGGTGGTAGTTTCTTAATCTCTTCGGTGCCATCTGCATATTTGAATTGCAGGATGATAGGCATAACCAATCCTTTATTCTCAAATGACAAAGTATAATAATGTTGATCTTTTTCAATTAACTCTTTTTCTTCGTCACTGAGTGAGTTGAGATACTTCTTATATTCTTCTTGATGTAAAGCATCTTTATCTAGGGGATCATAATCAGTATAGTAATCTTCTATACTGGGATCAGTCTCATTCAATGTCTCAGCAATATCTTTTCTATTTCGCTCTCTGGATATATCATAAGTCGTTGCAGTTCTATTCGCTTTCTGTCTTGCTTCTACATCTGCTGGATTTTTAGAATCTATTTTTTTGTATACAACATCTGTTAGGGCCTGATCCACATGTTCGTTTGTATAAAACCAACCTCTCCAAAACCAATCAAGATCTACTGCGGAAGCATCTTCCATGGTTCTAAAAAAGTCAGCTGGTGTTGGATGTTTGAAGGCCCACCTTTCGCAATATGTCTTCAAGGCATGATCAAACAACTCTCTACCCATGACAGTCTCTCTCAATATATTCAGCGCTGTAGCGGGCTTGGCGTAGGCGTTACTTCCAAATTGGAATATAGATTCTGAGTTGGTCATTATCGGTGAGATTCTATCCTTATCTCCTTTCATGTAGTTGACTATTTTATGTGCCGGCCCTCTTCTAGATGGATAATTTCTTTCCCAATGCTGTTCAGTAAGATACTGTACAAAAGTAGTTAACCCTTCATCCATCCATGTCCATTGTCTTTCATCAGAATTGATAATCATAGGGAACCAGTTATGTCCAACTTCATGGATAATGACACCAATATGACCATACTTCATTCTTTGAGAATATGTACCATCATCTTCGCATCTACCAAAATTGAAACAGATCATAGGATACTCCATTCCCATGTTACCATCTATAGACCAGGCTGTCGGATATGGATAATCTATTGTGTAATGAGAAAACCACTTCACGGTATGTGCTACTGCTTTTGTGCTGTATTGTTCCCAAAGACAGTTACCTTCTTTGGTCCACATTGAAGCTGCCATTACAGTTCTGCCATCACTCATAGGTACACCGACAGCGTCCCAAATAAATCGTCTTGAGCTTGCGAATGCAAAGTCTCTCACATTATCAGCTTTGAACTTCCATGATTTCTTCCCACTAGGGATACCATCACCTGCAGCTTCTATTCTATCATCTGCATCTTCCATACTGGCTATCGTAATAGGTTGCTCATGTTCTTTCATAGCTTTATCAAGATTCTTCCTTTGCTCACTTGATAGTACTTTGTTTGGGTTTTGGAGTTCTCCAGATGCTGCCACTAAATGATCATTAGGGACAGTAATTTCTACTTCGAAATTCCCAAATGTAAGTGTGAACTCTCCTCTTCCTAGAAACTGCTTATTCTGCCATCCATATACATCATTATATAGACACATGCGAGGATAGAATTGGGCGATAACATAAACATTATGTCCATCATCAAATCTCTCATAACCACTACGACCACCAATCTCTCTTGTATTATTAATGTTATACCACCAGTCAACAGAAAACTTCACACTTTGTCCAGGTTGCAGAGGACTAGTCAGATCTACTCTCATCATTGTTTTATTAATGGTATATTTCATAGCTCTACCATTAGCATCTTTGACAGCTTCTATTTTGAAACCACCGTCAAAATCTGGGCTCAATCTACTAAGGCCATCCGTACTAATTTTCTCGCCGATACTAGAGCTTCGTATATCATGAGAATGTGAATCTTGAGCTCTCACATTTTGGTCTAGCTGGAGCCATAGGTAGCTGAGTGGATTAGGGGACTGATTATAATAGGTGATGGTTTCTTCTCCATGGAGTTGCTCCTTATCATCCATTATTTCCACCTTCATGTTGTAATCAGCTTTCATTTGCCAATACTCATGACCAGGTGCTCCACTTGCTGTACGATAAACGTTTGGTGTTGGAAGCTCTTCTTCTAGCTGTTTAAACTTGTTGTGGTTGTAACTTTCTGTTTGTCCAAATGCATTGATAAACAAAGAAGCGAACAGTACTGTCCATAGTAATTTCATAAGTAGATTATATTAAAATTCTTAGTAATAGGGTATAAGACCTAGTGGAAAGATATCATTAGAGATAGGTTCCACGTGAAACAGAGATAATGATACTCATTATCTAAAATAGGACAAAGTAATTAACGGCCTGTCTGTATGAAATGTTCTATACAAGCCAACAAGAAATTGGACGGTAATTCGTTCCACGTGAAACATAGAGGATCTTTATAGATGTAGTAAATGACTCTTATTAGTAATCCATTTTTAAGAGGTATGATTTAAAATCCGAATAGTTCTTAGAGCAATGATCCGCAACTTTGGTTTTACCCATATACTCTTTAAGGCTAGTAGGTAGTTCTATTTTACCAAGAGCTCTTTCCATAGGTTCGCCAAATTTCCCAGGGTGTGCTGTTTCAAGAAATATAGTTTGATGCATTGGGTTTGATTCTAAATACTTTTTACAAGCTAAATAGCCAACAGCGCCATGAGGATCAGTCACATAATCATGTTCATGTTTGATGTCTTTTATTGCCTGCATTGTTTCTAGGTCAGAATAATAGTCCCCAGAGATATCTTTTTTCATATTGTTCCACGTGGAACTAGGATCATTATTATCTGATTTATATAAGGCTAACATCCTCGGAAAATTACTTGGATTGCCCACATCCATAGCATTGGAGATTGTTTGTACAGATGGTCTTGCCTTATATTCTCCAGAACTTAAATACTCAGGGACTGTATTATTGTCATTAGTAGCTGCAACGAAATGATGAATAGGTAAGCCCATTTTCTTAGCTATAAGCCCAGCAGTTAAGTTTCCAAAATTCCCTGAAGGCACCACCATGCTTATCGGTCTTGATTTATCCTTCACTTGTTTGAAACCCTCGAAGTAGTAGAATGATTGAGGTATCAGGCGTGCAATGTTTATAGAGTTAGCAGAGCTAAAATTATACTTAGCCTTTAAATCATCATCTATAAAAGCTTGCTTAACCAAAGCTTGACAATCATCAAAGACACCATCTATTTCAACCGCAGAGATATTGTCTCCCCAAGTCGTTAATTGTTTCTCTTGTAACTCACTAACCTTTCCACTAGGGTAGAGGATTATTACATTAATACCAGGAACATCATGAAAGCCAGCTGCCACGGCTCCACCTGTATCGCCACTCGTTGCCACAAGGATGGTCGTCTCTCTGTCTTCGTCTTTCAGAAAATAAGAGATAAGCTCAGCCATAAATCTTGCACCAAAATCCTTGAATGCCATAGTGGGTCCATGAAATAACTCCAACGTAGATATCTTATCACTGAGATGAACTAGCGGTGCTTTAAAATTTATAGATCTTGATATGAGTTGGTATAAATCACTTTCTGGTATATAATCACCAATCAAACTCTGGGCAACAATAAAGCTTAACTCCGAAAAAGTATATTGATTAAGATTCTGGTAAAAGTTTGGTGTCAGAGCGGAGATTTGAGTTGGCATATATAGACCTTGGTCTTTTGGAAAAGCATTCAATACCGCCTCTCTTAGCTCTACTATATTCTGATTATCATTTGTACTGAACAACTTCATATCCACTAATACTTTTTGGCGCCTTGAAGATTTATCACACTATTGTAGTTAGTGATATCTACTCCCTTGTCAAAATAGATCTGGTTAGCACTGTCCACGATGTTCTCCGCAACTACTGAATTTGCGCAGAGGGCAAACATCGATGGTCCCGCACCAGAGATAGAAAAACCTAGAGCACCGTGATAGAGAGCAGCTTCTTTCATTTCATAGAAATGAGGAATGAGTTTAGAACGCTGCGGTTCTATAATTACATCTTCTAATGACCGCTGCAATCCATCTAAATCCATTCGATATAAGGCAGCAACAAAAGCGGCTAGATTGCCAGATTGTTTTACATGATTCTTCAATGAGACTTGGTCACTAAGTACAGACCTTGAATGCTTGGTCAAGATCTTAATATGAGGATAAATGACGACTGCCCTCAGCCCTTCTATCACAGGGAGTCGGATAACATCTAAAGAAGGATTATCTCTAATCAAGATCATACCTCCCATAAGTGAAGGCGCTACATTATCTGCATGGAAAGAACCATCTGCTAGCTCTTCTGCTAAAGTCGCACATCGGAGCACGTCTTTCTCAGAAGCAGGCCTTCCCAAATATTCATTTATTGCAAAAGCACCGACCACCGCACTTGCCGCGCTGCTACCTAAACCAGTACCGACAGGCATGTTTTTTATTAGTTCTATTTCTATAGGCATGTCAGTTACTCCCAATAACTCCATCAATTTATAAGCAGCATACCCAGCCGTATTATTCATGATATCTTTGGGGAGAGATTTCATTCCCCTCACTGCAGAAATCTTAAGACCAGGTTCTGTGCCCTCACGTACGATTAATTCATCCCCTAAGTCGTTAATTGCGAAGCCCAGCACGTCATACCCTACGGCAACATTTGCTACAGTGGCAGGAGCGAAGCATTTACAGGGTATTTTTTTCATTGAAATTATATGTAATTAACTGATTATCAGAATGTTATGACAATATGTATTTTGGTTACAAACTGGCACTTATGGATATAACCTCAGCAAGCACACCGGCCGCAGTAACTGCTGCACCCGCGCCAGGGCCTCTAACAACTAGTGGCGTATTGCTATATCGTTCAGAATAGATAACAATCATATTGTCACTACCACTCAATCCATAAAAAGGATTTTCCGTACCCACTTTTTGTAAACCAATCAGGCCTTTCCCATTTTGGTAACTAGCAATGAACCGTAGTTTTTTATTTTCTGACTCGGCCTCCTTAACTATCGTTTGAAATCGAGGTTCGTCCTCCTTAAGGTATTTAAAAAACTGGTTTACTGAATCAGCTTGTAGACAATTCTCTGATAATAGGTTTTGGATTTCTATGTCTGCATTCTCTATATCGAATCCGGACTCTCTGGCTAGTATTAATATTTTTCTGCGAACATCAGAACCAGAAAGATCATCTCTTGGATCGGGTTCCGTAAATCCTAATTCTTTAGCCTCCATTACTATATCATAGAAACTATTTTCAGAAGAGAACTTATTAAAGATATAGGATACAGAGCCAGAAAGTACTGCCTCTATCTTTTTGATTTTATCTCCTGTACTTGTCAAGCTCTTTAAGGTAGAGATGACCGGAAGACCAGCACCAACATTTGTCTCAAAGTGCAATGGTACATTCTTGATGACAGATAATTTTTTCAACTCCTTATATCTTTCTAGACCACTCGATAAAGCAATTTTATTAGGAGTAGAAATGGCAATATTATTTTCTAGGATTCTTGTGTAGTATTCTGGTACTATTTTACTTGCAGTATTATCAACAAATAATTTATGAGGGTGGTCATCTTCTATAATCTTATCTATAAAATTATTTATGTCTGCAGGTATATCACTTTTACTTAGCTGACTTTGGAATTCAGAAAGAGAGATACCTTCCTCAGAGAAAAACATAGATGTAGAATTAGATAAACCGCAAACAATTAATTCAACTCTACTTTCCTTTAGAATCTTATTCTTATTCATAACCATCTGCTCTATAAGGGTAGAACCAATGAGCCCTACACCAATCATATACACATGAATAGTTTTCCATTCAGAAAGGAAGAAGGCATCATGTATAGCGTTTAAGGCTTTGGCTTCATCGTTTTGGGATATGGCGCAAGTGATATTAAGCTCTGATGAACCCTGTGCAATAGCCTCAATGTTAATTCTATTTTTTCCTAATGTCTCAAATAATCTTCCAGCGACTCCAGGCGTATTTTTCATGTTGGCACCAATAACTGCAACAAGACACAGGTTATCTACAATAACCACGGGGTCAATTAATTTCCTTTTTAATTCCAATTCAAATTCCTTTTCAATCTGAACTTTTGCTTTACTTGAATCAACGGCATTAATAGCAATACAAATAGAATGCTCTGAAGATGCTTGCGTAATCATTATTACATTAATTTCTCCGTCCGCAATACACTTAAAAAAACGATAAGCGGTACCTGCTATTCCCTGCATCCCACTTCCCTCCAAAGAGATAAGAGAAATGTTTTTTATAGAAGATAACCCTGAAATAATTTTATTGTGTTCCGATGGCGTATCATGAATTAATGTGCCTGGATGTTCTGGCAGGAAGGTGTTTTTAATATAGGTTGGAATCTGTTTTTCCTTTACTGGTCTGATAGTGGGTGTGTATAATACCTTAGCACCAAAATGTGACATTTCTGCTGCCTCGAGATAACTGAGTTGAGGAATCGTGTAAGCTTTTTTAACCTTTCTAGGATCAGTGGTCAATACACCGTTTACATCTGTCCAGATTTCTAAGGCGTCAGCATCTAGGGCTGCCGCAAAAATAGCTGCAGAATAATCAGATCCTCCACGACCAAGCGTTGTCGTCACACCCGTAACTTTGTCTGAGCCTATAAATCCTGTGGCAATGTATATTTTCCCAGAATTATTGAGACTAGCGCTTATTAGCTCATTAGTCAATTCAAAATCTACGACAGCCGCACCAAAGCTTGCATCGGTTTTGATATATTTTCTTGCATCCACATATTCTGCCTCATAGCCTAATCCCTTCAAATATGTAGACAAGATGAAAGCACAATTTCTTTCGCCAAAGCTGACAACAAAGTCTTTAGTCTTAGGACTTGCCTCTTGAATCAAGAATACACCAGAGAGCAAATTCTTAAGTTTCACATGATTTTCAGCCAAATCAGCTCTTATGTTTTGGTAATCGTCAGGGCGAAGCAGCTCAGAGGCTACTCGATGGACAGTAGTTATAAACCGCTCACAATCAGCAAGATATGACTCATCGCTTTTCTGAGCTAAGTCAATAGTACCTAATAATAAATCTGTCATACCACTAAATGCGGAAACAACAACCAGTACAGCGTTATTCGCTTTATATAGGGAGATAACAATGTCTGACACAGCCTTCAGACGTGTAGCATTGGCCACAGAGGTCCCACCAAATTTCAGTACCCGCATTTCACATTATCATTATTCTTAATATGTAATCACATTCCATGCCACGATTTATCTTAAAAAATGCCTTGAATACATAAGAGCTACGCAGCATATGTAACTTTAAGACTGTTATTTATAGAGGGCCGTATTTTTTACTAAATTCAAGGCCTTAGAGCATATACTCATAGTTTGTTTATACAAGACTTAAACATGAAACTCATTCTCCTATCGACTGTACTCAGTATAGTACTACTCATTAATGATGTTAGTGCAAGCATTACGCTTGAATGTCCTGCGGATTTATCCTTCCCATGCACAGTTCAAACCAGCGATTTATCAGTTTATGGATCCGCTTTTATTGTCAATAATGGTAAGAAAACTGATGCCGGTCCTAGCCGTAATGATTATAATCTTAATTCATGCAATGTGGGGACTATTATCAGAACCTGGGAAACCAAGGACGAGAATCAAGACCTACTAGAGTGCTCACAGCGAATTACCTTACTGGCAGGAGAATTTACTGAAGAAGATAATATCATATGGCCTGAAACGGATCTTTATCTGACGGGTTGTACGACAGATATAGATTTAGATAGTATCCCTCGTGAATTTCGCAGGCCCACAATATTACATGTATTGTGCAGTCAAGTAGGGACCTCCATGAGAGACCAAGTATTTTCAGCAGGTTCAGATTGCAGAAAAATATTAAGGACATGGACAGTAATCAATTGGTGTACATTTAATCCAAACACCGGCGAAGGTAGATTCACCTTTGTTCAGCAGTTTATTATAAGCAATGGTACGAAGCCAGAAGTAAAGTGTCCAACTGAACTTGTGGTGGATGCAGTAGATTGTGATAGTAGTTTCGTGAATGTTCCTTTTGTTTCTGTTTTTGGAGAATCCTGTTCCGGCGGCTTTACGGTGACGAACAATTCTATGTTTGCTGATACGACGTCTCATGATGCGTCAGGCACATACCCAATAGGGCGGACTTCATTTGAGTATGAAGTTTTATTTGGCTGCGGCCAAAAGGAAAGATGCCAAACAACAGTTATTGTAACAGATAATGTAAAACCAGTTCCATACTGTTTAGCAACGATAAATATAGTACTATGGCCAGAAGATACAGATGGTGATGGGATAGTAGATAATGGTCGGGTAGAGCTATGGGGTAGTGATGTGAATATTAATAGTTTTCACCCTTGTCATAATAGACCACTGGATTTTTCTTTCAGACAAGATAGCTTAAATGCGCCACGTACCTTTACCTGTCAGAATGTAGGATTAAATGATATTCCATTGTATGTTACAGATGACCATGGCCGACAGTCATTTTGCCGGGTACATGTAGTCGTACAGAATAACGGCGCCAATATTCCTAACTGTGCACCACTGATTGGGACCAGACCTCTTGCCTCAGGAAGCGTAACGAATCCAATAGGGCATCCCATAGAAAATGTTATGATAACACATCGAGATATGGCCGCACAAGCTAACACGACAGAATCAGGTATACTTAATAGGTATCAAGTCTTCAAATCTCTGAGAACAAGTCCACAAGGAACGTATAGTACTGATGAGCTGACATTAAATCGTGATTATGAGATATATGCCTATAAAGAAGGAGATGTTTCACGTGTAGATGATTCTGATATTTCTATATTAGAAGGCTACATCCGAGGCGAGAGATTCTTTACAATGCCGTACACCTATCTCGCGGCAGATGTTAATGAAGACGGAAAAGTAGATGTGGAGGACTTACACCTACTACGTAATCTACAAGGCCAAGCCGAATCAGAGTGGCCAGAGGAAAGACAGTGGGTCTTTTATACTAAAAGTAGTGTGGACTTCATGCCGAATCCAGAAGAGACGGATAATATGAATCTCATTCAAACCTACAATATTCAAGACCTATTCTATGGTTTTGCAGAAGATAAGCAATTCATAGGTGTTCTGAAGGGCGATTTGGATTATTATGAGACTTTAGGACTATAAAGAACTAAGGGTTTTTTGATTTAATAAACTTTTGTACTTGCCATTCACCGCGTTCAGCTAATAATTCAAATTCTGAGTAAGAATTCTCTGTATTTGCAAAATTAAAATCTGGATTCTCTAAATTTAATGTAGACAAAATAGAATTATGAATTTTACCGAATTCATCAATACTCAAGTTACTTAATGAAAAATCATCAAATTCAAAACAAACAAGCTCTTCTTCAAAACTTAGTTGAATTTCCTTAGTAGCTTCATTAGAAATTGAGCTTTCGGAACAAGCAAATATTATTAAGTAACTGGTAATAAAAAGTAAATATTTCATTTTAAAATTTTTGATAATGCTCTATATTGATTTTAGGAGAGTTCGAGCAATTAGTCTCCTGCAATCTCAATTAACTAGAAGTCGAGAAATATTCTTCGCCAACATTTCATATTCCACAAAAAGATATCAAGGTAGCTATTGACAGGTTGTCTGTTAATTCTGAATTAATTCGTTTGTTACTATATTAATTAAAGATATTTGGCGTATCCCCTAAGGATATGCCATAATAATCATGTAATGCGCCGAAAATGAGCAAACTACAATATAATATAGTGGAAATTTCCAGATTTATGCCATCAAAAAGTTAGACTATGAGATTATTAATATGTCTTTTGCTACTTACGCAGAGTGTGATTGGTCAGCAACAGTCCCAATATTTTCCTGAAAAGCACAGATGGCAGAGCCAACCTCCATCTGAATATGGTATTTCAGAAGGCTTACTTCAAGAGGCTATAGATTCAATAAAGAATAATGAATACTCAGGACCTAAGGATTTAAGACAAGCGATATTGAAAGGATTTCAGAGAGAACCGTACCATGAAATTTTAGGACCTACTAAAAAGCGTGGTGGACCAGCTGGCATGATAATCAAGAACGGTTATATAATTGCAGAGTGGGGAGACATCCATAGGGTAGACATGACTTTCAGTGTGACGAAAAGCTATCTGTCTACCATAGCAGGACTTGCTGTAGATAGAGGTATGATAAATGATGTTGATGATAAGGTATCCGAATACGTTTGGGACAACACTTTTGACGGTTCTCATAATAGTAAGATTAGTTGGAGACACCTATTAGAACAATCTTCAGCTTGGTCAGGGCAATTGTGGGGAGGCTATGATTGGCATGACAGACCACCGAGAGAAGGAGATCCTTATGAATGGAGAAAAAAAGCCAATGCAGAACCTGGAACTGAGATGGAGTACAATGATGTCAGAGTTAATGTCCTAGCATATTCACTATTACAAGTTTTGAGAAAACCGCTTCCTGTAGTGCTCAAGGAACAAATTATGGATCCCATAGGATCTTCGACGACCTGGCGATGGTTTGGATATGATAATTCATGGACCAATGTAGACGGAATGCAGATGCAGTCAGTTAGTGGGGGAGGTCATTCTGGTGGCGGGTTATTTATCAGTACAATAGATCATGCTAAGTTTGGACTTTTGTTTCTCAATGAAGGTAATTGGGATGGCAACCAACTGATAAGCAAGGAATGGATAGAGATGGCAACCACCGCTTCCTCACCTAATCCTAATTATGGTTTCATGTGGTGGCTCAATAGAGCAGAGGATAGAATGTCAAACTTAAGTAACACAGGGTATTATGCAGCAGGATTCGGCGGTAACTATATTATTGTGGAACCAGAAGAGGACTTGGTTATAGTACTTCGCTGGTGTGAGCCCTCTTCAGCTAACAGGATGCTGGGGCTACTAAAGGAAGCAATGAAATAGGTTACAAACAAGCCACGTCAACAAGCGTACCTATTTGCTTACCTTCTGTAACTTTCATTAGGTTGTCATCATCATTGATGTCAAAGACAATGATAGGTATATTATTTTCTCGACAAAGGGTAAAGGCAGTCATGTCCATCACTTTCAGGTTTTTATTGATTACATCTGTAAAAGTGATAGTATCAAACTTGGTTGCGTCTGGATTTTTTTCCGGATCATCACTGTAGATGCCATCTACTCTAGTTCCTTTTAGAATTACATCAGCATTAATTTCACTTGCACGAAGTGCAGCGGCAGAATCAGTCGTGAAATAAGGGCTTCCAGTACCACCAGAAAAAATAACGACTCTTCCCTTTTCTAGATGTCTTATCGCTCTTCTTCTAATAAATGGTTCAGCCACTTCTTTCATCTCTAAGGCTGATACAAGTCGTGCATATATATTATGAGACTCTAACACGCTGGCTAGAGCAATACCATTCATGACAGTGGCTAACATTCCCATATAGTCACCCTGTACGCGTTCTATACCACTTTCTTCAGCTTGTAATCCACGGAAAATATTACCACCACCAATCACAATAGCGGTCTCTACACCAAGGTCGACTATCTTATTTATTTCTCTAGCATAATGATTCAGTTTATCGGGAGAGATGCCAAAGTTTTTATTACCCATAAGCGATTCTCCAGACAACTTGAGCAATATTCTCTTGTATTTAATTGCCATACTGTGGTGCGAATTATATTGTATTTAATTATTGGGAGAATAAAAAAAAGCGACTCAAAAATAATTGAATCGCTTTTAAATTTTTATCCTAATTTGATATGCTTAAATCCAGTAACAGTGAGATCTGGATTAATACTCTGAAGGTATTGTCCTACATTCTCTTTGCTGGAAGCTTTTACGTATATCTGATTAAGTAGTGTTTTCTCTTTGAAAAACTTATTTAGTTTTCCTGTAGCAATTTTTTCTAGCATCGCTTCAGGCTTGCCTTCTTTCCTTGCTATCTCTTTACCTATTTCGATTTCTTTTTCTACAACTGATGCATCGACGCCATCTTTGTCCAACGCAATAGGATGCATAGCGGCTACCTGCATGGCAACATTTTTTGCAGGCTCTTCATACTGTGGACCTTCAAGGTTAACAGATACGATGACACCTGCTCTATTGCCCATGTGTATATAAGGAAGTACCTGACCTTCGCCAGCTTTAGTTTCAATCTTTGCGTAATCAGTCAATTCTATTTTTTCACCGATAACACCAGTTTGCTCCTCAATTTTCTGAGCGATTGTCATACCACCACAATCAAGGGCGAGTAAGTCTTCTTTGGAGTCAGGAAGATTTTTAAGCGCGATGTCTGCAAACTCATGAGCCAATGCTACAAAACCGTCACCCTTAGATACAAAGTCAGTTTCACTACTTAGTCTTATAACGACACCACTATTTTTATTGTGAGAAGTCTTTGCAATGACGGCACCTTCCTTCGCCTCTCTGTCTGCTCTCTTCTCAGATAGTTTCTGTCCTTTCTTTCTCAGTTCTTCTATTGCTTTGTCAAAGTCTCCGTCAGCTTCTACTAGTGCTTTTTTGCAGTCCATCATTCCTGCACCCGTCTGATCTCTTAATTTTTTTACGTCTGCTGCTGAAATAGCCATGATTTAAATTTTTTAATTATTTTTTGATAGATGTTTAATTACTCATCGAGGCTATTTATTTTTTTGCCTCTTCTTTTTTTTCTGCTTTAGGTTCTTTTGGAGTAGCAGCTGCTTTCTCAGCTTTCTGCGTTTCCTTCATCTTTCTTCTCTCATCCAACCCGTCCTTTATAACTTCACCTATATAATTAGTTATAGTTTGGATAGACTTAGACGCATCATCATTAGCAGGAATAGGAAAATCTATTGTGGTTGGATCTGAGTTTGTATCTACAATACCGAAAATTTTGATACCCAATTTTTTTGCCTCCTTGATAGCGATGTGCTCATGATGTATATCGACAACAAAAATTGCAGCAGGTAGTCTATTCATGTTAGCGATACCACCAAGAACTTTCTCTAACTTATTCCTTTCTCTTGTCAGTGTTAGTCTTTCCTTCTTGGTGATGCTGGTGACGTTCTCGTCTGCAAGTAACTTGTCTATATTGTTCATCTTTTTGACAGATCGCTTGATAGTAGAGAAGTTTGTCATCATACCCCCAAGCCATCTTTCGGTGACGAAAGGCATATTGACAGATCTTGCCATAGAAGCTACAGATTCTTTAGCTTGCTTCTTTGTAGCCACAAACATGACTTTACGACCGGACTTGGCGACCTGTTGTATAGCATTAGCTGCTTTATCCAGACCTTCTATGGTCTTGTTAAGGTCGATGATGTGAATACCTTTTCTCTCCATAAAGATGTAAGGTGACATCTTTGGATTCCACTTTCTTTTCATGTGCCCTAAGTGAGCTCCCGAATCCAATAAATCTTTATATGTTGGTTTAGCCATATTAATTTTTCTGAATGATTAAAAATAGTGATACTGAAAGGAGGAAATTTACCTCTTAGAGAACTGGAAGCTCTTTCTAGCCTTAGGCTTACCGTACTTCTTACGTTCTACAACTCTTGCATCTCTGGTCAGATACTTTTTTGCTTTCAGTGGACTCTTGTTTTCTTCATTGACTTTTACAAGAGCTCTGGATATACCTAATCTTATCGCTTCTGCTTGCCCTTTAAAACCACCACCTTTTACATTTATTTTAATGTCATAAGACTTTAGGCCTTCTACTAAATTGAGAGGGTCTTCCAAGTTGAATTGCATATTTGGAATAGGGAAGTACTCTTTATAGTCTTTTCCATTGACTGTAATATTTCCACCACCTTCTTTTAGGTAAATTCTTGCTATGGAAGCTTTTCTTCTTCCTATTGTATTAATAACGTCCATATATTAGGTGTTAAGTGTTTCTGGTTTTTGTGCAGCATGTGGGTGATCAGGTCCTGTGTACACATATAATTTTTTAAACATTGCTCTCCCTAGTTTATTCTTTGGAAGCATGCCTCTCACCGCTTTTTCTATAATTGCTTCTGGTTTTTTAGCTCTCATTTCAGCTGCAGTTCGGCTTTTTTGACCACCAGGATATCCTGAGTATCTCTGATATTCTTTCTGCGATTCTTTGAGGCCAGTAAATCTGACCTTATCAGCATTGACTACAATTATATTATCACCTGTGTCTACGTGTGGTGTATAAGTTGGCTTATGCTTACCTCTTAGGATTGTTGCAATCTGGGTGGCCATCCTTCCGACGATTTCTCCATCGCCGTCTATGACAAACCACTGTCGGTCTACCTCGGACTTTTTGACAGATCTTGTGCTATAACTTCGTGTATTCACGGTATCAGTTTTTAATAGTTATAAGATACTTTGGATCGATAAATTTCCAAAGCGGGTGCAAATGTAGATTGCTTTTGTGGTATTTACAACACTTTAGGCACGTAAAATTTACAAATGATGCGATTTTTTTATTGATAATCAGCTATTTATGAAAGGTCGTGTGTGAGAACTGCTAATTATAACTGTATATATGACGTAACAAAGCCAAGTCTTAATAATAAGCACCATGCAACAGATACTAACACATATTCATGAAAAGTTATCCCAGGCACAACCCAATCCGCCCTTTATTAATAAGACATCCTAGGTGCACGAATGATGAGTGGTGGTTTTTGGTGCTTGTACTACAAATCCTGTCGACAATAAGGCCTTTGATAGATTCAGAACCAATTGATCAAATCAGACTATCTGAGATTTGGAATTGAACCGTTAGACTATCTGGTTGAAATCAGCGTAGGTGCTCAGGTAGTTAAGTGAAGTGTTTTGACATATAATTAACTATTAAATGCTCCTATCATCTTGATAATCATACTAATACGAGCCTTTTATAGGAAGGTGTTTGTGATAAAAATAGTATCTTTGCGCTCCAATTTTGAATTGAGCACATTTAACAGAACTATTCATACGGCCCTTAGAGTATAAAAATTTTTGGAATCTCACTCGAAGGATGCAATGTAATTTTTTCAAATATCAAGAATGAGTAAGAAGAGAGTATTGTTTGTTACACAGGAAATGAATCCATACACCACGTTATCGGAGATTTCTGGAATAGTCAAACAGCTTGCCCCTTTTACACAAGGAAAGGGCATGGAAGTTAGGGTGTTAATGCCCAAATTCGGCAGTATCAACGAACGCCGTCACAGACTTCATGAGGTTGTACGATTATCTGGGATGAATATTATAGTGGATGACGATGATTATCCATTGATTATAAAAGTGGCGTCTCTTCCTGGTGCCAGACTTCAGGTTTACTTCTTGGACAATGAGGAGTTCTTCAAAAGAAAGTTTGTCTTTGATGACGCAGACGAAAAAGCCTTTGAGGACAATCAAGAAAGAATGGTCTTCTTCTGTAAGGGTGTTATAGAGACGGTCAAAAAATTTGGTTGGCCACCAGACATCATTCACTGTCATGGATGGATGACCAGCTTGGTCCCATTTTATCTAAAGACAGTCTATGATAATGAACCAATTTTCGAGCAATCACAGATCATATATTCCGCCTACGAAAACGAATATGAAAAACAGTTTACTGAGAAGTTTTTTGAGATTGCGGCTATTAACCAACTAGAAAAAGAAGACTTGTCTGCGTTCAACAAAGACGGGCAACCAAAACTTCTACTTGGAGGCATGAAATACGCAGATGCTATCGTTAAAGGTACTGTAGAATTGTCAGAAGATTCGATGGCAGTTATAGAGGGATCTGAGAAACCGATATTGGAGTCTTTCCCTGAAGAAGAGATTAATGATCAGATGATTGAATTCTATAAAGGACTTCTTGAACCAGTAGCGTAATCAGTTTATGAAAAAACGGTTTTTTCTATTCTTATCTATTTGGATAGGTATATCTGCTTGTAATGATTCTATTACTATAGGATCAGACTTTCCGGGGGATACAACGTTGGATGTAGAATTTAGAGACGACATACCCATCGTCGCTCAGATAGTCGAAGGAGAACCTAGTGTGACTTTTAGAAACTTTGAAGGCGGTACTTTCTCTGCCACTAATTACATGGTGGGAGAATTAAACGACGACACCTTTGGACAGTCAGAAGCAATTACCTATTTCACGACAGCACTCTCTGGAGCAACGCCATTATTCTCTTTAGAAAATTTAGACTCAGTTGTATTCAATATGGATTTTGATACACTCGGTTTTTATGGAGATGAGAATGCTGTACACGATATAGAAGTTAGAATGATTTCTGAGATAGTAGACCTTAGTGATGATCAAGCGATAAGGTCAGACTCTATTTTTCCAACAGGTGATGTAATTGCAACACGATCTCTCATAGTGAATCCACGTGACAGTTTGCTGATACAAGCACGTACCGATGATAACCCAGATTCTTTGCGATCGGTCGGACCACATCTTCGTATACCGTTAGATGCCAACTTGCCTTGGATAGAAATGTTGGGCGCAGGAGATCTGGTGGACAATGAAGTCTATCAAAGGGAGGTGCCCGGTTTTGCTATCAGTTCTACACCCTCATCTAGCAGTATGTTTGGATTGAATTTGCTCTACGTAAATAGTATAGCAGAAAGTAACATTACTTTTTACCTCACTAGAGATGGAAATAGGTCCCAGTTTGATATACCTATTGGTAGAATCAGACACAGTTCCTTCTCAAATGATTATACAAATAGTGAGATAGCCAGCATATTAAACATGGATAATCCTTCACTGTTGTATGCACAATCACAAAGTGGGACCAACATTGCAATTGATGTATCATCTGTTAGAACTCTTGAAAATTCTATTCTAAACTCAGGTATATTAAGAGTTAGTATTCAAGAAGAGGAAGGCCTTAATCCGATCGAAGCCTTTTTTGGTTTTGCAAGAGAAGACGAAGAACTAATAATAGTTGGTGTCCCGCTTAGCATAGAAGATCCACTCACTGAAACATTTGAGAATGGAGAAAGCGCACTAACATACACGTTAGACCTTACCAACCATCTTAATAATGTAAGAGAAGGCGTTTTTGCCAATGACACCATATTTTTGATAGCGGCGTCAAAAGCTGAAAGGCCAAACAGGTCTGTGATTTTAGGCACAGATCATCCCAACTTCCCTTTGAGTTTAGAATTAATTCTAACCAACCCTTAACAAAACATCTTCGAATAATGTGTGGTATTGTTGCATACATAGGAAATAAGGAAGCATATCCAATTCTAATAGAAGGCCTTAAGCGACTGGAGTATAGAGGTTACGATAGCGCCGGTATAGCCTTGATTAATGGGAAAATGGAGGTGCACAAGAGAAAGGGTAAAGTCTCTGGTCTTGAAAGCTATATCATGGATAATCCTGATGGAAATCCTGATGGAACTATTGGTATTGCCCACACAAGATGGGCGACCCATGGTCCACCTAATGATATTAATGCTCATCCACATCTATCAGGAGATAGTGAGTTGGCGATCATACATAATGGCATCATAGAAAATTATGCTGCGATAAAAAAGGCATTGGAAACTCGAGGGCATAAGTTTGAATCAGAGACAGACACAGAAGTCCTGATTCACCTTATCGAAGAGGTAAAGAGCCAAAAGAAATTATCTCTTGAAGAAGCAGTGAGAGTGGCCTTGAATCAAGTTGTTGGCGCCTACGCTATTGTCGTTATCGACAAAAAAGACCCTGATAAAATTGTTGGTGCCAAGTTGTCTAGTCCATTGGTTTTTGGAATTGGAGATGATGAATATTTTCTAGCTTCTGATGCCTCTCCAATTATAAAATATACGAACAAAGTTATCTACTTAGAAGATGGGGAAGTTATTACTATACAACGAGATGGAGAGTATGAAATAAGAAATCTAGAAAACGAATTATTAGACCCCAAAGTACTGGAGTTGGAGTTGAAAATAGATGAGTTTGATAAGGGCGGTTATTCTCACTTTATGTTGAAGGAAATTTTCCAACAACCAATCACGGTAGCGGAGAGTATGAGAGGAAGGATAAATGCCAGTGAAGGGTGGGCGATACTAGGAGGTATGACACAGCATATCAATCGGATTGCCAATTCAGATCATATCGTCATGACAGCTTGTGGGACCTCATGGCATGCAGCGCTCATAGGCGAATATCTGTTTGAAGATCTGGCTAGGATACCTACAGAAGTAGAATATGCCAGCGAATTTAGGTATCGTAATCCAATTATTGATGAGAAGGATTTTGTGATTGCACTCTCTCAATCAGGAGAAACAGCAGATACCTTGGCAGCAGTCAAATTAGCCAAAGCCAAGGGAGCCCTATGTTATGGATTAGTCAATGTGATAGGATCAAGCATCGCTCGAGAGACGCATTGTGGATCATATATCCATGCTGGACCAGAAATAGGCGTAGCATCTACCAAAGCCTTTACAAGTCAAGTGACTGTTTTGACACTAATGGCATTATATCTAGGACACTATAAAGGCCTGATACCTGAGAACTACTTTAGAAAACTGCTCGCAGAATTAGAATCTATACCTTCCAAGATCGCTAAGATTCTCACAAAGGACGAGCAAATAAAATATATAGCCGGAGAAATTAGAAATGCCTCTAATGCCCTTTATTTAGGGAGAGGGTATAACTTCCCGGTTGCGCTAGAAGGCGCTCTCAAATTAAAAGAAATAAGCTATATTCACGCTGAAGGGTATCCAGCAGCGGAGATGAAGCATGGTCCTATTGCACTAATAGACATGTATATGCCAGTAATCGTTGTGGCCACTAATAAGAGATCTTATGAGAAGGTTTTCAGCAATATACAAGAGGTCAAAGCGAGAAAAGGTGTAGTTATTGCAATAGTAAATGAAGGTGACGTTGCGATAAAGGAAATTGCTGACTATACCATTGAGATTCCAGAGACAGAAGAACCACTTTCGCCATTATTGTCCACCATTCCATTGCAGCTTTTGGCATATCATATTGCAGTAATGAGAGGATGTCATGTGGACCAACCAAGAAACTTAGCAAAATCGGTTACTGTAGAATAACATAATTAGAGAAAAACAAAAAGAAGAAACAAGAGGTTATGGCATTAGATATAGAGTATAATTCACAATCAGAAAACCTAATTATTCCAGAGCATGGTAGACATGTGCAGGGATTAATTAAGTACTGCAAGACAATAAAGGATGATAAGGAACGGCAACAATTTGCCGAGCAGGTAGTCAATCTGATGCACCAGATGAATCCTCAGAACAAGAACGTTCAAGAATACCGTAACAGATTGTGGAAACACTTTTTCCGCATTGCGGGATTCGAAATCGATGTTAAGGCACCAGATGGTTTAGTTGTAGAGCCAGAAGCAGTCGTGGAAAGTTCAGCCAAAGTAGATTATCCAACCTTTGATAGTCGATTCAGACATTATGGTCATAACGTAAAATCATTGATAGAAAAAGCCATACTGATGGAGGATGGTCCGATCAAGGATGGTTTCGTTGAGACGATTGCTGGCTTTATGAAAATGGCTTATAAGAACTGGAATAAAGAACACTATGTCAGTGACGAGATAGTTCTGGAAGACCTAAAGTCGATGTCCAAAGGACAATTGGTGTTGAGCGAAAATGCCTCTCTTGATACACTTTCTAAGGCCGTAAGACATTCAAAACGACGACCTCAGAATCAGAGAAGTGGCGGTAGAAACAACAGAGGTAGGAATAATAATAAGAGAAGGGGCAGAAGGTAGACCTAGACGTTACTATTAAATATTTAGGATTTTAAAATGATATCCTAATCATAGTGGTATAGATGGCTAGGACCATAGCCAAGATGACGCTAATAAGAATTCCTGCTTTTTGTATAGTCATTTTATAGAAAACAGACATCGCTTCAATGTCTTTAGTAATATCAGCAAAGAACAACTGTAAGATCTTTACGATGCCAAAAAAAGCGGCCACTAAAAACAGTCCTACCATTATTCCAGATACAATGCCGTTACCAAAAGCCGAACCAATTTCAGCTACCAAGGAGTTCAATATTACTAGTAGTAGTGTTGTACCTAATATGTATAGATAATATCTTGAAATCACATACATACTTTCCTTAATCAACAGCCAAGATTTTTGCCACTGATTGCTCGTATTATGATAGATAAAACTTCTTTTTTTCTGCGCTTTGTTTCGACGCATTCGTGTACTCTCACGAGGTGGTACGACGGTAGCGAATGCTTCTTGAGATTCTTTTTGTCGACGGAGACTTTCCCAGGTATATAAGT
This sequence comes from uncultured Saprospiraceae bacterium, assembly GCA_964567435.1. Lineage (GTDB taxonomy): Bacteria > Bacteroidota > Bacteroidia > Chitinophagales > Saprospiraceae > RFSX01. The sequence goes on along the minus strand of CAZMMQ010000008.1, from coordinate 41,527 downwards.
CGTATTCTGCTCTCTTTTTTTTATTGCTGAGTACATCATAGGCTTCAGTTATTCTAATAAACTTTGAAGGTGCATCAGGATCACTGCTTTTATCCGGATGATATTTGACAGCAAGTTTTCGATAGTTCTTTTTTATCTCTAACGGCGTGGCCTTTCTTTCCACACCTAGTAACGCATAATAGTTCTTCATAATACTCTAAGCCTAAGATAACAATACTACAAAATGTGTTGTGACGAGGATATATCAATTGGCGTTAATACAAGGAGATAAAAGAACATATATTAATTTATCATCATATAATAGATTAATTTTGACTCCTATAAAATAACCTAAATAGGTAATACCCATGTCTAACGAAGCTTTTTTAGTAAAAGGAAATGCCAAATTATCTGGAGAAATCACTCCTCAAGGTGCTAAGAATGAAGCACTCCAAATTCTTTCTGCGGTTCTATTAACCAAGGATAGAATGACGATTTCAAACATACCAGATATATTGGATGTACAGCGATTAATCTCATTGTTGAAAGGCTTAGGAGTTAATGTCAAACGCATAAATAAGAACAAGTACAGTTTTGAAGCCAAGGATATAGATTTGAAGTATTTCGCTTCTAAGGATTATCTCAATGAAGCAAAGAAAATTAGAGGCTCAGTTATGCTCATGGGGCCTCTATTGGCAAGATTTGGAAAAGCGTATTTACCTAAACCGGGTGGAGACAAGATAGGACGAAGAAGATTGGATACACATTTTCATGGCTTTATCTCGTTAGGTGCAAAATTTAAGTACAAGGAGAAGAAGGATGAGTTTTTTCTGGAAGGTAAAAATCTTAAAGGCACCTATGTCCACATGGAAGAGATATCAGTAACGGGAACAGCAAATATGGTCATGGCAGCGGTACTTACCAAAGGCACGACCACGATATACAATGCAGCCTGTGAGCCTTATTTACAACAGCTATGTAAAATGTTATCGAAGATGGGTGCCAAGATTGAAGGCATTGGATCTAACAGGCTGGTTATAAAAGGCGTGAGGACTCTAAAGGGGACCACACACAGAATATTGCCAGACATGATTGAAATCGGTAGTCTGATAGGTCTTGCTGCTATTACTGGGTCAGGCATCACTATAAAAAATGTCAAACTTGATATGCTAGGCATCATACCTGCTACCTTCCAAAAGTTAGGCATCAAGATGAGTTTCAAAGATGACAACATCATTATACCTAAGCAAAAGCACTATGAAATACAAAACTTCATAGATGGATCTATACTGACGGTATATGATGCACCTTGGCCAGGGTTTACACCGGATCTACTTAGTATACTTTTGGTGACAGCCATACAAGCTAAAGGGAGTGTACTTATCCATCAAAAAATGTTTGAGAGTAGATTATTCTTTGTGGACAAACTGATTGATATGGGGGCACAGATAATCCTTTGCGACCCACACAGAGCAACCGTTATAGGCCTGGATCGTCAAAGTCAGTTAAGAGCCATTAGGATGAGTTCTCCAGATATTAGAGCGGGTGTATCACTGCTGATTGCTGCCCTCTCTGCCAATGGGACGAGCACCATAGAAAACATCCAGCAGATAGATAGAGGTTATGAAAATATAGACACAAGACTTAACGCCTTAGGGGCGAACATTCAAAGGATCACAACCTAAGAAGTCACATTCAGGTCTAGTCCACCATAATAAGCGGTATCAATATCTTTAATAAACTTCGTAAAGTAAGTAATCTGTCCAGTGTGGTAAGATAGATGTTCTATTACATGTATGATGGCACTGAGCCTGGTGTGCTCGAATCCTTGAATGGTTACCTCTTGTATAAACTCTACATCTGATAGAGTCTGTACAACCGTATTGGATTCCACCAATGTCTGATCTAACAAATCAATAAGAAAGGCCCTGGTTTCATTTCTAGATGTTTCAAATTCCATATCACGTATTCGTGTATCCTCTGCTCCTCCTACTCCAGAGATTATATACTGCCTTATGTTGCCACTGAGGTGTAGAACAAGATTGCCAACAGAATTAGTGTTTGGGTTTTGACGAAGCCAAATCTCTCCACTATTAAGTGTATTGAGACATTGCTTGATTCGAACTAGACATTCATCTATGACACGAACCTGATATTCTGATTTGATAATTTGTATAAGTTTATTATTCATCTGCAAGGGCGATTAATCCTAATTGTAATTCAATATTAGGGACATTTTTTAACTTGGTATATGCAGCTTCAATGGTTGCACCAGTTGTAAGTACATCGTCGATTATCATAACACGTTTTCCGGAGAGTTTATTTGGTTGCTTAAGGACAAAGGTGTCAAGCACATTATCGAATCGATCTTCTCTATTCTTTCTGGTCTGAGAATTAATTTCAATAGGTTTGACAAGGATGTTTTTGCCTATGGGTATACCAGAAATCGCGGAAACACCTTCTGCTATGGCTACACTTTGATTATAGCCCCTCTTTGCTTTCTTGTTCTTGTGTATTGGAATGGGCAGAAGTAGATCAGCACCACGGTAGAAAGAACAATCAAGCAGTGCCATACCAAGGGCTTCTCCTAACTTTTCTCCAATATCGTACCGTTGATTGTATTTCAGGGCATGGATTAGTTGACGTACTCGGCCTTGCTTTATAAAAGTAAATAGCGCTGCGCCAAAAGTTATATTGACTCTAAGTCCCAGTCTATTAATCAGATCATTGTTTTGTTTTTGAAAGTGGTCAGTGCGCTGAACCATACTGTGACAATTGAGACAAAATAAATTCGCGGCATTCATGAGGAGTTCAGATTCACAGCCAAGACAGACACGTGGATAGACGAGATCTAAGAGATTGTTGTAAATTTTTGAGAGAATGGAAGTCATATTGATTCTAAGATAAAAAATCTCTTAGAGCTAAAAAAGAAAACGCCTGCCTTTGGGAAAGGCAGACGTCTCAAAACAAAACGAAAAACCAACTTTATCTTAAAGACCCTTCCTGAGCTTCAGGTCGAAGTCTAATTGTTTTTTCTTTCTTTGGACCTTAACATTCACAACATCACCCACTTTAGCAAATTCCATCACCTGAGATAAATCGTCAAAATTATCGATCTGCTGACCATTAGCGCCGATAATGACGTCTCCTGGTAATAACCCAGATAACTGAGCGGCACTTCCAGGTTCTAGTTCGGCAATAAAGAATCCCTTGGTCACATTTAGATTTTGCTCCGACACCAATTCCTCATCTACGGTATCTCCAGCTACACCCAATCTGGCTCTCCTAATGTCTCCATTCTCTTTGATATCATCCACGATTCTCATTACCAAATTAGAAGGGATAGCAAACGAGTAACCCGCAAATACGCCTGTCGGTGTCGCAATAGCTGTGTTAATCCCAATCAAGTTACCTTGGTGGTTCACTAAGGCACCACCGCTATTACCTGGATTGATGGCGGCATCTGTCTGAATGAATTCTTCTATTGTCTTTTCTCCTTTTATAATATCGATATCTCTACCCTTAGCAGATACAATCCCTGCCGTTACAGTAGACTTTAGATAACTGAAAGGATTGCCAATAGCAGCGACCCATTGGCCAACTTTGACCTCATCTGAATCGGCAATTGCCACAAAGTCAAGGTTGGTCGCATTTATCTTTAGCAAAGCCAAATCTGTACTTGGATCTGTGCCCACTTTTTCTGCAATAAATTCTCTCTTATCTGATAATGAAACTTTGATTTCATCTGCAAATCCTACAACATGGTCGTTAGTCACGATATACCCATCAGCAGATATAATGACACCAGAACCAGTACCGTTTTTTGGTCCATAAAACTGAGGTCCAAAAAAATCATCTATATCAAAGTCGAAGAAATCAAAGGGAGAATTTCTTTTTCTGTTATTTTCTTGGGATTGTTGTTGTGTGAGTGCTTTGCTTTGAGAAGCTTCTATATGAACCACCGCAGGTGTGACCTTTTCTGATGCAACTACAAAGTCAAATCCTGCAACCACTGTACTTGGACTTTCGTTTGCTGTTCGCACAAAAGTAGGTTCTTCGGATATTTGAGTTATTGTTTGAGCTTGATTTACCGATGTTACATAGATAGCAACCATGCCGCCGATCAGTCCCGCAAATATCATTGATAAGGTATGTTTCATCTGTTGTGGTTTGGTAGTTCCTAGTGCAAATCAAAACTTTCAATTCTCAAGTTAAGTTATTGCTAAGTCTTTGTTTAACAGGACATTAACAGCCCCCTAAAAATGAGATTATGTCAAGTACAAAATGTCAAAAATAGACTAGTAACCCTTTCATATCTACTATTGTTTGCCGATAGCAGACAAATGGATTTAGTTTAAATAACTCTTCTTACAAATTGTCTTTTGGGATTTAATTATTATTCCTTATTCAAGGGCTTTTTCAATTTTTGAAATGATTTGTTCAGCAGAGGCAAATCCACGAATGATAATTTTTGCATTACCATCCTTCTCAATTAGAATAGTCGGAAAAGAGGATACACCCATTTCTGCTGCCCGCTCAAAATCTCTTCTAACGTTCTCTTTCATATCATGAGACGCAAAAGCAACAGAAAAATCTGTTGCAGAGATCCCACTACCATTCAATAATGGAAGATAAGTGGCTATATCGTTCATGTCTTTGTTGTCATAGTAAAAGGCACGTTGGGTATTAGCGAAGAATCTTGCAATTTCATCTCCACCAAGCATCCTATAAGCAACCACAGCACGACAAGGTGGCTCTGTATCATAGTTGAGGTCAGTTCTATCGAGGATGCCATAAGAAAACTCCTGTCCTGATGCTTCGTGGACATGATGCCAATGATCTGCCAGGAAATCCTTCATCTTGACCATAGATACATTGTAATATGGTCTTAGCCCACCCATTACAAATTCGACATCCACCGATTTTTCGAAGTGATCGATGACTGAAGCCAACTCATCTGTCAACCCATAGCACCACGAACACATCGGGTCTCCCACGTAAATAATTTTTGTATTAGATTGTCCAGTCATGGATAAGGATATTAGAAGTAAGAAAATTATACTTGCGTTTCTCATCAGAATATGTTAGCCAATTATAACAAAAAAGCAGGTCACCTCCGTGAGGTCGCCTGCTCTATATATCGTATTTAATGTTGTTTCAACTACTCAATAACCGCTTCTGACCGGTCTATAAGTCTGAAACCATTACCATGGATATTGACGATTTCCAACTTCTCATCTTTCTTGAGATACTTTCTTAGCTTGGTTACAAAGACATCCATACTTCTCGCGGTGAAGTAGTTATCTTCTCCCCAAATTTTAGTCAAGGCAACAGATCTTTCTAAGACATTGTTTTTATAGATACAGAACAATCTCAATAGATGCGCCTCTTTTGGAGACAGGTTCTCTTTGGACGTCTCGCCTTCCGCATTTTTATAGGTCAAAATTCTCAGAGGATAATTGAAGTGATAGTCACCAAGAGTGAATTCTTTCACATCTTCTTGCGGATCTTCTTTCCCACCTGCTCTTCTCAGAATTGCTTGGACTCTGAGTAACAGTTCTTCAGAGTTAAATGGCTTCGTTATGTAGTCATCAGCGCCAATTTTAAATCCTTCTAAGACATCTTCTTTAAGAGACTTTGCCGTTAAAAATATAAGAGGGATATCGGTATCTTTTTCTCTGATCTCTTTAGCCAATGTAAAGCCATCTTTCTTAGGCATCATAACATCGAGAATGCAAAGCGCATAATTTCCCTTATTATACTTCAATAATCCTTCTTCTCCGTCTTGAGCGAGATCTACTTCGTACTCGTGCATTTCTAGATATGACCGGAGAACGTCTCCAAAGTTTTGGTCATCTTCTACTAGTAAAATTCGTTTTTCGTTGTTGGACATATTGTCTGTTATTAAATAAGTGGGTGTTAACAATATTTAGATGTTAAAATTCTTGTTTAGTCACACATATTACCCACTTAAAGTTTGGTTAAAAGGGAAAAAAACAGTAAACATAGAACCTTTTCCTAGCTCTGATATGACTTTGATATCACCCTTATGTGCTTCTACAAGCGCTTTTACATAACTTAAACCCAGTCCAAAACCCTTCACATCATGTCGATTTCCAGTATGTACACGATAAAACTTATCGAAAATGTGCTTCAAAGAATCTTTGGACATACCTATTCCATTGTCTTCTATCTCTACAATAACGCCTTTTGAGTTGCTCTTTGTACGAATATTAATCTTTGGCTTCTCATTGGAGTATTTTTCTGCATTATCGAGGAGATTATTGATGATGTTAGATATATGTGTGACATCAGCTTTGATAATTGGTGAGGAAGCATTGAGCTCTTCAGACAATTGCCCATCTCTCTTCTGAATCTTTAGACGGCTATTGATAGCAGCCTGACTGACAACATCATTGATATTGACATCTGTATATTTCAGCTCAAACTCTTCTTTATCTATCCTCGCCATTTGTAGAACCTTTTCTACCTGATTAAGCATGCGCTTATTCTCCTGTTTGATAATGCTTACAAATCGCTTGATTTTGTCTTCACTCTTAATCACAGTGTTATTGGTGATTGAGTCTGTAGCAAGGGAAATTGTTGCTATTGGCGTTTTGAATTCGTGGGTCATATTGTTGATAAAGTCGGTTTTCATCTCAGAGACCTTCTTCTGTCTAAATATAATGAATACCGTATAGGCAAAACAAAGGAGAATCAAACTTGTAAACAAAAGGGAACTTAGCAGTGATGGAAACACCTTTGCCCATAACCAAGAACGTTGACCTGGAAAAAATATCTTTAGAAACCCCGGTGAGTTGTCATTATCATTAAAAAGTTGGACCATATGCTTGGAATCATTGAGCCCCTTGTCATTTCTAATATCCGAGCTACTCTCACTGGGTACTAGAACTGCAAATTTTCCATTCCTTATTACAAAATCCCTTTGCTTGTTAGAATAGACACCATAATCATATTTTAAATCGATGGATTGATCAATTAAGGCCTCCTTTATATACCTATCCAGATTGATTTTATTTATGGTTTCTAGCAAATCGTCAGGGTAGAGATTCTTAATATTTCCTGCTAATTCTATTGTCCGATTCAGCTTATTAGTTTGGGAGGTCAACATTTTAGAAAGGGCATTAGACTCTGTGCCAAACAGGGATGACTTTTGTTTCTTTCTTAAGAAATCAGTCACAAATTGAGGCTCCTCTGTGTCCTCTGTCAGTCTCACCTTAACACTACTCATGGCCATAGTCACCTTATCATCAAAGTTCTTTTCATCCAAATCCACTTGTGCTTTGATCCAAATGAACTGTGTGATAGCGATGCCGAGTAATGCAATAGACATCACAATGACGATAAGTACAATGATTTTTTTATCCATTTTGAGTATAAATTGGAGTGCCAATTTGTGACCTTAACAAATATAACTTTTCGATATTTGGAATTTCTACCTTTAACTGAGAATTAAAGAAACAGGTTACTTCACTAAGTATACCTTAACAAAACAGGTTTTATACAAAAGTAAGATGAAGAAAATAGAGCATATTGGGATTGCTGTCAAAGATTTGGAGCTAAGTGAACCTCTTTTTGAAAAATTATTTAATACAAAGGCCTACAAGAGAGAAGAAGTGGCGTCTCAAAATGTGATTACTTCTTTTCTCCGAGTTGGCAATAATAAAATCGAATTAGTCCAATCCACTTCCTCAGATGGTGTTATTTCCAAGCATATAGATAAGCGAGGGGAAGGCTTCCATCATATTGCCTTTGCCGTTACGGACATCCGTATGGAGATGGAGAGATTAAAAGCAGAGGGCTTTAAATTACTACAAGAGAATCCTACAATTGGAGCAGATAATAAGTTGGTCTGCTTTCTTCATCCTAAAGGCACTAATGGTATCTTGATTGAACTGGTGCAGGAAATACCAGCGCCATAAAGTAATTACAATAGAAGACAATTTTTGTCGTTTCATACCTACTCAATAGACTAACCAGGAAGAAGGGCACCATTTTTGCCCAAGTTATATAATAAAAAGGTTTAATATGAAAACCCCCTGGATCTTCATAATGATAATGGTTTTTGGAGGCACGCTGCTTGCCTCAGATAACCCGTCAATCAGTTATATAAGTAAATATAAGCGTATAGCAATCTCTGAGATGGAAAGGACAGGTATTCCGGCTAGTATAAAGTTAGCACAAGGCCTATTGGAGTCTGGAAGTGGGAAAAGTACTCTTGCTGTTGAAGCCAACAATCACTTTGGTATCAAATGTGGTGGTGCTTGGAGTGGAGAGACATTCCACAGAGAGGACGATGATTATAACAATGAAGGCCAATTGATTAAGAGTTGTTTTAGAAAGTTTGATAGCGCAGAGCAATCATTTTATGCACATAGTGCCTTTTTGACGGACCAGAAGAGATATCAATTCTTGTTTACTCTCCCATCAGGGGACTACGAGGGATGGGCCTATGGTCTTAAAAAGGCAGGATATGCAACAGACAAAGCCTATCCTAGAAAACTTATTAATCTAATCGAGAAGTATGAGTTATTCCAATATGACCAAGCTCAGGGAGCACCTATACTAGCAGATAATTCGTCGCCAATAGATGTAGATCAAAGCTCCTCAGACACAAAAACCGAGGATGTCGTCTATGAAGAACCAAAAGTCAGGGAATATCCAACATCTTCCCAAAGCAGAAGAAAAGCTGGCAGTCTTAAAGGCGATCAGGTTTTCCATCGAGTTAAGAAAGGAGAAACCGTATCTGAGATTGCGATGATATATGATCTGGACGAAACAAAGATCAGACTAAGAAACAGAATTCCTAAAGATGCCGAGCCCCTGGCCGGAGAGAAACTGTACCTTAAGAAGAAGATTAGTTTGTTAAACAGGCCTGCATTTACAAGAGCACCAATGGAAGGTACCATCGCGATAGATGATGAATATATATTTTAATTTAGGGCTATTAAATCTGACATAGATGAAGTCTCTAATGATAAGATATACATTCGCTGTTGTTATAATTTTCTTTCTTACCAACGTACTCATAGCACAAGATGGCTATCATTTTGGAGCTAAAGGGGGAATAACACTTGCTAATCAAAATTGGAATGAGAACGACAGAAGTGCTCTCCTGGTATTTCATGGCAATGTATTCATTGAGTCAAGAGATTTGGATGACAGAGGAGCCTTGTTTGCTCAAATCGGTGTACATACTAGAGGTAGTAGTATTAGAAATAACACATTTGCTTTGAATACTATACAGACAGGGTACAAATTCCAAAATGCCAGCTTAATGGTAGGTGCACGAAGAGTAGTGCCTGCCAATTTTTCTGCGAAGCTTTACTACACACTAGGATTGAGAGCAGAGTATACGCTATCCAACAATTTGGAACAGATCCTGGTAGACTTTTGTTCTATAACGACAACGGTCAATCGTTGTCCTTTCCCTGATCCCATTTTCATCAATTCATTCAATTACGGATTAACTTTAGGCGGAGGATTTGAATTTCTGGGTACAGACTTCTTTACTCCAGCCATAGAGTTTTCTATCAGTCCCGATGTGTCATTTCAGTATGACAGACCCGAATTTCCCAACCAGGGCTTGCCCCAGACAAGGATTAGAAATATATCATTTGAAATATCTCTGGTACTCAAATTTCTGCGAGAAATCATCTATGAAGAGTAGAACCCATCAAAGCCATATGTCCCAAGGTCAACCTGAGAGTCCAAATAATTTTGTATTTTCAGAAAAACAGAACCACATATATTATGGCTTATTTGGAAATTCCGATTGCCGCAGCTGCAGCCTTTATGCTAGGATTTTTATGGTACACGGCATTGTTTGGCAAAGCCTGGCAAGCTGAGACAGGTATCACTGACGAAGAAGCACAATCTGGCATAGCAATCACACATGGCTTAGCCTTTCTTATGATGTGTATTTTGGCATATGGCATTAGCTATATTGTTCATATGCACACACCAGAGGATCAGACATTTATTCATGGTGGCTTTCACGGCCTAATGGTTGCCGCAATTTATTGCTTGCCTGCAGTAGCCATCCACTATGCTTATCAGAAAAAATCACTTAAACTTTTTCTGATAGACGGCTCCTATCTGTTGTTATTTTGTGGATTGATGGGTGGTGTATTAGCGTTGTTGAACCTTGGTGTTGCTTAGCGTTCTTTTAACAAGTTTATAGATACTGACGCCAATGACGAGTTTGGAAAGCGGCTTTCATATTGTGGGTCGCAATGCAAACCTGCACGTGCAGCAACGGATTTAAACACATCCAATTCTAGAATATATTGGTCAGAGAATCCATGCGTTCCATCATAAGCAGTAGCTGCGGTACGTCCTATATTTTCAGCGACAAGATGGGGTGGTACAGTATGTAGCTCTATGACAAGCAATCCGTATTTCTTGACATAAGGCGCCCACTTTTGAAAATGAAGTAGGAGATTTTCTTCTACCTCATTATTAGATAGTCGACGACCTCTATATCCAAAAGCACCAGTTGACATGCTGATATTTCCCTCAGGTACACTTGCGGGTTGTTCCCATATTCTATTGTGATCCAAGAAGGTTCGTACATTAAGTAAGTCTTCAAGATTTATACTATAATTATCCTCGAGGTCCTTGGCCAATAAGTCTGGTCTACCAATGTCACCCCATATTACTTTGGCCCATATATTGGCTTGAATTAGATTCGCTCTGGTCACCCTGAGTGCAGCTTGATTATAATCTGCTCCTACTAGAAACAGTGGATAATCTTCCAGCAACTTTCCTCTTTCGGTTTGCTGTTCTATGACATTATAGAGGTGTTCCAGATAGGCACCATTACCGCATCCCATATCGACGATGCCTTTTGGCTGCTGATCTATAGGACGATTGAATATGGAAATAATGATTTCGTCTACTTTCTTAAAGTAAGTGCTGTGAGCACCACCACTACCCCATACATTCATCTTTCTGTCTACATGGATTTCGTCGCCACCATCAGGCACGTCCCATAGAACTTTAGGATTACCAAATATCAATTCACTGATTTGCCTGAATGTGGCACTATATGAAACAGTCACCCCAAAGGCACTGGCTCTCCTGGCAAAAAATAATCCTTCTTCAGTAAATCCAAAAGTGTCATTCTTTTTCTCAAACCACCCTAGGTGAGCGAAGAAATCGAGCAGTTGGCGAAAGCTCTCTGCCTTCTCATGAAATTCTTCAGGCATAAAATAAGCTTCCATAAAATACTTATGAAACATACCATTCATACCTAATGCCACAATAGAAGGTGCACAGATATTCCCTTCTATGTGTTTGAGAATTTGCTGTTGGATGTCACTGACAAGTGGATCGTTACTTTTAGTCAGACCATAATTGGATTTGTATTTATCCATAATAGACACCAACTTATCAAAGGGCTGTTGTCTGAATAGGCGAGGATGAAAATTTCCTGAAAATTTCAGTAGGTCGACGGTATCTTTATATAAATGACAATGGCCAAAGGCTACTTTAGATTTATCTGTCAGGCTATAGACCACAGTATTTGTCTCATTATCCAAGGTCATGTCTAACCATCCTTGAGAGGTTATAATTCTAAGGGCGACATTGAGATATCCTTCGTTGGCATTAAATTGATTGGTGAGTTCAGAGATAGTGACTGTTTTATTCTTGACCAGATAGTCCAGAACACCTTTTTCGTGTAAGGCATAGGCAACAGGAGCCATTACCAAACCATCCAAATATCTGAATAGGTCTCCTCTTAGTTTTCGTTTGACATCTTTAGACAGCATATATTTTTATTAAATATATTTTTATTGTTGTGATTTCTTGACTAGAACCCAAGCGATTATTCCAAATATGATATTTGGTATCCAAGCACCTAATGCAGGAGACAAAGATAAGTTATTTGAGAAGGTGGCAGAGAACTGTCCGATAACAACAAATGCCGCACCTATAATAACACCCAATGCTAAATGCAGACCCATTCCTCCTCTCACCTTTCTAGAGGCAACAGCAACGCCTATTATGGCAAGAATAATTATAGAGAACGGCTCAGAGTTGCGTTGATGCAATTGTATGATAAAGTTTTTAGGCGCAGAAATACCTTTCTCTGATTGTCTAGACACATATTCTTGCAAGTCACCTGTTGTCATGTTTTCCATTATTTTCATATTTTGGACAAAGTCTGACGGGATCAGATTAAGGGTTGTATCTATGGTCTGACCCTTAGCAATAACTAGGGATTCTTCCATGTTTTTAAAGGTTCTAATCTTATAATCTTTAATGGTCCAATGGTTGGGCTCTGCTTTGAAAATCAACTTTTCTGACTGTATTGTTTTGACTAGTCTTCCATCTTCAAAGGTTTCTAACCTAAATCCTTGGGCGGTCGTATCTCTTTTCTTATAGTACCTAATATAGGCTTTTTCATTTTCACTAAGAAATAAATGAATCTCCGTATTTAAAGTTTTGAGATGTCGTTTGCTGAGGTGCTCTAACTCAAAATCATTCTTTTTCTTATTGCTATAAGGGATAATATAATTTTTCCCTACCCATAGTGCCGCCGCCAAAATAGAACTGGCAATTATATATGGAATAACAACACGATTAAAACTCATACCCGAACTCAACATGGCTACTATTTCTGTATTTCTTGCCATTCTGGAGGTGAAGAAGATAACAGCTATCAAAGAGAACAACGGCCACATCAAACCATTTATCCAAGGAATAAAAGGCAGATAATAACCGAAAATAACATCTAGAGTAGATAGGTCGGCATCTATAAATTTGTGGATTTTTTCACTAAAATCAATCACCACTGATACCAAGGAAATCAGCAACATCGTAAAGAAGAAACTGCCGAAATATTTCTTGATGATATAGAGATCTAGCTTTTTGATAATTGGATTATAAACGTGTTTTTGTATGACAATATTCGACGTATTCAAACATAACTACAAGTGTAAGCTTAGAGTCTTTTAGAGATTTTAGGCAACAGGGCATCTCTCCAGTGTACAAATTCTCCAGAGATAATTTTTTCTCTAGCGGTCTCTACAAGCCACAGATAGAATCTCAGATTTTGTATGCTGGCCATAGTGAATCCTAAAAATTCATTGACCTTGAAGAGATGCTTGAGATAGGCCTTGGAATATGTCTGACTAAAATGATTATCTGCGTTAGAATCTATTGGAGTAAAGTCATCTGACCATTTGGCATTTTTAATGTTTATAACGCCTTCGGATGTATACAGTAAGCCATGTCTTGCATTTCTGGTAGGTAAGACACAATCAAACATATCTATACCGAGTGATATACACTCTAATATGTTTTCAGGCAAACCAACTCCCATAAGATACCTTGGTTTATCTTCTGGCAGTATGCCAGTACAGACTTCCGTCATAGCATATAGTTCCTCATGAGGTTCACCAACAGACAGACCGCCAATAGCATTAATTTCTCGACCCTTGCTGGCCACGTACTCGCATGATGCTATTCGCAAGTCCTTATAAGTGCTCCCTTGCACAATGGGTGCCCATATCTGATGGTGACCGTATAATGGGTCAGTCGACTCTATGCGTTCAATCCCCCTGTCCAACCATCTATGAGTTAATCCAAGAGATTTTTTTGCATAATTGTAATCACAGGGGTAGGGGGTGCACTCATCAAAAGCCATAATGATGTCTGCTCCTATTTGTCGTTGAATATCAACTACATTTTCAGGGGTAAATAAATGCTTACTTCCATCTACATGTGACGAAAATCGAGCTCCCTCTTCCATTATTTTTCGACGGTCACTAAGAGAGTATACCTGATACCCTCCTGAATCGGTTAATATCGGTTTGTCCCAATTCATGAATTTGTGCAAACCGCCTGCTTTTTCTATAATATTGACCCCAGGCCTGAGGTATAAGTGATAGGTGTTTCCTAAGATAATCTGAGCCTGGACGTCTTTTGCCAATTGCTCTTGTGTCAATGCCTTTACGGTGGCTTGAGTGCCAACGGGCATAAATATAGGTGTCCTAATATTTCCATGGTCAGTAGTCAAACTGCCAGCACGAGCGCTGCTGTGCTCATCCTTTTTCTCTAAAGTGAATGACATTTCCACGCAAATATAGATGGAAAGCTAACACCAGATCGTTTATACTTATATCAATCAGGATAAAATCATGATGGATGAATGGTATCTTACGCCTTAATTAACGCTGTCAGATGAGAATATATAAGTTGTCAATAATTTTTGCTGTTCCGTTGGCGCTAGCTCTATTGGTGCTAGGGTATATGATTTATCTCGATACTAATTCACAAGCCATAGAATATATCCTTATTCCACTCACGGCACTAATTTTGATTTATCTCTTTTCACCTCAGATAGACTATTGGTGGCTTAGCCGCAATCCCGTAGAGTTGGATGAAAAAGTGATTACACTTCTTAATAGAGCCAATCCAGAATATAAGGCAATGAGTGACGAAGACAAGGTACTATTCAATAATCAATTGTATCTATTTACACAAGGGAGAGATTTTTCCGGTAAAGGAATGGAAACAGACAATAGCAATGTGCCGTATGATATCAAAATGATGATTGCACAAATTCCAACAACAATAACCTTCCGTCGTACAAAAAAGGACTTCAAAGATTGGGAACGCATAGTCTTATATAAGCATCCATTTCCTTCACCGCGCTATAAGTTTTTGCACACAATGGAGACTTTTGCAGAAGATGGCGTTGTTATACTATCCTTGGAACATGCCGAAAAGGCAATCATGAATCCAGAAGGAAATTATGATGTGGCTTGGCATGCCTATGCTGAGGCATTTATAAAGGCAAACCCTGCTGAGGACTATCCAGACTTACCAAGTGATATTTGGGAGAAGGTAGAAAAGATATCACCATTAGATCAACGAACGATAATCAGCACATTGGGGTTTAATAAAGTGGATGCGATGGCTGTGATAATTAATTTATACTTCAATAAAAAAGAAAAATGTCGAGAGGTATTGCCTGAGATTTCTAGACAACTGGATAGTATATTTATCCAAAATTAAAAGGACAAACTAATGAAAAAAATCATACCCTTACTCCTGGTAATTGGATTCGGCACATATATCTTTCTTACTAGAGGACCTGAGCACAATAGCGGCAATACCGCTCCAGACTTTGAGGCACAATTAATAGATGGTAGTGCTTTTTCTCTATCTGACTTAAGGGGGCAATATGTATTATTGGATTTTTGGGGATCTTGGTGTGCACCATGCAGAAGAGACAACCCCAACCTGGTAGCGTTGCATCATAAATTCAATGGCAAACAATTCAAGGATGCATCAGGATTTGAAGTAGTGACAATTGCATTAGAGAAAGATGATAGAAGATGGCAAAGGGCGGCTGAAAAAGATGGATTTGTATGGAAGAATCAGATTGTGAGGACTGCCAGATTGGTACTTACAGATGCCTTGGCGCTGAAATATAATGTCTCAGATGTCCCATCTAAGTTTCTCATTAGCCCGAAAGGAGACATAATCAGCGTTAATCAAGCAAAGCAAGAAATTGATGCTTTCCTTAGCACTAGGCTTAAATAATAGCCCTCATTCCGACAATTAAATGCATTAGCAAGTAGATACACAGAGTCCTTGAAAGACTTATATATTTGCCACCAACTCACAAAATGACACAAGAAAGAAGAATTTTCTGCCAAAATGACCGCAATTAAGCTATGGCAAAAGGTTTGCTACATACTATCAAAAATAAACTAAAGATGACAGGTGACGAGACACCAGAAACAGACGTAAATACTGATGAGCAATCAGAAAACAATGCAGAGACTAAGGAAAAGCCGAAGAAAAAATCCAGACGTAGATCCAGTTCGAAAAAGGAAATAGAGGAATTGAAAGCCGAATTGGCAGAATCAAAGGATAAGCATTTGCGCTTATTTGCTGAGTTTGAAAATTTCAAAAAGCGGACGATGAAGGAAAGGTTAGAGCTATTGAAGACAGCGGGCCAAGACACAGTCAATAAAATATTACCCATCATGGATGATTTTGACAGAGCAAAGAAAAGCGCAGAAGACGAATCATCAGAAGAGCAGTTGAGCGATGGGGTATTAATGGTATACAACAAACTTTACTCAGTCATGAAAAACATAGGGGTCGAACCGATGGAGACGACTGGAGAAACTTTTGATCCTGAACTGCACGAAGCCATTACTGAAATTCCTGCTCCAAGTGAAGACATGAAAGGCAAAATCATTGATACCGTAGAGAAAGGGTATTATATGAATGAAAAGATTATTCGATTTGCAAAAGTTGTTGTAGGTAAGTAACCTACACATAAGCATTATTATGGCTAAAAGAGATTATTATGAAGTTCTTGGTGTGGCGAAAGGCGCAGATGCCAAAGAGATAAAAAAGGCCTATCGAAAGGTTGCCATGAAGTATCACCCGGATAAGAACCCCGGCGATAAAGCAGCTGAAGATAAGTTCAAGGAAGCAGCGGAAGCTTACGAAGTGCTCAGTGATGATCAGAAGAAGGCCAGATACGATCGGTATGGTCATAGAGGCGTAGATCCACAAGGAGGTTTTGGTGGTGGTGGCATGAACATGGAAGACATTTTCGCCAATTTCAGCGATATCTTTGGGGATAGTGGTAGTCCCTTTGAAAGTTTCTTTGGGGGAGGTTCAAGGAGAAGAAGCAATGGCCAAAAAGGAACCAACATGCGTATTAAGGTCAAGCTTACCCTAGAGGAAATAGCGGAAGGTGTGACCAAAAAAATTAAAATAAAGAAGCATTCCACCTGCGACACTTGTAATGGCTCAGGAGCAAAAGATAGCAAAGCCGTTTCTACATGTGGTACCTGTGGTGGCTCAGGATATGTAAGACAAGTCAAATCTACTTTCCTTGGACAAATGCAAACGACAACGGTATGTCCTACCTGTAATGGTTCTGGCAATCAGATTACGAGTAAGTGTACCTCATGCAAAGGCAATGGTCGTAAAATGGCAGATGAAACCATAGAGATAGAAATACCAGGAGGCATGGAAGAAGGCATGCAATTGTCAAAGAGAGGATTTGGAAATGCAGGTAAGAACGGCGGACCAGCAGGAGATCTCTTGGTAGCTGTAGAAGAGATACCTCACGAACACTTTAACAGAGATGGTCAGAATATTATGTATGACCTGTTTCTTAACTATGCAGATGCTGTATTGGGCACCTCAGTAGAAGTGCCAACACTAAAGAAAAAAGTCAAAATCACTATACCAGCAGGAACACCTCCTGGTAAAATATTCAGACTGAGAGAAAAAGGATTGCCTTCTGTACAAGGATATAGTGGTAGAGGTGATCAACTTATAAATGTCAATGTTTGGACACCAAAAAATCTAACTGACGAAGAAGAGAAGCTCTTGGAAAAAATGCGGACTATGCCGTCTTTCCAACCAAAAGCCGGGAAGGATCAGAAAGGATTCTTTGCCAGAATGAAAGAATACTTTGAGTAATGAAGTGGCTATCAGCAATATGTATCATCGCTTGTTTGGGATGTGGACCCAATCCTTACTTTAGTGAGTCCGTAGAGATTAACCCATTGGGTTGGACGGGAGACAAAGCCATTAAATTTTCTCCTGAGATTATAGATACATCTTCTATATATGAGCTTCAACTAATTATCGATCATCAGTCAGATTACCGATATGAGAATATTTATTTTTTAATCCGTACCTATTTTCCTGACGGGACCTCCAACGAAGAAAAACTCTCTGTCAATCTGGCGACACATAAAGGAGAGTGGGTAGGCAAATGTTCTGGTGAGAATTGCAAACTGAAAGTATATCTTCTCGAAAATTTTAAATTCCCAGAACCGGGAACCTATGGTTTTGAACTCAGTCAATATACGAGGGATGAGAGACTGGAAGGCATAAAAAAAATCAAAATACAATTGTTTCGCAAGAAAACTGGGTAGGATTTTTTATACCATTATATGACTAGAAGGAATTTTCGATTCAAACAATAAATACTTCAGTTGGTACACAATCTAAGTTCTTGGAATAGACTAGAAAGTAAATTGCGTTATATTTAACAAACCAATTGATACCAACATGAAAGTAATTATTTCTACACTAGCTATTTTATTTTTTTCTCTTATTCAGATGTCTGGACAAATAGAGGAAGTTCCAAAGTATTGTACGGGAATTGATAGAGCTGATAGAACGTCTATTTCTGTTAGCGAATTTACGTTTTCAGCTATGGGTGCCAATAGAGATGCAGGTATTGGTCTGAAGAAAATGCTATCTAATGCGCTTGTGGAATGTGGTTGTTTTAGAGTTGTGGAAAGAGCTCAACTTAAGTCTGCATTTAGCGAGCAAGAGTTGGCACTAAGTGGTTCTGTACGGAGAGGGACAGGTGCAAGAACTGGACAAATCACTGGTGCGCAAGTAACGATACTAGCAGATGTTACGGAATTTAAGGAGAACGAAAGTGGTTTTGGGCTAGGTGGTTTTACGAGGAAATTGGGAATAGGAGGAGTCGCTAAGACGACGGCACATGTCGGTATTGTATTACAAATAATGGATACGGAAACGAGTGAGATATTGGTGTCTAAGTCTATTGATCACAAAAAATCCAGTGTCGGTGCGGCTGCTGGGACAGGGATAGCAAGTGTACTATTGGGAGGAGCATTTTATAAATCCCAAGCGATGGAAGATGCAATAGAAGAAGCATTAATTGAAATGGTGGGTTATGTAGCCTCAGAGAAAAGTTTACTTCCCGAAGGAAATGGTGATGCTGCATTGCAGGCAGATGCTTATGGCATAGGAGGAGGTATTACGGTAAAAGCATCAGAATGCGGATTACTTAGAGGATCTACAAAGCCTAAAGTCATGGTGGTAATACCAGAATTCCATATCAAAAGAGTCATACCAGATCCAGCAGGCGAAACAGAGATTATTAGAAAACTTAAGTCCTTCGGGTATGATGTTGTGGATCCAAGTCAGATAGAGGCAATAAGAAGACAGGATGCATTTAACCAAGCAGTAGACGCTAACGATAGCAAAGCCCTATCTAATTTTGGTAGACAAATGGACGCAGATATTATCATTGTAGGAGAAGCATTTAGTGAAGACGCAATGCGTAATGGAAATATGTTTTCTTGTAGAGCTAGAGTAGAAGCTAGAGCAATAGATGTCAATAGCGGATCCATCCTAGCCACGAATGGTGCACATGGTAGCGGCATAGATATAGCTGCAAATGTATCTGCTAAGGCTGCACTAAGAGATGCAGGTAGTCTGATGGCAGATTACTTTATAAATGAATTATGTGATGCAACGTTAAGCAACCTACCGAGTGATGGGAGAAGAGATTTGGGTATACTTATATCTAATGTAAATTTTCCCCAATATCAGAATTTTATCAAGTCTCTAAATAATGCGAGCTGGGCAACTGTAGTCAAAAAAGACTTTAATAAGAACATCCTTAAAATAATTATTAGATCGAGTAACTCTACAGACGACATTGCCAATAAAATAATAGCGACTTCAGGAAATAAGGCCAAGATTCTTTCTTCTAGTGGGAATAAGATACAAGCGGAATACAAGTAAATTTTCAATATGGATAACCTTCTTTTTTATAAGAAAAACGTTGATTTACAACCAGTAGTAAGTAAGATAAGATTCAGTTATACAAGGGAGTATTCATTAATATTCACCAAAACACAAACCCAACTGAAGGAACATCTTGTAAAAGCAAAGAGTGGCCTGCTGTTCTTTTTTTCTGATAATCTTGACCAATCCGATAGGATATCTATTTCGAATATCAAAAAGTTGTTTCCTGAAATCAAAATCTGCCTTTGTTCGAATAAGAGCTTTGCACTGCAAGCATGGCAATTGCATGTTTTTCATTTTGTACCACATCCCACGACGAATATTTCTTTAGAGGACACTTACAAGAAGTATGTTTCTGGTCTAGGTGGAGTCGATAAAGAATTGAAAGTAAAGACTAAAGAAGGCATCGTTAGAATACCATTTAAGATGATAAACTACTTACAAGCGAAAGGAAACTATACACGTATTTCTCTAAGAGGTGGCAAAATGATTTTAGAAACAAAGCAACTGGGACAGTATGAATATTTTTCTGAAATCGACCTAAATATGAAACGCTTGAACAGGTCTTATATGTTTAACATGAGCAATATTAAAGTTGCTGGAGAGCAGTCAGTAGGATTTTATGGCACAGATAAAAAATTGGAACTTTCCAAATCATTAGCTAAACTGATAAGAAGAACTCTTCTTTCAAAATAATATTAGATCTGTAGATGACGATATCGATAGGTAATAATGAAGATAATGACATTGTGATAAAGGATCCCTCTATCAGTCAAGTCCATGCACAGCTAGAACTTCGACCTAATGGTCATTTGTGGATTGTGGATAGCAACAGTAGAAATGGTATATTCATAAACAATAGAAGGGTTAATAAGTCGAAGATTGATGAAAAGGATCAAATAGTACTAGGGAGTAAATTATTGGATACAGGTACTTTTTTCTCTAGAATAAGAAAAATTATAAACCATAGAAAGGTAGATTTCACTCAGGAGTATATCCCGATACTCGAAAGTATGGACGAGTATAATCGTCTCCGAGCCAAAATTACTAACCCTTCAAAATGGCCAAAAATAATCAGGGTTGGATTATCGATAGTGCTTATTGTTTTGATATTTTGTTTAACAGAAGACAATAATATTAAAATGGTGTTGATGGTTTCAGCAGGTACGATCCCAGTTCTTATCAGCTTGTTTTTTGATAATAAATCGAAAAAACAAGGTAAGCTTGATCTTCTAAGATTAGAATATGAGGACCTACTCAAATGTCCAAAGTGCAAAACCAAATTGATACAATATACTCCAGTATATATGAGATCCAAGAGTAAATGTGTCAATGATAAATGCCAAGCCATATTTAAGTTATAGCCGTTTTGTAATAAGGCATTGGTCCTTTTGTTCTTACGGAGTCAATGTAAGATTAGCCATACTAGGATAAGATCAGCGACTAAGATTTACACTGTTTATTAAGGTTTGTACATACAACTAATCGATTCATACAATTTTTAGACCTGCTGGGACCCTGCTAGAGTACCTTTGAATAGAATAACAAATTAATACGAATACTATGAATAAGCCATCAATACCAACATCACCATCTAATATACTTACGCTTAAAGGATTGACTTCTAAGCAAAAAGATGGCCTTATAGCTGGTGGTCTTACATTGGCCTCTGTTATTGCAGGAGCAGGATTTTACCAGCTTTTTGGTAGAAAAGTCTTGAGTGATGATGTCAACTCTAGTCTTAATAGTGCTCCTAATGTTGCCACAGAAACGATTATTGAATCTGAAGCTAGTATTACTGAACCAGAAGTGGGATTAAATGAAATAGAAGCTTTAGAGCCATCATTTTCGTTTTCATTTAATTCTGAAGCCAAGATATCTAATTCTGTGTCAGATGATATGGACTTCGACCAGGCCTTTTCAGCAGCAAGACAAGATGTAGGTGCTGGAGGTTTTTTCAACTATAAGGGAGATAGCTATTCTACATTTTATGAAGAAGAGTGGAATGGCATGTCACCTGAAAATCAAGATGAATATTTAATGGAAGTGCAAGATCAAGCACAATTGATCCAAGATGAGAGTATTGCTATAGACAATGTCGAATCTAATCTGGTAGACTCAGTGGTAGACGATTATCAAGTTGTCGAAGAAGAGGAAGTAACTATAGAAGCAATCAGCAATGATGATACTTCATTATTTGGAGAAGATGATTTTTTCTCAGAGATAAATGAAGAGGCTGGTACAGAGAGCGCTACAGAAG
>CAZMMQ010000008.1:0-19601 GCA_964567435.1 uncultured Saprospiraceae bacterium | reverse complement strand
TTCTCAGAGATAAATGAAGAGGCTGGTACAGAGAGCGCTACAGAAGAGACGACAGGAGAAGCGATAAGTATAGAGGGTGATGATTTTTTCTCAGAGATAAATGAAGAGGCTGGTACAGAGAGCGCTACAGAAGAGACGACAGAAGAAGCGATAAGTATAGAGAATGATGATTTTTTCTCAGATATAGACAGTTCAGTAGAAAGTGCAGATAATGTGGTTGTGGTAAAACCAATATATGGTCTTGACCAAGATGGAGATGATGTTATTGATATGATTGCTATAGATGCTAATGAAGATGGGCTTGCAGATGTCATTGCTCTAGATGAGAACAATGATGGTGATTATGAATCATTCATGATTAACGAACAAGGAGGTGATAATCTAGATGTTTTTATTGTGGATGAAGGGAATGATGGAATAGACCCAAGTGATAGTAGAGAAAATATTGACAATGTAGTTAGTATGGAAGATTTCATTGTTCTGGGTGATGACGAAGTAGAGCAGATTAATGATCTGGATGAAATAGAAAGTCTTATTGACAGGACTGATATTATTGTAGAGGATGACAGTAGTGATGATTTAGAAAATAATGATTTTGATGAGATAGGACTTTAAACCATATTTGGGTATGAATTGTAAGTGCCCAGGCTGTAAACTAAAGTTGTTTGTCAAAAGGAAAGATCTACAAAGCTTGAAACAACCAATTATAACCTGTCCAAGCTGTGCGGTAAAAATTTTGATAAAGCCATCCAAGGGAAGGTGCGGAGCATGTCGTAAAATATTTAAGTACTTTGATTTCATGTTTTCAAGAGAGCAATCAATCGTTTCCTGTCCGAGTTGTAATACTAAGAATAGAATACTCATCAATTATTGATAAGAAATGATTACTGTCCAATGCACAGAATGCGCCTATAATAACAAGCTGACGTTTAATCAAAAGTTAGTAGGAAAAAAGGTAAAGTATTCATGTAAGAATCCAAGTTGTGGCTCGCCCAATTACTATACTTTCCCTAATGAACAACCAAAGATTAGAACATTAGAGACGGCAGTCAGTGACTACAATCCCAATTTTGCTACTGATGGCATGATTGCCTGGTACGATGATAGAAATAAGGAGGAACTCAATTTCACGATTAGTAATGGAGTAAATATTATAGGGCGACAGTCCTCTCAAAAATCTCCTGATATAGCGATACCTTCAAAAGACAACACTATGTCAAGATTGCATTGTGTCATTGTTTCTATTAAGGGAGAAAGAGGTATGAGTTATCTGCTTAAAGAATATAGTAACAAGAACCCGTTAATATTGAACGGAAAAAAACTTGAAAGCGGCACAGAAATATACCTTGAAAATGGTGATAAGATTCATCTTGGTAGAACAGTGGTATCATTTAATTTACTATAACCATGGTTGTTAGACACTTTCAGTTATTGGGTAGGAAAACGACTCAAGAAGACGCCTTTTACATTTCTGATGATAATAGAATGATTGTTGTCTGTGATGGAGTTGGTGGTCATACTAGCGGAGAGTTGGCAAGTAATGAGATCATTAGAAGTATCAGAATGCAATACGAAGCTTCTTGCTTAAAAAACGAGCCATTGGATCTGAGTGAGCTTGTTAGTCAAGCGACATCTTCACTAAACAACACAGCCTCAATGGACCCGCAATTTGTTGGTTCCAGCACAACTTTAGCAATTTTATTTTTCAAAGAAGACAACAGCTCAATTATTGCACATATGGGTGACAGTAGAGTCATATTACTAAGAGAAAAAAGTAGAAACTACTGGGCTACTAAAGACCACAGTATTGTGCAAGAATTATATGATGCTGGCGTATTAAAGACTGAAGATCAAATGCGCACACATCCATATAAAAACCGAATCACTCGAGCAATCACAGCTGGCAAAGAAATTTCAAATGATCTATCTATTCAGGAATTGCACAGAATGGAGGAGGGCGATTGTTTCATTGTATGCAGTGATGGTTTATTAGAAAATTATACAAATAGTGAATTACAACTTCTGTATAATAATAATACTCCAAACTCTATGTTAGACTTGATGAGAAACAAATGCAAAGAACATTCTAAAGATAACACCACTGTTATTGTGGTCAGCAAAGAGTCTTGCGACTAGAAAAACTGCGTATGCCACGTAGTTTTAAATCCTATTTTTATAGTGTTGGTGTACCGGCTATAAAAAAGTACGTTCATTCTTAATCGAAAATATCTGCTTTCTGATTTGTTGAGCTGGTTTTCTATTTTATTGAATGCCAAGCACTTATATATTATAATAGAATTTTCGAGTGACCCTATGTAGATTTTCTAGCGTGTAATAGCGCAACTTCGTTTTATAAGTCTTTCGAAAGGTAGTTTCTGATGCCTATTTTTAAGGTGTTTACAGAATGCATCAATCCTAATGACTAGTCTTTCGAAAGAAGAATTTTTTCTGAGATATGATATAGACATACGAGACGGAAGGCTCGGTGGTGGAGCTTTTGGTACAGTGTACAAAGCCTGGGATAATCTCCGGGATGAGTGGAAGGCGGTAAAAATTGCAGAGGTAAAAGTTATAAATGGAAAGGAGTTTTCTCTCATTTCAGAATTTGATGCGACCAAGCGTTTGCCGATCCATAAAAACATCATTAATTATGAATCGGTGCATACCTTTGCTATGCCCAATGGCATGTTTGACTACGCTGTCATGCAGTATTATCCCCAAGGCAATCTTAAGCAGTTAGTTAGTAATAAAGACTTAGAGTCTGTTCATATAGAGGAACTGATAATTGGTCTTTTTAGAGGCTTGGAGGTTTTGCACAAGCATGGTGTCAAGCATAGAGACCTAAAGCCTAGCAATATTCTTATTTCTGAACGCAAGGGTCATTTTACGCCTAAGATTGCAGACTTTGGGTTAGCAAAGTATACAAACGATGGTGATCTCTCTGCGGTGACCAATAGTTTTGGTGGGGGAACCCTAGAATATAGTAGCCCAGAACAGTTGTTGGGTGAGCCTTTACGGGACAATACAGATCTTTGGGCAGTAGGTGTCATTGCCTTTGAGCTTTTTTTGGGTCACATCCCATTTATTGCAAGTGACGCTTCTTCTAGACCTGAAGTCAAAAGAAGAATTATATCTCAGAATATTGTTAATGCCCCACTTCCTCCTGAAATCGAAAAATGTCCCATCCCCTATATAGAGGTAATTACTAAATGCTTAATTAAAGATCCTGAAAAGAGAATAAAGTCTGCGAGTGAAGTTCTAGGCATTATCAATCAATACAAAACCTCTCAAAAGGTGGAAATAAATCCAGTAGCTGTAAAGGCTACTGAGGATGACGAAGGGACGGTTATCGTTTCAGTTGGAGAACAATTGCAATTAATTGATAAGATTAATGAAGCTGATAAATCCGAATTAAGTCATGAAAAAGAGACTATAGAAAACAAGGATTTAGTAACAGAAGACGAAAGAATAAAACTTGAAAAAGATCAAGCCAAGTTAGAAAAACAGAAAGAGGATCAACTCAAAAAGGAAAAATTAGAACTAGCGAAGAGAGAAGCCGAGAAAGCTAGACAAAAGAAGGAACAACAAGCGGAGGCTGATAGACTTGAGAGAGAAGCGGAAGCAGAGAGACAGCAACAAATAATTTTAGCTAAGGAGAAAAGCGAGAAGGAGGCCCTTATAGCGGAGAAGGCTAAATCGGACGAGGAAAAAAGGAAGAAGGATAAGCAGGTTAAAGCCAATCGTTTAAAGCGAGAAAGGGAAGAAGCAAAAAGAAAAAAGGCAGAAGCGCTAATTTCTAAAAAAGCCAAAGCCAAGAAGCAGAAAGAACAGGGAAATAGGAAAGCGAATAAGAATAAAAAACAAACAAATGAGGCAAAGCCCAATAAAGCGGAAATAACAAAAAGAATCGCTACCCCTAATCGACAAGAACCGAAAGCGACCCCGAGTATTCTATCGAAATATAGAAAACAAATCGTTGCAGCTTTGTTTTTACTATCGATCGGAACCTTTGTGGGTATTCAATATTTTGGGGAAGAGCCAGTTTCAGTGATTGGGTCAAATGAAAATGAAGCAGTAGAAGAAGAACACAAAGAGACGAAGCCTCAGTATAGAGATCAGATTGCAAACGCAAAATCAATAGATGAGCTTTTAACTTTAGAGAAGCTTGATGCGTCCATTGCCTACGATGATCTTTATAAGTCAAGGAAAGCAGTACTTCTATCAATAAGAGATAATGAAGAATGGAATGATGCTAAAGAAACCAATACAATAGAGTCATATAGTGATTATGTAGAGGCTAATCAGCTCGGTAATTATATTGATGAGGCCAATGCAAAAATCAAAACACTTATAGACAATCAGTTATTAGAGTCAGGCAATTCTGAGGAAGAAATGTATCTGAGTGCAAAACAAAGCGGACAGATTGCTCAACTTCAATATTATGTCGAAAAATTCCCAGATGGTAAATACACAAAGAGTGCTAAGTCAGAACTTGTTGACTTAAAACAAAACCAAAGGAATCTTGAGTGGAATGCTACAGTGCAACGGAATACCATTGGTGGTTACCAAACAATTATAGATAAGTACCCAACCTTAGAAATCGCTCAACTTGCTCGACTTGCACAGGCTAAACTAGTGTCAAATCAATTCGCTAATGACTGGGAAGCAATTAAGGCTACTGAGGATTCCCAAAAGTTGCTAGACTTCGAAAGACGGCATCCAAACTCTAAATTCGCAAACCAAGTACGTGAAAGATTAGATGTCATTAAGACAGAGAAATTATTTCGTGATAGAGTAAATCAATTATTAGAAAAAGGAAGCATAGAAGAATTAGAGGCATTATCTAAGAGCAAGGATGATTATAAGAGGGCCGAAATAAAGACACGAATAAAGCAACTCAAAAAGGAATCGTTACCGAAAACAGATGTGGAGAATGAAGAAGTAAAATCAGGTAATACTCCTGCGAGTAGAATTGTCAATGCCATTGCAGGTAATATGATTAAAATATCAGGCGGCAACTTCTTCCTAGGTTGTAAGAAACAATGTGACAATGATAATTCTCCGGCAATTGAGGTCACAGTTGACGAATTCTACTTGTCAAAATACGAAGTAACCCAGGAAGAGTATGAAGCGGTTATGGGTACAAATCCTAGTACTTATAATGATTGCAAAGAATGTCCCGTAGAGAATGTAAGTTATTATGATGCTCAAAAATTCATAGATAAGATTAATGGGACTTATGGTACTAGTTATAGGTTGCCCACTGAAGAAGAATGGGAATATGCAGCCAAGGCAGGCAGTGAGTACAAGTATTCTGGAGGTAACGATATCATCCAGGTAGGAGTATATAGGAGTAATAGTAACAATGGTACCCAAAGGGCAGGCTCTAAAAATCAAAATGATTTCGGCTTATATGACATGACGGGAAATGTGCATGAATGGTGTAACTCATTATATAGTAAAGATGGATATGGGTCAGAGAAAGAGACTACTAATGAGAAAATTATCAGAGGAGGCTCATGGAGGAGTAAATCATCTGACTGTAGGGTAGATTCTAGAAATAAAAACATGGCTTCTATTAGGAATGGCTGGACAGGGTTTCGATTGGCTAAAGGATAATAGTTTTCATACAGTATTAGAATTGATACAAACATGATCTGACGCTTTTAGAGTAAGTAGCAATATTCTTGTATATAACTAAACATATAAGGAGATGAAGCAACTAAATGATTTGCTGCAGAAAAAGAGAGATAATCTTGCTGAAATTAGGAATAGAATGACTGATGTCATCTTTCCTAGCAAATCAGAAATAGATCAAATTAGGGCAACATACAGCAAAGGACTACCTCCTGGAACAAACCTGATAATTTATAATGCTAAAATGAGACAATACTCTCATGCGAAAAGCAATAATCAAATTTTTATATCTCCAAAATCAATGCTGCAAGTACACCCACGTCAAGCATTGATAAAAAAGCTGAATGACACAAATCTTGAAATTCTGTTGTGCAATTACTTTCAATCAAACTCAATAGACGAAAAAATTTATTGTAGATCTAGCTGTAGTTTATCGCTACGTGGAGAAGAGTATAAATCCTATTATATAATCTCAAAAGCTCTTTCTTATGATGAGAACAATTATCCAATCCAATATTTAAAATGGTATGTTCCAATAAGTAAATATTGGGCAAACTCATTCATATCTTTTTTTGATTTTAAAAGCAAGCAAAGAAAAAATTCAGATATTCAAGAAGAATTAAGACAGTTTAATCTAGAGACACTAAATGCTATTGGGTTTACGAAAAGACAATTACAGGTGATGAACCTGTATGCACAAGGTGTTAGTTCTACTGGTGTAGCAGAGAAACTATCCTTATCAAGAAGAACCATAGAAAAACATAATCAGCAAATTTTATATAATGCTAAGTTTTTATTTAATCATATTCGAAGAGCTGTAGACGTCGCTCATTTGCTAGATGATCAAGGAATATTTAATTACCCTGATACAAATACGTAATATGCGTAAAAGATTATAGTCAATATTTACGACATTAGTATCTGAATATAATTTCAACCCCAACAATGAAAAAATCAATGTTAAGTATATTGCTAGCTTTGCTATGCTGTATTACGAAATCACAATCTCAGCAGACTGCACCTTGGTCATCTTTCTATGAGAATGGATTTATATGGAATCCAGCACTTACTGCAAGATGGGATTCATGGGAGGTTAGCACAACATTTCGACAAGAATGGACAGGATTCCAAGATAGTCCTGAATATGTCACCGCAGGATTTCAATATCCATTTCTGCTCAATAAGACACGGACTACAGTAGGTGCCTATCTGGAGAGTGATAAAGTAGGACCATATGAGTCCGTAGGTCTAGGAGGCACTTATACATATAAAATCTACCCGCAGTTATTTGGCATCCGAGACGGAGTACTAACCTTTGGCCTTGGTGCTAAGATCAATCAATTTAGATTTGATGCTGGTAATCTTGTATCCTTCGATGGGATAGAAGGGGATATTACAATCCCAGATGAGGGCTTCACATTCTTTAGGCCAACAATAAGTTTTGGTGCATTCTACAATAGTGTATCAGATTTTTATTCTCATCTACCTCACTTTTACTTTGGAGCGGCAATAAGCCAAACCTTTCCCATAGAGAACAGAATATCTTCTTATGGGTCCTTGAATTCTGTAGTACATGCTTACCTACATGGAGGTATGCGAATCAAACGATATCGTAGATCTAGCAACTTTATAGAACCATCTGTAATGATATCCTACGCCTTTAGTTCTGTGGTGAATGTTATGGCCAATATTCGCTATGAAGAACAAAATAAATATTGGGGAGCAATAGGAGCAGTAACCAATGGTGAAGTATTTGCACAAGTAGGACTCATCTTCAATGACCAATCTGCACTAGGCTGGCTAGTTAAAGATGGGATGCTGAGAATAGGAACTAAAGTTGATTACTCATTGGGTTCCTTAGGGCAATTTGCAGGAATAGGTTACGAGGCATTTGTAGCCTATCTATTGACACAATAAGAACTAGCCTTCTTTGAGAAGTAAGGGTTGGCATTCCATTTAATTAATGTGACTTTTTTTGAAAGTGATATATCCGACATCTAGATGTATCAGAATTTAATTTATTATATGAAATACTATTTAATCTCTATACTACTATTCCTTTCTATTGGTCATGTCAGATCACAGGAGGTTGTATGCGATCTTACGGTATCGGAAATTCTTTGTCAGGATTTTATTGAAGATGCGTTGTTTGAGTATCCCTATGAATTTAATTGTGATAATAGTTCGGCATGTTCTTTTTCGATTAGAGTAGGAGACTTGGGTGGCACCGACGTTATTATAATAAGAGAAGAATGTTTTGTCGCGCAAGAGTTTTCATATCAGTGGCACATGTATGACTGTGATGGGACTTTATTAGAGGAGTGCTCTGTCGGGTTGACAGGAAACTGTAATGGTAGTACGCTGTATGATGATGTAGATGACGAGGAGTTTATATATGATTGCCTAGAAAATGAATTTCCTGACAACTGTGATTGTGTAGTATCACCATTTCTTTGCATTGATATGGTAGAGGTGAGTATGACAACAGATATGAGCTCTGTTAGTGTCTATGATGTATTAGATGACGAGGATTCTGGTTGTACTTTCTCTTTTTCTGAATCAAGTGAAGTAGAAGAATTATTCTTTGATTGTGACGATATAGGCTCATTAGACTATGAAGTGTTTAACCCTGAAAATGAACAAAGTTGTTTTGGGACGATAAGTATTGTTGAGGAAGGAGGTTGTGGTGGCAGCGTTGAGTGCCCATCCGACCCGGACTCTATTATTTGCCAGACATGGTTGTCTAATATTATAGTTGGTTCTACATGTGATTTCTCAGACCCACAAGACAATAATTATTTTAAAATTTATACCGTACCCTTTCAAGGAGAAACTTCCATTCTTTTTTATCAGCAACAATTTGTTGTCAGTGAATCGTCCAAACAATTTACTCTATACAATTGTGCCGGCGATCCCCTTTACGAATGTTCGCAAGGAATAGTAGGAGATTGTAATGATATCAATGCGGACCCCATTTTAGGACCCATTATCAACGATACAATTTTGATTTATGACTGTAGGGTAGACCAGAGGGATTGCCCACCTAATAATCAAATTCCTTTTATTACAACATGGAAAACAGATAACCCTGGGACATCTTGTTCTTCTTGCATTACTATTCCGACATTTCCAGGAGAAACATATAGCTATGATGTTGATTGGGATAATGATGGCGTCTTTGATGAGTTTGGAATTTCTGGAGATGTGACTCATGACTTCGGAGTAGTAGGGACATATACGATTGCTATAAAAGGAATATTTCCTAGGATATATTTTGATTCAAGTGGGGATACGCAGAAGATAACTAATATCGATCAATGGGGTGGTATTGAATGGAGTAGTATGGAACATGCATTTAGCGGTTCATTTAATATGACTTCTGACGCAATAGATAGCCCAAATTTAACAAGAGTTACTAGCCTCAATTCAATGTTTTCTGCAGCATTTTCTTTTAATGGTGACATTAGACACTGGGATGTTAGAAATGTAACTGACATGTCTCTTATGTTTTTTGCGGCCTCGTCTTTTAATCAGCCTATAGGGAATTGGAATGTGGGTAGAGTAACTTCCATGGCAAGTATGTTTTTTGGTGCTTCATCTTTTAATCAACCGCTAAACAATTGGGATGTAAGCAGCACAACTTCAATGTTTGCAATGTTTGCCGGCGCAGAATTATTTAATCAAGATTTAGGTGCCTGGAGCTTGCTTTCCACGACTTCTCTTATTGGTATGTTAAATAGCACTGGCATTAACTGTGAAAATTATTCCTCTACACTTATCGGATGGGCAGCCAACCCTAACACGCCAGTTAATCTCACGCTAGGTGCAGAAGGAAGACAATATGGAACCAATGCTATATCTGCAAGAAGTCAATTAGTTTCTAGAGGCTGGACAATAACTGGGGATAGCCAAGGCACTTGCGGAACAGTTGTCAATTGCACTAACGATCCGGATGAAATCTTATGCTATAATTGGCTCAATCCAATACTAACAAACACAGACATTTGTTTAGATCCAGGCTCATCGGCAATAATATATAAAGTGTATACAACACAACACAATGGCAGTCCAGCTATCCTTGTAGATGACAACATAAATTGTATTAATCCAACGTTTTTTGGTGCTGGATTTACATTATATGATTGTGATGGTAGTATCATAGAAGATTGCACTTATCAAGGCTTTGAAACTTGTAGTAATCCGCCTGTAGATAACCCCATCATAGGTCCAGCCTTTAGTATAGCAACCTTAATCTATGATTCTACAATAGATATCCTGCCTAATTGCAATAACGAACGACCATTCATCACCATATGGAAAACAGATAACCCTGGGTCATCTTGCTCCTCATGTATTACGATTCCTACCTTCTCAGGAGAGACCTATGACTACGATATAGACTGGGATAATGATGGTGTCTATGATACACTAGGGATAACAGGCGATTTCACATATGACTTCGGTACAGTAGGAATTTATACCATTGCTATCAGAGGTGATTTTCCTAGAATATTTTTTAATGATTCGGATTTTAATGACACAAACGATGATAGTGATAAAATTGTAGATATCAATCAATGGGGAGATATCCAATGGTCGAGTATGGCGGATGCATTTCAAGGATGTCGCAATATGATTGCCAGCGCAACTGACAAACCTGATATTAGCAACCTGACGGACCTAAGTGGGATGTTTGATAATGCAACATTATTTAATGAAGACATCAGTGACTGGGAAGTAAGTCATGTAACAAATATGAGCGGCATGTTTCGATTCGCTAGAGCATTTAATCAAGATATTGGCGGATGGGATGTGGGTAATGTAACAGATATGAGTGGCATGTTTACAGGAACAAATTTCTTTAATCAGGATATTTCAATATGGGATGTGAGCAATGTGACTGATATGTCATCCATGTTTAATTTCACTGATGCATTCAATCAAGATATTGGAGGTTGGGATGTGGGTAATGTAACAAATATGAGATCTATGTTTTGGTTTAGTAATGCTTTCAATCAAGATATTGGAATTTGGGATGTGAGTAATGTGACTGATATGGATCAAATGTTTTGGACTAGTAATGCATTCAACCAAGATATTGGAGATTGGGAGGTGAGCAATGTAGCAGGTATGCTAAGAATGTTTGATAATGCAATAGCATTTAATCAATCTCTTTCTGACTGGAATCTAATGTCGAGTGTAGATCTAGAATCAATGTTAGACAATTCAGGCATTGATTGCGCCAACTACACTGAGACATTACAAGGCTGGGCAGCAAACAGTAATACTCCTACAGGAATTACTCTGGGTGCAGAGGGAATGCAATATGACCCAAGCACTGTCATAGCAAGAGAAGCATTAATCAATAATCTAGACTGGACGATCACTGGCGACATGCAAGGAAGTTGTGGCATAACACCTTGCACACACCCAGACTATGATGCCCTCTTGTCATTCTATAACAGCACCAATGGTGACAGCTGGACAAATAATGATGGATGGCTCGAAGGAAGCCAGGGAAGTAATTGTGATCCCTGTACCTGGTTTGGCATAGGCTGTGATACCAATGGCCGAGTAGATTCACTTAGACTCTTTAGTAATGAATTAAATGGAATCCTAACATCAGACCTACAAAACCTCACTTTTTTAAGACATCTGAACTTAGGGCTTAACGAACTTACAGGAGAGATTCCTCCAGAAATTGGAAATCTTAATAACTTAACGAGTCTAAGGTTGTTTGCAAATGATTTATCAGGATCAATCCCACCTGAAATCGGCAACTTGACGAATCTTGAATTTATTTGGATCGCAAATAATAATCTAAATGGAGAAATTCCAACTGAAATTGGGGGCCTAATAAATCTAATTACGTTTTGGGCATATGAAAATAATTTAAGTGGTGACATACCTTCTGAATTTGGAAACCTTAATAATTTAACGAGACTACGTTTAGAAAGTAATAATCTTGACGGTTGTTTCCCTCCTTCGCTTCAAAATATTTGCTCATTACCACCAAATACATTTAGTATAATTGGCGATGGTTATAACTTCACCGACAACCCACTTCTCCCATACAATGGTGATTATGAACGCGTCTGTAATGGTGATGTACAAATAGGTGCACCATGTGGCATAACCCAAGATAATATCATCGATGCTAATTGTAATTGTGTTTCCATTCCTGTTTGTACTCCTGCCAATCAAGGTGATTTCGATGCCTTAATCTCTATATATACCAGTATGAATGGTGATGGATGGAATGAGAATCAAGGTTGGAAAGATGGATTCGAAGGTAACGATTGTGACTACTGTCAGTGGGAAGGAATTATTTGTGATGCTAATGATCGTGTCACAGATGTACTTCTCTCTAACAATAATCTCACTGGCAGCTTACCTCCACTTATTAGTAATGGCTTAGAGGAGTTAGTAGAACTGTCTATGTTTACAAATAATATTAATGGAGATATTCCTTCATGGATATATCAAAAGATTAACCTCGAGCGGATTGATTTAAATGGAAACAATATTTCCGGAATCATCAGCCCTAGTATCGGCAACCTTTCAAAATTAAGAGATATTAGTCTATTAGATAACGAACTAAGTGGGAGTATCCCGGCAAATATTGGAAATCTAGATAGTCTAGAATACTTAGTGATTGGTTTGAATAATCTAGAAGGGGGTATACCCAATTCAATAGTTCAGTGTCTAGAATTACAGCTTTTGGCAGTATTTAGCAACAATATTTCTGGTCAAATTCCATCAGATATAGGACAGCTTGTAAAGCTTGAACAATTATTATTGAATGATAATAATCTTACAGGAATAATTCCATCTAGTATTGGTCAATTAAGCAACATCGTACAACTACTTTTGAACGATAATAATCTTTCTGGATGCTTTGAGGATGAATTGTTGAATTTGTGTTCATTACCACATAATGAAAATGGAGATTTTAGTATGGCTGGTTATAGTTTTGTTAGAAATACATTGTTGCCTTTTTCTGGAGACTACAGTCGGATTTGTATAGATGATGACCCTCAAATTGGCGCACCCTGCGGAATGCAACAAGACAGTATAATTGACGCTAATTGTAATTGTGTTGCAATAAACATTCAACGTCCATTTATTACCACATGGCAAACAGATAACCCTGGCTCATCATGTCCTGCATGTATTACGATACCGACAACAGGAGGAGGATACAACTACGATATAGACTGGGACAATGATGGTGTCTATGATACACTAGGGATAACTGGCGATTTCACATATGACTTCGGTACAGTAGGAATTTATACCATTGCTATCAGAGGTGATTTTCCTAGAATATTTTTTAATAATGAAGGCGATAAAGAAAAGATAGTTAATATAAACCAATGGGGCGACATTGAATGGACAAGTATGGTTAATGCATTTTTCGGGTGCAGTAATCTAAATTCGGATGCGATCGATGTGCCAGATTTATCTTCTGTGACAAGCCTCAATTCAATGTTTAATGATGCGGAATCATTTAATGGAAACATTGATAATTGGGACGTAAGTAATGTAACAGATATGTTGCGGCTTTTTGATGGCGCTAGGGAATTTAACGGTAACCTAAACTCTTGGCAAGTAGGCAATGTTTCTAATATGAGCCAAATGTTTAAAGATGCATTAGTCTTTAACGGAGACTTAAGTAATTGGAACGTAGAATCTGTAACAGATATGTTTTCTATGTTTAGAAATGCAATATCTTTTAATTCTGATATAAGTAACTGGAATTTAAGTAATGCCAATTCTACTCAACGTATGTTTGAAGATGCCAGATCATTTGATAATGACATTGGTAGTTGGGATGTGAGTAATGTACTTACGATGAATAATATGTTTAAAAATGCTAATTCTTTTAATCAGGAATTAGAGTTGTGGAGTTTTAATCCACTAGTACTTCTTACAGGAATGTTAGATAATTCTGGAATAGATTGCGACAACTACTCCTCAACACTTGCGGGATGGGCAGCAAATCCCAATACACCAGATAATTTAACCTTAGGCGCTATTGGAATGCAATATGATCCTAGTGCAGCATCTGCTAGAGATCAACTTCTTGTAAGTGGTTGGATGATAAATGGAGATATAGAATCTAGTTGTATGCCTTGTAATCACTCAGATTATGATGCATTATTGGCTTTGTATAATAGTACAAATGGAGTTAATTGGACTAATAACACTGGCTGGGTAGATGGCGCTATCGGTATAAACTGTGATCCATGCACTTGGGAAGGTGTTATTTGTGATATTGATTTGAGAGTAATAGAGATAAGTCTTAGTAATAATGG
Organism: uncultured Saprospiraceae bacterium; assembly: GCA_964567435.1. Taxonomy (GTDB): domain Bacteria; phylum Bacteroidota; class Bacteroidia; order Chitinophagales; family Saprospiraceae; genus RFSX01. The sequence continues at coordinate 5,646 of CAZMMQ010000008.1, read as the reverse complement.
ATTAGCAGGATTGATACCAGATGAGTTCTACAATTTAGATTTTTTAGAAGAATTAGATCTCAGTGAAAATGCAATTTCTGGTGAACTTTCTGTTAGATTGGGAAATCTTAGTTCTCTTAAAACCTTAAGACTAGGTGCTAATAATCTTATAGGCTCTATACCAGAAAGCTTTGGAAACTTAGTGAATCTGGAATCTATATGGATAGGTAATAACGAACTTCGAGGTGAGATACCACAGTCGTTTAACCAATTGTCATTACTTAGACATTTTGATGCAAGTAAAAATAGTCTGACAGGTACTCTTGATTTTTTAAGTTCACTAACTAGTTTGGAGACAGTAAACTTAATTGTTAATGAATTTTCTGGTTCTATACCAAATGATATTAACAACTTATCTTTTGTCAGAGAACTAAGATTAAGTGATAATAACCTTACTGGTAGTATTCCTTCAGTCATTTCAGATCTTTCAACACTAGAATGGCTTGATTTAAGTCTGAATCGATTAGAAGGAGAAATACCTGTTTCTATTTATTTATTACAAAATTTAGAAAGACTATGGTTACATGAAAATAATTTGATTGGTTCTATACATCCAGACATACAAAATCTAAGCAGTATTATTTCTATTGCTTTGTATGACAACAATTTGGAGGGCAGAATTCCTTCAGGATTAATTTCCATATCAACATTGACACATATTGACATGAGTGATAATAATTTCTCTGGATGCTTTGAATTTTCAAGTCAAGAAATATGTAACCTAGGCCATTTAGACAGAGATATTGTAGTAACACCAACAGGAGGTACAATATTCACTAGTAGTTATAATTTTATCAGAAATAATCTCTTGCCATATAATGGAGACTATGAACGCGTATGTGCAGGAGAGCCTCAAGAAGGCGCATCATGTGGTATTAAGCAGAATGAAGTCATTGATGCCGAATGTGAATGTGTTACTGAAATTCCATGCCCAGGTATAGATTGGATTAACCTACCTGCTGATATTACAATTTCTTGCGATCAAGTTTCTAGTATTGATTTTGAATTGCCATACTCTAATATGGGAGATGTAGATTGTATAGTGATGGGAACGACATTGGCTGATACAAGTATAGTAAATGATGGTTGTGATAAAATTTTGACCTTGGAATGGGTTCAGGTAAATAATAATGTTGAAATTTCGACACAGCAAGTAATTCGTATCACTGATATACCTGCACCAAGTTGGGTGAACCCAATTGATGAAATACAAATTCAATGCGAGGATATACCTGCAATAGAAAGTCAGTTAGAGTATAGCAATGGTCTTAGTGATATTTGTCAGATAGCGGGTATTGTAGAAGCGGTTGTTAGTATTGATACTTCATTGTGTGGTGAGGATCGAGTACTTACTTGGAATTATCAAGGTGGTAATTGTTTTGTAGATTTAACTCATACTCAAGATGTAGAGGTTTTAGGATGTAATGCCATTACATTGGCAGATGATTTCTTATCTGCCATGACTAGAGAGAACATTGAGGTTCAGTTATTGGAAAATGATGTTGCTCTATTGACTGAAGTAAATTATAGTATAGAGATAATAAACTTTTCGGAAGACATACTAGTAGATACAATTTTAACCCAAGATGGTTTGTTCTCTTTCAGATTAAATGAAGGTTTCTTGGATACTATTAAAGTAGTATATGAAGTATGTGATCTTCAATGCAATATATGTGAAAGTGCTACATTATTTATAACAGACGAAAGCTTTGAAGATATCGTGCCAACGAATTACCTATCACCTAATGGCGATGGGAAAAACGACCAATTAAGATTTACCGATGGAGATGTAATAAATGGCGCAGAGTTGTGGATTTTTAATAGGTGGGGAGATCAAATCTATTACAAAGAGAACTACACAAATGATTGGAATGCCAATGGAATTCCTTCAGGTGTTTACTACTATGTACTTCGAATACGGGACACCGAACTAAAACGAACTTTGACTATATTGAAGTAATACTTTAAGGATGGATTTGTCTCATTTTTAGTCATGTCATTAAAAGATATAGAGACTAAGTAATTAAACAATGTTGTTGAATATTATATAAAAAACACAAAGATTTGATAAATTGTCTAAGTGAGATTTAGACTTAGCTTCTTACATAAATCTTGAATTGTATTTAAGTCTCTGCCGCGAAAATAATTACCACTTATAGTGATCAGTATTTTATTTACTAAAAGTTTTTTTCGTTTGTTTTATCATATAATGAATTAAATATAAGACAATGTCGTAGTCTAAGGAAGTTTAGGAAACTGTCGAGATATTAAATTTAGAAAGTATTTTATTTTAATAAATATTGAATTAACCCCAACACATTTTATCAATTAAAGCAAATAGCAATGAAAACAATTTTTACAACTCTATTTTTACTAATGGGCCTTTGTGTTTATTCCCAAAACTATGAAAGTGCAGTAGGTGCTCGATTTGGATTTCCACTATCAATCACCTATAAGAAATTTATTTCTGAGAATACCGCCTTGGAGGCATATGGTGGATTTAGAAATGATTTTGGTTTTAACTGGATATCGTTAAGTGGAGCATACCAAAAAAATAGTCCTCTGGAAATTGAGGACATTAAGAACTTGACTTGGTACTGGGGAGTAGGAGGATCTGTATATTTCTGGAGTTTTGATCTTGGATTTTCGACCGAGTCAAATATATCCTTTTCTGCTGATGGTTATATAGGCTTGGAGTATACATTCTCAGATATACCCCTTAACTTATCTGTAGATTGGGTGCCTAGAGTTTTTATTACTGGATTCGGAAGTGGATTTAGTGGTGGTTTTGGTGCACTATCAGCGAGATATATTTTGAATAAAACCTGATTAATATTCCGTATAGCTTATTAAATTATTAATAAAGAAATAGTCAATATCAGAAGATTGAAAATTTAGTTGATCGTCTTTGTTATTCATTTAACAAGGCGTTTCAACTCTTAAAAGAGCAAAACAACTTTTGTCAACACTGAACACCGTACACAATGCGATAGACGTCAAGACATTAACTAATATATCTATTATTAGTAGTGATATGCATTCAAACACTATAATCGTAAAGAGTATGTTGAAAGAATTTGGATACCCAAGTCAAATAGATGACTTGGTAGAAGAAATACGGGATACTGACTATAGCACTCTAGATAAAGGCGTGCTCTTTGAAGTGAGGTATTATGAAACTGATTATGTTGTTGATATATTTGGGTTAACCTATAGGATTATATTAAGTTTTTTCCTTCTGGGATTTTTTTATAATTGCCAATATTAGAACTAATCATATTTACTCTTTATAAGATGTTGATTAGAGTAAAGCTAGAAGGAGATTTTTGACAGTTAATAATGAAGAATACTATTAAGGCTAGACTATCTATAACTTCGAAAAGCTCTTAACATAACTCATACAGAAAGAAGACCATTTCACACAGTTTGGTCTTAGAAAAATCACCTGACACTGTACATTTGGAACAACGTAAATTTATTAAACCTCTTACCATGAAACAGTTTATACAATTTTTATTTCTAACTTTTATATTACTTATTCAAATTTCTTGTTCAAAGGATAGTGAACTTATTTTGCCAATTAAAGAATCCAATATTGATCTAAGTGGGCCGATTGATCCAGCTGACTCTGACTTGCTCAACCAAGTGCTTATATTTCCTGATGGTGGACAACGCATCAATGGATCTGTGCCAACTACAATCGGTAATAATCAGACTCCTATTATCAATACTAACTCAAATGAGGCAATTACTTCTAATGGCTCTACATTGTTAATAAATTTTGGATATCAGAATGCGTCATCAAACATTAGTGGCTGCTATGTCCAAGTAGATGGCGCAGGTAGTTATTATAGTATTCCTTATGATAGTAATTCTGGGGCTTCAGGGACGATACAACTACCGATAGGTGTTCCTACTAATGTAATAGGTGGTAGCTTCTGCGTGAATTATTGTATTTATGATTCGAACGATTACATTAGCAACGTATTATCTATATGTATTTCTGTTTTAGAATTAGGGTCTGGAAATTTACAAATAAGCCTTGCTTGGGATACACCAACAGACCAAGATTTATATGTCAAAGACCCTAGTGGAACAACTATCTATTATTCTAATACTTCGTCAAGTACAGGTGGACAATTAGATAGAGATGATGTAGATGGATTTGGACCTGAGAATATATTTTGGGCTTCAGTAGCTCCTGATGGCGAATATGAAGTGTTGGTGGATGACTTCTCTGATTCTCCTTCTATAAATAACTTTACTATTACAATTAGTACGCCTGATACGAGAAGAGAATTTTCGGGATCGACAATTAATGGTTCTATGCCCTCAGTATGTACTTTTAGAAAAGAAGGTGATCAGCTATTTTTCTAGTTATTTATTGCATGAATTTTCTATCCTGCACCTCTTACTGACTATTAAACTGTAAGTATAAATAAGCAATTGCTGTGGAGTGTTTTTTTCACTAGAATGTATGACATATTGTCTGTTCGCATATTAAATCTACAAATCAAAACCTAATGAAAACAATTACGAGTATCATTATAATTTTAGTTTCTATACCTTCTTTGTTTAGCCAGAAGAAACTTCTAGGCGATTGGAGGATTAGTAGCCAAAAGAAGCTAACTCTCTCGCATGATTCAACCTTTGTGTTAATTAAGGGTACAAATGAATTCAATGGAACATGGGAATATTTTGATGTGAAAAAGGATAGTGATGAGCTAGTACTTTATTTTTCTTCAGAATCAAGGAGGTACCTTATTGAAGATGTGAAAAAAAGTGAAATAAGGCTTTATGACTTATCCAATGAAGTTGTTTTGATATTGAAGAGGATAAAAGAAGAAATAAAGGATCAACTGGACATGGCCAATACTCAAATAGTATACAAAAGTGGATTTCAAAGGTTTGACAATTTTAATGCTGGAAAGTTTATTCTTAGTCCTGGTATAGGAGTAATTAGCTACTTGGATATGTTACCTTCAGAGTTGGAGACCAATGTTTCTTCATATTCTTTATTGCTAGAGAATAGTTTATGGAAAAGAATAGGTATAGGCTTGAAGCTAAGTTATGCATCTTGGTCTTTAAGGAATGAGTCTATCTATGATGTGTCCTTATATAGTATTGCAACTAGAATAACATACCACCCAAAGTTTTCAAGCAAGGTTGATGTGTTTGCAGGGGTGGCTCCTATAATTAGATATAGTACACTTGTAGAATTGAATAGCAATGAATTTAAATGGAGTAAAGATATTTCACCTGTTGTTGGTATTAGATATTATTTGTTTGAGAGATTTGCTCTTTCTGGAGAATTTGCTTATGACACTGCTAGTAATTTTACTCTTGGGTTTGCCTTATTACTAAATAAATCTAAGTCATCCTAGGAATAATGAGAAGACTCTATCTCTTGAGGGGAAACACTTCTGATATAACAGTGACATCCAAACTTTAATAAGGTATTGTTACTATTTATAGGTCTATATATTTATTGATACACAATGGTGGGTGCATAATTGGGCCGAAGAAACTGACATTAATGATGGCTGTGATTTATCTTATATCTTTAACCTTATTTTATTTTGCTCCAAAATTTCCTCCATGTGATCC
>CAZMMQ010000007.1:0-95992 GCA_964567435.1 uncultured Saprospiraceae bacterium | reverse complement strand
GAGGATGCTTCGATTCTTTAAGTCCTCGATTCCTAGCAAAACTTAATCCTTGATTAGATTCGAAGACTTGACGAATGTTATGAGAAGTATTACTGTTAATGTATTCCTCAACTACTCTTTCAGTATCATCGGTAGAATTGTTGTTGATAATTAGAATCTCGTATTCCTTTGAGTTTAAATCTTGATGCACTAAATGGTCCAGTGCAGAAGAAATAAATTTCACTCGATTATATGTGCAAATAATAACAGATAGTTTCTCCATCAAAATAGTCGATAGGAACTATTTAATTTCATAGATAGTATATGTTTGAATTTGCTGTCCATATGATATTGCAATGCGGTAGATTGCTTTTTTGTTAGACTTGGAAGAATGCCTTTTTCTATATATTTCTTTATTAATGATTCGTGATTTTCTTTTAATTTATTTTGAGTAATAGCAGTATACAATAAAAGTATATCAGGTATTTTTTCAGAATTAATAACCTGACTTACTGTTCCAAACATTTCATTTGAGAACTCAACTTTATATGAATCATGATTATTCTTATAAATTTGTATTGAGATTTTATTAGAAAGAATACTTGGAAAACATTCAGAACACTGCTGTCCTGTTAAATTCAAAATTAATTCTGCCTGACATCCATTGTCGTCTATAATATCCTGAATAAAAGTTCCTGATTCTGTGAAGAAAATACCATTAATTTCAATACCGTCATCTTCACAGAATGAGAAGTCTCTTTCTTCATTCATTGGTGATATAACTTCCACATTTAAAGTAACTATACTGTCGCAGCCTGTATTTGAAGTAAACGATTGAGCAAATTGCCCTCCTGTATTAATTGTTTCATTACCGAACTGAAATGTATCACCATCGCACAGTTCTATAGATTGTGTGGACATTAGTGATGGTTGAACCTCTAAGTCAAGAATTACAATACTATCACAACCATTAGAAGAAGGTATTATTTCAGTAAATGTACCTTCAGTGTCAAATGTCTGATTATTCAGGATAAATTGTTCTCCCTCACAAATTATTTCATTTAAATCGGTAACAACTGATTCTACTAGAGAAGTCATTACTGTAAGAATGCTATCGCAACCTGAAGCTGATTGTAGAATGAAATCTTCAGATTGTCCAGCTTGAAAATTAACACCATTAATTTCTATGGACTCATTCTCGCAAAGTTCAAAAAAGAGAGAATTTACAACATTTGAATTTTCTTCAATTAGGATTGAAAGAATTGTGTCACATCCATTAGGATTATCTAAAATTTGTGTAAAAGACCCACCTTGACTAAAGTTTTCCCCATTAATCGTGATAGATTCACCAGAACAGATAGATTCGGAAATTTGGAGTTCAATTGAATTTTCATTGAGTACAGTAACAGTTTCAATGCTATCGCATCCTATACTATTTGTAAAAGTAAACATGGTTGTGGTCCCCCCTTGTAGTTGTTCTCCATTATAGGTGACTGGTTCATTGTTGCAAGTCGACAGTTGTGTATCAAGACTGGAATTCTCTAATAATGCTACATCTAATATTATTGTCGAATCACATCCATCTACACTGACAAGATTAACCTCATATACATCACCTGGATCAAATGGCTCATTATTGAATATAAAAGGTACGCCTTCACAACTAGAGGCGGTGACAATATTCATCGGATTTTGATCGAAGAAAAAGACATTTGGTAATCCAAAGTCACAGGCCCTTCCGGAGTTATCTATATCTAGGAATATGCCTTCTATAGTTACTGAGGCATTCGATTCATCCGAATTTTCTATAAAGGACAAATAAGATAAATCCCTAACAGAAACATATATTCTATTATCTGGACCAAGTTGGAGGGCTCTGAATACATTATTGCTGTTCAAGATTGCTTGTCCTGTAATTGGTATTGATTGCTGTTGTTGTGTGGATAGATTATATTGATATATTTCATCCAATCCAGCTATATATAAAAATTCAGTTGAAGGTGAAAATTCTAGACCATACAGAGAGGTGCTTGGCGTAACTATTCTTTGATAATTACTGACAACACCTGTTTCAGTATCGAAATCATAAAGACCAACACTGTTGTCTAATCTATTAGTAACCCCTAACATTTCTCCTCCTAAGGTAGCTTTCAAATAGCCAACTGCATTTATCATATCGCCTCCATGTTCAGGACCAACACTACTGATAACAGGTGTTTCATTAACGCCATCACAGGTCACTTCAAAAACCAAAAAATCATTGTTGTTCCATCCATGAGCAATTAGCCAATATCCTAAATTGTCACTTTTTACTATAGCGGTTATCTTTTCGGTAACAGGAGTTGCTAATTGGATATTTCTTTCACTAAGTACGACATCCCCCATTGGATTGGCAGCAGAGCCATTTCCTTGTAAGTTTAAATCAATAACTGAATAAGACAGTCCGTTTGCCCCAGCCAATTCATCAGTCGTAAATAGATAGTATAGGTTCGGATCCATGAGATTAGGTACGATGACTCCTGACTGAGTAGATGAAAAATTACCCAAAAGGCTGGCATTTCCATTTGGCATAGGTATATTATTTCTATCCCAAACTGTAATTCCATCCGTGTAGAATAATAATTGACCTTCAAAATCCGATATGGTCGCAACACCTTCTTGTGTATTCAGAGGACTATCAGCTAAGGCAGTGGGAGGATCAGTATTAAAGGATATTGCCGCTCGATTTCCGAAATACCAATTGTTAGAAAATCCTAGGAATTCCTGTCCAGATAGCTCAAGTATAAACAGTAACATAAAAATAAATAGAAGAGACTTTTTCATTTGGTTGGCTGAAATGAGTAAAAGATTAGGTAAAATTGGTGAATTCTTGGTTCTAATAGAAGTAAATGTAATTAAATATTGTCTTTTAGTTTGGCTTTTTCTTTCATATTTTTTATACCTTGATAAAGCATCTACTTATTGATTTTACGAAAGCCTCAAATATGATAAAGTCCATGGGAATCTATTCTTTAAGTGACTCATATGCTTTTTCGGATTAAGAAGTAAAATCAATGAGGAAATTATATTCAGTAATTTAAAATCTCAACTGAATTTTTGGTGACCGAAGAAATTAATTCAGTAAAAAATGAGGGTAGATGTATGATAATTACTCAGGCTGGAATCTGAAATCCTCATGTTGTTGATGTTTTCAAATTCATTGATTTGAGATGATAATGTATTTTACCTTTTGAAATTCTTATTCTATATTGCTATTTTATGTAGTAATCATTAATCAACAATTTCAGATGAAATCTTTACAATCGTTATTAGTTTTTACTATTCTTAGTACGTCGATAATTTACACCCAAGATATATCTAATACTTCAAATATTTGGTATTTAGGAGACAGAGCTGGAGTAGATTTTAATACTTCTCCACCTTCTGCTTTGACAAATGGTCTTTTAAATACTCAAGAAGGAGTTGCAAGTGTGTCTGATAGTAATGGCAAGTTACTTTTTTATACAGATGGAAGATTAGTATGGGATAATACACATAGAGTGTTAAATCCGTCAAGAACCTTAAGCGGTCATTCCTCTTCATCTCAATCCGCAGTGATAGTTCCTAATCCGTCAAACCCCAATTTATTTTTCATTTTCACGGTAGATGAACTTGCTGGAAGGGATGGCATTAAGTACACAGAGATAGACATTACTTTACCAGGAAACGGTACTTTGGTTAATCCACTAGGAGATATCGTCCCAGGTAGGTTTAATATAGATTTGATTAGTCCAGCATCTGAGAAAATTAATGCAGTACTAAAAAGTGATAATTCTGGATTTTGGGTAATAACTCATGGTTGGAATAATGATGAATTCTATGTTTTTTCAGTTGATTGTGCAGGAGTGAACCATACTCCAAATGTTTACAAAATTGGCAACGTTCATGGAGGTAGTTCTATTAATAGCGTTGGTTATTTGAAGTCTAGTTTTGATAGGAATAAAATTGCTCTAGTAAATAGAAGCATTGGTGCTATTGAATTATTTGATTTTGATTCAAGTTCAGGTGCAATTTCAAATCCTAAGATTATTGAAATTCCTGGTGAAAGCTTGTATGGATTGGAATTTACTTTTGACAACAGATATCTCTATATCGGAGGCTTTAGCATTATTTATAGATATGAGTTGGCTACAGAATTATTGGACCAAATACCTCTAGTAAACGGCAATTTAAATAGTTCGAATGCAGTAAGAGCTTTACAACTTGGACCAGATAAGAATATATATGTAACTATCAGGCACTTACACTATTTAAGCGCAATCGTGAATCCCAGTTCTACCAATGCTAGTTTATCTATAAATCATTTAGATATTGACCCTTTAGATGAAGGTAGAAACTGTCGATTTGGATTGCCGAACATTATCAATTTTTACTCCCGAGGATTCGATACGCTTGAAGTTGATGTTTGTAGCAATGAATCCTATAACTTTTTTGGTGAATATTATCCTCCTAATACTGTTACCTCCATAGTGCTTCCTGCAAGTTCACTTTGTGATTCGACCTTCATATTAAAGACTAATGAAATACCAAGCTATGAAATTTCGATAGAACAGGAAGTATGTCCTGGAGAGAGTTATGACTTTATGGGAACCAGTATCCAAGGTGGAGAAATTGTAGAATTTGCTCTTAGAACAGTAGATAATTGCGATTCAACTATTATATTATACGTAGAGGAAGCGGATATTTCACTGCTTAGTGATAGTATTCAAGTCAGCCTTTGTCCAGATGATGTATATCATTACGCGGGAATAAACTATTTGCCCAATACAATAAACTCTATTGTGTTAAACTCATCTGAAGGATGTGATTCAACAGTCATACTAAAGATTGAGGAATTACCCAGTTATGAGAATCATCTTAATCCAGAAATTTGTATAAATGAAGTTTTTGAATTCTTAGGAACTTATATTTCAATTGGAGAAACTGTAGAATTTTATTTAAAAACAAAGGACAATTGTGATTCTGTTATTATTGTGTCAGTAACAGAGATGGATGTATTACAAGGTGTTGATACCACTTTTGTCAGTGTTTGTCAGAATGAGGTCTTTACATTGAATGGTATTGATTATTTACCTAATACAACCAATACTATTGAGTTAACGAGCTTCGAAGGATGTGATTCTACCTCTATATTAATAGTAGATGCATTTCCTGATTTTCAGACTAAACAAGAAGAATTGGTTTGTCCTGGCGAGACTTTCGAATATATGGGCAGAGAACTAAGAGGTGGCGAGTCTACTGAATTTGAATTAGTTTCTGCTTACAATTGTGATTCCACAGTAATCGTTTCAGTTACAGAGATAGACTTGCAAAACACTGATACCACTTTCGTGAGTATTTGTCAAAGTGAGGTATATACTTTGAATGGTATTGATTATTTCCCAAATACAACTAATACAGTAGAAATAACATCTCAGGATGGTTGTGAATCGACTTTCATATTAAAAGTAGAAGACTTACCAAACTATGAAGTGATCGTTGAAGAAGAAGTATGTCCAGATGATAGTTTCGAGTATCAAGGAGTTATACTAACTGCGGGTCAGATGGCAGAATTTGAGTTCAAAACTGTAGATAATTGTGATTCAATTGTAACGCTAATAGTATCAGAGATTGAAGTCTTTCGTAGCATGGATACCTTAACTGTAAGTATTTGTCCAGATGAAACTTATACATTAAATGGTGAAGACTATAGTCCGAATTCACTAAACGAAATAGTTGTAAGCACCTTGGATGGTTGTGATTCCACTTATGTATTAATAGTACAAGAGTTGCCTAGCTATGAGGTGCAAATAGAAGAAAGAGTTTGTCCAAATGATAGTTTTGAATATATGGGTATCGAGATTAGGGGAGGGGAGTCAGCAACTTTCGAATTGCTGACTATAGATAATTGTGATTCTATAGTAATTGTGATTGTATCAGAAATAGATATAGTCCAAAGTATGGACACAATGGTTGTAAGTGTTTGTCCAGATGAAACCTATTTGTTAAATGGAGAGAACTTTAGACCTAATACTTTTAATCCGATAGTAGCATCTACAATGGATGGATGTGATTCAATATCTATACTGTGGGTTAGTGAGTTGCCAACCTTTGAAGTGATGAGAGAAGAAGAGGTTTGCGCAGGTGGAACTTATGAGTACTTAGGTTTGGAAATACCTGGAGGGGAATCAATGGAATTTATTTTGAATACAGTAGATAATTGTGATTCAATAGTGCATATAAATGTTATAGAAGCTAATGCAATAGTGACTGACGTAGACATTACATTGTGTCCCAATGAGTCATTTATTATTATGAGCCAGTCTTTCAGTTCATCTTTAGATACGACAGTGGTGTTCTTTACAGAAACATGTGATTCAACTGTTCATTATAGAATAGTAGAAGCTACATTTCCTGATATAGATATGACCGTTGCCCCATCATGCAGGGGAGAAAGTACTGGGACAATTGAAATAAAAATTGAAGGAGATAATGAGTTTCAATATTCTATTGACCAGATAACATATAATTCAGTACCTGTTTTCGACAATTTACCTCCAGGTAGCTATACCTTCTTTGTCAGAGATTTACTTAATTGTGAATATGAGTTTGAAGTAGAATTGCCAGAGATGGAAAGTGCTTTGGTTGAAGAAGTTTTATATCTCCCAAATATATTTCAACCAAATTCTATCAACAATAATTGCTTTCAAGTATTCAAAGCACCTGAATATGATCTTATGAATTTTGACTTTAGAATATTTGACAGATGGGGAGGATTAGTATTTGAATCTTCAGATATAGATGAATGTTGGGATGGAAGATTGAATGGAAGGCAGTTAGAGCAAGGTGTTTATGTATATTTAATTAATGTCGAATTAAATACTTGCAACTCAACCCCGATTAGACTTTTTGGTGACTTGACATTATTTAGATAGTTTTTTAGCTAGATTTTATTCTCATAATTTCTTTAAGATAGAGTAGAGATAAGACTTATTCCTTGTAAAACTTGATCCTTGAAAATATTCAACGATCGTTTATGAAATTTGACCTAAATAGAGTAATAATAAGCTGGAATGTGGATATAATAATTCTAATAAATTTAATTCAAATTATATATCGTCTCTAATTAGCCTTATTTTCTATTTTTTTTGTTCTAATTCTACCCTTGGAAAGGCGTCTATATATGACTTTTTTGAAGCATTAAATATGTAGATGTCCTTACTGTCTCCATACTTTTTGATGACATGATAACCATAAAAGGCTAATCTGAATTTGTCAAAAACCTCATGAATTAGCCTCCATCTAGTACCAGCCATATGCATTTGGCGCCAATTTTCTTTCTTGTCATAGTAGTGTTCCTGATTTAAAATTACAGCATTGTCGTTATCTACCCTTATCTGTTCATGCCATGAATGATCAGCTCCAACCAAATAAATTTTTTTATAACCCTTCCATATACTTATCATAATACATGGTATCATGACATTATGAGGTCTTGGCATACCTAGTTTCATAGAGAAAAACAAGTGATTAAAAAAGGAAAGGCCATCAACGGGTGTTCTGTTATAATACTCAACTGTAATGTTAGGGTTAGTTCTCAGTAGTTTAACATATGATGTATTTTTTGCATTTATTCCTAACATGAGAGTCATTTTCCATTCTGTTATATTAGTAATTGTCCTATATAATTTTATAGCTCTAGTGACATATGATTCAGAGAGTGTCTCATCCCATAATTCTGGTGCACCTATAACATATAAATTTGGCTTAATAACTGAGAATTCATCTTTGGTAGCAAAATGATTCAAGCCAATGGTATCTGTGTTTTTTAAGTACGTTAGATGATTAGAATACGTATGACTAAACGATGGACCTGTACCTAGTATGATTACTTTTTTCGTATTCTCAGCTTTCTTTACTGAATTAAAATACTTAGATAGCACAATTATCTTAAGTGTACTTAAGCCACTTTTTGTAAGATTGTTTAAAAACCAGAAAGTCTTTTCTAGCATAATTATTTAAAATTATTTCCTTTAGCTAACTACTAAGGATGACATCCGCTACATTTTTTATTGGAGAAATAGTGAAATATTGCTTTGCTTTTTCATGCTTTTTCTGAAGTATTTCTTTTTTGGAAAGGTATTTTTCAATTTGTGAAACGACAGAACTAATACTGAAACACGATGGAAAGCAGATTTCATTTTCTTCCAGTTCCTTTACTAAAAATGCCTTCTTCTTATCCTTGAAAATATTTATAGCTGGAAGTCCTGCATAAGCAGCCTCGTAAGAGGTAAGCCCTCCTTTTAATATTGCAAGTGAACAATTTGATAAAATGTGCCACATGTTTCTATTTGTTCGAGCAAGAATAATTTCATGATGTCTGGTTGCATTTATCGATTCTATTAAATCAGCGTAGGTATGCGGATATTCCTCACCTAATAATACCCAAAAGACGGCCTTATGATTCAATTTGTTTAACTCATTAAGAAATGTCAATGTATCATTTTCTGGATCTGTTCCACCCATACTTAAGGCGATATTGATACTATTTCTTTTCAGGTTGGAATTAAATAAACCAGAGTCTATACGTTCACAATCATCTCTAATAATACTGAATTGTAGACCTGCTTTCATTTCAATATTTAGTTGTGATTCCTCCCCTGTGTACTTAGTTCTGGTTATCAGTAAATCACAATTTCCAAGATGATTGAAGATCGGAGAAATGCTAATTATCTTAATGAACTTATCTTTAATGATGTTGAAATTAGTCAAAGCTAAAGTTAGCATATCAAGAATAATTATTTCACCATTTTTTATAGTAGAAATAAATTCTTCGGAGTGGTGAATAAAATGCGAATACTTTTTATCTTGAAATTTGTGACTTAAGTTAAGATTAGTGATTAGATGAAATTCTATATTTATATTTTGGTGATGTTTATTTAGGTAATTCGCCAGTGTAATAGATCTGATTAAATGCCCAATACCTTCCGAGACAGAAGCCTTACATATGAAACATAGCTTCATTTTTACTGACTAATATGGTTTAGTGTAAAAGCTGCATTTTTTTTGATGGACTTTTTAAGACTTGATCCAATTAATAAATCAATTTGATTAGGATTCATTTCAGAAGAAGGCCTTACGCAGAGTACATCTTCATCTTTAATTATTTCTCCGACATTCATATCTCTTGATGCATATAATGACCTTCTTGCTCTTTCAGCTGTGTAAGCTTCTTTTTCCGAAACCTTTTGCTTTTGTAAGCTGAGTGAAGTCTCAATTGCTCGAATTGCATTTACATATGAAATAAATCCAGTTTCATCCTGGGCATGTTTATGATCAAAACCTTCCAATGAATTATCGAAGGTAAAGTGCTTTTCAAACCACCTGGCTCCTAAACAATAAGCTGCTATTGCTGATTCATTTGTCCTCGTATGATCAGAGTAGCCAATTTCATAGCCGAACGATGATTTGTACTTATCGATAATAACAACATTGGATTTATCTAGCGGGCAAGGATATATGGAAACACAATGCATCAGTACAATATCTTGAAAATTCACTTTGGCCAGTTCATTGAGTGTAAATTCAATTTCTTGCATTGAAGACATGCCAGTAGATAATATCATTTTAATACCTCTCTCCGCTACATTTCTCAGTAGTCTGATATTTGTAAGGTCACATGACGCTATTTTAATATAGGGAGGATTAATAGAGGCAAGTAAATCCAGACCTTTTGAATCGAATATTGATGCGCTAAATTGAATATTATTCTCTGCGGCGTATCCATTCAAGTGTCTGTATTGTTTATCTGATAATACCGTGCTAAATCTGTTTTCAATGACTTTCTTTATGTCATAGTGTCCATAATTATATTTCCCTGAGAGATATAATCCATAAGGGTTTATGATTTGAAACTTAACAGAGTCAGCCCCTGCTTTGGCTGCAATGCTGATTAGTTTTTCGGCGTAATCAATTTTTCCATTATGATTGACACCAGCTTCAGCTATAATATGAGCTTTATTTTGATTCATCCTTCAATTATGACCTTTTTGTTAATTCAAAGAACTTATTAAAGTTTATTTCAAATTGATTCTTGATATCAGTCCAAAGCCCTTGTTTTAATTTATTCTTAATGCTATCTAAATCATTAATGTTATCTATTCGATTCTTTATCTCATTGACAACATTTTCTTTGACGTAATTAATATTCCATTCATCCATTCCAAGTGTATCCACCAAGCTAAGTGCTCTTTCGTCATAGCTTACTTTTATAGTAGGTACATCCATGGAAAGACATGGAATAAAGGAATGTAATCTAAACGTGATATTTAGACGTGTATTTCTCAAAAGATTGATAAACTTAAAAGCATCATCAGTATATAAATATCCAATATCAGTAAATGAATCGGCAAAACCAATATCTCGATGATCATGACAAAGAATCTTGACATTTGTATATCCGCTTGATTTTAAATGATTTATAGTTTCTAGAAGTATTTGTCGTAATGCATATTGTTTAACTGGAGGAACAGACATAAGATTTGGTGTCCTTATTGAGATAAGGCAATCTGTCTTGTATTTATTGCCTAGAGTATTTTCTCTCGGGATAAAATCATTAAGGAAGAGTGTTGGACAAGCGCCATTCATTGTGTTGCATCCTAAATCCGTCACGTATTTAGTTGTCGCTGAATCTCGAGACATAGATATAGCTGATTTGTCGTTGAGCATTTTTAAGTTACCATCAGAAATGACATCAGTTCTATCTACCAGATTGCCATTTTTGTTATAAATCTTTCCTCTTGATACACTGCAAATCATGAGTGGCTTGTCTAGAGCTTTAAGTGCGATTGGATCTATGTCAATCTCTCCGTTTTCAAATAAGTTGCCACCACCAAGAATAACACCATGGCCAAATTGATTTATCTCATATATGGTACTCTTTGTAAATCCAGCTTTTTTGTTTGATTCATATTTATTAGTAGCGGGCAATGAAATGATATTTATTTCTTTATCCTTAAAGGCATTTTCTACAAATCCTTTTAGAGCAATGTAAATGACGTCGTTTCCAACGTTGAATCCCTTTGGTCTTATTGAGTATAAGTTAATCATAGTGTAATATTAGCTCATAATTAATTTGTAATCTTCGACAACCTTACGTATTGGCTGAAGGTTAATCTTTTTAATTTTGGTTTTATTCAAATAGCTGTTCAATTTTTCAAGATCTGTAGCTGTATCTACAGTCCACCTTAAGTCCGAATAATTGTTTTCTAACTGGCTTATTTCTGCATACTTAATTATAGAATTATTCTTATAATAATAGGATGTGGCATGTTCTGCTTCATATTCGTCAAATTCAGCAAGCAAATTTTTAAATGTTGAAACTTTTATTAATTCACAGCTTACACCATAAGGGTATGTTCTATTATACAAATTCGAAACAAAGTCCACATTTTGTTGCTCTATTATATCTATTGCTTCACCAAAAAGTTCTGTTGATATAAAAGGACTGTCACCATTGATTCTAAAAACAAAATCTAGATTAAATGCTGATGCTGCAGTGGCTATTCTTTTAGATACATTATTCAGTGGGCCAGCAAAAAAATCTATATTTTTTTCATGAGCTACATTTTCCAAAATACTATCAATCTTACGGTCGCTTGTTGCAAGAATGACACTAATCTTTTTATTTAATGATGTAATAGCATCAATTGGCCAATGTACTAGCGGCTTATCTCCTAAAGTTTTAAGCGCCTTGCAAGGCAATCTTTTTGAATCCATTCGTGATAATATGACACAGCCTATTCGCTTACTCATTTAAAGACTCATATATGAATAATCACCATCTCTTAATTCAGGTTTTATAGATCTGATGTCAAAGATAATTGCGTTCGCTTTCATATACCGACTCCACGTATCAGTATGTTCTTCTACAAATTTTTTGTGAGGAACTGCAAGGATGAGTACATCATACATGCCATCGGGTTTAGTTATTAGATTGATGGGAGGTTGGATTTGTTGAGAAGTAATATGATAGTCTTCCACTTCAACTCTAATTGAAAACGATTCTAACTCTTCTATTAAATCAAAGACCCTTGAATTTCTAATGTCATTGATGTTCTCCTTAAAAGTCAGCCCTTTTATCAAAACTCTGCACTCATTCAGCTTCTTGTTTTGGGCAAGTAACTCCTTGATTATTTTTTTACACACAAATTGTGGTACCGCACTATTAACTTTTCTTCCACTTGAAATCACTTGTGGATTATATCCCAAATGGTTGGCCTTATATGTCAAATAATATGGGTCAACATCTATACAATGTCCACCTACGAGACCAGGATAGAAGTTTAGAAAATTCCACTTAGTCCCAGCAGCTTTTAACACTTCACTCGTATTGATATCCAATTTGTCAAAGATTATTGCCAACTCATTCATCAGTGCTATATTGACATCTCTTTGTGTATTTTCTATAATCTTAGAGGCTTCTGCCACTTTGATGGAGCTGGCTTTGTGGACGCCTGCATCTATGATAGAACCATACATGTCAGCAATATGCTCAGCGGCTTCTTCGTCATTACCACTAACTACTTTTATAATCTTTGTGAGGGTGTGGTTCTTATCTCCGGGATTGATACGTTCTGGTGAATAGCCAACTTTAAAATCGATGCCCATCTTCATATCCGCTTTTTCTTCCAGTATCGGGACACAAACTTCTTCAGTACACCCAGGATAAACTGTGGACTCATATACAACATAATCTCCTTGGTTTAGAATTTGTCCTACTGACTCAGAGGCCATCTTAAGTGCTGTTAGATCTGGAACTTTATATCTATCCACAGGTGTGGGAACAGCTACTACATAAAAATTGCAATCCGATAAGTCATGAATGTTAGCAGTAAATGAAATCTGTTTTCCATCAAATTCCTCAGGAGGCACTTCATCTGCAGGGTCCTTACCTTGATGTAGCAGTGCTATTTTTTCTTCATTAATATCAAATCCTCTCACTGGGTACTTGGAAGCAAAACCTAATGCAACGGGTAGCCCGACATATCCCATCCCAATGACACCTATTTTTGAATTTTCCAGTACTGACATTTATTGCCTTTATGTTCTACTTTCTGTAACAGATAATATGCTCTGAAAACAAAACATTAAATATAATCGTAATATGTAGTTTTTAACTCCTCTGAGGTCCACAAAAGTAAGATAATAGCTACTCACATACATAAAGTATTGATAGTCAGTAGACCTCAAATTCACTAGAGGCTCTCTATATCCCCAATAATTGCTCTAAGTGAGTCAGAATTTGAGCACTGGCGTTTCCTTCACCGAATACAGTACATTGACTTTCTTGACTAACGACTGATGACTTTTCTAGCAATGAATTGACTTTTGAAAGCAAATCATGGTCTTCTGGGTTGCTTATTGTAATCCAATCTTGTGATAGACTTTCTTGTCGCTCAGTCGTCTTTCTAATTATAATAGTTGGTGTTTTCAGATAGGTACATTCTTCAATAATACCTCCGGAGTCAGTGATGACGAGTTGGCATACGCTTAGCTTTTTGATCATCTCACTATACGAAAGCGGTTGGAGGATATCTGGACTAGCTTCATTTTGTTCTAATGTATGGATAAGCTGGGATGTAGTCTCATTGGGATGTGAGATTATCTCATGCTTATAACCAGGATAAGCTTGCATGATTCTTGTGATGGCACCTGCGATACTCTCTATATTATTAGAATTTTCACGTCTGTGTACTGTATACAGTATATTTTTTGTTCTATGAGTAATCTCCTCATTCCTGAGGATCCGTTTCAGACTATCTATCACTGTATTTCCTGTAACAAATACATTGTTGGTGATACCTTCTGATAATAAGTAATCTTTGTTTTTTTCTGTAGGGCAAAAATGTATGGAGGCTAATCTACTTATAGCTTGTCTATTCAATTCTTCAGGAAAAGGATTCTCTTTGTCATAAGTTCTTAATCCTGCCTCTACATGCACACAAGGTATCTGTGCATATGCAGCTGTAAGTGCACCACAAAAAGCAGTCTGCGTATCTCCTTGAACGATGACTAAATCTGGGAGCACCTGTGAGATGGTAGTGCCTAATCCAAGAATCATTCTAGCTGCCAACGAGCTAAGGGATTGGCCTTGCTGCATGACATCCAAATCATAATCTGCATGTAAGTAGAATTCCTTGAAATGCTCTTCCAATAACTCTCTATGCTGACCACTGTTACATATTGTTACTTCAAAGTGCTCATTCTCCTTCATAGCAGCTATAAGAGGTGCTAGCTTTATGACTTCAGGTCGTGTACCTAATATAAACAGAACTTTCTTTGCCAATATAAAGACTAACTATATTATGATATAAGACTGGAAAGGTATGCCATTTCTGTGCCTATTTCTAGAACTTTATTTTTATAAACTTCTAATTCTTCACTTGATCCATCTGAGTACTTGGGATCTTCATATCCAATATGGAATCTTTTGAAAGCACCAGGAATGATTGGACAGTTTTCCTTCGCAGAATGGCAGACTGTGACGATTATAGGGTCTTCCACTGCTATAATGTCATTGTTATAGACCTTAGAGAAATAATATAAGTCATCATTTTTGACCCTATATATGTACAATGGGTTTTTATCGTGCCCGTATTTTAATATTTCAAAGCCAAATTTTTGTATGGCTTCTACCATAGTAGGATAGAATGCCGTGTACTCTGTGCCACCACTTAATGATAATATAGGTAGGGATTTTTTTCTAGCCAATACATCCAATAAAAACTCTGCTGCCTGTGAACGGCGAGAGTTATGAGTACATATAAACTTAACAGTGGCCTTTCCCTTAGTTTTGATAGCAGCATTTATACCACTAGATAATGCTTGTAACTCCTCTTTTCTCTGTGTAGATATATTCTCATATAGTGAGTCTAAGCGATCCAAAAATTCTCTTTCCTTCATAAACTTCTAATAAAGACAATAATTTAGTACATGATATGTAATATCAATTATAATCACCAATATTGTATCTAGGGTTATTTGAATGGCGTACACATTCAACTATATTATAATATAAACCTAAGGTATTTAGAGGTAAGAATTATATAATTAACAATCTTTAGCTAAATCATCGTCTTAATATAAAGTAATGCCTTCATATCCAAAACCGAAGATAGTCGCTGAAATAGGCTGTAATCACAAAGGAGACTTTGATATAGCTATAGACCTGATTACAATAGCTAAAGAAGCTGGAGCCGATTACGCAAAGTTTCAAAAGCGTACACCTAAAGAGCTTTTGAGTACTGAGGCCTTTGAAGCAGCTCATCCTGTGCCATACAACGCTTATGGAAATTCTTATGGAGAGCACCGTGAATTTTTAGAATTGAGTATTGACCAGCATAAAGTCTTGAAATCTCACTGTGATAAAATAGGAATTGGTTATGCCACTTCTGTGTGGGATTTGACCTCTGCAAAAGAAGTAATCCAACTGAGTCCGGATTTTATCAAAGTGCCTTCAGCCTGCAATACACATGTAGAGCTGCTGACACTATTGAGAGATGAGTATAAAGGTCAGATTCATGTATCACTAGGGATGACTACTAAGGAGGAGGAGTCAACCCTAATGACGATCATGGAACAGGAAATGAAAAGGGTCGTATTATATAGTTGTACTTCAGGTTATCCAGTGCCATTTGATCAGGTCTATCTGCTGGAGCTGAATCGACTCAAGGATGAATATGGTTCTAAGTTAGCTGCGGTCGGATTCTCTGGACATCACCTAGGCATTGCTATTGACATTGCAGCTTATGCCCTAGGTGCTACTTGGATTGAGCGCCACTTCACCAAAGACCGAACTTGGAAAGGTACTGACCACGCGGCCTCATTAGAACCAGGTGGATTGCAAAAACTGGTAAGAAATCTCCAAGCCACTCATGCAAGTCTTGCTATGAAACCGACAGACATTGTAGACATTGAAGTCGCTCAGCGTGACAAATTAAAATATAACCCCAAGTCAAATGAGTAAGGTAATCGCCTTTATACCTGTCAGAGGTGGGAGTAAATCTATTCCATTTAAAAATATCAAGCCTTTGGCAGGTAAGCCTTTATTGCATTGGGCTGCCAGTGCCGCCATAGGTTGTGATTTAATAGATGAGGTTTATCTTTCAACAGATGCAGATGAGATTAAAGCGACAATTGTTAAAGAAAATCTAGAATGCAAAATCCATCATCGATCAGCTCGTAATGCCTTAGATCACTCTTCCACTGAGAGTGTCTTATTGGAATTTATTGAAGACTTGGAGCTCGCAGAACAGGATATTCTCATATTGCTACAAGTGACTTCACCATTCACAACATCGGTGTATTTATCACAAGCACTCAAGCAATATCGTGACTCCTCAGTAGACAGCTTATTGAGTGTAACCTTATCTAAGAGATTTTTTTGGAACAGTGATGGTACCCCTATGAACTATAATCCTATAGAGAGACCTCGACGTCAGGAATTCAAAGGGCAACGGATGGAGAATGGAGCTTTTTATATCTCTAACGTCAAACAAATATTGAAATCAAGGACTCGAATCTCAGGCAATATCGGTCTCTATACAATGCCAGAATACTCCGCTCTTGAATTAGATGAACCTCATGATTGGATTATTGCAGAACAGCTAATGACAACCTTTATCATTAAGTAGGCCATACCTTATGATGGCCCAAATTTGGAGCTGCCTTGTCTTTCTCCGAAAATATCATGTCCTCCTTAGGTATACCCCAATCTAAAGCCAATGCATTATCTAGGGGATTGACATGCCCCTCATGATCCTTGCTATAGAAATTTGTGCATTTATAATTAAAGACAGCTACTTCACTCAAAGTCACAAAGCCATGGGCAAAGCCTTGAGGTATTAGCATCTGTTTTTTATTTTCCTGACTGAGCTCTACTGAGAAACTCTGTCCATAAGTTGGCTCATCTGGTCGGATATCTACTACGATATCGAGAACCTTTCCTTGAGTCACTCTTATTAATTTATCCTGCCCAAACTGTGGTAATTGGTAATGCAATCCTCTAAGAGTGCCGTACTGAGACTTAGATTCATTGTCCTGAACAAATTCATGATGGACGCCAGCCTCCTTCCACAGCTTCTCACTATATGACTCAAAGAAGTAACCTCTCTCATCCTCAAATATTCTTGGCTCAAATAGGTATAGTCCTTTGAAAGGGGTCTTAGTGATACTCATCGAAAATATTCTTCTTGTTAATTATTTAGATCTGAAAAAGATAGTCATGGGTGCGCCGGTAAATTTAAAATTATGCCTCATCCTGTTCTCCAAGAATCGAGCATAATTCTCTCTTATCTGATCTGGATGGTTGCAAAAGAAAGCAAAAGCAGGATACCGTAAAGGAAGTTGAGTTATGTATTTAATCTTTATCAATCTTCCTCTGGCAGCTGCTGGAGGTTTACGTTCTATTTCTTCCAACATAATTTC
Organism: uncultured Saprospiraceae bacterium; assembly: GCA_964567435.1. Classification (GTDB taxonomy): domain Bacteria; phylum Bacteroidota; class Bacteroidia; order Chitinophagales; family Saprospiraceae; genus RFSX01. The sequence goes on along the minus strand of CAZMMQ010000007.1, from coordinate 78,508 downwards.
ATTGAGCTCTGAGGTCTTAATTTTTTGAGACCGATTATTAAATACCTCTAAGGCCACATCCAATGCTCTATGAATTCTTTGCTTTTCCAATGCACTAATAAATAAGATAGGAACGTCATTGAATGGCGCAAGTTTCGCTTTCAACTTTTCTTCCAAATCTCTAGCGGTGTTGGTTTCTTTATCTGTAATAAGATCCCATTTGTTTACAAGAATGACTATGCCTTTGTGTCTTTTGACGGCAAGGGTAAAAATGGCTAAGTCTTGGCTCTCTATGCCAGTCGTGGCGTCCAGCACCAACAAAACCACATCAGAGTCTTCCATGGCTTTGATGGCTCTTAGCACAGAGTAGAACTCCAAATTTTCTTTAACCTTATTTTTCTTTCGAATGCCTGCAGTATCCATCAAATAGAATGTCTTACCAAATTTGTTATAGTAAGAATTGACACTATCCCTAGTGGTGCCGGCAATATCCGTTACAATATTACGATCCTCACCAAGTAAGGCATTTGTCAATGAAGATTTACCCACATTTGGTTGACCAACTATGGCTATCCTAGGTGTATGGTCGTCAGGGTCTTCAGGTGTATCATCTAAGGACTCTGTAATGGCATCAAGTAATTCTCCTGATCCAGATCCACTCATAGATGATAAGAAAAAGGTGTTGTCAAATCCCAAACTCCAAAATTCATTGGCCATCAATGCTCTGCTATTATTGTCCACTTTATTGACAGCAACGAACACTTTCTTGGGTTGACGTCTTAAGATATTGGCCATCTGCTCATCCAAATCTGTAACCCCTGTTGTTACATCTACCATAAAGATGATAGCAGCGGCTTCTTCTATAGCAATATGCACCTGCTCTCGTATGGCTTTCTCAAAAACATCATCACTATTCTGGACAAACCCACCAGTGTCTATTACAGTAAACTGCTTCCCATTCCATTCACTGGTCCCATATATCCGATCTCTCGTGACGCCACTTATGTTGTCGGTGATGGCTTTCTTTTGGCCAATAAGCCTGTTGAATAGGGTGGATTTTCCCACATTTGGTCTGCCTACAATTGCTAGTACTTGTGCCAAGTGATTTGTTTTTCTAAAAAATTAATTGCGTTAATACCTGAATACTACAAATATCCAAAACTCTTAAGCATCCTATCATCATCTCTCCACTTATCTTTTACTTTTACGTAAAGTTCTAGATGACATCTCGATCCTACAAATTTTTCGATATCCTTCCTAGAATCGATACCTAACTTTTTAATACCCGCTCCCTTGTGCCCAATAATAATACCCTTTTGGGTGTTTCTCATGACGTAGATAATCGCACTAATATGTACAAATGGTTTACCATGCTTTTGGGATTCCTTATAGGATTCTACATGTATTTCTACAGAGTAAGGGATTTCTTGCTTGTAGTTGTGTAGAATCTTTTCTCGGATGATTTCTGATATAAAAAACCTGACAGATTTATCAGAGATATCATCTTTGGAATAGTATGCTGGACCTTCTGGTAATCGACTTTTAATGCTTGAGAGCAGATGAGGAACACCTAATGCCATAAGGGCACTTATATGATGGACTTCGTCAAAATCGATTATTTCCCGCCACTTCTTTTCCAGCGCTTTGAGTATATCTGGATCAGAGGTGTCTACTTTATTTATTATTAGAAATTTAGGTGCCTTGGTGCTGGTTAGTTTTCGAATAACTTTTTCTTCTCCAGAATATTCATTGTAGGGGTCTATCATGAAGAGTACCACATCCGAATCCTCAAATATGGACATGGCACTATCATTCATCGCTTCCTGCAATTTGTAGTTGGGATCAGAGATAAGGCCAGGTGTATCAGAGAATACTATTTGGAAATCTTCTCCACTTATGATGCCCTTGTACCGATGTCTCGTCGTTTGAGGTTTGGATGATATAATTGCCATTTTCTCACCCATAAAAGCATTGAGTAAGGTTGACTTACCCACATTGGGTTTACCTATTATATTCACAAAACCAGAAAAGTGTTTTTTTTCTTCAGTCATTCGGATGAAGATTTAATACTGTATGAGGATATATGGGCACATTATATAAGTTGCTTCTGTGCTTGTCTGACTCGTAATTCTATCTCTTGTATAGCTAACTTTGGTTGAGCCTTACGCCAATTGATCTCATTGAGATGCTCTCCAATATGCGCATATTGTTGAATTCGAAGAGACTCCATTTCTTTCAATATATGCTCACGTAGGTTGATCAGTACAATCAGCCCATCATCTTCTTTGACATCATCCCACCATTCCTCATAATAGCTGTCGTCTGAACCGTGATACTCAAGGACGTTATCACAGAGGATAATGTACTTATAGATGCCCTTTGCCATAAGGTTATCCACAAGTTTCCTTTTGAGGTACATGATGTCATTATTTAGACAATCATTCCATTCTCCTATAAGTTCTATCATGGCATAGCCCTCATCATAGTCAGTATAGATATTTTTGACATATAAAGTTTGGCTTCCTATTGAATCCCACTGCGGATGGATAAAGTAATTGTACACCTTGTTGGAAAAGGTGAATTCACTATGGACAGTCCCATAGAATTGAGATTTTTTATCCTCGGCGGAGATATAATACTGTCGCCATTTATGATATGGTTCAATGTCGTGCACTGATTGCAAATATATGTTTATTTGAAACTCAAGATTCATACAATATTGAGCTACCTAGAATATTCTTATTTCTATTCTAATCTTGTAGTATTCATTGATTAATTTAGCTTTTGATGGAGTTTTTGCTGCTGCTTGAGATTTTTTCGGTTATTACAGGACTTGGGTTTATCATTTTAATGATTTACCAAAAGATATGGGCCTGGCCTGTTGGGATTATCTCCAGCTTGAGTAGTATATATCTGTTCTATTGTTCTAAATTATATGCAGAGTCCATCTTGTATTTCTATTACGTTTTGATCGGTATTTATGGATGGTATGTTTGGCAAAAGAATCGGGACAGAGATTTTACGGTACAAATCAAAAAAGGCTGGTATTTCATTACATCTATTTCTATTGGGATTCTCTTCTCAGTTTTACTTGGTTTTGTACTCAATAAAGCCACGGATTCTCCTCGACCATTTGCTGATGCGACGTCTACTATCTTCAGCTTAATTGCTAGTTATATGGAAGCACACAAAGTATTGTCCTCATGGTTGTTTTGGATATTTATTAACCTTTTTTCAGTGTGGCTGTACTTGGATAGAGGCTTAAAAATTTACAGTGGTTTGATGGTGATCTTCTTTCTCTTTTCTGTCGCGGGATACATTCAATGGCGTCATAGTTATCAGAGTAGTTTGAATGATACAACCGCAAATAGTTCAGAATGAGAATCCTCATCACTGGTCCTGAGAGTTCAGGTAAGTCAACCATTGCATCTGAATTAAGTCAAGAACTAGATGTCCTTATTATTCCAGAATTCGCCAGAACTTACTTGCAGGAAAATGGTCCAGGGTATACACTTGACTCCATTATCACTATAGCCGAAGAGCATCAACGTATTGTCAATAGTCATCCAAAGGGTAGTCCATTAATTTTGGATACATACATGTATAATCTGTCCATTTGGGCTATGGACAAATACGGTCAGGTGCCTATTGTGATACAGACAGCTCTTGAAAATTTGGAGCCTTTCGATTATATATTTTTAATGTACCCAGATACACCTTGGATTGATGATGGACTAAGAGAAGACGCTGACAGACGTGTTGAATTATTTGACAGTTTTATAACGTTGTTGGAGAGGTACGATGCGCCATATCATATCATAAATGGAGTAGGTGACAGTCGGCTTCAAAATGTATTGCATTACTTTTCGATAGCATAATTCCATATCTTTAAATTTATGTCTTTATCGACTGTTGATTTTATTTTCTACAAGACACTTCTAACTGATTCAATTGATTATCTTTGCACTGATTTTTTAAGAGGGGTGCTTTTTCTATAATAGAAATGTGCTGAGATTATACCCATAGAACCTGCTCAGGTAATGCTGAGAAGGGAGTCACTAAGGCAATAGGAGTGTATTGGCTATCTCGACCTCGCTTAGTTTTTTTAATTGATTAGGTTTGAAAATTATGATTAAAAGACAAGCAATCATTTTTACTTCATTATTATTTACATGTATGCTGTGCCAAGCTCAGTATTCTATTCTTGGCAAAGTCAAGAATGCCAATGGTGAGAAATTGCAAGGCGCTTCGGTTTTTGTAGTTGGCTCTGAATCTCTGGCCACTGTTACTGATTATGCAGGAAGATATTTGTTAGAGAATGTCCCTGCTGGTGATGTCACGGTCAAGGTTACATACCTTGGATATGGTGACGAGACTTATTCATTGATCTTAGAGCAAAATGAATTGTTGGATATCAATATGCAACAAAGTCTTTTCCAATTAGAGAACATAGAAGTTGTAGCCAATAAGTTAGACAAAAGGTCTCCATATGCCTATACTGAAATGGATAGAGAAAGTATCCAGTTTAAGAATATGGCACAGGATGTTCCTTTTTTGTTAGAACATGCGCCATCTATGGTTATTACATCTGATGCTGGTGCAGGTATAGGATATACTGGTATGCGTATACGAGGTTCTGATGCAACAAGAGTCAATGTCACCATTAACGGCATACCGCTCAATGATTCTGAGAGTCATGGCGTGTTTTGGGTAGACTTGCCAGACTTCGGATCTTCCGTAGATAGAATCCAGATTCAAAGAGGAGTAGGACCTTCTACAAATGGGAGTGGTGCTTTTGGAGGCTCAGTCAGCCTCAATACTAATTATATAAGTCAGAATCCATTCGTAAGAGGAGACTTCACAGTAGGATCATTTGGTACACAGAAACAAAGTGTAACCGTCAATACAGGTCTGATGAATAATCAGTTTAACATAGAAGGACGTTATTCTCGAATTAATTCTGATGGATTTATAGATAGAGCTACCTCGGATTTAGACTCGTGGTATCTATCTGCTGCTAGTGTTACTGAAAAGACCTCTATAAAAATAAATGCTTTCTCTGGAAATGAGAGAACTTACCAAGCTTGGAATGGTGTGCCTGAAGCCAGATTTAATGGAGATGAAGAAGCACTTTTAATTCACTTTTTGAACAACTCAAATGGGGATTATAATACCGTTCAAGATAGTATCAATTTGTTTAGTTCAAATGAATCATTCAATGCGTACACTTATGAAAATCAAGTAGATAGTTATCGACAGACTCATCTTCAATTATTTGTCAATTCGCAGTTGAGTGAACTTGTCAAATTGAACTTAACGGGTCATTATACAAAGGGAAAAGGCTTTTTCGAGCAATTTAGATTCCAGGAAGATGTAGGGAATATATTTCCTGCTGAAGCATCACTCCAAGGTGTCGTCAGTGACTTGGTATGGAGAAGGTGGTTAGACAATGATTTCTTTGGGGCTATTGCTAATATAGAGTATAAGCCAAATAATGACTTAGCACTTATCTTGGGTGCAGCATACAACTCTTACTTAGGAGACCATTTTGGTAACGTTATCAATATAGAAGAGGCCATTTTGCCTGAGGAGCCAGAATATTATAGAAGTGATGCTACCAAGAACGAATTTAATAGTTACATGAAAGCAGATTATCAATTATTGCCTAAACTATCTGTTTTTGGAGACCTTCAATTTCGTAGCATCAGTTACAAGACAGCAGGATTAGATAGTGATCAGTCACTGATTGCTGGTAGAGATTCGGGTATAGATACCAGTTACACCTTTGTCAATCCCAAAGTTGGATTAAGCTTTGATCTTACGCCACATAGTAAATTGTATGCCTCATACGCTGCAGCACAGAGAGAGCCAGTCAGATCTGATTTTCTGGATGCTATAGGGACTACTGTGCCCGAGGCGGAGCAGTTACACGATTTTGAATTTGGATACCGAGCTGAGAAACCAGATCATACCTTTGAAGCTAATTTTTACTACATGTTATATAATGATCAGTTAGTACTTACAGGCGCGGTTAATGATGTAGGTGCCCCGGTGAGAACCAATGTCGATAACTCTGTGCGATTTGGTGTAGAACTGTCTGGAAGTCTTTTATTGGCAGAACTATTGACTTGGGAGCCAAATGTAACCTTCAGTAGAAACAGGATCTCAGAGTTTGTAGAGAAGATAGCAGATTTTGACAATGGTGGTGTTCAAGAGACTTTGTTTACAGATACCGACATTGCCTTTTCTCCTTCTGTCATTGCCGGAAGTAAATTTACATATCACATCCTCCCAAATTTTGATGCGAGTTTGTTATCCAAATATGTAGGACGACAGTTTCTAGATAACACAAGTAATGAAAATAGATCATTGGACCCTTATTTCGTGAACGACTTTCATTTACGATATAAGATAGAAACAGAGTTGGTTCAAGAAATTGAATTTAAATTACTGGTCAATAATATATTCAATACCAGATATGCATCTAACGGGTATACCTATAGTTATATCTTCGGTGGATTGATTACAGAGAATTATCTCTATCCTCAAGCAGGAACTAACTTTCTTCTTAGTGCAAGTGTCATGTTTTGATGGATTGAACCTGGTGATAATTAAAAAGCCTTCAAGATATTTTTCTTGAAGGCTTTTTTGATGACACATTTTTGGTACTAGAAATTATACAAAAATGATATGTTATATTCTATAAGCGTGTATAAGTCACTGGCCTCAACACCTGCAAAGAACGGATTATCTATAACTCTGTCATTCACTAATAACAACACCTCAAATCCAAATCTCCACTGTCCAAATCCTTGTAAGTATCCACCCCCAACCATAGGGAAGGTGAAATTGATTCTATCTGCATTTGGAAATCCTGTATCAAAGGAAAAAAAGTTGTATTCTCCCTTTAGATAGAAGGATTCGCCAAGCTTGACTCTTGCATATGGGAAAAGAGCATAGCTGAATGAACTAAAATCATCAGTTCCAAATCTATTGACAAATTGGTAAAGAAATTTTGCACCGCCTCCTACAGTGACTATGTCAACTGGCTTATATCCTACACCCCCCTTTGCTGAGGCGGAAAAACCACCATTAAAACCTAAGGTTCCAACAAATAAATCATAGGCCAGGTTATCCTTAAATGAACTTGTATTCTCTGTGCCTCTGTCACGATCTCTGTCTGTAGTTCTACTTCTTGATGATCGTCTCTGCGAAAAACTGTCATTCACATAACTGAGCATGAATAGTCCTAATAGAAATATAATTATATGCTTCCTTTCCATATCTTAATTTTTATAGTAGTTAAATCAGAAGAAAACTGCTTATTAAAAACAACCGATTTCCATCCACAATATATTACAATTAGGCATTAAGTGTACAATCTCATAATATCTAGCTCCGAAAATTGACTTATTTATCATAAGACGTGATCGTCTTCACTTTCATTGTATGGTAGTTAGTTTTTCACAACAATATATAGGTTAGATCTGACACGACTATATATGGTAATATTATTCAATGTATAATCAATTGATAATCAATAATACATTTTTAGGCAATTACCCATTAGCACCTAAGAAGTGAGAACTATTCTTTCATACTTCAATAAAAAACATTAATTCTATATTTTAGTGAATTGCTAGTTTTTGTAATAATAGTGTATGTGTTATCTACAACTATTATTCTGTTTAGCAACAATAAATCAGAAACTCTATGAAAGTATTTTACACTCTAATTATTGGAACTTTTCTACTGCTTAATACTCCACTAATAGGACAAGAATTAACCTGCGCAGATGCAGAAGCCAATACGATGGTAGAAGATTGCTCATCTAGTATTAATGAGACTGGTGTTGCAGGAGATGGAATTCCCGATCCGGAATTAACTGGCTGCCTTAGTGGTGCAGACGTAGTATGGTTCTCCTACCAATTTACTTCAGATGTTTTAATGTTTGAGTTTGACGGTGGTGGTACTGCTGTCCTATTTGAAGGTACTGACTGTAATTCATTATCAGAAATCGAGTGTGGTGGTGTAATCAATTGGCTTATTGATCCTAATTTAATCTATTTCATTGCTGTAGAAGACGGGGAGTCTTTTGACTTGAATCCTTTTACAGCTCCTTCTAACGAAGATTGCCCTGGAGACCCTCTTAGTGGTACACTTAGTGGTCAGAATAATGGTTGTGCTTCTGCGCCAACAGGATCTTGCGGTGGGGACCATTCTGTGTGGTATGAAGTTAGCGTTGGTTCTGATGGAACTACGCTAATAGTCGAGATTACAGGGGGGACTATATCCAATCCAGAAATTAATATCTATGACGCCTGTGGAGGTCTGGAAGTATCTACGTCTGGTGCTTGTAATGATGTTGTCGAAGCGACTTGTCTAGCCGCAGGAGACTATTTAGTTGAAGTATCAAGTGATTTGCCTGGGACATTCGATATCGAAGAGACGCAAATGATGACAGGGCCACCAGAAGATGTGTGCTCCAACGCATTGGCACTAGGCTCAGGTACTCTTGCTTGTGGTGACATTGAGAATGGGAATCCTGCCGGTGATGCTTGTCCTGACAGTGAGGCAACACCTGGTGATTGTATGGATGGAGTACCAGGTATCTGGTATACTTTTAATACTGATGCTTCACTCCCTCAGTTTACCATAACTGGAGATTTCGAACTTTTTATAGGTGCAGATTGCACGAGCTTATCTTCTCTGGGAGATTGCAATGATAGTCCACTGACAATAACAGCGGATGCTACAGAATCATACTGGGTACTGATGGACAATAGTGGCTCTTTTACTGTGGAAACACCACCACTTCCTGATAATACAACTTGTAATGATGCGACAGAAGATCTTGTTCCTTCACCTGAAATATATACGAACTGCTGCTCTCCAAATGGTGAGATTTGGTATGTGTTAAGTGAAGAAGGTGGTGCTAGATTGCTATCAGCAACTAATATTTCTATAGGGCCATCATTGCAAATTGATGTCTTCGATAGTGACTGCTCTACCTTATTATTCAGTGCTACTGGAGATTTTACAGATCAGGCTTTCCCTACCTGTGGATCAGGTCAAAGATTTGTCCGAGTGATGTCTGATGTTGCTGATTGCGGAGAGATTGAGTTAATGGCTTTGGTTGATATGCAACTATGCCCAGTCGAACATGAGAACTGCGATGACGCTATGGCTTTGAGCCCTACCACTGGAGGCGGTGACGAATGTGCCAATACTTGTAATCTCTATTTCTGCGATAGCGATTGTGGAGAACAAGGTTTTTGGTTTTCAGTTTTTACAGATGTAGATGCCTCTGAAATGACCATCACAGTAGATGGTGGTGGAAGTTTTGAGCCTGTCGTTCAAGTTTTACAAGGCGACTGTTCAGGTACAGGTCAGCAAGGTGTCTTACTTGGTTGTACACCAGGAGATGAGTTTACCTTAGCTGTTAATGGTAATGTGGAGTATTTTATAGAAGTATCAAATGCGTCAGGATCAGGTGTCCCTGGAAATTTTGAGTTTTGCGTGTCCACAAGTGTGGCTTCTGCACAATGTGCTGTGGGAACACTTGTGTCTTCAAGACCAAGTAATGATGGCCCACCTGAAGGGCCTTTCTGTGCTGGAGAAAAAGTTCAGTTTGACTATATTGTATCCTTTACTTCTGATCCGCTTGGTATGGGTAATAATTGTCAGTGGTTGCAAGGGATAATTCCTTCTCTTGGCCCAGGTTGGGATTTGGATGCTTGCAGTATTGAATCACAAACACCAGCAGGAGGCTGGGAATATTTTGCTGAAGGAGAAGTAGACTCTCAAGTCAATAGTGCACGGTTAGGCTTACAACCTAGTCCTCATGGAGGAAATGAACTTGTTTTTGATGGTGGACAACCATTACAAATAGGAAATGCTATTCCTCAAGGTTGGTATTCCATCTCAGATGGTGGCGCTGGATGTGCTAATACAGGTAACCCAAATACTCAGTGGGGAATACCGCAAGGCTGTGGTTCTGTTATGACATTTGAAATTACATTTTTCTTACAGGTTAGAGATGATATAGATTTAAATCAATGCATGGATCCTGAGTATATGAAGGTGCATATATTTACAATGGCAGATGGAATGACAGGTTGTTGGGTCAATAATGCCTGTAGTGAAGATGCACCGGCCATAGAAAATTATGAAGTAGCATGTGATGGCTTACCTGAGGTCTGTGATGAAGTAGAGTTACAGATATGCTCAGGAGATATGCTGAGTATACCGTTAGAAATATGCGATGGTCGTGATGCAGAGATAATGGTCAGCATATCAGAAGATAGTAGTACGGAAATAGATGGAATGACTGAAGGAAGTATAGGAGATTTTGGGTTTATAGAAGACGACCTTGAAAATACCTCATGTTCCATTCAAGACGCCATCTATGAAATTTATGCGTTGGACGCTGAAACCGGTTGTAGAGGCCCTTCGATTGAAGTAGTGGTTACTGTCTTTCCAGAATTAGAAATTAATTTTAATCAAGATATTGGCGAATTATTTTGCCCTGGCGAAAATTTAAAATTAGGTACAGAGAATATGTGTGGTACACCACCATACACTTATCAGTGGGACACTGGAGCGACAACTGAGTGTATTAATTTACCTCACGAACAATTTTTACCACCAGGAGAGCAGAGGGTATCAGTTATTGTAACCGATGATAATGGATGTACCTTAGATCTGGATTTTCGATATGAAACCTCGCAACAGCTTAATTTAGATATTGCAGGACCACCTAGTGTATGCATAGGAGATGGACCTGACAATCCGGAATATTGCGTCCGACATGAGACACCAGTTTTCCAATTGGACTACGAATGGATAGTAGATCCTCCTGTAGGATTGGATTTTGACGTACAGGATGGAGATACTTGCATCGTCGTTATGGATGAGTTGTCTACGCCTGGTGCCTATAACATGTCTGTGATTGTCACTGATGAATTGTCATGTGTGTATGATACTACATTTCAAATTTTAGTAGATAATGGCCCAGCACTTACTTTGACTTCTGGTCAATGTAATGGCAATGAGATTTCCCTTATTGGACAAAATACAAATGCGAATGTCATGGCGACAAACATGCATATCGTACAGATAGACACAACAGTTAATCCGAATATCATAGATACCTTAATCGGGCCGCTCCAAACAGATTCTCTTGGTGTCACTGTCTCAGACTTCAGTGGTTTATTCGAATTAAGAGGCGCTTCTGTAGGAGGCTGTATGTCTTCCGTCCCTCTAATTCTTCCTCCTCAGCCTACACCAGATGTGTTCGTATCTCCACCAAGTTTATGTGCTGGCCAGACAGTTACTTTGACACTCAATAATCCAACAGCATTTACGAGTTTTGTGTGGACTGCTGGTACCATGACTTTTACGTCTGCAATTATTACAGATACACCCTCTTCTAGTACGACATACACCTTTGTAGGTACTGACTTTAATGGTTGTGAGGTAATTGAATCACATGAGGTTGTGGTCAATTCTATCCCTGAGGTAGATGTATCAGGATCAAGTACTGTCTGCAATGGTGGGACTACTGATCTTATAGCCAATATCACAGGAGGAATGAGCCCATTTGATTTTGATTGGTCGGATGGCTCAATGTCTCAAAGCATTACAGTATCACCAACAACACCGACTACTTATACAGTCAATGTGACGGACGCAAATAATTGTATGAATTCTGCGAACTTTGAAGTGTCACCTGCCTCAGAATTAACACCAGTGGCTACTGCACCTAGTTTCTGCGAAGGTGATATGACTACCATAAGTGCTGGTGCCTTTGATATGTATTTGTGGAGAGATCCTAATGACATGCAGATATCAGGTGGAGGTCAGACTATAGATGTTTCTGTGCCAGGAATTTATTCCCTTACGGTCACAGATATTTCAGGATGTACTGGTGCTACCACTGTAGAAGTTGTAGAAATTAGCAGATTGCCTAATGTCTTAACCGATGTATCAGCAACACTCTGCAATGATAGTGGAGGAACTGACCCTACGAGTATTAATCTTGATGCTCTGGTGGATTCTGGTATCCAAGGATTCTGGAGAGATAATAACGACAATAATATCAGTGCGAATTCTAATGACTTTTCCGTCGTTGGACTACCTGCTGGGACCTATGATTTTTCATTTGTCACAACAAATGCTACAGATCCGTGTCCTAACGAAACAGTTCCATTTCAACTCATTGTCAATAACTGCGGTTGCCCTAGTGTGGCCGTAGGTAGCATATCGGATTATTGTGCATCAGATAATAATATGGCTTTTGACTTGACTCAAATTCAATTTACAACAGAACCAGGTCGATGGATAATAGATAGAGCAGGAGAAATAGATTTTTCTGATGATGAGATTTTAGTTACAGCATCTACAGGAGAAGGCCTTTTTACTTTGATATATATCTTAGATACAGCACCGCCTTCACCTTGTGCTTCGCAATCAATGCCGGTTACTTTTGAGGTTTTCCGACAACCATTTGCAGAATTGGATCAAAATTCTGTTAGTCGATGTAATTCGAATGCAACTGGTGAGCCTACCGGATTAGACTTGAATACACTAATTACTGCTGGAGATAATTCTGGAACCTGGTCTCATAGTGGAGCAGGACCTGCTGTCAATGGCACCATGGTTGATTTTGCTGGTATTGATTTAGGAGATTACATATATGAGTATACGTTAGACGTGGAAGCTGGTTCTCTTTGCATGCCATTACAATTAATGACGACAATACGTGTAATAGATTGTAACTGTCCGGATATATCTATTATGCCTTTAGATGATCTTTGTATTACAGGAACGACTATTAATTTGAATGGATTTCTAGTTAATCCTGGAGGAGAACAGGGCCAATGGTCAGTTAATGATCCTAGTGGTATGCCAGTACCTACTAGTTCACTTATTGGAGATCGATTTGAATCAGATGGCCTGCCTCCAGGTACATATACCGTAAGCTATTCACTGATTACGCCAATTACAGGATGTGATTTGATAAATACAGTCTCACAGGACATAACCATTAACGATGAGCCAGAGGTAAGTTTGACAACAGCATCGATTAGTGTCTGTAATGCAGAAGAAATGGATAACCTTCCATTTATGGTAGATCTTGATACTTTGTTGGCGAGCGGATCTGGTGATTGGTCTGTAAGTGCATCATTTCCTGGAGTCTTTGATGACAACGAGAATGTTATAGACTTTACTGGCGTACCACCAGATGTTTACGAAGTTGTATTTACTACGGATAATGCCTTAACACCATGCGAACAGGTAGACATACCGTTGGCGATAGATGTCAGAGCCTGCGGATGCCCAATGTTCTTGTTTACAACTCCCGATGACTTCTGCAACACAGATGGCAATATCGACTTAGACCAATTTATCACAAATATTGGTAGCCTTCCTGATGGAGAGTGGTTCATCGTATCTGGTTCGTCTCCGCCTAATCTTAATGGATCAATGGTTAACCTCACCAATTATGTGACAGGGCCATATGAGTATCAGTATAGATTGGATAATGTGCCAATGGGTTGTACAGTGCGAAATCTTAATATAGTCATTAACGTTATTCAAGCAGTTGACGTATCAGTGGAAGCCCTCATTAGTCCATGTAACGTCGTTCAGAACGATGGTTCGCATTGTATCAATTTGAACGATTTTGTAACCATTTCTGGAGGAACAGGAACATGGACAGTAGATCCTTTTTACCTAGCCGATGGAGGTGATGATAGTGATATAACCAATATATGTTTTGATGGCCTCCCTCTCAACACTTCGTACAGCTTTACATTCACTGCTGAAGATGATAATGGCTTATGTGATCCGGTTATCGAAAGATCTACAATCGTAGTGAGAGATTGTAGTTGTCCAAATGTGGATATAGCATCTCCAGACCCTCTTTGTCAAGGAGAATCATTGGATTTGACAACACTAGAAGGTGGGCTGACATCAGATGGTACTTGGACTGCATCGCAGGGAGGTACAAGCATAGACTTACAAAATGAGATATTGGAAACTGGAGATTTAGATGGCATCATCGACCTCTTATTTACGCCTTCTGGTGTGTTCGATCCGTTATGTGATCTTGGGATGGTTTCGGTAGAGATATCTATACCTCAGTCTGCAGGTACAGCGACGCCGGTAGAATTGTGTTCTGGAGAAGAAGTTGTAGTTGATTTATTTGGACAGTTGAGTGGTGCATCTCTAGGTGGTGTATGGACAGAGGCGAGTACAAACCCTAACCAAACAGGTTTTGATGATATAGCTGGAACCTTTAATACATTAGGTCAAAGAAGTGGTGTCTACGAATTTATGTATACGGCTCCTGAAGCGGGGTCATGCCCTGCAGATGAAGAAGTTGTAACAGTCAATCTGCTGTTTAATCCAGTAGCAGATGCGGGAGATGGTGGTGTCATTACATGCAATGCAAGTGTAGAATTAGGAGGATCAGGTACCTCAGTGGGTGGAGACTTTAACTACCAATGGACAGCAACTGATGGGGGATCTCTGACTGTAGATGACCAACCTGTGATTATGGTCAGTCAAGCAGGAACATATACACTTGTCGTCACTGATATAGATGGGTGTACTGCTCAGGATATGGTTGTAGTGACTTCCGATGGAGGATTGACTGCTGGAGTAGATATCTCAGAACCAAACTGTCCTAGTGATTTTGGTCAAGCAGTCGTGACCACAACTAATGGTGCAGGTGTTGTTTTATTCTCCTTGGATGGAGGAGAATTTCAAGAGTCTGATATGTTTGGAAATCTGCCTACAGGTCCTCACACAATTGTTGTTACAGATGATAATGGGTGTGAGATCATGCTTGATTTTGTGATACCAGAACCAGAAGTGCTGGATGTAGATTCTGGAGAAGACAGAGAAGTAGAACTAGGAGATTCACTTTATATCCTCAATGCAGCAATATCTGCAAACATAGATCCAGCGACGATAGTATCTGTAACTTGGGTAGATGCTGATTCTGGAGAAGAACTTTGTTCAGGCCCACTTTCTCTCTGTGGTCAAATAGAAGTAGATCCTGAAATTTTTAATGAATATTGTGTCACTATAGTCAATGCTGATGGTTGTGAAGCAACAGACTGTGTTATACTAAGAGAACAATTAGTCAGAGATGTTTTTATACCGACAGTATTCAGTACAAGTGCAGATAATACAGCCGATCAAACATTCTTTGTACAAACCGACAGATTTGTGGAAGCGGTAGAAGAAATGCGTATCTACGATAGATGGGGTCAACTTGTCTACTCTATTCCGACGGAAGTCCTACCAAATGATCCTTCTGTAGGCTGGAACGGTAGATGGGGTAATACAGGTGGCTTGCTCAATCAAGGCGTATATGTCTATTTTATCAAAGTAAGATATAGCGCCTTTGATGGTATGCCAGAGACTGACATCTTTGCAGGTGACATTACTCTTTTAAGATAGATTAATTGAACTTGCCTTAAGTTAACCAATGATACATGGCAGCAGCTCAATACCAGAGTTGCTGCCAATTTTTATTTTTATTAAGTATATGAAAGTGATTGAGTTGCATATTCTTGAGTAGATCAGCTGAAGAATCTAATTACTTAATGGAGAAACATCTCAAGCCTTATTGCCGTTTTATTGTTTTGGACAATTAGGCCGATCTATATATGACGGACAAGATCATAGCCATATTATTCTTTATACTTCCTTCAGCGATGATAGGGCAGTGCTTCCTATCCAGTCCTGTAACTATATCTCCGCAATCTGATATGGATCTTATAATTAATGTATCAGGGCTTAGTCCAGATGATCTGGCTGGTGATCAAGGTATATGTGCGATTAATATCGAATGGGAACATGGTCGGCAAGAGAATTTAAGATTTGAGTTGATATCGCCATCAGGTCAGGTCGTACCACTTATTGGTCCAGGTATAATCAATGGAGCCTTGTCTCCGAGGGTCAATTGGAATATCAATTTTGTAGAATGTGATTTGCCTACATCTCCAGATCCTGGGATAGAACCTATCTGGAATAATAACCAACGATGGGAATTTTTAACCAATTATACTGGCACTTATCATCCCCATTCAGGGTGCTTGGAAGATTTTAATATAGGTAGTGCAAATGGGGATTGGAGACTAAATATTGTCAATCAAGGTACTAATTCGGGTGTCCTGATATTTATTGAAATATTTTTCTGTGAAGGCATTGCTAGCTGTTTCCAATGTCTAGTCGATGCTGGAAATTTTTCTACACCTCAGATTATTTTTTGTGAAGGTGCTGACCAGTTATCGCAGCTCGACTCCATGTCTGTCTTTGGCACGTTGCCTACAATGGGGACTGAGGTCAGATATCTTGTAGATGATGGGACAGGAACTATTAGTGTGCTTCAGTCATGGGAAGCCATTCAAGCCTTACCAGAAGGTCCGCTTGATATCCAAGTCGTGACAACTACAGATGAAAATTTGCCGACAGTGGATGCGATTACGACGTTGACTGATTTGCAAGCTATATTAGATATGAGTCTCTGTCTTGATGTATCTGATAACAACCTAGCTATCAGATATATAGATGCTATCCATATAGAAGATATGGAGGTGGCACTCTGTGAAGGAGATACATTGATAATAGACAATAATATATTTACCGAAGCGATAGATACAACTTTCTTCCCATCTTCTGCCATGATGTGTGATACACTAATTCAATTAGAAATCGAAGTGGTTAGATTAGATGCAATTATATCAAATAATGGAAACCCAGTTGTTTGCGGACAAAGACAATTTTTAGATGGAAGCCAAAGCATTGCGAGTCTGCAAACGCAATTCGAGTGGACAACCAATGATGGTAATATCACTAATGGGCTTGGCTCTGTCGCAACGGTGGATGCAGGAGGCACTTATTTTTTAGAACTAAATGACAGAGGATGCTCCGATATGGATTCTATTGTTTTGAATGCGGTAGACACTTTTTTTCTGTTCTTGGAACAAGATCCACCACTTTGTTTTGGAGATTCACTGAATATTAGTTTGAGAGATTCTTTTGATGTGACAGTCGGACCAATTTCTCTTTCTATTGCAGATATTAATGGACCACCTGGTTCGGTTGTGGATCAGATTGGAAATCTGATCAATGTGTCTGACCCAGGATTATACACGATCGAGATAATGGCAGGTAGTTGTATACGTGAAGATACCATTACAGTTGTAGACAATACTCAAGAAATTAATATTTCCGCCTCAGTAGCTGACACACTTGGGTGTAATGGCACACCGGTTGTCATTGATTTGACGACCAATGTTGCTGATCCAACATTTTCCTGGGATGGACCAGAGATGCTGCCAGATGGGAACACCAATCCATCTGTCATGATTGCTGGTGTATATACCGTGACAGTTACTGATATTAATCTATGCACGGCCTCTACCTCAATAGAAGTTTTTAGTGAGGTGACCCAACCTATGATAGATATCCCGGATTTAATTATTCCTTGTGGCAGCTCGATAAGTCTCGAGGCGACTATCACAGGTAGTGTAGACTCTATAACATGGGTTAGTCCAGAAGGCCTTGTTTTACCGGGTGATAACCCTATGGTCTCTGATACAGGTATCTATTTTTTATCAGTCTTTGAGAGGCAAGGATGTGACTTGCTCGATATTCCTGTATCTGTTACATCTGATGGTATTCCATTATTCCAATCAGAAGAGAATGTCCTTATTCCTTGCGGACCTGGGTCGCTATTGATAACCAATGATGACCCCAATATATTGGATCCAACCAATACGATCGCTTGGAGAGATAGTATGGGTCAGATTATTTCCCAAGATCCCAATCTTAGGATAACTGAGCAAGGCACCTACACCTTTATGCTGACTGACAGAAATGGATGTTCGGGCACTCGGACTTTTATAGCCCTCTTGGAATCTGAGCAAAGTATCATACAGCAAATAGATATATCCACACAGCCAGGCAGTTGCTTGTCGCTGGATAGCACAGCCATTAAGTTGACAGGCCCTTTCTCTGATTTGTCTCAGATTCTCTTTAATAATGAGGATTTAGGCTTGTCTTCAGACTATTTGCTGGCCAATGGATTATATGATGTGACTCTTATAGATGGCAATGGATGCAGATTGGATACTATGCTGCAACTGGAGAATGATGCCTTACCACCTTCTTTAAATCTGGGTCCTGATGTGACACTTGAATCTGGAGAAAGCTTTCCGATTCCTATTAGCCTCTCTGGATTAGATGATGAGCTTACACTAAGCTGGTCCGATCCTAACTTAGTGTCATGTACCCAATGTCTAGATCCTACAATCCAATTAACTCAGGATACCTTACTTATCCTAGAAATTACTGATGTCAACGGTTGTCAGGCTATTGATAGCCTTTTGATTATGATTATCGATGATATGTCTCCGCCTACTGCATCGGAGAATAATTCCATTTATATACCAACGATTTTCCAACCCACACTTCCAGCACCTGATAATCAGTTGGTAATGGGAATAGATTCTAATAAATATACCGCGTTTTCCTTCTATCTATATGATCGATGGGGCAATCTTGTAACCCAATCTGATGGGCCTGTGGATAACAATGAGATACTTCTATGGGATGGCCGTTTTGGAAATAAGCCCGCTGAGCAAGGTGTTTATGTATATATGGCAAAATTATTGCAAGTTGATGGTTTGGAAGACGTGAATAGTGGACATATAACCTTACTTAGATAGTAAATTGGTTGTATTTTTGTAAAACATTTGTCATATCTATCATCTGACCTACCTTGATTTTAGGTTAGAGTATTTTCTGATTATATACTGGTTTGTCAACAAGTCGACTTTACAATCATGTAAAAATGGCATACAATGACTAACCATTCCTAAGTCAGAAACACCCAAAAAAAATTTAAGAGCATAATTAAGAGATTTTAGGCCTGATTGTAAGCCTAATTCTTTGGATTTAATTACAACCGACACCAATACTGATAATCTTAACAGGTTGCAACAGTATATCGTGTCACAGTATATATTATATCGATGAGACTAATAATTCTTCTTTGCATTGTAATCACTGCACTTTGTACTCAAAGTTTAACTGCAGGTGATCATATTATGAGTGCTCATAGTGCGGAAATGGTAGATCCACCTAGGCCTCCTAGAGTTAATTTCGATCCATTTCTATGTGCTGATGAGCAAACGGATGTGGTACTCTTTCTGATAGATAGAGAACCTGGTGTCGATTATACTTGGGCTATACCTGCAAGTATTGAGAACGAAACCACGTTTTCTGCAAATGGAGATACTGTGTTTATTGCAGATATTTCAGCACTCAATCCCTTATTTGAAATTATTACTATTACAGCATCTAATTCATGTGGTGACGTTATAGAACGTCCATTTATAGACTTGGGTGCCCCACTGACAATACCAGAAGAGCCTTTGGATACATTCTGTACAGGTGGTGCCATTAGGATTTCCCCATTTTTTAGTTCTCGAATTGCGAGTTATGATTGGGACTTTAATGGTGGGGAAGTAGTGTCAGGTGAGCCAACAAACGAGGAGCCTTTCACTATCAGATTTAATAGTCAAGGAAGACAAACCTACACAATTATCGCCACAGACCAGGATGGATGTCAGCATACTCAGGACTACGAAGTCATGATCTATGATGCACCACCTCAGCCGACTATTCAGTGTACAAGTATGCCTGATCATGTCGTTTTGGATTGGATTGAGGACCCAGCATTTATTTATGATATAAATACAAGTCAATTCGAAAGCAACCTCACTGGTACGATGACTGGTCCTACGCAGATGACTGTTACAGGATTTCTTAGGCCAAATGGCACTTTCGATCCGTGTCAATTTGCCATATTTTCGGTAGAGGTATTCGGGACTAATCCAGCACCCTGTGATATGGTCTCTGAAACATCACTATGCAGACCTAGTCCAAGGCCAGAGTTTAGCTTTCAACACAATCCTGATAAAACAACACATTGTCTTGGAGACGTACCTGTTACTGTAGAATTGATAGCAGTAGTCAATGGGGAAGCCAATCCTGCTACAGGACAGTGGGGGCCAACTTCATCACAGACTCAAGTAAAAGAAGGGTTTACTGTATCCCCAGATGGTACATCTGCAACTTGGGATCCTACAGGATTACCTATTGGTAGTTGTCCAATCCAATATACCTATACCAATCCTGATGATAACTGTACGACTATGGATGCTATCTTCTTCACAGTTATGGAACGTGCACTTCCTAATGCGAGAGTAGATAAAACAGATATCTGTGCGGATGATGAAGTTATACTTACCTTTTCAAGATATGAAGACCTGCCTGCACCGAATGTATTTTCCCGAACCGTTGTAGGTGGTTTGGAAATAGAAACGCTGACAGACAGCACTCGAAGAGTCACTTTTGGTAATCTGGATCAGACCTATGAGCTCGTTGTAGCTTACGACAACATCCCTGATTGCGAACCTCAGATAGAATCCGTATTTGTGACTACCACAGCAAGGCCAGAGATAGACCTGCAATGCGGTAATGAAGAAACAGAAGCCATTAATTTAGAATGGAATGATTTAGGACTTGAAGCTGTGGTTACCCTTAATGGAAATAATCCAGTGACTACACTTAATAATTCGCTGAGAATTGATGGCCTTAGTCTTGACACCGGCTATGAAGTTATAATAAATATTGAGACCTTGACTTGCGGATCTATTAGCGATACGATAGTCTGTCGGACAACATCTTGCGTACCGCCATTGGTTGATCTCAGTAATGTGCCTACGGATCCAATTTGCTATGATCCAGAGGCAGGATTGCCAATCCCAATTAATGTTAATATAGAACCAGGTGCACCAGGCGTCATGGGGAACTTTACTTGGGATACACCACTGGTAGATGAGTTCAATAATTTTACGCCAAACGATAATAGCATAAGAGATTATGTACTGACTGCAGTATATGGTGAGGATAATGGTTGCTCCCAACGTATAGATGTACCTGTGTCAGTGTTGTTTCGGCCTAGGCCATTTTTGGAAGCCAATCTAAATTCAGTTTGTCTGCAGAATGGTCAAGTGTCACTACAAAGTAATAACATAGACGGCAATGTAGTTATTCAGCTAGATGATCCATTACCGCCAGGTGCTACATTAATTAATGCTACAGGAAGAATTTTTGACATAGGTTTTGCAGCTGCTGGAGATTATACTATCGGTATGGTAGCGAGCTTAGAGGGCTGCGAAGGACCGAGAGAAGAAGTAACCATCACTGTCGAAGAGACACCAATGTTGGATGCACGATGCGCCAGTCAAGGTGAAGATTCAGTAACTCTGGCTTGGAATGATATTGGCGTACCTGTCGCTATCAGTCAGGATGGTCTTGAAATCGCTAACAGTATTTCTAATCAGATGCTTGAAGTCACGGGTTTACTAGCTAATACAACATTCGAATTTATCATCTCTGGAAATGATCCCAATTGTGGTATCATCGCCGATACTATCTCTTGTGTGACCTTTGCCTGTATTGACCCTGACGTTGTCAGTAATATTCCTCAGGACCCAATTTGTTGGGATGTCGCTTCTATGGGTGGTTTCCCACTAGATGTTACAGTCCAGCCAGGAGTTGGAGGTGCTGATGGTAGGTTTGAATGGGATTCACCTTTCGTGAATGCCAGCGGAGAATTTACACCAGTAGACCCATTACAAGTCAATTACTCGATAGACGGCATATACTCAGATGATGATGGCTGTGTAGAAACTATCACCGTCGACTTCACTTTTGTGCAGACACCAGAAGTTGCTCTTTCGCTCATCGGTGCGGACACCTTATGTGGTGATATGGCAGAGGTGACTTTGGTTGGTGACTTCGCAGGCTTGGTACCTGGCGAGATAGCCTATGTATCAGAATTTCCTGCCGGAGTTAATGGTACAGAAATCTCACCTGGACAATATACCCTGACATTTGATGGTCCAGGAACCTATGATGTTGGCTTAAGAGTAGACTACTTCGGATGTGAAGGCGTAACCGTTAATCAGGAAATCTATGTGATGGCAATGCCTGAGCTCAATCTGGTATGTGGAAACGAAGAAGATACCTCAGTCACCGTATTGTGGGATGACATAGGCGCTGATGATTATCAGGTCTTTCTTGATGGCTTGCCACAAGCATCTGCAAATATGACTGAGACGACGATAGGTAATTTACAAATGGGATTGACCTATGATATTGTGATAGAAACGCTTATTCCAGATTGTGGCCTCGTCAGAGATATGGTCACATGCCGAACTTTCATCTGTCCGCCTGTAGACATGGATTTTTCTGCTGTGCCTTCTGTGATTTGTCACGATAGTAGAACTGGTCCTTTTTTACTAGATGTGAGTATTAGTTCTATGGATCCTAACGCCAATGGGCGCTTTGAGTGGGATACACCACTTGTAGATGCGAATAATATGTTTACTCCAGAGCCTAATGTCACCCAATATGACTTAGATATAAATTACACGGATGATAATAATTGTGTGGATGTCTTTACTCTATCGTTTACTTATATGGAAAGTCCTCGTCCAGAGATAGAGATTCTAAGCAATGATTCTATCTGTATGAGTGGAGAGAGTATAGAGATTATAAGTAACTATATGTCTCAAGGAGGCTCTGTGATTTACACCACAGACTTTCCGTCAGAAGCAGTTGTGCAGAGTGGTTCTGATGCAGGACCATACGAAATCACATTTACCCAGGAGGGCACCTATCAGTTAGGGATTGCTGTAGAAGAGGATGGATGTCTTGGAACAGTAGAATTTGTAGAAGTCACCGTGGAGCCAAATCTAGGTATGCCCGAGGTGTCATGTCAAGGAACCTTTGGAGGTCTAGAATTATCTTGGCTACCTATGAATAATGTCTCTACTTACAAGATATTTATAGATGGTGAATTTGTACAGAATGTGACGGGCACTTCTACCACAGTTATTGGCTTGGAAGGAGAACAAGAGTTCGAATGGATCGTAGAACCTATTAGTAATGCCAGATGTAATGGAGAGGTTGCCAGAGGTAGATGTACGACCGAGGCTTGCCCGGTACCTACGATCACTGTATTTCCTGTAGATACTTGTTTTGGAGCTGATCTTGCGCCTTTTGCCTTAGATGTGGATGTACAGACAACAGGAGAAATTGCAGGCGGAGAGGGTAACTGGACAGGACCGCTTATCGATATTAATAGACTAGTAGATATTAGCTTCGCTACAGAGCCAGATATATTTGAGATGGAGTATACCTTTGTAGAAGGGGGTTGCGTGACAGTCGTACCTGTCAATGTAGAACTAACTTCATCACCAGAAGTAACATTGGAAACCCTGAGTACACAATGTGGAGAGGATGTCTCAGGCACGGTAATTGTCTCTGTGCTAGGAGGAACACCAGATTTCGGATTTTCATTGAATGGTGGAGAAGTCCAGCCAGATAATATATTCGAAGGTGTAGATGTCGGTTCATTCTTTGTAGAAGTGAGTGATGGCAATGGCTGTTTGGTCTCTGTATTGGATGAAGTAATGGATTCTGACCTGGATCCTACCGTAGATATCGAAGGTGAAAGCGTTGTCGTTGAAGGTTCAGATGAGGAATATTTCCTCGAATTAGAAGATATAGACCCAGATAGGGTCACAAATATTATCTGGACTTACAATGATAATAATATATGCGAAGGCCTGCTTTGTGACCCTATTTTACTGGAGAATGTGGTCGATACAGGCGAGTTACGAGTGATACTAGAATTGGATGGGTTTTGTGAGCTTACAGCCTCTAAATCCTTGGATATCAACTTTGTAAATGATGTATATATTCCTAATGTGGTAGATTTTACAGGGACAGCATTACCCCCTGATAACGAATGGACCGCATTTGTTAAAGGTGCAGAAACATTTATCTCATCTGTGCAAGTTTTTGACAGATGGGGCAATAAAGTGAGAGATTTTGAGAATAATACACTGGAATATTTTAACGAATTCTTAATTTGGGACGGATTCTTTGGCAGCGAACCAGCCGAACAGGGTGTCTATACTTATGTGATAGAACTCCTGATCGAAGGAGAGCCTGAGATCAGATTTGGAAGCGTTACTATATTTAGGTAGTATGTGACTTATTTTTAGAACCTAGCCGATAGACAACTAATGACTGTTGTCTATCGAAAAATTGACAGTCCACCCTTTTTCATTACAACTGATGGCTTTTGTCAGACAGTAAGTGGTTGTTTGTTCTTGATAGTCCGCAAACTATAGTATTATAGTAGCGTCCAAAGCAGATTCGAACCACAGAACTATTGTTATTAAGAGACAAACATCAGTTATGATCAAAAAGCTATTTTTACCGCTTACAATCTTTCTTTTAACTTCTAATTTTCTTACCGCCCAGACTATAGACCAGGATAATACTACTGTTGGTACCGTGGAGTGTAATAACCTCGATGCGGATGACTTCATGGATGCTATAGAGGTTATTTTGCAAGCTAGTTCATGGACCTCAGCTACTGGAGACTGTAATGGGAATATTACCTATGACCAGATTAATAACATTGTTACTTCACCCCCTTATGATTGTAATGGGACAGATGTTGTAGAGGTGGAAGTCGATTTGGACTGCGATGGAAGTATAGTGACGATCACTGTATTTCTAGATACAGATGATACAACGGATCCATTTGATCACAACGATGACAGTTCCTTAGAAGATGCCAATGTATCTGGCGAGCAGTGTACAATGAATCTGCAAGCCGATATTGATGATTGGATCGCAGATATAGAAGCCAATTCTCTCAACGGTAATTTTGTCTTCGATGATAACTGTGCTGACCCAACGGCACTAACCATCACCGCAGTTAACCCACCAGTAGTGGACTTTACTGTATGTGGTAATCAAGTGTATACAGTAACCTTTGATGTTGAAGATGAATGTGGCAACTCGGTTTCGTTTGACTTCGATTACGAAGTAGAAGATACCGAAGATCCATTTGTAGATAGTGATCCTAGTACAACCAGTAATGAGTGTGACATGGGTCAGTCTATGTCTATGTTACAGACATGGTATGATGATATCTTAGATAATTTGGATCCAAATGAGAATTCCATCTTCATGGATGATTGTACTGATGTGGCGTCTCTAATAATTACAGCAACACCTCTACCATCCATAGATTTTACTGATTGTGTGGATAATAATCTTATCACCATTACGGCGACTGCTGAGGATGCTTGTGGTAATACCATTGATGAGGATTTTACTTATGAGATTTTAGATACACAAGATCCTTTCGACAATGCCGCACCAGGCTTGATGGTATTTACCTGTGATAATGTAACCACTGATGCCGATATCCAAGCGTACATCACAGATATACTCAATAACGGTGGAGGTGCTAATTATTTTAGTGATCTTTGTACTGCACCAGGTGACCTTGTGATCAGCTTGGTAGGTGGCGATCCTACACCATTAGATTTCTCGACCTGCGTAGCTGATACATACGATATAGATTTTGAGATTGAGGATCTATGTGGTAATATATTCTCATGGACTGGTCAAGTAGAGGTAGTAGATAATACACCCCCTGTATTAGACTTGTCGGGCGCCGCTCAAAGTGTTACTCCAGAATGTAGCAATTTGGCTGCTATTCAATCAGAGGTAGATGCGATACTTACGGGTGGTGGAATTGTGACAGATGATTGTACAGATTTATCTGGGTTAAGTATTGGTGATTTTACAATCACGCCAGATCCAGGAAGTATCACCGCGGATGATTTAGATCCTGGAACGAATACTTGCTTTGAAATTACTTTTAGTATAGAGTACGAAGATCCTTGTGGTAACTTAAGTAATACTGACCAGTTGACTCTAGATGTAGATGATACTCAGGCTCCAATATTAGCAGATTTATTCCCTGGAAATGGAACGAATGTAGGTACATTTTGTCCTAATGAGATAGAGACAATAGATGACTTCACAGCTATGGTCCAAATTAATATTAATGCCATAACCGATAACTGTACTGACTTTTCAGTATTGACAATCCAAGATATTGCAGTTCAGGATGAATTTTACCCTAATCTCTGTGGAGAAGTTGGATTTATAGAATGGAATTTGATTGATGAGTGTGGTAATGGAGATGTATATAGACTAGAGTGGACTGTAGATATAGGTGGAGGTATACAGCCATTGGATTGGATAGGAGATCCTACTGATCACTATCCAGAAGATATTTCATTAAACTTACCAGATGCACAATGTACCAATGATTTTGATCCATGTGTATGGATGGATAATGATATGAACACATGGATGTGGGAAGCTATAGAAGATATTGTATGGGAAGGTGGATGTGATGTGATGGTTACTTATTCTCACTTACCATGTTCTGCTGCAATTTCAGACTTTGCTGATCAACCGACACCACCAATGCTTGTTGATTTTGCTACAAATTCAATAACTACAACTCAGGTATGTATCACTATTACTGATATGTGTGATCCCTCTGGTAATTTGGAGCACTGCTTTGACTTTACCTTACAATGTGGTAGTTGTGGAGATGTAGGATCGATATTCTGTGAGACTTGTGAAGATGCAGATCCTGTATTTCCAAATGGTTGTCGATTATGTGATCCAGTGGAGCTACAAGAAGGATATACCTCATGTAACCCAGAATGTGAATTTATTAACCCAGGATGTGCGCCGATAAATGATGGTTCACAACCGACCCCACTATGTGGTGATGGAGGTAATGTACCACATAATATGTCGTGGTTTGCCTTTGTAGCAAGTGCTGAGGAATTAGAAATCATCGTGGACTTGGACATGTGTAGTACTGGACAAGGGGTACAGCTGGGTATCTATGATAGTTGTGAGTTTGATGACTGTGTCGTCTGGACAGGTGGATGTACAACTACTCAACAAAACTTATCTTCAGGTAATTTTGTGCCTGGTCAGACTTATTACATGTTTGTGGATGGTTGTAATGGAGATGATTGTTTGTATACAGTCACCGTTGAGGGATTAGATTTTCTTGGCTTACCAGAAATAGATGCCATTACAGCTTTTAGTCCTTGTAGAGACGAGATGCTGACAGATAACTTCGATGATCCTTCTTTGCCAAGTCCAACTGGTAACTGCGAACTAACAAGTAGTGTGACTGTATGTCCAGGTGAAGAGATCCAATTTGGTGTTATCCATCAAGGTAACCCTGTTAGTTCTATTCCTGAGTTACAGGATGAATGTGGACAATATGCAGAATCTTTAAACACCATATTTAGATGGTCAACAACTTGGATGGGTGACATAGAATGGAATCCGCTAATAGATGGTGGCGGCTTTATTCCTCCCCTAGAAGCACCAGATACAGAAGGTCTTCATCAAATTTGCCTTGAAGAAATAGTATTCGAATGCGACCCTAAGCCAGGACCTGTCTGCCTAGATGTCCATGTTGTCAATATACTACCTGAGACCTATCAGTTCGATGTATGTATAGAAACCTTGGACCCAGCAGAGAACCCTGCAGGTTTTGATCCAGCAGATTCTGACCAAGATCCAAATATGGATGGATTAGAATGGTTAGGGGATGCCGTTTTCCTAGCAGATGTAGACTCTTGGCCATTGAATGCAGATGGATATAACTGCAATCTGTTTACCTTCCTTGATCCTGATTGCGATTGTGAGGTGCCTCAAGAACTATGCATCAGACCTGTTGGTAATAGAGTCAAGACAGATGTGCAAGCTTTTATGTGGAGATGCCAGTTCATGGAGTGCGAAATCAATGATCCTTTGGACTGCGATGACCAAGTGTATGAGTGGGAATGGGATTGGAGACAAGATAATGTGATAAGAGACTTAGAAGCGCCAGATTCGCTTAATGCCGCTATATGTCTAAGAATAGAAGGGTATAGTGATGAGATGGATACATGGAGACCAGGCAGAGATCAATATTGTGATACCTTACCTAACATAGCAATCACAGTTGGTACTGTGCCAATCATAACCGAGGATTTGGGTTGTGGTGCTTATACAGCGGGAATTGATTTTGATCTTTTGGATGATGAGTACGAAGAGTGGGGAGAGATATTTCAAAGTTCCCAAGTAGTCGAATTTATTGATTGTAATACAGGTGAAAATATTTCACCGGGTAATACAACTGGAACCATCCAGCTCAGTCAGCCAAGGGATGTCTGTGTCCGTATCACCTTTGATTTTGTCGATGGAGCTTGGTGGGACTCAGAAGAAGGAGAAGGGACTTATGGTCCATTCCATGATGAAGAAAGAATAGATCAATGTACCACGACTTATGGTCCATTTGCTTGGGGAGTGGCAATGCCACCACCACCAATTGTTGCAGGTGACGATACTTTCTGTGCGACAGATTTGGAAGATCATAGATTTATGGTAACAAATGCTGCACCAGATACAGATTATATCTGGAATAACAACCCAATAATTCCAGGTGTAGTAGTGACAGATGTGTCTGCAAATGGAGATGGTACAGTTGTGGATATCACTTTCCCATCAGGCTATGATCCGGATGATTGTGTATCTGTGGTTGCAGATGCAGTATGTGGACTATCAGATCCTGCCTTTGTTTGTGTTAACTTGACAGATCCGCCAACAGTGGCCGTAGATCCTATATCAGATATTTGTATTATCGGTGCACCAGACGCCAATGCGATGACATCGGTGACGGTGACGGCTACCGCTAATCCACCAAGTCCTAACTACGAGTATACCTTTGTCAATGGGACTAACTCTATAAAGACCTTTGATAATTTTACAACTTATGATTTTCCTGGTGCTGGAATGCAACAAGTGATCGTCAGTATAGAGGATACACTTTCTGGTTGTTCTTCTAGAGTGTCACTACCAGCTAATTTCATGGTGATAGAGCCTTTAGAAGCACCGAAAGTTACTTGTGGAAATCAAGGTCAAAATGATCTGGAGATCACTTGGGAACCTATACCTGGAGCGACAGGGTATACTGTATTTGAAGATGGCGCAGCAGTTATGGATTATGATGACAGTGTTACTAGTCATACCACGACTGGTTTAGCTTTAGGCACAACAGTCACATATACGGTAACAGCTTTAGGTGGCATGCCTTGCTTTAATAGTGAGCCATCGACAGCGGTGCCATGTACGACTTCTAATTGTCCGCCAGCGAGTGTGACTCAGGAAATACAAGGGACTGATTTCTGCCAGAATGATACACCTGGTGTATTGACATTGGCAGACGGATTTCCATTCTCTGAACCTAATGGTATGTTATCTTTTGAGAGTACACCAGCAGGGTTTGTAGATCCTGTCACTGGTGAGTTTGATACAGATGGATTAGCGCCGGGCACCTATGATATCCAAGTCACCTATACTTTTGATCCACAGTGTCCAGAAAGAGTATTTAACCTATCATATGAGGTATTACAAGTTCCAGATCCATCATTTGAGTTTGAGACGCCTGTCTGTGTCAATGATGTATCGTTACTTTTGGATGCCCCAGAAGGTTCTGTATCATGGAATTATGATGTTAATGATATAGCCACTGATGATCCAGTCGCTAATGCAGATGGAGATATAAGATTCACAGAGCCTGGAAGCTATCTAATAGAGGCAATTTCAAATGTAGCAGGCTGTGAAGATATGACCACCTTTATGGTTGATGTCATCCCTGAGCTAGAAGCGCCTAATCCAAATTGTATAGATCAGGGATTAGACTTTATCACTGCAGGATGGGATCAGGTTGCTGGAGCGACAAGTTATTCAGTAGCTGTTACTATTAATGGCACAGCCATACCAGGATCTCCATTTGCTTATGATGCCAGTGACGTATTAGAATACGAAAACAATACATTAAATGAAGGCGACGAGGTGATTGTTACTGTGACGGCTATCAATGACAATTTTGCTAGTGGCAGCTGTAACGCGTCCAACTCAGTAACATGCATGGCGAGCAACTGTCTCACTTTTGCAGGAGTAACATTTGAGTCTTGCGACGAGACACCAGGCATGATCATATTTGCGTGGGAAGCCATCACTAATATTGATTCATTTGAATTGGTCAATGTGACTGATCCAGCTAATCCGATCTTTATAGAAAGAACAGATCAGTTGTCATTCACGGTCAATAATCTTGGACCTATGGAAGATTACATATTATCGGTACAGCCGATTCATCCTCAGGATGGATGTACACTTCCTGCTGAGACAAGACTATGTACAGCACCTTGTCCTGGCGTTCCAAATATGTCTCCAATCAATTGTGTAGATTCAAGTCTTGATTTTGTCACATTCGAATGGACAGAAGTTTCTGATATCTCAGGGTATGAAGTCATCATAACTATTAACGGTAATACTGCTGATCCAGATACAATTAATGATCCATCGGTAACGACGATAACAATAGATAATCTAAGTCAAGATGATGAGGTCGATATTACGATTACGGCTCTTAATATAGATGTGGATTGTGGTAATGGAATGTCTGAAGAACAAGATTGTATAGCGACGAGTTGTATAGTCCCTCAGTTTGATGTACCACAACAAGAAGCATGTTGGGAAGCTGGAGCTGCTCCAATACAATTGGAGGTAGGAGAGGTGCTAGATGCGACTGGTGCTATTCTACCAGGTACTATAACATGGTTGGATAGTAGAGTAGACGCCAATGGCTTATTTACACCAGATGACGAAGAGGTTAGTGCGCTATATGAGATAGACTTTGAGTGGGCAGATGCTAGTTTCCCTCTTGAATGCGTATTCTCGGAGACTGTAGAGATTCAAGTTAATATCCGACCTACAGCTGCTATCAATGACATTGATGACATTTGTCAAGGAGACATAATCACAGTGAGTGGACCAGCAATTGTTGACCCTCAAGTGACAAGTATGCTTGATTATGATGGTGGAACAGTCGTAGGAGGAGACTTCCCAGATGGTGTAGTTGTAAGATATGATGATGATGGTATGAAAACAATTTCATTGACCCAGCAAAGTGCATCAGATTGTGTAAGTGACCCAGTAGAAGTATCATTTAATGTGGGTCTATCACAGACTCTTATGGTATCATGTGGTTCTGTGACTATAAGTTCAGTGACTTTTATCTGGAATGAACTGGAAGGTGCAGAAGGATATGAGATTAGTATTCCTGGAAGAACAACAGAGACAACTCAGGAAACGACCTTCGTAGCTGATAACCTAACCTCTCAAGATCCTGTCACTATTGTGGTGACGCCGATTAATATTGTTGGGCCAGAGCTGTGTCTGACATCTCCGAGTGCAACAGTAGTATGTACACCGTCTGATTGTCCAGAGTTGATACCATCTTCTTTAACATTACAAGACTTCTGTGAAGGAGATGTTAGTGATTTTACTTTACCAGGAAGTGAGATATTCCAAGGCACACCACCTGCAGGCAGTAATCTGGAAGAAGCTTGGATGAGTAGCAGTACGGCTGTTAATCCATCTAATGGTAATGTAGCAGTAGCTGACTTATCATCTGGAGTAATAGATATTACCTACTCTGCGACATATACGACTGTAACAGGTGATGATTGTGTCTATACGACCATGTATGATTTCGAAGTCTTTGAGAGACCTAGAATACTTGGTATTACAGCGAATCCAGCTGATTGTATTTTTGATGTAGCACCGACTATTACTATAGAAGCGACAGGTGGTACAGAGCCATATACTTATGAGTGGTTAGATAATCCTCCATCGCAGGCTGACCCTGTATACACTATACCAGGGCCTGGTATCTATGATATGCTTGTCAGAGATGCTAATGGTTGTACTGATATGCTATCCATTCCTGTAGAAGCTGCTCCAGTCGGAGAAGTCAATATCGTAGGTGATGAGACGCTGATGGTAGATGAGAATGGTACATTCACTTTTGAGCTTGGAGGTATTTCAGCAGAGCCTACAGATGTGATATGGTTTATAGATGGTGTACCAGTTGTGGTCAATTCTGAAGAGCAATCAATTATTGATATCGTTGCTAATTTAGAAGAATTAGGTAGAGAATTTACTTTGGGTGTACAGGTCTTCTTTGCAGATAACTGTTTCTTAACTGATGACAGAGATATCACAATCATTGATTTCGAAAGATGGTATATCCCGAATGTGATTTCTGCCCAAGCTGACGCCGAGAATGCAAGATGGACCATGTTCACTCAAGGAAGTGTAACCGTAAGAGATGTAGCAATCTATGACAGATGGGGAGAACTTGTATATATCAAGGAATTAGATCCTTTAGTGGATGTAATGGATGATAGTGATACTGATGCAACAGGACAAGTATGGGATCTTGGCTTTACAGGCCGCTGGGGTAATGATGCTGCAGGTAATGTAGAGCAAGGTGTATATGTGTATGTGATTAATCTAGTTATAGACGAGGGTGGTCCACTAGAAAGACCAGAAATAGAAGCCGGTGATATCACCGTGTTTAGATAAGACAATAACCATAAAGTTTAACTGATGTCTTTTTATAAAGGGTTTACCTTCGGGTGAACCCTTTTTAAATTTTTACATAATTGGAATTGGCTAGCTAGCCATCTATCCGCTCCTTGGCTAGCTTCAGACAGAGGTATAATTGCTCAGAACGATACATAAAACTATTGTCTATTAGAATAGCATCATCCGCCTGTATTAGTGGGCTGTCAGCTCTCGTACTGTCGATATGATCGCGGTGCATCAAATTTTGTCTGATGGCGTCATAGGGGGTTTCCATATTTTTTTCCTTAAGCTCTGTATATCTTCTCTGAGTTCTGACTTCTATTTCTGCGGTGACAAAAAGTTTGAGTTCAGCCTGAGGATAGACCACAGTACCTATATCACGGCCATCCATGACGACCCCTTTGTCTATACCTTGTTGTTTTTGGATCTCAACTAATTTACGTCTTACAATGCTGAGAGCCGCTACCTCAGAGACGCGACTGGATACATCAAGCTGTATGATTCTACTAGTGACATTTTTTCCATTGAGTTGAATCTGGAAGGTGTTGTCATTGTTCTCCATTTTAATATGTACCTGATCCAAGGCTTGAGAGACTTGATTTTGATCAGCGAGGTCCACATCATTTTCAAGGAAGTAGAGACAGACGGCTCTGTACATAGCTCCAGAATCAATATATAGATAGCCTAATGTAGCAGCGAGCTGCTTGGCTAGGGTAGACTTGCCACAAGAAGAATGGCCGTCTATCGCAATATTAATTCTGTTTTGAGTCATTGTAAATGGACGGCAAACTAAACAATACTAATCGCTCTTTTCAAAAATATGAAGGCAAAAAAAATGATTAACAGACTTTTTAATAGTGCTTCATTTACAATCTTGAAAAATGTGATCAAGGATTTGTAAATTTAGATTCTTTCTAAATCCAAAGTAAAAATTGACCAAAATGGCAAAATCCAACTTTATAATAACTCAATTCAAAAAATATAAAGTCTTTCTCTATAGTGGAGGAGCTGCGACGATGAGTAGAGCCGTTATTCACCTCTCCTTACCATCAGGAAAGGCCATTATCAGGTTTAAGGATGGACGGCTCAAACGCAATAGCATGACAAAAAAGGGTAAATCTACCTTGTATGAGGTGTATGTGTCAGGAGACAGATACCTTCAGTTTATAGACTTGCTTAGAAACGAAAAGCCGCTTTACTTTTTCTACCACTATGATGAGAACCTATCCTACATCACGACGTCAGATGAGCCAGTTGGAGAAGGCGAATAGCCATCTGGGGTTTTCTTATTGTTAAATATGAAGCGTTCTACTCATACATAAACAGACAAATTTGCTGATCCTATTCATATTATATAACTTTATAATATGAAGACTGCTTGGTATTTACTGGAAATTGATGATGTTGACTATTTCAAACCATATGATGCACTGCCAATTGGCTGCCTCTTAGTGGATACATCAAAGGTTATATTAGCCAATCAGGCGATGGCTGATATGACTGGATTCAATAACAACGAACTCATAGGTACACTGCTTTCAGATTTATTTTCTGTCGAAGCCAATCAGTTGTTTAATGCAGAATCTAATACAGAGCTGATTTTATCCTCAGGTAAAGCCTTACCTACGCTAGTCAATGCCAAACCACAAAAGGATAAGAGTGGTGACACCCAAAAGTACCTATTGACCATTACCCCTGCCCAAAATTCTCAACATGACAGAATTATTGATCTGTTGGAATTGCAAGACGAGTTGGGGATTCAAGAGGATGGTTATTATGTTTACTTCGATAATGATTATAAGATAATAGGGTATAATGACACAGCGGACCACATTCATCGGAGCATTATAGGTACTAAATTATCGGACGTCACGACACTTATTGAATTATATGGACAAGATGGGTTAGAGAAAAGGCAAAAGGAATATTATAATAAGACTATTGCAGATGGAACCTATGAGCGAATGATAGAATTTGATGATGAGGGTCGTAAAAATTATATCCAAGTTATCTATAAGAATGTTTTCAATGATAAAGGTCAATCTATTGGCATTCTGGAATATGGTAAGAGTGTCACTAATCTGGTTAAATCAAACTTAGCGCTTCAGTCAAACGAGAAGAAACTTCAAGCCCTAAATGCAAACCTTAAGGCAGTTCTTGAAAGTACACGCGACGGTATGTCTGTACTTGATAAAGACTACAAAGTCATGATGTTCAATGAGCGGGCTAGAGCAGAATTCAAAAAGTATGTCAATGTAGATCTAAAAATTGGAGAATGTTGGGGTGACAATTATGACAAAACCAAATTTTTAGATTGGCGTGAACAACTTTATGACAAAGTGTTACAGGATGGAGAGACGATAGAATCTGTTGTGGAGCGAAAAGAACATGGGACGATATACAAGAATATATATACATCTGTGAAGGATGATGCTGGAGAGGTGGTTGGCGTCCTTGAGGTGAGTAGAGATATGACAGAGGATGTCAAGAAAGATAAACTGCTTAAAATCAATGAAAAGAAATACAGGTCACTCCTGGAAGATATGCCTGTTGGTGTATTAAGGGTTGATGCCAATTCAAATGTTTCTTACTTGTCTCCTTATCTCTCCAGAAAGTTGGGATATGAATTATCTGATGTCAAAGGCAAACCTATTATAGACTATATAAAGAAAGAAGATTTAGGAAGATTTCAACTGGCTACCGTCCAACTCCTTAGAGACAAAAAGAATGTCTATAATACTTTTTCAGTTGCAAAGAATGACGGGACCTATATGGTCTTGGAAGGGACAGCAAGTCTCAAACCTTTAGAAGAGGGAGAAGGGTGGGAGTTTCTAATTGTTGTGACAGATGCAACAGAAAAATCTCAAAAGGATCAACATATAAAAGTCCAACAAGAGAATTATAATTCATTATTCGCCAATATCAATAGTGGAATAATAATCTATGATATGGCTAAGGATAAGATCTTAGGTTGTAATAAGGCAGCATTAGAATTATATGGGGTTGAGAGGGATTCTCTTGTAGATAGTCAGTATTTGGATTTTGTACCTGAAGTTTCAAGGTTTGTAACTGACGCCAACTTACATGACACCTTTAAGAAAGTCAGGTTCAAACTGTCCAATAATGAACTTAGCGAGATCGATATAGAAAGCGTCATAGTCAAGCCAAATGGAGAAGAACGTCTGGTAGAAATTAAGTTCATCGCCATGAATGAGAATGATGATATTTACTATGCGATGTATACCGATAAGACTGAGATATACTATTCTTTGAGAGAAATTCGAGAAAAGTCATCAGTATACGAAGCTCTCATCAAAAATAGCTTTGAAGGTATAGAGGTTGTCAGATATGAATTGGATGACAATATTCTAATCAATGGAAATATCTTAATTAGAAATAATAAGATGTTAGAGATCATGTCAACAGACACCAAGACACGGTTAGATTCTATTGAAAATTTTAAAAATAAGGTGCCCGAATATCA
Source organism: uncultured Saprospiraceae bacterium (assembly GCA_964567435.1). Lineage (GTDB taxonomy): Bacteria > Bacteroidota > Bacteroidia > Chitinophagales > Saprospiraceae > RFSX01. Next base: position 42,555 of record CAZMMQ010000007.1, on the reverse strand, counting down.
ACCTAATGGTCAATTAAGTGAGGATTGGTTGAAGGAAGTTATGATAGAAACAATTAGAAATGGTGCCTCAAAGAGAAGATGTCAAATTCTCGGAAATGGCGGGGGTTTGAAAGATCTTCAGATTTCTCACCAATTGATAGAGATTAACACCTTTGTATATCTTATTAAAAATTTCCGTGAAATTACTGAAGAACTGCGTCAACAAAAGATTATCCAGAGTCAGTTTGATATACTAGAGCTCAAAAATGAAGAACTTAAAAAATACATTGATAGTAATCTGCAATTAGAAAATTTCGCATACATCGCATCTCATGATTTGAAAGCACCAATAAGGTCAGTCATCAGTTTTGCTCAATTATTAAAGAATAATTCTTATGATAAGTTAGGAGAGAAAGACGGTAAATTCTTAGACATCATCATTACAGCAAGTACTAATATGCAAGTGCTTATAGATGACTTATTGGCTTTCTCTCGAATCAATACCCAAGAAATTGAGTTTGAAGAGGTCGAAATGCCAAAACTTCTCAATCATTTACTAATCGAAATCAATCAAAGTATAGAGGAGAAAGGCGGAGAAGTAAATATAATCTCCTTACCAGAGAAGATGACTTGTGATGCGTCCAGACTGAGGCAAGTATTCCAGAATCTCATAACCAATGCCATGAAATTTCACAAAGAAGGTGAGACACCTTACGTGGAAATCGATTTTGAAGAGGAAACTGACTTTTATAAATTTATTGTGACCGACAGAGGTATCGGCATAGAGCAGGACTACCACAATGAGGTATTCCTTATGTTCAAGAAGTTATATAGCGAGAATAAATATAAAGGAACTGGGATAGGACTTTCAATCTGTAAGAAAATCATTGAGCAGCACCAAGGCGATATTTGGCTAGATTCTGTAGTAGGGGAAGGATCTTCCTTCTACTTCACAGTGAGTAAAAAACTAGAGGTTACCATATTATAGACAAAGATCAACTTTGCTATCTTTCTGGCGATTAGAAAATAATATTCAGTTTATACGGATTGGATAAATTCTCTCAGGTTATCTTTCTGGTCAAGACTCAGTTTTTTCTTAAGACGATATCTAGTCATTTGTAAACTTTTCATCTCAACATTAAGGATTCTGGCCAGTTCGTAATTATCAATATTCATTTTGATATAGGCACAGTGCTTAAGGTCTAAGCTTGTTAGTTTAGGATTTCTTTCCGTTAGTTTATTGAAAAACTCACTATCCATACTTTCAAATACTTCCTTAAATTCTGCCCAAGATCTGTCCTGAGTGATTAGTTCACTAACCCTTCTATCTAGTTGACGTAATCTTCTTAGTACACTACTCTCTGGACTTTCACTTTTGAGTTGTGTATAGCATTCGTCCACTAAGGCATGTATAGCCTTTAGGTTTGAGGTTACTTTTGTATTATCCATCTCTAGAGTCATCATCTTACGATGGACCTCATCTATACCTTTTTTGTGTTCTTCTTCATTGGTATCTAATAATTCAGTTTTGATAGCTAGAGATTTTGCTAGCTCATCTTTTTGATTATTGATGATCTTATTAAGCTCTAATAGTTCTTTCTTCTGAGTGACCATAGATTTGGTCGCTTCATGTAATTTAATGGCATTGAGTACACGAGCCATCAATTCTATTTTGCTTACCGGTTTGTTAAGAAAATCTAGGGTTCCAAAATCAAAGGCTTCCTCCAGTACTTTTTCGTCTTGTAGTCCAGTGATAATGATGATTGGAATGTCCTTAAAGGCCAGATTCTTTTTGATAAGCTTAAGGGTTTCTAACCCTCCTTGTCTTGGCATTTGCCAATCCAGTAGTATGAGGTCTGGCTTGATGTCAGCAAGTCGTTCTAGTATACCAGAGCCATCATCCATTTCTTCAAATCGATAATTGGTCTCTCCAAGGTATTCCCGATAGATGATTCTGTCAAACTCTCTATCATCAACAATAAGAATTTTTGGTAAATCCATAGTTATGTTTCAGTCTTTCTCGGATCAACTATATCAAGAATGATTCCGATTTTAAACAATAAATGGCTGTTCTTTTGCAAACTCAGAAGTATTTAAGCGCTAATTTTATGTTCTGATAAGAAATAACATTAATCTCTAAGATTCACTATGGATTTTCATCATTCGCATACAGCAGAGCCACATATTGCAAGAACAAAGGAAATCATCAGTAAATATCCTGAAATAAAACAACTTATGGGAAGAAATCCTAATACGTTTTATTACACTTTTGGGATAGTGGTGATGCAAGTGGTTATCTGTTGGTTTATGCAGGCTCAGCCTTGGTGGATGGCCTTGATAGTGGCTTATTGTATCGGTGCTTTTGCTAATCATGCACTTTTTGTACTGATGCATGAGTTTACACATAATATGGTGTTTAAGAATAGGTTAGCTAATCTGTGGGGCGGCATATTGTGCGATTTGCCAAATGCCTTTCCGACCTCGGTATCATTTAGAAAATATCATCTTAAGCATCATGCTTTTCAGGGCCACTATGATATAGATGCTGACTTGCCAAGTCGATGGGAAGCCAGATTGATGGGGAGTAATTTTCTAGGGAAGGCCATTTGGTTGGCATTTTTCCCCTTTTTTACTGCATTGAGACCACCTAGGCTAAAGGAAATTAAGTTTGCTAGCAAATGGATCTACATCAATATTCTGTCCGTCCTAGCTTTCAATGCTCTGATCTTTTATTTTGTTGGTCCAATAGGATTGCTTTACCTGTTTGCTTCATTTCTGTTTTCTATTGGATTGCACCCGTTGGGAGCCAGATGGATACAAGAACACTTTTTGGTAGCTCCTCCTCAAGAGACTTACAGCTACTATGGCATTCTTAATAAAGTTGCCTTCAATGTGGGTTATCACAACGAACATCACGACTTCTCCTATGTGCCATGGAATAATCTTCCTAAGATTAGAGCCATAGCACCGGAATATTATGATAGCTTATATTACCACACCTCTTGGACAAAGCTTTTATTTCAATGGCTTTTTGATAAGGAATTATCACTTTTCTCAAGGATATTAAGAAAAGATAGGGGAGGCATTAAATTGACTGGAGGCTCTGAGTCAGATTTTCTAGCAGGAAGGAAGCAGAAAGAAAATGTAGCATCGGTAGGAGGATAATCTTTCTGGTTGATTGTTAATGGAGGGGCTTCATAATGACAAATAGTTCATTGCCAAGTCTGCTTGGGATGGAATTTTTGCTAATTGACATTTCTTGAATCAAGAATTTTTTGGAAAACAAGGGTCTGTATATACTCTCATGACCACCATAAGGCGGCTTATCCTCAGCAAATGAGATATTAAATAGCAGTCCAGCGAGTATGCCTTCTGGATGAAGTAACTCATGCATCTTAGTCACATAATCCACCCTTAATATTGGATCAAGCGCGCAGAAGAACGTTTGCTCTAATACAATATCATATTGACCAGAATGCTCAAAAAAATCCTGATTGTAAACATGAGAAGCCGGAAAATCTGGTACCCGAGCTTTGAATGCTTCCAAAGGCTGAAGTGCAAAATCTAGAATGTGCACATCCGTAAATCCCTTGCGGTGTAAGTGCTCAGCCTCATAGGCATTTCCTGCACCAGGGATCAATATCTTAAGAGATTTTGAAGGGAGTTTGTTTGCAAAATCTTGGATAGGTGTCGAGGCATAACCGATGTTCCATCCTGTTTGTCCAGACACATAGCGACCTTCCCAATATGATTGTGGGTGCTTACTCATCAGTGCATCCGATCACCCCTTAAGGACAAGTCTTCCATTATACCCGCTTCGTAAGTGAGATATTCCTGCCATCTGATTTTGACACGATCTTCATCAAAATATTCCTTGGCTAGGTCAATAAAAAGTCGATAGTGTCCTGCCTCTGACACCATGAATGAGTGATAGAATTCTTTAAGTGAGTCTTCTGAAATATGAAGACTTAGTAGTCTAAATCTTTCGCAACTTCTGGCCTCTATAAGAGCAAATGTCAACAGTTTCTCCAACAGGCTATTATCCTTGCCTCCTCCTTTTTGTTGGAATGAAAGTAGCTTATTGACATACTCATCTTTTCTTTGGTGGCCTAGTCTAAGACCTCTTCTATCCATTTCCCTGAGTACTTGTCTAAAATGTCCCCACTCCTCAGTAACAATCGGCGCCAGCTCTCTCACCATCCTTTCTTTCTCTGGATATCCTTGGATTAGAGATATACAAGATGTGGCGGCTTTCTGCTCACAATAGGCATGGTCTGTTAGAATCTCTTCGAGGCTCATTTCTGCCATATTGACCCATCTTGGATCAGTGGGTAATTTTAGTCCTAACATGCTTATCTCTTTTCAAGAAAATTCAACTGATTTTTGATCAAATCAATGTTCTGTATTTCATAAGTCTCTATGCCTTCTTCCCACAATACAGTGATCTTATCTATGCTATGTTTTTTGAGCATATTCATATTGTCTTTGCTGATCGCGTAGGTGCCATAGTAGAGAGTGTAGTTATCAGACTTTCTCACTTTTCCTCTGCTTCGTTCTATGTTTTCTAAGTAAATATGCTCTTTGTTAATGAGGTCTACCTTTATTTTTTCTCCTTTTTCGAGATTTCCATAACTGATTTTAGCTTGACTAGAATTGATTTTATATTCCAAAATCAAGAATTTATTTTCGTCTACTTGCTGGATGTTGGCTTGGCATTCCATCAGAAAACCATCTTGCACAAAACCTCTTACTTGAGGATGTGTATAGACAAAGAAGGGTTTTTGCTCAAACTCGATTTCGTAATAGAGTCCTGTGTTGTCTTCTTTTGCAATTTGGCAATCTGATGAGGTAATAATATCCTTCTCATCAGTAATGCTAGATGGCTCAAACCAACTCATACTGGACTGACCTGATGCAGAGCTACCTATTAAAATCAGGCAACAAAAACTCACTAATATCTGAATCTGATACATTTCTTAAAATTAGAACGAAGATAAATAAAACGAAGGTCCATATTTACTGTATTTTCAACAATCATAATTTTGATAAACTTATAATAATATAGATTATGTCCAAATTGATCCTTCCTATCATTATAATTACTTTCAGTATTATCTCATGTAACCCAGAACGTCAAATAAATAAGGTGGCAATGATTGAAGTTTCATATCCAAACACAACAAAAGACTCCAGTATTGTAGATGATTACCATGGTGTAAAAGTTTCTGATGCATATAGATGGTTAGAGTTAGATACAGCTTCTAATGTCAAAAAGTGGGTGACATCCCAAAATGAAGTGACACAAGGATATCTGGATCAGATACCCTACAGAGATAAAATTCGTGATCGTTATGAAGAACTATTTAATTATGAAAAATTGAGTTCTCCTTCAAAAAGGGGAGAATACTATTTCTACAGGAAAAATGATGGTCTGCAGAATCAAGCAGTGATTTACAATCAAAAAGGGAAAGATGCCATACCTGAAGTATTTTTGGACCCCAATGAGCTATCTGAAGATGGAATAGCGGCTATTAATTTCTTAGGCTTTTCTCCTGATGACAAATATGTGGCCTACAGTCAGTCTAATGCGGGGAGCGACTGGCAGACTATCTATGTGATGGAGATTGCAACCCGACGAAAACTATCAGATGAACTGAAGTGGGTTAAGTTTTCTGGCGCAAGCTGGTTGGATAATGGTTTTTATTATAGTAAATATCCGACACCTGTAGATGGTACTGAGTTATCTGCTACCAATGACTACCATTCTATATATTTCCACAAATTGGGAGATGATCAGAGTCAAGATCAATTGATTTTTGATAATAAATCAGAACCAAAGAGATACCATTTTGGAGGATTGACAGAAGATAAGCACTATCATATTGTCTATGCATCTACTGGTACTGATGGTTTCGAAACTTATTACAAAGATTTGAGAAAATCAGATGGATACAGAGCTCTGTTTACTGGATTCAAGAATAAAAGTAGCATTGTTGATTATGTTGGCGATCGCTTTCTGGTCCTAACGGATATAGGTGCACCGAAGTATAGACTGGTTTCTATTGACCCTGATCAGCCAAGCGAATCTAATTGGATGACGGTCATCCCCGAGAAGGATGAGTTATTGGATGGAGTATCTACGGGTGGTGGGTACTTGTGGGCGGATTATCTTAAAGACGCTAAGACCGTTATCAAAAGATATGATAAAGATGGATCTAATGAATTAGAAGTTTCATTACCTGGTTTGGGTACAGCTGATGGATTTGGAGGGCAGAGAGGAGATAAAGAGTTTTTCTATTCGTTTAACTCATTTATCATACCCAACTCAATATATAGATATGATATAGAATCTAATACATCTGAGTCATTTTTTAAAGCGAGTTTGAAATTTAACCCAGAAGATTATGTGGAGGAACAAGTTTTTTATACCAGCAAGGATGGCACAAAAGTCCCTATGTTTTTGGTGTATAAGAAAGGACTTAAAAAAGATGGCAATAATCCAACTTATCTATATGGCTACGGAGGATTTAATGTGAATTTGACACCGTCTTTTTCTGTTTCACGACTGATCTTATTGGAAAATGGTGGGGTATATGCTATGCCTAATTTGAGAGGAGGTGGAGAGTATGGAGAGGAGTGGCATAAGGCGGGGATGTTAGATAAGAAGCAGAATGTATTTGATGACTTCATAGCGGCAGCTGATTATCTAATAGAACAAGGATATACTTCGTCAGAAAAATTAGCTATTGCTGGAGGCTCCAATGGTGGATTGCTAGTAGGCGCTTGTATGACGCAAGAACCAGATAAGTTTGCTGTCGCGTTTCCAGCAGTTGGGGTGATGGATATGTTGCGTTACCATAAGTTTACAGTAGGATGGGGATGGGTGCCTGAGTATGGATCGAGTGATGATCCAGAACAGTTTGATAATTTATTGTCATATTCTCCATTACATAACCTCAAACCAGGTGTAGATTATCCAGCCACCATGGTCACTACAGCCGATCATGATGATAGAGTGGTCCCAGCTCATTCATTTAAGTTTGGTGCACGGTTGCAGGAATGTCATGATGGAGAGTCACCGGTCTTGCTAAGAATAGATGTTAATGCAGGTCATGGGGCTGGCAAACCCACATCTAAGATAATAGACGAGCAAGCAGACAGATGGGCCTTCTTCTTCTACAATACAAACAGCCCAGTGAAATATATTGACGGTTAGGTAAAAAAGCATTTCTTTTTTTAAAGTAATTTTACAATCCAAACAAAGGACTTATCGAATATTTATTTAGTGTAGGTGGTTTTGATATAAGAGTACTGGATATTCTTGATGTACTCATTGCAGCCTATTTAATATATATGGTCTACAAGTATGTTAGGGGGACAGTTGCAGTTAATATTTTCATTGGGATTATTATTTTCTTCCTCCTCTATACAATAGTTACCTATCTCAATATGAGACTCCTTCGGACTATGTTAGGATCAGTGGCTGGTATTGGGCTTATAGGTATTATGGTCATATTCCAACCAGAGATAAGGCGATTTCTTTTGATGGTAGGTGATAATATGCTTAAAAGAAGATCAGACTTTTTTGATAAGTTTTTTAATCCATCGGTACTTCAGAATAAAGAAGAGGCCACTTTGCTCACTAATGAGATAGTTAAAGCAACTAAGGAATTGAGTAAAACCAAAACGGGAGGTCTGATGATATTAACCACGAAAGATGTACCAGAATTAACCAAGACTGGGAGAGTCTTAGATGCTAAAGTATCATCACCATTGTTAGAGAATATCTTTTTTAAAAATGCCCCTTTGCATGATGGAGCTGTAATTATTGAAGGCGATAAAGTGGTTGCTGCTTCTTGCATATTACCTGTGTCTGAAAATCAATCTATAGAAGAAGACTTGGGCTTGCGTCATAGAGCTGGATTAGGAGCAACAGAAAATACAAGCTTGTTGGCTATCATGATTTCTGAAGAGAACGGAGAAATATCTTATGCTACAGAAGGCAAGATATTCAGAAATGTTTCGCACGATGTAATAAGGCAAACAGTAAATAGCTACTACACCGAATCCTTACGCGAATAATACCTATCCAAGGTTTTTTAAGTAATTGGAAGGGGTCATCCCCATATGTTTTTTAAATATCCGATTAAAGGACGCTTTGGAATTGAAGCCACTATCCATTGCTAAGGCAAGAATACTATATTGAGTGGCTTTCCCATCATCCAATAGTAATTTGATATGATCCACACGGTACTTGTTGATAAAATCATAAAAGCTGCCTTCTGAGGTTTTCAATACTTTGGTCAAGCGGTAAGAAGGGATATTTGAGATTTCTGATAGCTTGGCCAAGCTGAGAACTGGATTTAGATAAGGTTGCTCTTTTTCCATGATTCTTAGCAGAGCCTCCTTGTCTGCTTTTAGTGCAATAGGTTCATCTTCAATTTTTGTATTTGAAGTTTGTTGTTCTTCTGGTTCCAGGTCAGGTGGTAAGCTGTACCTATTGTCTACTTTATTGTTCTTGTTGGGTGCATTGAAAACAAAGAGATTTGTTTTCTTAATGGCAATGAAGGCTAATGCGAACATAAAAAATGCAAGAAAGGATAGGGTGTAATAATCATAAATCATGATCTTATGATGCTCCCTGAATAGATTCAATATATATCCTACGGAGGCAATAATCCACAGAATAATTGCTCCTGTTATTATCCAATTGAGCCATACCAAATTGGATTCTTGCTCATAGGAATACTCTTCTAAATATCCTTTGTGATATCTTCTTATCAAAAAGATAGAAGCAAAGAAATAGAGTGGTGTCAGAATTAGCTTAGGGAAGGGATATCCATGCTGAGCATTATCAGGTAGAAATCCATCAGGTAATATCTGATCTACTAAGACAATAATGAAGAAAATAAGAAAAGGCAGAAAATGTAACCTGTCTTTGGCCTTCATCTTAAAGTCCCTATTTGTCAGGGCTTTGGTATAATAATAGAATAATGGGCCGTATAATAATGGAATAGCATAATTGAGCTCCGAAAACAAAATCACATGGAAAGACGCTTCACTATTGAAAAAGCAAAAAACATAGGCACAATTAATTGTCAATAATAGGAATATGAGCCCAAGCAACCAATGTTCTAGTTGCTTACCCTTCCTAGATATAATCAACAATGCAAAAAGAAGGGTCAATACGCCACATATGACAAAAGAATATTGCATAATCACTAAACTAACAAGATAAGTAACCTATCTCAATGGATGTTCATATATTTTCTTGACAAGTCTGTTACTTTTGTACCTCACAAATCTATTAAACAGTTATTTGTAATATGAAAAATGTCCAAACCTATATTAGCAAGAATAAAAAACGCTACTTAGATGAGTTATTAGATTTTCTAAGGATTCCATCTATATCAGCAGATCCAAAGTATGCAAAGGATGTGAAAGAGGCAGCAGAATGGCTGAGAAAGAAAATGGCGGATGCAGGGCTTCAGAAGACAAAGTTATATCCTACGGATGGTCATCCAATAGTATATGGTGAGAAAATCATCGATCCAAAACTGCCAACTGTATTGGTCTATGGTCATTATGATGTCCAGCCACCGGATCCGCTTGATTTGTGGGATTCACCACCTTTTGAGCCCGTCGTCAAAAAAACCAAAATCCACCCTAAAGGTGCCATTTTTGCTCGTGGTGCTTGTGATGACAAAGGACAATTGTATATGCATGTGAAGGCTTTTGAAGCCATGAATGAGAATAACAGCATCCCTTGCAACGTCAAGTTTATGATTGAAGGTGAGGAAGAAGTAGGCTCAGATAATCTGGAGAAATTCTGTAAGAAGAATGCAAAAATGCTGAGTTCAGATGTTGTTCTCCTTTCTGATACATCTATAATTGATAATAAAACACCAAGTGTGACTATTGGCCTTAGAGGATTATCATATGTAGAAGTAGAAGTAACTGGACCAAATAAAGACTTACACTCTGGTGTGTATGGTGGAGGAGTCACTAATCCTATCAATGCCCTGAGCAAAATGATTGCTTCACTACATGATCTGAATGGACACATTACCATACCAGGATTCTATCAGGATGTAGTAGAGCTAGGTAGTGGAGACAGATCAGCGATAAATAAAGCGCCGTTCGATATCAAAGCTTACAAAAAAGGCTTGGGTATAGATGATGTATCTGGAGAAAGAGGATATACAACCTTGGAGAGAACATCTACGAGACCGACGTTGGATGTCAATGGTATATGGGGCGGATATATTGGCGAAGGGGCTAAAACGGTACTACCTTCTAAAGCCTTCGCTAAGATAAGTATGAGATTGGTACCTGATCAGCATCCTGATAAGATTACTAAGCTCTTTTCTGATCACTTTAAAAAGATAGCACCGCCAGGTGTCAAGGTCGAAGTACGACCACATCACGGAGGCTTCCCAGCGGTGACACCAACAAATACTGTGGAGTACCAAGCGGCCTCTAAAGCCATGCAAGACGCATTTGGGAAGAAACCTATTCCTGTAAGAGGAGGAGGTAGTATTCCAATTGTAGCTATGTTCGAAAAAGTTTTTGGAGTAAAATCAGTATTAATGGGCTTTGGATTGGATTCAGATGACATCCATTCTCCTAATGAACATTATGGGTTATTTAACTATTACAAAGGCATAGAAACAATACCTTTATTTTTTAAACACTATGCTGAATTGAAGTCATAAAAATGTGTTCAGTTCAGTTTTTAAAAGTACAAACTATGCATCGGATACTCCTCGGAAGTTTAATTTTTATTTCACTCAATCTTACAGCACAAATGGATTCAACAAGTTATAGTGTAGGCATGGTGGTTGCACAAAATTTGAAGCAGCAAGGCCTAACAGATTTAGATCTGACATCATTTAATGCAGCAGTGGCAGACGTTCTTTCAGGTGCTGAGACTAAAATTAGTTTGGCTGATGCCAACTCAAACTTTCAGCAGTATATTCAGAAGGCCAGAGTGATGGCCAGTAGGAAAGCTAAGGGCGAAGGCGAAGCCTTCTTGGAGAAAAATGGCGAAAGAGCTGAAGTGACTACTACAGCATCAGGACTACAATATGAAGTCTTAGTGCCATCTACGAATTCTCAGAAACCTGGACCGACTGACAAAGTCAAAGTTCATTATCACGGTACTTTAATAGATGGAACCGTATTTGATTCAAGTGTAGATAGGGGAGAACCAATTTCTTTTCCACTAAATGGTGTAATCAAAGGATGGACAGAAGGATTACAGCTTATGAGTGTTGGGTCAAAGTATAGATTGTTTATTCCTCATAACTTAGCGTACGGAGAGAATGGAGCAGGTGGGGCGATTAAACCGTTTTCGGCTCTGATTTTTGATGTGTCGCTATTAGCCATTGAATAACCGAAGTTCAATTCATTGAAGAAATATATAAAGGAGCACTTTAACTTGATGCTCCTTTTTTTATGAACGTAGCTTTCGCATTATTGACATTTGTTTGAGGTAATAAATTACTACTTTAGAAGCGATGATTTTCGATATTATAACAGCGGTACCTGAACTTCTCATAAGTCCATTCCAACATTCAATACTTAAAAGGGCCATTGATCAAGGCTTGGTCACGGTTAATGTCATTTCATTAAGAGAGTACGGTATTGGTCCTCACAGACAATTAGACGATTATCAATATGGAGGCGGCGCAGGGATGGTGATGAAAGTGGAGCCACTGGATAACTGCATAATGGATCTCAAGTCCAAAAATAGCTACGATGAAGTGATATACCTTACTCCTGATGGTCCGACATTTACACAATCAGACGCCAATAAGCTTTCTTTGGGTAATAGAATAATACTTATATGTGGTCATTATAAAGGGATAGATCAACGATTAAGAGATTTACATGTAACGATGGATATATCTATTGGAGATTATGTTTTATCAGGTGGAGAATTGGCGGCTGCAGTTGTTGTAGATTCAGTTTCAAGGTTAATTCCTGGGGCTTTAGGAGATGGCACCTCTGCTTTGACAGACAGTCATCAAGATGGACTGCTGGCGCCACCTGTGTATACACGTCCTGCGGAATATAAAGGTCAAAAAGTTCCTGAAATTTTGCTATCAGGTCATGACAAGAATATAGAGGAGTGGAGAGAAAAAATGGCATTGGAAAGAACCAAAGAGTTGAGGCCAGATATGCTAAATTGGGAAGACTAATTGATTATACTTACAAATACAATCACCAAGCCTCTAAGTACTAAGGTCCCATCAAGGAATCCACTATAATAAATATCCTTAATCTTATTCTTAGATATCTCAATAGCAAAAAAAGTTGCTGTATAGATGATTAGCCCTGATATTACAAATACTGGGGAAGTCAAGATAAGTCCATCAAGAAGATAGAATAATGTCATTCCAATTATCAGAAGCAAATAACAAAGCTTATAAGTCTTGCTGACACCAATTACAATTGGTAAGGTCTTGAGGTTCGCTATTCTGTCTATTCTAATATCTCTGATATCAAATGGTAAGGTAATAAGTAAAATGAATATTGCCTTTTCTAAAAAGCTGATTAATACTATATTGAAGGGTAACTCATAATATACCAATGGTATGCTCGCTACATAAGCCCAAGTCATGGCAATCAATACAATCTTTATAAAATTTAAATCTCGCAATCTTCTCTTTTGTGTAAGGACAGGGAGGACATATGCGAATGAGATAAGTGCTATTGGACACAGAAGTGCGATAATATAGAATGGTGTAAAGATGACTGATGCAATACACCCCATAAGTGCAAGGACTGCATAAATGGAAATGTGATTTTTGTATTTTCTTATTATAGCAAATCGACCTTGATCATCATCGGGTATGATATGGTTAATCCCAATGATACGATGTAAGGAATAGATGAGTAATGTCGAGCAAAAGACCAATGCAAGATACCCCAATTCTACTGGTAGTCGATATAGTAAGAAAGCTTCATAAGTAAAGAGTAGGGCACCTATAGAAATATGTATAGAACTATATAAGTACAGGTTTATAGCTCTTCGTCCAATGCTGAGTGACTTTTCAATACTTGAAATATTTAAAGTCGTGATTTTTCTTTATAGCCAATAGGGTATGGTATATGAGCAAGGTCACATTCTCTATATCTTGCTGATGTGCCATTTCTACAGTTGTGTGCATATACTTAAGCGGTAGGGATATAAGTGCAGAGACAACTCCCATATTTGAATAGGCAAAAGCATCAGTATCTGTACCGGTAGATCTGCTACTCGCCGACCGCTGGTAAGGAATTTTATTTTTATCTGCAGCTTTTTCTATGAGCTTTATGAGTTTGTTGTGTACAGCAGGCGCATAGGTGAGGACCGGACCTTTACCTGCCTTTTGATCACCGTTTTGATTGGCTTTCATCATTGGAGAAGAGGTGTCGTGAGTGACATCTGTGATGATAGCTACGTCAGGTTTGATTCGCTCTGCAATCATCTCTGCGCCTCTAAGCCCAATCTCTTCTTGCACGGCATTGACAACATAGAGAGAGTAGGGGAGTTTTTTCTTTCCTTTCTTTACAAGCTTTGCAACTTCGGCTATACAAAAACCTCCCATCTTATTGTCTAATGCTTTTCCAGCATAATACCGATTGTTGAGTTTCATTAGCTCATCTTCAAAGGTAATGACACAACCTACATGCACTCCCATTTTCAAAACTTCCTTCTTGTCTGCTGCTCCTACATCTATAAAGATATTTTCAAGTTTCGGAGAGAGATTGGCATCCTTACCTCTTCTTACATGAATGGCAGGCCACCCAAAAACACCTTTAACAATACCCTTTGGCGTATGGATGTTCACCCTTTTAGAAGGGGCTATAATATGATCGCTACCCCCATTTCTTATGACATTGATATAGCCGTCTTCACTTATATAGTTGACATACCAAGCAATTTCATCCGCATGTGCTTCTATGACGACCTTGTATGGCTGTCCAGGATTGATGACACCATAGGCAGTCCCATATTCATCGAGATGTATTTCGTCTACATATTGTTTGATATGATTAACCCATACCTTTTGTCCTTCCCACTCAAATCCTGTAGGAGAAGTGGCGTTGAGATATTTGTATAGAAACTTCTCAGATGTTTTATTGATGACTTTCATAATTTATTGCAATGTTGTAAAGTTTTCAGACCATGCTTTCGGATCATTATTCCATGATTCCAATAGGTCTTTTTCTTTTTCAAGGATATATTTCGAATCAAGAGCTTCTCCCAGAATACTTCTGTAGTTTGTCAATGTCTCTACGGGTATATTTCTGTCATCGAAGACTTTCGCAGCACCTTCAAAACCATATGTGAATATGGCCATAACGCCAGAAATCTTTGCCCCAGCTTCAATAAGCGCATCACAAGCGGCTACACTACTCATACCTGTAGAAATTAAGTCCTCAATGACCAGCATTCTATCCCCCTGCTTAAACTCTCCTTCAATTTGATTTTGCCTACCATGCGCTTTTGTCTTTGAACGAACATATATAAATGGCTTATTCAGCTTGTCAGCCAATAAGGCACCATGAGCAATGCCAGCTGTTGCCACGCCTGCAACCACATCTATTTCTCCAAAAGCAAATATTTTACTTGCTAAACTTTCCTTGATAAAATCTCTAATTTCGGGGTGAGATAATGTTATCCTGTTGTCACAATAGATAGGGGACCTTAAGCCAGATGCCCAAGTAAATGGATTTTGAGGCTGAAGCTTGATGGCCTTAATTTGTAAAAGTTTTGATGCAACCCGAAGGGATAATGTGCTCATTCAATACTTATATAAGATCGGCAAATGTACAAAATATACATAAATGAGAACATGCTTCTCCTAACTGACTCTCAATATGTTAGAGAAGGTGAAAATACGAAAGGTCAGTTGATAGCTCCGTATTCTGGCAAGTCTAAGATGTTGCTTTCATACATAGATTTGATGGAGAAAACCAAACGGTTTAAAAATGTGATTATTCATTATGATGATCTCAAAAAGTTGAAAAAAGATTTCAAATCCTTATTTAAGGTGATAGAAGCTGCAGGAGGCATAGTTAATGATGGGGAGGATAATATCTTGTTCATATTTAGGAGAGGTAGTTGGGACTTACCCAAAGGGAAAATTGACAAAGGAGAGAAGAAAAAGGAAGCGGCGGTAAGAGAAGTAGAAGAAGAGACAGGAATCACCGATATCACTATAGGCAAGAAAATCAGAACAACGAGGCACACTTATAGAACAAAGGATAAAAAAAGAGCGATCAAAAAAACCTATTGGTATGAGATGACCGCCTCAAATCAGAAGTTAATACCACAAAAAGAAGAAGATATCACTAAAGCAGAATGGATTCCTCTCTCAGAGGTTGGCAATCTGGAAGGGAAAATATTTAAGAATATTAAAGAAGTCACTCAGGCTTATATTGCCAAGAGAACATTGATTGTATAGGTCTTTTGACAGCTCAAAACAGTTGTTGATAAATATATTAGTATAATATTTAATATAGAATTTAAGTTAAGACAGCTTTTTCCTTTAACTTTGTACTTTTTAAGTATCACCATGAGCGGTGGTACTCTACAAAATGTTCTGTAATTAATGCTAAGTAGAAGAAGTGTAAGGATCAAGGTTATGCAGCTGATTTACTCTCTTGATAGGGATGAATCTCTAAAGCCTAAGGATATCTACAAATCCTACAATGATAATATTGGTAAGAGTTTCGAACTCTTTCTTTTCTCCATTTACGTCATATACAAGATCACTCAATGCAGTGAGCAAGATATGGCTAAGCGGAAGTCAAAGCATTTACCTTCAGATTATGATAAGAAGTTCACTGATAAGCTTCTGAAAAACCCCTTGATCCAGGACATAGCGAATAATTCTGTATTAGATAAGAAATGGGGAGAACTCGAATTCGAAAGTAAAGTCAACGAAGATTATATACAGAAGATATATGAAGCTTTTGCAAAGACAGAGGCACATAAGTCATTTATCATTGCCGAAACATCAAATAGTGATGTATTAGAGTTACTGTTGGAACTTTTTAGATTTTGCCGTCAGAATGAATACTTCAATGAGATCTTAGAGGATAATTACTATAACTGGGTTGATGACAAATCATTGGTTGTCGGTAGTGTAAAAAAGTATTTAAAAATTTTACCTTCAGATTCCAAAACAGCACATAAAGAATTCCTACCCGAGGACGAAACTGTCAAAGAATTTGGTCTAAACTTGCTCAAGAAAACTGTCTCTAATAAAGAGGATATCATGAATCATGTCATACCAGTCCTTGAGAATTGGGATCATGAAAGATTGGCACTTGTAGATACAATACTACTTCAATTAGCCATATGTGAATTCCTTAATTTTCCTACCATTCCTTCGAAAGTTACACTCAATGAGTATGTTGAATTGGCTAAGAATTATAGTACGGCAAAGAGTAAGGAATTTATCAATGGGGTCTTGGATAAGTTGAAGACAAAATTGACCAGTGAAGGAAAAATTGTTAAAAATGGTCGTGGATTAGAAGATTAATCGTCTCTTTTTCTTTATTTAATTACAATTTCTCATCTATTTTATCCTAATTCAGGGAAAAATTTCACCATTTTTTTGTTAAAAAGCGGCTATTCTGCATGATAAAATGCCAATATCCGTGTTTACACTTATATTTTATCCGAACTTTATTGTGAATTTTATAATTAACACACAAAGTAATAACCGACGATTTGCGTATTAAATTTTAATCCAAAATCCAAACCCATGAAAAGTATTAGCAAAATATTGATTCTAATGCTAAGCTTATCCCCTCTTGGTATATCGTCCCAAAGTATCGTATTAATCAACGGCATTCCTACAAAGGTCATACTTGACGGAACAGAAATCAAAGAAATAAAGGGAGAAGTAAGTACCTATATGTCCAATTTTGAGAAGACTCAGAAGGCTAATAAATTTCAATACGCTAATCTGAGGGTAAATAGCCAAGGAGGTGCTTCCTTAGCACAGGACCAATATGTCAAGCCAGCAACTTCACTTGTTATTTCAAAATCTAAGATATCAGATTCACCAATAATCAGTGGAAACTACTTCAAGTTTGAAAATGATTCTGCTTTATTATCAGACTTGGCTATTAATGATATTAAGGATCATGCTTCAAAAATTAAGTCTGGCAGGGCAACGTCTGTATTATTGGAATCATTCCATGTAGCAGAAAGTGAAAAGAGCATGGAATTAGTAAAAAATAGGTTAGATGCTTGTAAAAAATATTTTGAGATAAATGGCGTGGCTTCTAATTCGATTGTTACAAATATGTATCCGAACGACAAGGAATCTGACAAAGTATCTGTGACTCTGAGGTAAGATATCGCACTTAGATCTTATAATAATTCTACAAGATTTCATACGCCACCATTGCTAAAAATTTATTTCTAGGTGATATCTGCCATTATCTGGTCTTAATCTAAGTAAGATATCAGGCGAAAACCATCATCCTGAGTATATTTGTGGCCTTCATGGAAAAGATTATCATATTTGATTTTGGGTCTCAGTATACTCAATTGATTGCGCGAAGGCTTCGAGAACTCAGTGTATATTCTGAGATCCATCCCTATAATAAGGAGATTGACTTGACTCATCCAGATATCAAAGGGGTTATACTTTCTGGAAGCCCATTTTCTGTAAATGATGAGCACAGATTAGAAAAAAATTTAGAGTCTATATTGGAACACCAACCTGTACTAGGTATCTGCTATGGAGCTCAGTTGGCAGCGAAGCAATTCGGAGGCAAGGTCGAGAAGTCTGAAAAGCGGGAATATGGAAAAGCTGTCGTAAATATCAAACACAACGATAAGATTCTTGACGGCATCAATACTGGTAGCCAAGTATGGATGTCGCATGGAGATAGTATAAAATCCATTCCAGAAGGATTTACAGTTCTTGCGGATACAGATAGTATTCCTGTCGCAATATTCAAATCAGATGAGGGTAGGTTCAAGCACACAATTACCTGCTTACAATTTCATCCTGAAGTTACCCATACCTTAGAAGGCAAGCAGATTTTAGACAATTTTTTGACTCATATAGTGGGTTGTAGTAAGACTTGGACGCCTGATGCATTTATAGATTCTACTGTACAAGAGCTGAAGGCTAAGCTTGGAGATGATAAGGTTATTCTTGGCTTGTCTGGTGGGGTGGACTCTACAGTAGCTGCTTTGCTCTTGCATAAGGCCATCGGTAATAATCTCACTGGAATCTTTGTCAATAATGGGCTGCTAAGGAAAAATGAATATCATGATGTACTGCAAGCTTACAAAGCACTCAATATTAATGTAGTTGGTGTCGACGCATCTGAGACTTTTTTAACAGAACTTGAAGGGGTCAAAGATCCCGAGAAGAAAAGAAAGGTAATCGGGAGGGTATTTATCGATGTTTTTCAAGATCAAGCCTCTAAGATGTCAGATATTAAGTGGTTAGCACAAGGCACAATATATCCTGACGTCATTGAATCTGTATCTGTGAAAGGGCCTTCCGCCACTATTAAGTCTCACCATAATGTTGGTGGATTACCAGATCACTTAGATCTTAAGTTAGTAGAGCCCTTACGAACGCTGTTCAAGGATGAGGTGAGGACGGTAGGACAGTCCTTGGGTTTGCATGAGTCTTTTGTAGGACGACATCCGTTTCCAGGACCTGGGATGGCCATCAGAGTATTAGGAGAATTGACAAAGGCGAGAATTGAGCTAAATCAAGAAGCAGATCATATCTTCATATCTAATCTAAAGCAGAGTGGTTGGTATGATAAAGTTTGGCAGGCAGGCACAATCTTACTACCAGTGCAAAGCGTTGGAGTAATGGGAGATGAAAGGACATACGAAAATGTTGTAGCTCTAAGAGCGGTATTGAGTAAAGATGGGATGACTGCAGAATGGAGTAAATTACCTTATGATCTGCTCGGCAATATATCGAACGAAATTATCAATAAAGTTAGAGGAATAAATAGAGTAGTCTATGATATCAGCACAAAACCCCCAGCGACTATTGAATGGGAGTAGACTTTATTATTTACTCTCAATCGCAATCATATTTGGATTATCTTCTTGTACAGGTAGTAAGAAGACTACGCAGGATGATACCGTGATGACTCCTGGTAGGGAACCTATAGAAGCAACAAAGAAAACTACCAGAGCACAAGAGTTGGACACCATATATTGGACAGAGATAGATCGCCTTGCTGAATATGAAAAAACTATAGAAGATCTAGATTTAGATAAAAGACCATTCTATAAGGTCGCTTTGCTATATCCATTTGGTCTGGAGAACAACCAACTAACTGATGCTAACAAAGTTGAAAGTAACCTTGGTCGAATGACCAATTACTATGCAGGTACTATGATGGCTCTAGAAACTTTAGAGCAAGAAGATATATCCCTTCAGGTATCTGTGTTCGATGCAGAGTCAGGCGACTTTAGCGAAAAGTTACAGCAATGCAGAAATGCAGATGTCATCATCGGCCCCAAGGAAAGAGGACAATTAGCATCTACGGCGCAGTACGGAAAGAATAATGAAATCCCCGTCATTTCACCTTGGCTATCTAGTACTAAAGTCACATCTGATAATCCTTATTATGTACAGCTTAATCCAAGCCTCAAAAACCACATGAATAAGATTGTAGATGATGTAAAAAATAATTACGAAAATGATCAGGTGTTTTTATTAGGCAGAAAGAATAGGAAGGACAGAGGGATGATGAAATACATACAACAGGTAGCAGATGGTGATGAGGATTTACCAGGACAGTTCCAAGAATTATATCTAGAGGAAGATTCTCTTTTGTTAGGAGAGTATGCTTATCAAGAGGTTTTCATTGAGGATAAGACAACCGTATTCATACTTCCTAATTGGTCCTTTGTGGATGATGAGACCTTCGTGTATAATGCAGTTAGAAAGCTATCTGGAGAGAAAGGGCTAAATAACGTTGTTCTATATGGAATGCCAATTTTATTGGAATCAAATAAGATAACCTTTGAGCATTATAGCAATCTGAATATGCGTATCTGCAGGACGTCATATCTGGACAGAGGATCCGATGAGGTCAATGAGTTTAGGCAAAACTATTTTGACAAATATCGAGATTTCCCAACAGAGGAAGTTTTTGAAGGATTCGATATGATGATGTTTGTAGGACGGAGCCTCAAAAATTATGGTAAGAAATTTCAATATTTTCTGGATACCTATGAAGCCAGTTTATACCAAACTGAGTTTGAAGTCCTAAAGGTCTTCGAAGCAGGTGCTAATGATAGCTTTGAGAATATTCAGTATTTTCAAAATAACCATTTATACATTCTGGAATTTAAGAATAATTACTTCACTTCTCGTTCTGATGAGTAAACTGATTACAGAACAAAGGCTAGAAAAATTTGCAAGGGTAGCTGCTGCCAGGCAGGAGATGACAATCATCATAGAAAATGTGCATGACCCTCATAACATCGGGGCTGTCATGAGAACTTGTGACTCAGTAGGCATTCAAGAGTTATATATTTTATATACAGAAGATCATCTTGAAGAATCACGATTGGACCATGTAAAAGGAAGTGCAACGGGAGTAAGAAAATGGCTGGATATTCATTTGTATAGAGATGTAGCGTCTTGCTTCGCAGCAGTCAATAGTAAGTACGATTCAATATATGCAACACATCTTGGGAAAGAAAGTAAGAGCCTGTATGACCTCGAAATGACAGGTAAAGTGGCTTTTCTCTTTGGGAATGAAAAGGCTGGAATATCTGAAGAAGCACTATCTTATACTAAAGGGAATTTTATCATTCCTCAGTTTGGTATGGTCAATTCGCTAAATATTTCTGTAGCCTGTGCTATAACACTATATGAAGCATGTAGACAAAGGAAAGAGGCAGGAATGTATGAAGATGGTGAACCCAATGAAGAATTGTATAACCATTATATAGATCAGCACAACGTTAGGTATAACTTATGAACATAGAGCAATTCAGAGAACTCTGTTTATCTAAGAATGGGGCAGAAGAGACCCTACCATTTGATGATGTGACTTTAGTATTTAAAGTAGGAGGTAAAATGTTTGCTATTCTTCCTCTGGATGAAGACATTCCACGTGTCAATCTTAAAGCTGATCCTGAATGGTCAGAGGAACTTCGCGAATCTCACCCACAAATCATTCCAGGATGGCACATGAGTAAGAAGCATTGGAACACAGTCTATATCGAGGATGAATTGGATGAAGACTTGATTGTCAAATTAGTGCATCATTCGTATGATCTTGTTTATTCCAAATTGCCGAGGAAGATAAAAGAAACCATACCCCAAGACTAATGTCAAAAGAACATATTCTGATTGTTGGCCAAGGACTTGCAGGGACAATTCTTTCATTTGAGTTCACTCAACGCCGCATCAGTCATATGGTCATTGATAATAATCATGAGTCTGCAGCCACCTTAGCTGCTGCTGGAATTATTAATCCAATTACTGGTAGACGTTATGTCAAGAGTTGGATGATCGATGATCTATTGTCTGTGGCTCAGCAGATGTACATTTCCTTAGAAAAACTACTGGACGTAAAACTGATAACGGCGCATAACATCCTTCGTTCTTTTGAGTCAAACGCAGAAGAAAATCGTTGGACAGAATCGACAAGCAGACCAGGGTACAAAGACTATGTCGTAGAAGCCAGCCTTGGGGGTTATGCATCTCTTTTACGTCAAACCAAAAGGTATGGAGAAATTACTCAAGCATTTAAAGTGGATGTGCCTTTACTTGTAAAAAGTTATCGAAAGTACTTGCTCGAGCATAACCAACTTATCGAAGACCAATTTGATTTTCATTTGATAAAGAATCAAAGCACTATTAGTTTTGGTGAAGAGACCTTTACTAAGGTAGTAGATTGTACCGGTTATAAGTCTGCGATAGACTCACCCTTTAGCTACCTCCCTTACCAACCCGCAAAGGGAGAATCGTTTGAGGTGGTTATCGATGAGGTACTACCAACCGAAAAGCTCCTAAGGGACAAAATATTTATAGCACCAATAGATAGACATTCCTTTTGGACCGGTGGAGGATATGAATGGGACTCTTCTAATAATTTGCCAACCATAAAATTTAAGCAACTTTGGACTCAGAAATTGAACACGTTATTAAGTGTTCCTTACAAAGTGATATCTCATCTGTCAGGTATCCGTCCTAGTGTAAAAGGCCGTAGACCTTTGCTCGGACAGCACCCTACATTCGAGATCCTATTCTTGTTTAATGGGATGGGGACTAAGGGTACATCATTGGCACCGTATTGGTCACAAAAGATGGCTGACTTATTGATAGACCAGGTAGCCTTGTCATCTGATGTAGACTTGTCTAGATTTGAATTGACCCCAGGTCTATAAATTGTGTCATAAATCAGACATTTTTAGAATTTTCTTGTCTGAGAATATGTATTAGATAATATAAGTCCATCTATTAGGTAAATCACATTAATGAAGTATTTAATGATTATTCTCATGGGGTTAATCCCATCCGGTATGTTAGATTTTAGTTCAAACGACGAGTATGATGAATTGTGGGCACAAGTAGAGTCTCAAGAAAGTAGGTTTCCTCAGACTGCCATGGGGATCGTGGAGAAGATCTATCAGAAATCTATCGCTGAGAATAGGGATGATCAACTGATTAAAGCCATTATTTACAGATCTAAATTATCACGACAGATTAAGGATGAAGATCCTGCTCAAGAAATTCTTGACATGGAGAAGGAGTTAGGCACCATAAAGTCTAATGATGGAAAATCCATTTATGCTTCACTATTGGGAGAGCTCTACCATAATTATGGTATTAGAAATGCTTATAGATTTCAGGATAGAACTCAACTTGGAAATGATGACTTACAACCAAATGATGATTTGGTCTTTTCTAGCTTAGAAAGTATACAAAGAAAAGCTGCTGAATATTATCTCCAATCGTTGAACGTATCTTCAGATCTTGTTTTACAAGATTTGGATGTACTTCTGGAAAAGGCTAAAGATGAAAAGGCAAACCTAAAAGCCGCTTCCCTCACACAGTTATTGCATCTAAGATGTATCAAACATTTTGTACAAAGCAATGCCTTCGTCGGGTTACCTGTTGGACACCTGAAATTTAATGGTCCAGAATATTTTGAAAAATCAAATAGTGAAAATGAGAGTTTCGTGCCATCCAATTCAAACTTCTCTGATATCCATAATATGGTTCTCTGGATATTTGAGAAAACTAATAATGATGCAAAACTCAATCTGCAACAACGTATTTGGCTTGAAACTCAAAGGATAGATTATGTCTTTCGAAACGCAGTCTTTAATGAAAAGGATGTCGTATATATATCTACCCTGCAAAAATTAATTGCAAATAATAGAGGTCAGAATGGGGTAGAATATCCCACTCTAGATTTAGTTAATTACTACATCAATAATGCAGATAACAGAGACCAAGGAAAGATCAACTATTGGTATCAAGCAGCTCAATTAATATCTGAATTGAAATCAAGTGAATATGATAGTTATTTTGATAAGTATATAGAGCAAGCTGAATCAAGAATTAAATTAAAAGAGTTTAAAATTGAATTAGAGCAAGTGAATAAACCAAACTCACCATTCTTATCACTTGTAAGATATCGCAATACGCCTCAACTTCAGTATTCCATTCATAGATTAACCGAAAAGAAACAAGAAGAACTTAACAAAGTTTATGACCATTCCCAACGCCTTGAAATTGTCAGTAGATTAGAAAAAGTAAAATTAGGTATTTTCGAGTTAGACCAGTCAGAAGATTATATCTGGCATACTAAGGAATTTGCCATGAATGGCCTGCCTGTAGGTACTTATTGCATGGTTGTGCAAAATAATCTAGACGGTAAGATCAAGGAGACAGACAGTTATAGTATATCAGTTTTTCATGTTAGTAATCTGGCCTATGTCAGTCTGGATAATGCAGATGCATCTGAAATATTTATTTTGGATAGAACGACAGGACGACCATTACCCGATGTAAAAGCGGAGGTTCTTGAGCATGAGTATCAATCAAGGAATCGAAATAGGGAATGGATTTTGAAAGCGACATTATATTCGGATGAAAATGGCAGAGTGAAATTCGATGGCGACTCTAGGAATTTCACCTTTAAGCTAATAATGGGGAGTGACATTCTAGACCTCCGAGAATATCATCATGTTAATAGTGGAAGAAGGTCTAGAATTTCCAATCAAATTTCTGTTTTTACAGATAGGGCGATATATCGACCAGGACAGTCCGTCTATTATAAGGGATTGGTCATGACTTATTCTGAAAAGCAAGTTCCTAAAATAGCTGCAAATGAAAAAGTAAAACTTGTGTGGAAAGATGCCAACCGACAGGTGATAAGTGAGCAAGAGTTCAACTCAGATAGTTATGGTGGCTTCAATGGTGTCCTTAAAATACCAACTTCAGGACTCAATGGTCAGTATAGGCTAGATCTTACAACAAATAACGGAAGGAGCAGTCATAGTATTAGGGTTGAAGAATATAAGCGCCCAAAACTTTTAGCGAAGATGGACACTTTGGATACTTCACCGACACTAGGTGATACCATTACACTTACTGGTAAGGTAGAATCATATGGTGGCATAAATATTCAGAATGCTAGGGTAAGTTACAGAGTAGAAAAGCAGGAATTTGCTTGGTATTATAGATCTCATTTTCATATACCTTCTCGAGGTCCTGCCGAGCAAGTCATCTATGGAATTACGAAGACTAATAAGCAGGGTCAATTCAGTTTTGATATACCTACAAAGTCTGCAGGCAATGACTATCTAAGATATAATTATGTAGCCTATGTAGATATTACAGATGAAATAGGAGAAACAGCTTCAGTTGCAAAATCAATTAATCTAGGGTCTGTACCATTCTATCTAAATATTGAAATGGAGGAAGAAAGATTTGAAGGAGATAAACCTGAAATTAATATTGTTTCAAAGAATGCTGATGGAGCTTCTCTTTCTGTGGATGTATCTATTATGGCCACTGCATTAAATTATCCTCAAAATGTAAAAAGAAATAAGAATTGGGATGTAGCAGAATTTCATAGTTTAGATAGCATTTCTTTTTCTAAGATGTTTCCTTTAGATGTATATAGATCTGAATCTAATCCTGATCAATGGCCCATTTTTAATAAAGAAAAATTAGTCAATAAATCCGGACGTGAAATGATCGTCAATGATTTTGAAACACTGGAGCATGGGGTATACAGATTGGATTTTGTAGCTACGGACAAAGATGATCATCAAGTAAAAGAGACGAGATATCTTCACATAACTGATAGAAGTCAAAAGGCCCTACCCACTAAGCGATTATGGGTATCCTCTCCACTGAATTCTTATCAGCCAGGAGATCAAATAATTCTTGATGTGTCAACTCCTTATGAAGATTCTAAGGTTATATACAGAATACATTATAACAGATCTACAAAAGAGACACAATGGATGTCTTTGAACCCAGCTGGTCGGATAGAGTATGGCGTTGGTAATCAAGATTTAGGTGGGTTCAGTATTGATATTGCCATGGTAAAGGACAATCGACTTTATACGCATAAAGTTGATATCAATGTGCCATGGACTGAAAAGGAATTGGCTATTGAGTATGTCACATTCAGAGATAAAATAGAACCAGGCTCCCAAGAAAATTGGCAACTCAGAATTAAAGATGTTAACGGGAAGAATATTGCAGGTAGGTTGACTGCTGCAATGTACGATGCTAGCCTTGATCAATTTCTCAATCATCGTTGGCAGAAAGTATTTTATCCAAAATATAGAGGATATCATTCTTGGCGTGGAGCTGGATTTAATAATGGCCGTACATATAGCTATATTCCACACGTAGGTGTGACACCATTCTACGTACAAGGTTACACACCCATGCTTAATACCTTTGGACTCTTAGGTAAAGGAGCTTCTCGTTATGTTACACATGGAGGTTTTCCTGAAGGTGCAGTATTTGATAAAGCAGCAGCACCTCGCGAAACGATGATGGCTAGTACAGATAGTAATATATCTAGAAGAGGCAAAGCGGCGAATTTACAAGTTGAAGCTGAGACAGCCAATGATTTTGATTTATCATCAGATCTTAATGATGATATACCTCTCGATGATTTTAGTATTCGAGAAAATCTAAAGGAGACAGTATTTTTTATGCCTGACTTGGAAGTGAAGAATGGCGTTGTAGATTTAGATTTCACTATGAATGAAGCCTTAACCAAATGGAACTTGCTCCTATTTGCTTATGATAAAAATTTTGCCTACACCTTCGATTCAAAGTCCATTGTTACTCAGAAGAAATTAATGGTAGAACCATTTTTACCTCGATTTATAAGGCAAGGTGACAAGATAGAATTCACGGCCAAGGTCTCTAACCTAACAGAAGAACTGATATCAGCGAACGCAAAAATAGAAGTACTTGATGCAGTGACTGGAGAATCTATAACTTCTAATCTTATATACACATCATTAGAAATTCCAACCAATGTCAAAGCTGGTGTGTCAGAGACTGTATCTTGGTTAGTAAATGTCCCAGAAGATTATAATAGTCCAGTTATTATTAGAGTGATTGTCTCAGGTGGCAATCATACAGATGGGGAACAAGTAATCCTTCCTATACTTAGTAATCGAATTTTAATAACAGAATCACAACCTTTTCATGTGACAAAAGGGGAAACACAAGATGTTGTGGTTGAAAGTTTGAAAAAACTTGAAGAGAGTAAGACAATTGAAAGTCAAAATTATACAATAGAGTTAACCACTAATCCGGCATGGTTGGTGGTAAAATCTATTCCTTTTCTACTAAGTAATGAGGCTCCATCTTCTTTGAGTAGATTCAATGCCTTGTATGCAACGTCACTCATGAAGCATCTTATTCAAAAAGAACCTCAGATTAAAAGTGTACTAAAGCAGTGGCAGGGTGCAAATCTGCAAAGTCCGCTCACAAAGAATCAAGATTTAAAATTAGATGATTTGAATGAAACACCTTGGGTGCAGGAGGCGCTGGATGAGGAAGAGAGGATGAGCTTATTGTCAGTATACTTGGATGAGAATTATGTGACGAGTAAAATCTCTGAGAATTTGAAATCTTTGAATAAGTACAAATTAAACAACGGAGGTTATTCATGGATGCCAGGTGGCAAAGACAACTGGCATACAACACAAAGTATTCTTGAAGGCCTTGGTCACCTACAAAAATTAGGAGTGCCATTAGATTATTCTGAGGTTGGTATTGAGCAAAGTGTAGAATATTTAGATAGCAGATTTTTAGAACATCGTAAGAAATTTCGTTTGACTGATGAGGAGCATTTATCTCCAGTGGTCCTGCATTATCTGTATGTACGTAGCTTCTTTTCTAAGTTGAATAAGAGTAACAAAGTGGAAGAAGAAGTCAATAAGGTGTTTAAGAAATTAGAAGACAGCTGGTTTAATTATTCTACCTATACGCAAGGGTTAATTGCCTATAGTGCACTGAGATCTGGAAGAGATTCTCTTGTGTTAAATATTAAGAAGTCACTACTTGAGCGACTCATTAGAAATGAGGAAGTTGGATATTACTGGAATGACTTGGCTGGGTATTACTGGTACAATTCTGATATTTCTAAACAAGCTTTGATGATAGAATTATTTCATGAGCTTGATGCTGATCCTAAGCTAATATCAAACTTGAAATTATGGTTACTTAAAAACAAGCAGACAAATAGATGGAGAACACAATCTGGAACCAGTAAGGCTTGTTATGCATTCCTTCTTGGTGAAGAATCATTGATAGAACCCAATAATGAAATTAGAATATTGCTTCCGAGGCTTTCAGAATCTATCAAACCAAACAATAAGGAATTACAGAGCGGATATATTAGAAAGGACTTTTCTTCATCAAATATTTCCGCTTCCCTGAGTGATATGACGATTGAGAATCCATCTAACACTGATGTTTGGGGAGCGGCTTACTGGCAGTATTATGATGATATTTCTGCTGTAGAAAAAATGACTGACACACCACTTTCTTTATCAAAGACTGTATTCAAAGTGATGAATACAGATGGAGGGGAAAAGCTTTTTGAAATTGAGGCAGAGCAGGGATTGACCATAGGAGATCGTATCAGAATAAGACTAACTATTACTGCAGATAGACCTATGGAATTTGTCGAATTAAAAGATTGGCGTGGAAGTGGGGTGGGACCAATCAATACATTGAGCAGGTATAAGAGACAAGATGGGTTAGGGTACTACGAAACGACTAAAGACTTGTCAACAATCTTTTATTTTTCAAGGATTCCTAAAGGGAATTGGGTGCTTGAGTATGATCTTCAAGTGACCCATAAAGGAGAATTTGTCAACAGCTTAGCTCAAATCCAATCGGTTTATTCTCCAGAATTTGGGAGTTATAGTAGCGGTGTTCAACTGAGAATTAAGTAAACGCATCCAATTGTAGATATATTCCTAATTACGAATACCTTTGTGATTGGAATTTAAAGGTTATGTTGGAATCTTGGATATCTGCTATGCGTCTCCGAACCTTGCCATTGGCATTGGCTAGTATAGGTATGGGATCTTTTTTAGCAGCAGCCAAAAGTGCCTTTAGTTTGCCCATTTTTTTGTTGGCTTTACTAACGACGCTTTCTCTACAAATTCTTTCAAATTTGGCTAATGATTACGGAGATAGTGTTCATGGTGCTGACCATGGCAACCGACAAGGGCCCTCAAGAGAGGTCCAGTCTGGGCATATCACCAAAGTCCAAATGAAGAAGGCCATAGTATTGTGTGGCGTGATTACACTTATGATTGGTATTTGTCTTCTGATTGTGGCTGGAGTTCCCACAAAAGTCTTTTTGGTTTTTGCTGGATTAGGTGGTGTCGCGATACTGGCAGCTGTACTATATACCAATGGAGTTAGGCCGTATGGATATATTGGCTTAGGAGACATTTCAGTATTTCTATTTTTTGGATGGTTAGGCGTTTTGGGTGTTTATTATCTGATGACACAACAAATAGAAGTAGATTTATTGTTGCCTGGTTCGGCATGTGGATTATTTACAGTGGCAGTCCTTAATGTCAATAATATCAGAGATATTGATTCTGATCTGGAAGCAGGTAAGTATTCAATTCCAGTTAGACTTGGACGTCATGGAGCAACTTGGTACCACCTGGCACTTTTAATAGTTGGCTTTTTATTGGCCTTAACCTATACTATATTGCATTATAACAGACCAATCCAGTTGTTATTTTTGGTTATTATTCCTCTACTTTTCATTAACGGCAAAGCCATCGTTACAAAAACAAATGCGAAGGACTTGGATCCATACTTGAGACAGATGGCTTTGACAACATTGGCATTCGTTCTGTTTTTTGGATTGGGAATTATTCTGTAAGATAATTACATGGGAACGACAATAGCCTTATATCTTCTTTTTTGGATTCCAGTATATCTGCTCTTACATAGTTATGTTTTTTATCCTTGGATCATGAAGATTAGAGCTAGAGGTAAATCTTCAAATCTGATGGTATTTGAAGCGGAAGAGCGATTTCCATATGTAGCAGTTTTGATGGCAGTATATAATGAAGAAGTCATCCTAGAAGAGAAATTAAATTCATTATTAGCCCAAGATTATCCTTCTGATAGAATTCACATTTATATTGGATCTGATAATTCTACTGATGGGACTAATTCAATACTTGAATCCTACAGGACTCCAAATCTCACTCCTGTTCTATTTGAATCTAGGCAAGGAAAACCAAATATAATTAATCAACTATCAGATTTAGCATTACAAACTTTTCCTATTGATAAAGGACTTTTTCTTATGACAGATGCAAGTGTCATATTAGAAAATGATGTAGTCAATCAATTGGCAAAACATTTCAAAAACCCAAAGATAGGAATGGTGGATGCGCACATGACCTATACGGGTATGAAGACCGAAGGTATATCCCAATCTGAAAATGCGTACCTCTCTTCTGAAGTACGCTTAAAATCTTACGAATCAATCGTTTCAGGCCAAATGATAGGCCCTTTTGGTGGTTGCTTTATGATGCGAGCTGAGCTATTTAGACCAGTACCTTCTAATTTTCTAGTGGATGATTTTTATATCTCTATGACACTCCTTTCTGAAGGATATAAAGTGATAAATGAACTATCTGCCTTATGTCTTGAACCTGTGTCCCACGATCCGGCAGAAGAGTATCGACGTAAAAAACGAATATCAGCTGGTAATTTTCAGAATCTGGTGCACTTCAAGCATATCTTAAATCCATTCACTTCTCTAGGCTTCTCTTACCTGTCACATAAAGTAATAAGATGGATAGGACCTATTTTGATGATTTTCATTGCTTTGGCAAGTTTGTCTTTAGCTTGGCTCAAAGGTGGGCTATGGTATGGTGTAATTATTGGACAATTCTTTTGGTATAGTGTTATACCACTCCTGGAGAAATTGTTACAATCTATGAAGGTCCAGTTCTCTCTGTTAAGAAATGTAAGTTATTTTAATAAGATGAATTTTGCTTTGCTTGCAGGATTGGGTAAGTACCTAAGTGGGATTCATACCAACGTATGGCAACCAACAAAGAGAGAGTAGGTTCTCTATTTTTATACGATATTTAAGTAAGTTAATCGATTATTAAGGCCTGACAGAACTTCATTATCCATAATGGCCTTTATTATATTATAATAACAACGTAACAATGTCTAAAGAAAAAGATAAAGGTAAAACAGCGCATGCGAACTCCATCATTAAGAATCACATGATTTGGTCTATGGGCGCAGGCTTCATTCCAGTACCAATTGCTGATTTTTTTGCTGTAGGTGCTATCCAATTGGATATGATTAGGCAGCTATGTAAAGTCTATGATATAGATTTCAAAGAAACCGAGGGGAAAGCAGTCATAACAGCCTTAACCGGGTCTGGTTTGGCTCGTTTAGGCGCAAGAGCAGTAAAGTTTATACCTGTAGTTGGGACCATGATAGGTGGTGTTACTCTGGCTGTGTTATCCGGGGCTTCTACATACGCTATTGGAGAAGTGTTCAAAAAGCATTTTGATACAGGAGGCACATTTTTGGATTTTGACCCAGCAAGGCTAAAGAAGTTTTATGATGAAAAATTCGAAAAAGGTAAGCAAATGGCTAAGGAGATGGAGAAAAAGCAAAAAGTAAAGCATGATGAAGTAGAAGAGATTGTAGATAAGATGACAGATGATAAGGTCAAGCCTAAGGTGAAAGACTTTGTGGCTCAGTTGGAGTCAATTACACAGATGAAAAATGATGGATTATTGACAGAAGAAGAATTTCAAACGTTAAAGAAAAAAATCTTAGGTGCTCAAAGCGAGTAATTTGATTTACAATCAATTTCAAGGTACTTCCTACCTTGGGCTAACCCCAGAAACATTATCTAGAACAAAACATCATCACTAGGAAATAATTTGATTTCTTGATTTCGATCAATGAAATTGATCAGAATCATATTTAACTTGTCCAAGCTAACAAGATTAAAAACACTAGCCAATATCCAATTTCCCACCAAGTCTAGAATCTTGAATAGCACTTTTCTTAGGATTTATATGTCTAAGGAAGCACATTCTTGTGCAATATTGTATCGTTATTTGCTTATTTATAAAACTGTAACAAGATTATAAAATGAAAAAGCCAGCCTATTGTGGACTGGCTTTGGATTTTGAAAATTCATGTTTGTTCCCTAGATATAGGGAAAAGGCCCTTTTCAATTGTTTTCTTTATTAAGCCAACTGAACTTTTACAGTTCATACTTCCATAAGAGGTTACATCTATATTTATATACAGAACTCTTACTAATAGCCAATGTACTCGCGATTTGGTTGTTGGAATATTCATAAGCAATAAATCCTGGTTTTAAGTCTATATCATCACCAACAAAGAATTCAAAGTTATATCCATTAGGGACATGTCTATCATCTGAGTGGGTGTTTTGATTAGCCTTAAATAAAGCATCTGTATGGTGTCTACACGATTGTTTTGATTCTGAGAAGATGTTACAACAAAATACATCCCCTAAATGGGCTACTACAAAGGACCATCGGTTGATTAGAACCTCTTATTTCGGTACTAGAACCTTATAAAGATTTGAAATTGATAGTTATTTGCACATTCATGCGCTATCCAAGCAAATACTACAATATATTAGCTTACATAAGGTAACAACAAGATCGCATATGTTTAAATACATCTTTCTCTTTCTGACCTCAGTCAATTGTGTTGCACAAAAACATCAAGGATTCATTGATTTTACCTGGAATGACAGTACTGGTGAGGTTATTTTACATATTTCAGAAGATATGGTCAATGTGCCATTTTTATATGTCAATAGTCTTGCTTCTGGTGTTGGCTCTAATGATATAGGACTGGACCGAGGACAGTTGGGAGATAATAGAGTAGTGAGATTTTACAAATCTGGAAAGCGCATGTTATTGGTACAAGATAATCTTAAGTACCGGGCTATTAGTGATAATCCTGAAGAAATAAAGGCTGTAGAAGAAGCCTTTGCTACCTCAGTCATATTTGGTTTTGATATCATTGGTGGTACAATGGTTGAAGGATATAACCTTAATGCGACACCTTTCTTACTCACAGATGCTCATGGTGTCATACAATCTTTGGCACAACGTAAGCAAGGTAATTACAAACTAGATTTAAAGAAAAGTGCAGTCTATAAAGAAGGCTTGTTTAATTTTCCTGATAACACAGAATTAGAATCTATCCTTACTTTTAGCGGAGAACCCAAAGGAGAGTTTATTCGAACTGTGACTCCAAGCCCTCGATTGGTTACAGTGAGACAACATCATTCATTTGTAAGACTGCCAGATGATAATTATACACCGAGAATTTTTCATCCTGAGTCAGGATACTTCTATACAAGTTATTATGATTACGCCTCGCCGGTAGGTGACGATATGCAAAAGCGGTATATCACCCGACACAGATTGGAAAAGGAAGATCCGACAGCAAGTGCAAGTGAAGCATTAGAGCCACTTGTGTATTACATAGACAGAGGCTGTCCTGAGCCAGTTAAGTCAGCACTTATGGAAGGAGGACGTTGGTGGAATCAAGCCTTTGAAGCTGCGGGTTATAAGAATGCCTTTCAAGTCAAGGAATTACCCGACAGCGCACATCCTTTAGATGTAAGGTATAATATGATACAATGGGTGCACCGAAGTACTAGAGGATGGTCATATGGCGCTTCGGTATCTGATCCTAGAACTGGGGAGATCATTAAAGGGCATGTCAGTCTAGGTTCTCTACGTGTCAGACAGGACTATATGATAGCTCAAGGAATCATTTCCAATTTCGATGAGACAAGTGATGATCCCAGAATTCTAGCTATGGCATTGGACAGACTCAGACAACTTTCTGCTCATGAGATAGGTCATACAATAGGGCTTGCCCATAATTTTGCAGCAAGTTATAATGGTAGAGCTTCAGTGATGGATTACCCTCATCCCTATGTTGTTTTGGAAGGAGGACAAACAAGTTTAAGGGAAGCTTATGATCAAAAGATAGGAGAGTGGGACAAGCGAGCAATTATTTACGGATATGGTGTACCTGATATTGGAGAAACAGAGGCAGAATTCTTGGAACAGTTAATCACGCAAAATAAGAAGGATGGACTGTTGTTTATTACGGATCAAGATGCTAGACCAGCTGGTGGATTGCACCCTTATGCACACCTATGGGACAATGGCAAGGACCCCATCGGAGAACTTGAAAGGATGATCCAGTTACGCGAACACGTTTTGGCTAACATGGGATCTAATTCCATCAAAGAAGGCACACCATACTCTGAGTTGGAGAAAGTTATAGTACCCGCCTATCTGATGCATCGATATCAAGTGGATGGCGTATCAAAAATTATTGGGGGAGTAGATTTTGATTATGGAATTAGTCCCAATCCTTTAAATTTTAATGTTCTGGATAATGAGCTACAGCGTAAAGCTTTGGATGCCATATTGAGTACGCTTGATATCGATTTTCTTCAACTATCGGATGATTTGATCTCAAAAATTCCTCCTGCAGCATTTGGATACCCGCGGACAAGAGAAAGTTTTAAAGGGCACACAGGTTCCTTATTCGATCCATTGTCTGCTGCAGAAGCTTCTGCATCTTATAGCCTTGGATTTCTTCTAGATCAGCAAAGGTTAGCTCGGCTAAATCTGTACACCAGTAATGATTGGAACCTTCAAGTATACCTGAATACTATAGTGAAGCATATTAAAAATGTAGAGGGTAATGCTCAATATCAAATGATGCTGGAGAAAACACTAGTTACACACCTTCTTAAGTTAAAAATGAATCCAAAAGTCAATCAGCAAGTCGTGGCTGTGGTGATGTACACACTTGACCAATTTGTTGAAGATGCGGGAGTAGGTAACAACTCCATGGCATGGAAGGCCCACAGAAAATACCTGACTAGAATACTCAAGGAATCCAATGATAAGCCAGATACATTTAAAGTGCCAGGCTTGGCAAAGCTACCGCCAGGATCACCTATTGGTTGTCATTAAATAGATGGGGACAAGAACTATTAATTAATCAAAATCCTAACCTTGCTTCTGCAGTAACATCTTGCTTGCAGGTTAGACCTTTTAGGAACTTGTAGTACCCAGCTATGCCTATCATGGCAGCATTGTCTCTGCAATACTCAAAGGCAGGAATATATGTTTCCCATCCAAGTTCTTTTCCTTTGTGCTCTAAGGCACTCCGAAGTCCAGAGTTAGCAGATACACCTCCTGCAATGGCGATGTGCTTTATGCCGGTTTGCTTTGCGGCTAGCTCCAATTTGTGCATGAGCATATCAATAATAGTCGACTGGATAGAAGCGCAAAGGTTATCAAGTTCTCGATGGATGAAACTGTCATCTTCCTTCATTTTTGCTCTAAGAAAATAAAGTATCGACGTTTTTAATCCTGAAAAACTAAAATTCAAATCACCTACTTTACTTCTGGTAAATGGATATATAGCAGTGCCATTTTGTGCATGTTTGTCGACTAAGGGACCCCCTGGATAGGGTAGCCCTAGCATTTTTCCAGCTTTGTCAAAAGCTTCTCCAGCTGCATCATCTTGGGTTTGCCCTAGGATTTCCATATCATGGTATTCCCTTACCATTACTATTTGAGTGTGACCACCAGACACGGTTAGACATAGGAATGGAAATGGAGGATGTGGAGTCTCTGCGTAATGTGCCAATACATGAGCATGCATGTGATGTACCTCTATAAGTGGAATATCTAGACTCAGGGCCATTGATTTAGCAAAGGTCACGCCAACTATCAGACTGCCTAACAGGCCAGGACCTCTTGTAAAGGCTATACCTGAAAGCATGGATTTATCTATATCCGCCTTACCCAAAGCGGTAGCAACTACAGGTACAATGTGCTGTTGATGTTCTCTGGAAGCCAGTTCTGGTACCACACCACCATAGTCGGCGTGTGCCTTCTGCACAGAGACGACATTACTCAATACCTTTCCATTATAGATGACAGAAGCAGAAGTGTCATCACAGGACGATTCTATGGCTAGTAAATAGACTCCTGAACTCCTTTTAGGCATAAATCTTATTCATAAACAACAAAAATAGCAGTTGTATACACCAAAAGCGGTCTGGCTTCTCATCTAATTAGTGTATTGCCAGATCTCAGCAGATATGGCTGTATTATCTTAACAATTCCCAATATTGATAGGCTGACTTCTCTGTTTTATTAAGAAAATTTGTTTATTTCACAGTTGGTCTTTGAATGGGCTGATTTACTATTAAAACCATACAGAAGAAAGAAAATGAAGAATATTTTAAGCATCCTCATGATACTGATAGCAGGTATACTCATTTATGCACTATATGAGAATATAAAGGAACCAATCGCTTTTCAGGCTGAGAAGAATTTTAGAAAGGATGCTGTGGTAGAAAAACTAAAAAATATCAGGTCTGCTCAGGAAGTATATAGATTGGTTACAGGCAAGTTCGCATCTAATTTTGACACCTTGAACCAAGTGATAAAGACTGATAGTATAAAAATAGTAACGATTTTTGGTGATAAGGATGATGCTAACAGCACGGAAGAGTTTAGGGAGGTTATCACATACAAGAGTGCTTTGGACTCTCTGATGTCAAGAGGACAATTTAACTTGGATTCATTGAGATATGTTCCTTTTACAAATGGAGAACAATTTACTATAGCTGCTGACACTCTGACTTATCAGTCGACTTTGGTAAATATAGTAGAAGTAGGCACAAGGTGGAAGACATTTATGGGTCAGTATGGCTCTAATGAGTATTCTAAATATGATAACTCATACGACCCTAACAGAATGATTAAGTTTGGAGATATGAATGCCCCTAACTTAGCAGGAAATTGGGAAAGGTAGCCTTAGCATACGACCATATTTCCAAAGAAGAAAAAATCCAGGAACTGTCTGTCGTGTTATACCCAGACAGTTTTTTTTATGGATTATGGAATGAGACAGCTGTCTTAAGTAAGACAGGGTACCACCCTATGAAAAGCCTAGATAGCGTTCTGAGATTGACATCTTACTATCACGATATTTCCTCATGCAATGTCGTATCGGCACTTAAGCCTTATGTGCATCTTTTGAGTCAAGACAAAGAAGCCGACTACTTCAATATTTATTTTGATGGGATCTATAATCTAGATAAGCTCGATGCAGTTCGGCCAACCTCAGATGAGTTTATGCATGAGAATAAGGTTACCCTTTATTATACTCCAGAAGAAGTCGCTCAGGTCTTTGATAGGTATAAAATGAAACCAACTATAGCACATCTGTCAACCAGCTTGGCCAATTATATGCATCGAGCCAAGATAGATATGGTTTGCTTTAGGTCAGGCAGAACGATTCACTTCTGTGTTAGAAAAGATGGGTTTGTATACTATAATCAATATGATTGTTATTACAGTCAGGATTACATCTATTTTTTATCATTGATCAAAAGGGCCTTCTTTAAAAAAGAGGTAAAGGTTCACATGTGTGGAGAACTAAAAAACAGTGATAATCTTTTAAAACAAGTCAGACGATATTTCAAGCAGATTAGCATTATTGATTCTTCAATTTTGTTACCAAAAATTGTCAGTAGCAATCCGACATCCTTTTTTGATCTATACCTATGTAGAACATGCGTATCATAGGCGGTCAATTCAAAGGTCACAGATTTAATCCCCCCGCAAAAAAATGGCCGACTAGACCTACGACGGATATTTCCAAAGAAGGCCTCTATAATATCCTTTCCAATAAAATTGACTTTTCTAGAATAAAATTCCTTGACCTATTTGGGGGGACAGGGAGCCATTGTTATGAATGTATTTCTAGAGGTTGTGAGGATGCTACCTACGTAGATAAGTTTCCAGGCTGCGTAAAATTCGCCCATGAGATGGCTAAGAAATTAGATATAGAAGCGTATATGCAGGTATATAAAATGAATGTATTCTCATATATCAAAAAGTGTGACGAGCAGTTCGATTATATCTTTGCAGGTCCTCCTTATCCATTAAAGAACATTCCTGAGATTCCAGATCTTATTTTACAACAAAACATGTTGACTGAGAAAGGATTCCTTGTACTAGAGCATAATCCCAATGTTAATCTGAGTGACCACCCTGCCTTGATAGATAAGCGTAATTATGGGCAGACGATTTTCAGTTTTTTTGGGAAAGATTTAGAATAACCTCACATACAAAAAGAACAACGCAAATCCCGACAAGAAAACAATCCCTGCATAACTGAGCACTATCATCCAATGCGGCGGTACCGCATCTTTGCCGACATATTTTTCAGACACTAATTTGAGATTAGCCACTGCGACGATAGGCGCTATCAAAAATGATATCGTCGTGGCTATATCTATGAGTAGTTTGAAATGCTGAAGGAAAAGAGCGATTAATAGGAAAGATCCTATGGCTAATACAATAAGAGATATGTTGTAAGTTATAGAATTATCCAAGGCTTTCTTAGAATTTTCCTCACTTAATAAAGCCAACTCTATAGTTCTTTCTAGTGCTCTAGCATATCCATCAAATACCGCTATACTCGTTCCAAACATGATAGAGAAAGCAGACGCAGATATGA
Organism: uncultured Saprospiraceae bacterium; assembly: GCA_964567435.1. Taxonomy (GTDB): domain Bacteria; phylum Bacteroidota; class Bacteroidia; order Chitinophagales; family Saprospiraceae; genus RFSX01. Next base: position 4,426 of record CAZMMQ010000007.1, on the reverse strand, counting down.
TAAGAAAACTCCAGTCACCAATCGTATCTGTGTATAAGGTGACCACTTTGCTAGCAAAATCTGCACTACCATTCGGCATCGTAATACCTGTGCCATGGATGAGATAGGCACCCAGCGTCAAAAAGCAAATAGATAATCCTGCTGCAGTAAGATATCCAAAGTTGAATTCTGATGTTGTCTCTTTCAGTGTTGGGTGATAACCAGTCGTTTTTATTTTCTCCAATGTCCATAGGCTATTCCATGTTGACATATCCACTGCGGTAGGCATCCAGCCCATTAAGGCTATGATGAAGAGTAAGCCTTTTTCAGAATAAGGGTTTGCAGGCGTAAATCCAGGTAGCTTTGTTACTGGTCCATTCATAAGTGTTAACTCAAATGCGAGTAGGGTAGAGATTAGCAATACAACACCGATTACTTTAATCAGATTGTCCAGAGCGGCATACTTACCTAATAGTAGAATGCCCGTACACACGATAAAGAGTAAGAACGTGGGAAATAGCTCAAAATCAGGAAGGATGCTAGAAAGACCAAAGAGATTATCCAAGAACCCTACAGTTACAAACCCAACGGCACCCATTACAAAAAACATAGATCCAACTGTGATTATGAGATATATCCATAGAGGCACCTTGCCCAACCTATTGTATCCATCTATCAGGCTCTCACCAGTCGCATTGGCATATCTTCCAGCAAACTCGAAAAAAGGATACTTGAAAACATTGGCTGCAATAATTATCCATAATAATGCAAAACCATAATTGGCCCCCGCCCTCGTACTTTGTACCAAATGGGAAACACCAATAGCCATGCTAGCGAAGATGAGTCCTGGCCCTAGGATCTTTGTGATTTTATTCCAGTTCATGATGATGCGGTTATAGTATACATCGTAGCTAAGATAGCTATTTAGGACACTTCTTTTGCTGTTATTGAAGCAGAGGAAGCCCCTTATAGTTTTAGAAAATTCAATTTTTGAGAAGGCTCATTCAGGAATTTCTTTGAATTATAAAATAAATACTATAGTTTTGGTGTACTAATATACTAATACACTAGATATTTTATGATGTCAATAGATAATGTATCCTTCAGATACTCAAAAAAGAAAAGGCTTTTCGATGGCTTGACCCAAAAGTTCGAATCTGGTAAAATATATGGTTTGCTAGGGAAGAACGGTACTGGCAAGAGTACTTTGCTCAAACTTATAAATGGACTACTATTCGCTCATGTAGGGAATATCCAGGTAGATGGTTATGAATCTCGCCATCGCCATCCTAGTATGTTGAGTCAGATTTTCTTTCTCTCCGAAAATTATCAATTGCCGGCTATCTCCATGACCCAATTTGTCAAAGCCTATTCTCCATTTTATGCTAACTATAGTCAAGAACAATTTGATAAGTATGTACAAATTTTGGAAGTGCCTATGGAAGGAAGATTGGATAGATTATCCATGGGCCAAAAGAAGAAATTCATTATTTGTTTTGGTATCGCTACAAACTCAAAATATCTCCTCATGGACGAACCTACTAATGGATTAGATATTCCTTCTAAGAGTCAGTTTAGGAAAGTCATTGCTTCTGGTTTGAGAGAGGATCAGATTATGGTGATATCCACGCATCAAGTCAGAGACTTAGGCAATATGATCGAATCTGTGATTGTGATTGATGATGGACAAATTATATTATCTCAAGACATCTATGGAATTGGAAAAAAACTCACTTTTCAAAAATCGCTAGGGGCTGATGAGGGCGGCACTGCTTTATATTCAGAATTTATGGGAGGCGCTTATGTGCATATTAGCCCAAACAAAAGTAACGAACCTAGTCAGGTAGAGCTTGAAGTTCTGTTCAATGCAATTCTGAATGATAGGAATTTAATCACCCAAAATCTAAGCTAATGCCAATTTTTAATTTTCATCGTTTTATTAGTTTGATACGGAGGGATTGGATCTTGTATAAGAAACAATTATTGACCATCGCTCTCATATTGATGGCCTATTGTGTCTTTCTTATGTTGGTTGGCAGAGAACATTCGAGTGCTTTAGATATCTCACCCATGTTTATAGAAAAGACGTACTTACCAGAAGTTGTAATTATGAACATGCTATGCCTAGTTGGAAGTTTTGTCACGCTTCTCATTTTCAAGGATCTCAGAAAAACAGAGGACCGACTTCAATTTCTACAACTACCGGCGAGCCACTTTGAAAAGTTCCTCTCCAAATGGATTTACTCTTTTCCAGGATTTTGGATATTAACAGCTTTAGTATTTTTTGTCACCTATACTTTCTTTGGTGGTATAATAGAAAGATACACTGATTCTCATTATCCCTCCATTATGTTAATCAATTTTGCACGACTTAAAATGCTGTTAGTGTTCTATTCAATTGGTCATTCTGTATTATTTCTATTAGGAATTATTTTTAATCGGTTTGTCATTCCTAAATCCTTAGTAACTGTTGTTGCAATATTTTTTATGACAATAGGCATTGCTATCCTAATTTTCAGACTGGTCATGTTTGATTATTTTAATGGGTGGGTGCTCAGAGGTGATAACCTCAACTTTACTATATCATTTGAAGACAATGCAAAATGGTTTCTCAGCCGACTTCATTACCTGGCGTTGTATTCAATAGTTCCGTTTTTATGGTTTATCAGTTATTTAAAGATTTCCGAGAAAGAGTTATAGATGGAGTTTAATAAGAATCAAGCGATATATCTCCAGATTGCTGAAGTCATATGTGAAAACATATTATCTCTCAACTGGAAGGTCAGTGAAAAAATATCTTCTGTCAGAGAGTTTGCAGCTATGATGGAAGTCAACCCAAATACAGTGATGAGAACCTATACCTACCTACAAGATAAAGGCATCATTTATAATAAAAGAGGCATTGGGTTTTTTGTCTCTGATGATGCCATTGATATTATAAGCAAAAGAGAGAAGCGCATTTTTTTGGAACAAGAGCTTCCAAAACTTTTCCGACGAATGAACATGCTTGATATCAGTATCAGTGACTTAGAAAAGCATTTTTCCGAATTAAATAAAAAATAACCAACTATGAAATTGTCAAATAAACTGCTCCTCGGCTTCTATGCTCTTGTTATTTTAAGCTTCACTTCATTTGTTGTTTTAGCTAAATCATCAATTATAGAAGTGGAGAAATTAGTAGGCTCTGGCGTTATCCAAGAGATAGACCTTGGTGAACTAAATACCAATGAATTAGTATTTAAGGATTATGCAATCGAGTATATAATAGACCCCAATAGCACTCGAATAGTAGTCCAACTAGATACGGTCTTAATATCTAAGCTTAATAAACCCATTGATTTAGAGCAGATACAGCTAGATAGAATATTGGATGGGCGATATAGTATGACAAATATGGAAACACAGAAAGTGATTGTAGGGACACAGGCTTATGATGAGTTAACGATAAGTATGGCTAACTTTTCTAAGGCATCAGCTCTAGATACTCTTCATCTGAAGTCATTAACCATAGCCATGAGCGGCAGTACTGATATGGATCTAAAGTTAGATTGTAATAACCTGACAATAAGTGCTAGTAACTTCAGTAAAATGAACTTGGAGGGTGACGTGAATTCTGTGGTCATGAATGCATCAGGAAGTGCAGATGTTCAAGCAGGAAATTTACAATCTAAACAATGGCAATTTAACATGAGTAATTTCGCGAAAGCAACAATTAATGCTGAAGATGCAGCTCAAGGAAATTGTAGCAATAGCAGTACTCTAAAACTAGTCAAAAAGCCTACTAATCAGAATATTAATACCTCTCAGTTTGCTAATGTGTATGTGGAGTAATTACCTTCACATTTTCCATATCGAGCGACGACAGGAGCCGAGATATCTTATTCCAATGAAATAGGTAACCCAAGTACTCCACATTGACATAGCACTCCATATTGCCTAAGACATCTACTGTCATCATGGCATTGCCCCTTCGTTAGAACAGGATGTCTCAGGTCCACTACGTTTCATTCGACACTGTGAACATGACATCATTATCATCCTTTCTTTTCCATATCGAGCGACGACAGGAGCCGAGATATCTTATTCTAATGAAATGAGTAGCTAAGTATTCCCATTATGACCTTAGCAATGCCTAAGACATCTACTATTATCACAGCATCGCTACTCCGATAGAATAAGATGTCTCAATTCCACTGCGTTTCATTCGACATGGAAAAGTGGTGATAGTTAGCGCTATGAACTTGAAATGGCTCTCCCACATTTTCCATATCGAGCGACGGAAGGAGTCGAGATATCTTATTCTAATGGAAAGGAGTAGCCAAGTACTCCACAATGACTTAGCAATCCATATTGCATAAGACCTCTACTTGTCATCACAGCTCTCTACTGTGATAGAATAAGATGTCTCAATTCCACTGCGATCCATTCGACATGGAAAAGAGGGGAG
>CAZMMQ010000006.1:0-98368 GCA_964567435.1 uncultured Saprospiraceae bacterium | reverse complement strand
CAGTACGATGACGGCATACCCTATCGGGATACGCCGCATGTACTCATTCCGTTATACTAACAAATTGCTTGAAATAATACATTCCAAGGATAAATGTATTGTATAAAGATAATGGCATATAGATTGTATGACCCCTTCCTATTTCTTTGAAGTCGGGGCCCAAGCATTATTCAATTTATATTCTTCCTTTTCTATTTATAATTGTACTACTAGCCTGTTGAGACCCCATGACTAAAATGTCTTGGATATTTACATGAGAAGGTTGGGAAGAGATAAAGTATATAATCTTTGCTATGTCCTTAGAATTGACTGGTGTAAAGTCATCATAAATTTTAGCTTTTGTAGCATCTCCATTATACCTCACAAGCGCAAACTCAGTTTGCTCCACATGTCCAGGCGCCACTTGACCAACTCTTATTCCATAAGAATGTAAATCTATACGCATGGCTTTTGTGAGTGCATCTACGGCATGTTTTGTTGCACAATAGACATTTCCATTTGGATACACTTGCTTACCAGCTATAGAAGCCACATTTATAATATGACCTTTATTGGCTTTTACCATCATAGGTGCGATGTGCCGAGTCATGTACAATAGTCCTTTCATATTGGTGTCTATCATAGTCTCCCAATCATCAATATCTCCTTCGTGTATAGGACCAAATCCTTTAGCAAGTCCAGCATTATTGATTAGTATATCAACATGCTTATTTTTTTTCTTAATCTCTTTTACCGCTTTTTTTACAGCCGCTATCTCTCTGACATCAAAAGCTAAAGGCATGACATCCACCTTATATTTTTTTGACAGCTTATCAGCTAACTCACGAAGCTTTTTTGACCGTCGACCTGTGATGATCAGATGATGACCATTGCTGGCAAAAATTTTGGCTGTTGCTTTTCCAATGCCAGAAGTTGAACCTGTAATAAGTACTGACTTTAATTTCATTTAGATTATTCTGCTAGGATACTTTCAATATGATTATTCATCTCAGTTTTAAATGATGTGTATTTTGAGGTAGCTGGGCCATTAAATCCTGTATGAATATGTTTGATCTCATTCTGTTGGTTCATAACAATCAAAGTGGGATATGAATAGATCTTAGATAAAAAGGGGAGTGACTCTGACGTTTCTGCCTTGTTAGCATATCCTCCTAATAGAGTTGTCCAATCTATTTCGGTGACCATCATATATCTTCTAAGCGCAGCCATGGATTTCTCCTGATCACGATATCTTTCATATGCTATGGAATATATTTCTAAATTATCTCCAAAGTCTTTTTTCAATTCTTTCAGATAGAGTATTTCATCCTTGCAATTTGGACACCAAGTCCCCATTATATTCACTAACTTTATTTTGCCTCCCTCTCCAGGCTTAGACAGGGTTTTAGCTTCACCTTCTGTATTTGGGAATGTAAAGGTTACAGCTTCAGTTTTAATCTGCTTGGTCATATCATAGGCATCCTTCAATTCAAAATTTTCATCTCGTACTGCAAACCACTTACTCTTGTAATGCTTTCCACTTCTAAATTCTCCAAATATTGTATCAGATTGCATTGAGCCACTGAATAGAAAAGCATGAGAACCGTCAAATACACTCAATCGCAATTTATCACTGTAAGCATTTCCGGATAAGTAGCGATAGTCGCCTGTCTCGGTTAGAAACGTTCCATTTAATTCATTACCATTTTGATTAAACTCTGCTATCGCTGGATAGGCATAATCTGTATCATATTCGAACATCACTTTCCATTTTCCTCCAAAATTATTAGTGTTCGGTTCAGGATTTGCAATAAATCTATGCGTTTGTCCATATTGAGCTACAAAGGGAATTTTGTAGTTTTCTTTGTAATTCACAACCCAGTACCCTTCAATAAAATTCTCTTCATAGAATCCCTCAAATGCCGTATCGAAGGCAGTCATGCCAAGCATTATAGTATCCTTTGCTGTAGCAGGATCTCTTCCATATAAAACTTTTTCTACCAGAATTTTTTCTTCCCCGTTGAGAAAATAAACTTGCATATCTTCACCAGTATACTCAACCTCCATGTTGAAAGGTAATTCAAAGTAGTCATTAACTTTCTGATCGGAGTCTACAAGTTTGTCCAATTCAGGATCAGTCAATTTTAGATATCCTCTCCATTGACCAGGAGGTAGCTTTGTAAATGAATTAGGCTGCTCTATGCATCCTAGGAGCAAAATTAAGAGGACAAGAATTATAGCTGTTTGCTTCATCATAGATTGATTTTAATGACCATAGAGCAACATAGCCCATACGTTCAGAAAGCTTAGAATGTAGGACAGAAGGCTCTGTCAGTTGTCGCTTCTCCACTAAATCGAATGGAGAACTCAAAGGTGTTTAATCCAAAATTGGGATCACCTATATCTTGTGTATGAATGTCGTAAGAAAATCCAAAAATGAAATTGTTTTGCCGAAGTCCTAATAATGGGGTTATACTCTCCAAATGAAGATTGTCTAGGTCATTGAGAACAGTAAGCCATAAACCAAATATTACTGCACTTTCTCTGGATTTGAAAACATATTCAAAATTAGTCCCTAAGTCCAATTGATTGTGTGGCCCTTGCTGTTGATAGACAAACCTTGGTTGAAAGAAAAGATTGTAATTAATTTTTTGGTCTATACTTAGATGACCAACAAATCTTGAATTCAAAGACTGACTGATATCAGTTGTTGGATTGGGTAGTTCCAGATTATTAAAGAATGAAAAAGATGGTTGGTTAATATGATGAGAAGCAGCACCAAAGTAAATCGTTGTAGAAGGGAGTTGGAGAGAATAATTTATTCCTACGGACACATCGAAGGTCCCAAAATTGTTTGGTGGCAGATTCTCACTTGTTACTCCCTCAAATCTATCAATCTGATTGAACTGATCTTGAAAAGTCAGGTTGTCATAATTGACATTATGTTGGACAACTCCTAGCTGAATTCCAGCACCCAAGTATGATGGATTCTTATCACCCAGCCTTTTTTGGAATGCGGCATATGCAGCCAATTTAGAGTTGCTAAACTGTAGTGCATTGAATTCATCATTTGTAAATAAGATGCCGACCCCTATCTTATTGGGTTGATTTTTCTTATCCAACCTGAAGTCTATACTGGTATCACCACCGGCTGCAATCGTACGGTATCCAGATGCTAAAGCATTATTCCATTGGTCTCGATATATTGTGGCGATTCTGTAAGTACCTTGATATGCTCCCGTAAGTGCAGGATTTAGGTGCATAGGCAGCGCATAGAATTGAGAAAAGTGCTCATCCTGACACTGAACATAATCAAAACTAGCTATGAATGCCAACAAAAATATCCACTTCTTAATCATTACGTAAATCTACAATTATTGTCATACTTAATAGATGGCCATTTAATGTATTAAACTAAAATTCCACCTTAAATATTCTAGGAATTTTTGGATTAGTTACTAGAGCGATAGTTGTAAATTCGCCCAATACCAATATAAAGTGGGAAGGCCAAAATTAAGTGATATTGCTGTGTGTAGAGTTAGTGTAGCTAGTCTCAGAAGATATCCAGCGCACAATGCTGTGCTTATGAGCCAGATTCTCTTCGGTGAGTATGTTGCTATCATTTCAAAGAAGAATAAAAACTGGTTTCGTGTGCAGTGTAGATGGGATAATGTGATAGGATGGATAGATGCTAAGCAATTTTATGTTGTTAAAGAATCTGAGCAGAAGAAGATTATATATAATAAAGCTTTTGCTTTGGATCACTTCCATAGTCTAAGTTCAGACAAGATCACCTTTCCCATTTCTCTGGGATCGGATCTTGGACAGTGTGATGGATTAAATGCGAAGCTTCCATTTGCAACTTTTCGTTATAGTGGGCAAATAGTCCAGATAGAGAATAGTATGGAACCCCATAAATTATTATCCACCATCGTAAAAAGGTATATACATTGTCCGCATTTGGAAGGAGGGCGATCAATAATGGGTATTGATGGTTCAGGACTAATACAAGTTGCTTTCAAAATGATAGGTCACCAACTCCCGCGGTCAATACTTGACCAATCAAAGCAAGGAATGGATGTTGGTTTTGCTAGCCATTCTCAAATTGGAGATTTAGCCTTTTTTCATAATGGCGATCATCTAATTCAACATGTTGGAATGATCCTAAATGATAATCAGGTGATTCATGTTCATGGTCAAGTAAGAATTGACTATCTAGATCATCAAGGCATCTTCGATAAGCAGAGTAAACGATATATCTACTTACTTAAAACATTGCGACGTATAATAAAAATTGAATGACTGACTAGAACGAATGCACATTAGCTTCTGCTGAGCCAGGATTTTTGACTAATAGGCAGTTTCTAAGCCAAAACTTGTCTATAAGTTCTACTAATTCGAAAATTTTATCAATATCGACTGGCTTTGATAAGTAGGCATTAGCTCCATATTCATAGCACTTTTCGATATCGCTTTTCAATTTAGATGTAGAAAACACGATTACCGGGATTTTCTTAAATACAGAATCTGCTTTTATAACAGATATAACTTGCTGCCCACTTATTTTAGGAAGATTTAAATCTGATATGATTAAATCTGGTAAGTCCCTGTAATGCGCTTTTTTAGATGCTTCAAAATAATTAAGCATTTCTTGGCCATCGGTGACATATTCCAGCTTGATAGAAAGATCATTGAAAGAAATAGCTTCTTCAAATAACTTAATATCAGCAATGTTATCTTCGATATATAAAACCTTCTTCACTTCTTTGTGGTGCATAATAATTTTTGGTTTATGCGCTTACAATAATACTTAGGAAAAATTTAAGGAAGGTTAATAGTCTACATTGTGACAAGAAAAACAGTAAAAGTCACATCAATCAGTTTAGATTCAATAATTGTTCCAATAATTGTAAGAAATCTTAATCAAATCAATTTAATATTGACTAATAATTGTCATTCTTGACTATCAATTGGAATCCCAGAAAATGATGACTGACAAAAAAAAATCTGACCGGAGTCTGATAATTCTATCATTCTTAATCATTTATATAGTCTGGGGATCAACTTACTTGGCATCATACTTCGCACTTCAACAAGTTCCAGCATTTAGATTATGTGGAATTAGATATATAAGTGCATCACTAATAGCTTTATTTATTACTCATCTTCTATTTTATCCTAAGATTCCTAAAATTAAGAAAATTTATAATGCATTCATAGCTGGATTTGTCTTTATGGGTTTGGGCACTGGTGGTGCTATTTGGGCATTAAATTATATAGATACTGGACTAACGGCACTTATTATTTCAGCTGAGCCATTAGTTATAGTCTTAATGATGTGGGCAGTCAATGCCAAAAGACCTTCTGTACAGGCTTTTCTAGGTATTGCCATTGGTATAGCTGGGATGACTTTACTAGTTTCTCAGAAGAGTATAGTTAGTACTCCAGATCAATGGTTTGGGATTCTTGTGATTGGATTGTCTATGATAGCTTGGGGCGGAGGGTCAATATTTGTAAGCAAGGCAGAATTGCCTGAAAACTCTTGGACAAGTTCTACAATACAGATGTTTTCAGGTGGGGTTACAACTCTTCTTATTAGTTTGATCCTTGGAGAAACCGGTACAGGTATAGAGAGTTGGACAACTAAAACTTGGTTCTCTATTGCTTATCTAGTGGTATTTGGTTCTGTTATTGCCTTTACGGCATTTAATTTTTTGCTAAGAAATGTATCTACAGAGAAAGTGGCTACTAACACTTACGTTAATCCAATAATTGCCATGTTTCTAGGTTATCAATTCAATGATGAACTAATCACCTTTCTGTCAATTATTGCTGCTGTTATTATGTTGGTTGGTGTATTTGTGATCAACTCAAATAAAAAATAGTGCATAAAAAAAGCTCCCGGTGTGGAAGCTTTTTTCATTTAGTATTCATCTTCATTAAAGAGAAAATCGTCTTTCCTAGGAAAATCTGGCCAGATTTCTACCATGTTTTCGTATGAATCGCCTTCATCCTCCATCTCTTGCAGGTTTTCTACAACTTCAGGTGGAGCACAGGTCCTTATAGCATAGTCTATAAGTTCGTCTCTTGTAGCAGGCCACGGAGCATCTTCTAAATGGTGTGCTAATTCTAATGTCCAATACATTTATCTATGATTTAAGAGAAATAAAATGTTTTATGAGTTGCCAAAAATTCACACAAATGTAAAAAAAATCGAAAAATAGAAGATTTTATAATATATTAAATAAATCTTATATATAAAATCCTTTTATTCAATACCTTATAAGAGGTATCTACGATTTCATGCATTTAGCAAAGATTGACAGAAAGAATAACTAGACTATCGGTTAAAAGATTCCCTGAACTGACTAAATTATAAGCATGGCGTCTCCATAGCTAAAGAAACGGTACTTTTCCTTGATAGCCTCTTGATATGCTTCCATTATCAAATCATGACCAGCGAATGCAGCTACCATAATCACTAATGAAGATTTAGGTAAATGAAAATTAGTTAGCATACTGTTGGCTATGCTGAATTCATGAGGATGGTATACAAACAAATTTGTCCAACCTTCAGCTTCCTTGAGGTAACCTGTAGCAGATACTGCAGACTCGATTGTCCTCATAGATGTAGTACCTATGCTGCAAATTCTTTTTTTGGCCTCAATTGTCTTATTGACAATTTTGGCAGCGTCACCAGAAATTGAAAAATATTCTGCTTCCATTTTGTGCTTAGAAAGATCTTCTACCTCAATCTCTCTGAAGGTGCCTAGTCCAACATGTAATGTAATCTTAGGAAGGTTAATGCCCTTGATTTCAAGCTTCTTAAGTAAAGTTTTACTAAAGTGTAATCCTGCTGTTGGAGCAGCTACTGCACCTACTTTATCAGCATATACAGTTTGGTAGCGCTCTATATCAATAGCCTCTGGATCTCTATTAATATATTTAGGCAGAGGCGTATTTCCTAATGTTCTAAGTATAGCGTGATACTCCTCATCTGTCCCTTCAAAGAAAAATCTTATTGTTCTTCCTCGCGAAGTTGTGTTATCAACAACTTCTGCTACGAGTAGCTCATTATCTTCTTTATCAGTAAAATAGAGCTTATTACCAACTCTGATTTTTCTCGCAGGGTCTACAAGTACATCCCATAGCCTAGATTCTTTGTTGAGTTCTCTCAATAAGAAGACCTCAATCTGAGCTCCTGTTTTTTCTTTCTTACCAAAAAGCCTTGCAGGAAAGACTTTGGTATTATTGAAAATCATTGTATCATCTTCCTCAAAATAGTCAAGTATCTCTTTAAATACTTTGTGCTCAATCTTTCCAGAATCTTTATGCACTACCATTAGTCTAGACTCATCTCTAACTTCCGCAGGATATTTGGCAATTAGTTTTTCTGGTAGGTCAAATGCGAACGTCGATAACTTAGTCTTCATATATATGCTTCTTTATAAGAGTGCGCAAAATTATACATTTTAAGATGAAAATATTGATGCACTTAAAAACTATGTCAGATAGTCGTTTAGGAGGTATTAAAAGGCAGTTAGTCTAGAAAAGTAAAGGACTTTTTTCGATTTACACTAATTTGTAGTGTGATTATGATTTTTAAAATTATCGCTGAGAGTATCCGACAAGCTTTTAGCTCTATGGTTGCTAACAAACTGAGGACTTTTCTCTCATTAGTAGGCATTACAATTGGCATATTCTGCATCATCTCAGTCAAATCCGCTGTAGATTCATTGAAAGACAACGTCATGGACGGGCTGTCTGAGATAGGTACTGGAGTCGTATATGTAGAGAAATTTCCATGGAATGAAGGGGATTGGGAGAATAACTACTTTAAGTACATGAAGAGACCGGACCCTGATTTTCAGGATTTTGAAGTTATAAAGAAGAAGTCAAAACTGGCAGACAAACTAGCATATACAGTATTTACAGACGGCAAGACAATTAAATATAAGTCTAGCTCTGTGTCTAACCTCTCGGTAATGGGTAGTTCCTTTGATTTTCAAGACATTCAGAGTTTGGACATGGAGAAAGGAAGGTATTTTACCAGATCAGAATACAATTCTGGCGCAAATAAGATTATTCTTGGAAGCATCGCGGCTAAGGAGTTATTTCAGAATATAGACCCAATTGGAAAGGAAGTAAAGTTATTTGGCCAGAATTATAACATAATAGGAGTCCTAAAAGAGGAGGGGGAAAGCATGTTTAATTTTATGAATTTTGATGATGTCATTTGGATTTCTTTGACTAATGCGAGGAGGTTCATGAATATAAAGGACGGCAGGGGCATAGGAGAATCCTTAGTAGTGAGGGGTAAGGATGGTGTAGACAATACAGAATTAAAAGGTGAACTTACTGGCATATTAAGATCTCATAGGCGGTTAAGGCCTAAGGACGACGATAACTTCTCTCTCATGGAACTCTCTTCTTTGAACAAAGTTCTAGATGGTTTCTTCGGCACTCTAAATATTGCAGGTATTTTCATTGGTGGGTTTGCACTTATAGTAGGGATGTTTAGTGTAGCTAATATCATGTTTGTCTCTGTCAAGGAACGAACCAATATCATAGGGATAAAAAAAGCTTTGGGTGCAAAAAGTTATGTTATTCTGAGTGAATTTTTGATTGAGGCTATTGTCTTATGTATTATAGGTGGGTGTATTGGTTTGCTAGTGTCCTTTGGAATGATACAGTTGATATCAACTTTGTTAGATTTCAATATGCAATTGACTCTATACAATGCTCTTGTTGGGCTAATTATTTCGATTGGAGTCGGCGTAATTTCTGGGATTATCCCTGCTTTTCTTGCATCCAGAATGGACGCAGTAGTTGCCATCAGGCAATAGTTATTTCCTTGGTTATCAATAGCTTATTGTTTCCAAATCAAAAATAAAAAAAAGAGCCCTGCAATTTTGCAGAGCTCAAGTTTGCGGTTATATCTTTAATTATTGTTACTTGACTTTAGACACTATAGATTTAAAAGCGTCTGGTTCATTCAATGCTAAATCTGCTAGCACCTTTCTATTCAAGTGAATATCTGCATTTTTTAGCCCATGCATAAACTTGGAGTAAGACATTCCTTCCATACGCGTTGCGGCATTTATCCTAGCTATCCATAGTCTTCTAAAGGCTCTTTTCTTATTTCGTCTATCACGATAAGCATATTGCATTGCTTTTTCTACAGCATTCTTTGCTACTGTATAGACATTGCTTCTAGCGCCAAAATAACCTTTAGCTGCTTTAATTATTTTTTTTCGCCTTCTTCTGGATGCGACGGCGTTAACTGACCTTGGCATGAGTATATGATTTTATAAGGTTAAGGGAACTAGGTTCTTGGCCTCAACGCTTAAGTTAATAATAGATGTTTACTTCTTACAAAGCATATTTAACACTCTTGGTGTATCAGCTTCAGAAACCAAGGTTGATCCATTAAGATTCAATTTAGCTTTCTTACTTTTCTTTCTGAGCAGGTGCCTGGTTCCTGACTGGAATCTCTTTACTTTTCCAGAGCCAGTGACCTTAAATCTCTTCTTGGCACTTGAATGTGTTTTCATTTTAGGCATAACTGCATAAATTTTTAGGAGTGCAAAAGTAGTGTATTATCATATACTATACACTTATTTCCACTAGATATTATATAAAATATTTGGCACTCAGTCTTATTTTTTGGCTTTCTTATTAGGAGAGATCATGACAATCATTCTTCTACCTTCCATTTTAGGCAACTCTTCCGCAGCACCATATTCAGCAAGCTCATTGATAAACTTAAGAAGTAATAATTGTCCTCGGTCTTTAAATACGATGGTCCTTCCTCTGAAGTGCACATAAGCTTTGACTTTCGAGCCATCTGTAAGGAATTTTATAGCATGTTTCAGTTTAAAATTGAAATCATGGTCATCTGTATTTGGACCAAATCGAATTTCTTTGATAACTGTTTTTACAGTTTTGGTCTTTATTTCCTTCTCCTTTTTCTTCTTGAGGTATAGGAATTTATTATAATCTTCAATTTTAGCAACAGGGGGATCAGCTTTAGGACTAATCTCTATAAGATCCATTTCCATCTCATCAGCCCACTGGATTGCTTCTCTAGTGTTGTAGACGCCGCTTTCTATTTTCCTTCCTGCAGCTTCACTTATTTCATCAAAATTATCACCAACTAATCTGATTCTAGGAACATTGATTGCATCATTGGTTCTGTAGTTGAATTTTGGTTGAGGTTTTTTGTGAAATGATCTTCTTTTCGCCAAATGGTTTGTTTTTATTAAAAATTAGTTTTTGCTATGTTTTTGTCAAATATACTGTTTGGATAACATAACATATGTGTTAAGCTAATTATTTTACATCTTCAGATTCTAATGTTGTACTTGACTTTATAACTAAGGCATCCTTGTTTTTATTGATTACAGCCTTGAATTCAGAACCTTCTTTAGGACTTTCACTCAATATGTATTCTGCTAATGGGTCTTCTATGTATTTCTGTATGGCTCTATTAAGTGGTCTTGCTCCAAATTGAGGGTCAAATCCTTTTTCAGCAACAAACTTTTTAGCTGCAGGTGACAAACTTAATTTATAGCCCATATCATTTAATCTCTTAAAGAGATCTTTCAAGGTGATATCTATTATCTTAAAGATGTGTTCTTGCTCAAGGCTATTGAATATGACGACATCATCTATTCTATTCAGAAACTCTGGAGAAAATGTTTTTTTGAGTGCCTTTTCAATTATTCCTTTAGAATCAGAGTTAGCAGAATCTAATCTAGCTTGTGTATTAAAGCCGACGCCTGTTCCAAAATCCTTTAATTGCCTTGCTCCGATATTGGATGTCATAATGATAAGACTATTTTTAAAGTCTACCTTTCTGCCTAGTCCGTCTGTCAACATTCCATCATCAAATACCTGTAGTAATACATTATATATGTCGGGGTGAGCCTTTTCTATCTCATCTAGTAATATGACAGAATATGGTTTTCGCCTTACTTTCTCTGTCAACTGACCTCCTTCTTCATATCCTACATATCCTGGAGGAGCTCCGATCAACCTACTCAAAGAAAACTTCTCCATGTATTCTGTCATGTCAACTCTGATCAAAGCGTCTTCAGAATCAAATACATTTTTGGCCAAGGCTTTAGCTAACTCTGTTTTACCCACACCAGTAGGCCCTAAGAAAATAAAGGTGCCTATCGGCTTAGAAGGATCTTTTAATCCTAGTCTATTCCGCTGAATGGCTTTGGTAATTTTATCTACTGCTCCATCCTGACCAATGATATGCTTTTTTAAGCTATCACTCATGGAGACTAGTTTTTTGTTTTCTTTTTGAGCCACTTTCGTTACAGGGATACCTGTCATCATTGCGACCACTTCTGCAATATCTTCTTCGTTGACAGGGTATTTCGCCTCTTTAGATTCGGCTTCCCAAGATTTTTTGTCTTGTTCTAGTTTCTTAATTAGTTTGGATTCCTGATCTCTCAAATCTGCAGCCTTCTCATATTGCTGATTTTTGACTGCTTGATTCTTTAATTCCTTGACGCCTTCAATTTTCTTCTCTAAATCTTCAATATGCTTAGGCACATGAATATTCTTTAGGTGAGTTCTTGCTCCAACTTCATCTAAAACATCGATAGCCTTGTCTGGCAAAAATCTATCTGTTATGTATCTGTTGCTAAGCTTGACACAAGCTTCTACAGCATTGTCTGAGTAGATTACATTATGAAAATCTTCATATTTAGGCTTTATATTCTGAAGGATATGAACGGCTTCTTCAGGTGAAGGTGGTTCAACAAGTACTTTTTGAAACCTTCTATCCAGTGCGCCATCTTTCTCTATGTATTGCCTATATTCATCCAATGTGGAAGCTCCTATTACTTGAAGTTCGCCCCTTGCCAATGCAGGCTTGAAGATATTTGAAGCATCAAGAGAACCAGTAGCACCACCAGCACCGACTATGGTATGTATCTCATCTATAAATACAATCACATCTCTTGTCTTTTCGAGCTCATTCATAATGGCCTTCATACGTTCTTCAAATTGGCCTCTGTACTTTGTACCTGCAACAAGCGCAGCTAAATCTAGCATCACAATTCTCTTATCAAATAATGTTCTGCTTACCCTTTTTTGAATAATCCTTAAGGCCAATCCTTCAGCTATTGCTGTTTTTCCAACTCCGGGTTCTCCAATGAGAATAGGGTTATTTTTCTTTCTTCTACTCAATATCTGTGATACTCTCTCTATTTCAGTTTCACGTCCTATAATTGGGTCTAACTTATTTTCTTCAGCAAGTTTTGTGACGTCACGTCCAAAATTATCCAGTACAGGAGTTCTAGATTTGCTATTGCCTTTTCTTCTTGAGAATGAATCGTCTCTGTCTTCTTCTATTGGTAAATCTGAATCACTTGAAGAGACAATATCAGAATAGTTAGTGGTGTCTTCCTGATTGACATACTCAAGTTCATTTTTGTAGATAGCGTAATCAACTTCAAATTCATCCATAATTTTTGTTGAAGGATTATCATTCATTTTAAGGATTGAGAGCATGATATGTTCTGGATTAATTTCAGCTTGCTTCATTGATTTTGCCTCAAGAAAAGATACCTTCAGTGCTTTTTCTGCATGCTTATTGAGCGGTATACTTCCCACATTAAGCATAGAGTCAGCACCTCTTTTATTTTGAACTGAGGATTCGATTTTGTACTTGAGTTCATACAAATCAACATCCAGTGAATCCAATACTCTGATCGCAAGACTTTCTTTATCCTTTATCATCCCCAACAAAAGATGCTCTGTGCCTATAAAATCATTACCTAACCTTATAGCTTCATCTCTACTGAGTGATATTATTTTTTTGACTTTTGGCGAAAATTTGCTGTCCATGTCACTAATTTAATCCTATTAACATTCTTATTCTCAATTGGTATCAAAACAAGTTAGCTTTTGCAAAAAATTAACTCATCTCTTCGTTTACTTCAAAAGTAATATTATAACAATTATCTATATGAAATAGAAAAGAATACCTGATGTACCTTAGCTCTAAAACCATTCCACATACTTTAATCAGACATCCTGTCACAGATATAGATCAAAATATCCAACAATATGTCTAATAGACTCTAATCTTGAAAGAAAAAAGGGCTGTAAACCGTCATTCTCAGTAAAAATGGCAGATAGTATGTAAAACTTCAACCAAACAGCTAATTTTACGCCGCTTTTAGATTTAGAAGAAATATCAAAAACCAACCTTCAAACAACAGAATATGAAGTTTGTAATAGACAAGCAAGAAAAATATTCTCTTCTTCAATTAAATGAGGAGAACTTAAATTCACTTATTGCACCTGACTTGAAATCTGAATTTGTATTTCTTTGTAATGAAGGGGTCAAAAATCTTATTTTAGATTTAACCGATGTAAAATATGTCGATAGTTCAGGCCTCAGTGCTATTCTAACTGCCAATCGGTTGTGGAACGATCAAGGCACCTTTGTTCTGACAGGAATAGCTCATCCAAGTGTCAAGAAATTAATTGAAATTTCCAGATTAGAGACCATTTTCAAAATAATACCAACGGTAGAGGAATCAATTGACTTCATCTTCATGGAAGAAATAGAGAAGACACTGAGTTCTGAACAAGAATAGAAAATACAAGATTTTGATTCTTCCAGAAAGTTTATCAAGACTAAGTTGTGTTTGTTAAAATAGACTTTATCTTTGCACAACTTTTTGAAAAAATACTCAGACCGGTTAGCTCAGTTGGTAGAGCAACGCCCTTTTAAGGCGTGGGTCCTGGGTTCGAGCCCCAGACCGGTCACCAGAGACCTTCGTTATATTTGTAGCGAAGGTTTTCTTTGTTTAAAAAAGGCCTCTTAACCTCAAAGAGTTAGTCAATTATAAATTTTTAACAATGAGTGAATATATCATAGGACCTATATCACAATTACTTCCTATGACTAATCTCCCACTAAAGGGTCCTATCTCCGATACTCAGATGGAGATAATATATGATGCTGGAATCCATGTTAGAGAAGGAATAATAGTTGAAATTGCTCCTTACGATGCACTCACTAAAAGAGGAAAGCTGCCTTTAAAGAAGTTAGAATCAAAGTATGTGGCGTTGCCAGGTTTTATTGATTGTCATACACATATATGTTTTGCTGGTTCTCGGGCAAGAGACTTTTCTATGCGCATAGCAGGTAAAACTTATTTGGAAATAGCCAAAGAAGGAGGTGGTATATGGGATACAGTCACCTCAACTAGGGAGGCCAATGTGGATGAACTACTCGCAGGATTAAAGTATCGAGCAAATCTCTTATTATCAAAGGGTATAACTACGATTGAGGTTAAATCTGGATATGGCCTAAATCTGGATAGTGAGTTAAAAATGTTGCGAGCGATAAAAAGAGCCAATGAAATACTTAAAGTAGACTTATTGCCTACTTGTCTTGCTGCTCATATAGTGCCCAAAGAATTCAAAGGTGATACTAATGGCTATCTGCAATTGATAATAAATGAGTTAATTCCAATTATTAAAACCGAAAATCTGTCAAACAGAATTGATGCATTCGTTGAAGATGAGGCATTCACAAAAGATAATATTAGGCCTTATTTAGATGCTGCTCAAAAAATGAGTATGGATATCACTTTACATGCTGATCAGTTTTCCTCTGGGGGTTCTGCTTTGGGAGTGGCGTATGATGCAGTCAGTGTAGATCATTTAGAGGCGAGTGGCCCTGAGGAAATAAAAATGCTGGGCAACAGTAATACAGTATCTGTGGTCTTACCTGGAGCTAGTATTGGTCTTGGATGTGAATTTGCTCCTGCCAGAGCTATTCTGGATGCAGGAGGCCAAGTAGCAATTGCATCAGATTGGAATCCTGGTTCTGCGCCAATGGGCGATTTACTAGTCCAAGCCTCCATATTAGCCACTTTTCAGAAATTAAGTAATGCGGAAGTTTTAGCTGGCATCACGTCTAGGGCTGCCAAAGCATTGAATCTCAGGGACAGGGGTGTGCTGAATAGTGAAAAAAATGCCGATATTATATTGTTTGAGGTGAGTGATTACAGAGAAATACTATATCGTCAAGGCGGATTAGTACCAAACATTGTAATTAAGAACGGAGATATGGTGAAATAATCATCGATTGTGATTTTGTTGGTAGGCTTCAGTATACTGAAGAAAGTCAAGGAGATTGAAATTTTTGAGAGTGTTTTATCGTTTGAATCGTTTAGGGAATTAAGCTTAGTAAATATAATCAAGCTGAGCACTCAATTAATTGATCAAAACATTTTTTATGGCTAGACCACGTACTAAGAAATTCGAATTTGGAAAAGGACTGTATTATTTCAACATCAAGAAGGGATATAATAATAATATAACCATAAAGAGGGTGGATAAAAAGCAAGCTTTAGATGCCTATAAGCAATACCTTAAGACACAAAAAGAGAATTGCGAGTGGTTAGGTAAATGGGATGGAAAGAAATTTATAGAAGACAATTTTGAAAAAGAAGACGAAGCTTAGAATTCGCATAGATAAAAGATAAATAGAGCCTCTGATTGGATTTCAATCAGGGGTTTTATTGTATTTGGGACTTTTATAATATGTTTGGCCAATACAAGATTGTACTTTTGGAATCAAATTAAGAGCATGAATAGAAATTTAGCGTTAGAATTTGTAAGAGTCACTGAAATAGCAGCTTTGAATTCTGCAAGATGGATGGGAAGAGGAGATGAGAAGGCTGCAGACCAAGCGGCGGTTGATGGGATGAGAAAGATGTTGGAGACAATTACCTTCAATGGGACAGTTGTTATTGGAGAGGGTGAACGGGATGAGGCACCAATGTTATATATAGGTGAAAAAGTTGGAACAGGTGAAGGGCCAGAATTAGAGATTGCACTTGATCCACTAGAAGGAACTACGATTTGCGCTCAGGGTGGTAATAATGCGATCTCTGTTATGGCGATAGGACGTAAAGGCTGCCTACTGAATGCGCCTGATATTTATATGAAAAAAATTGCAGTTGGACCGATAGGGAGAGACATACTAGATATTAATGCAGCCCCAACCGAAAATCTGACAAGGCTTGCAAAAAAGAAGAATTGTCAGATAGAAGATTTGACTGTAATCATTTTGGATCGGCCGCGCCATGAGGAGCTAATACGAGAAGTCCGAGATGCAGGAGCCAGAATATATCTGATAGGGGATGGTGATGTTTCTGCGGCGATAGCTACAGCACTACCGAACACAGGTATAGACTTAATGCTAGGAACTGGGGGTGCACCAGAAGGAGTTATTGCAGCGGCAGCAATGAAATGTATTAAAGGTGACTTTCAGGGAGTGCTGGTTCCAAGAAACGATGGGGATATAGAAAGAGCTAGAAAGATGGGTGTAGAAGATATAACGAAGGTCTATGCCATGGAGGAATTAGCTAAAGGTGATGTGTTTTTTGTAGCCACTGGTGTGACTGACGGATCTTTATTGAAAGGTGTACAATTTAGACCTTGGGGTGCTATTACACATTCAATAGTAATGAGGAGTAAGTCAGGTACGGTAAGACATATTTCAGCTGAGCATCATTTTGATAGAAAGCCAGTATATTAAATTGATTAGATGACACTGTCCAATTTGTCATCTACAGAATACTTGCCAGAACCAAGTAGGTAGATCGCAACAAACCCAATTAAATATAACATTGCTGGCTCTTTTGAGCCAGACTCTGCATTTTGCATAAAAAATGGATCTCCTCCATGAATCATAAATGCAGCTATGGCCATCGTGATAATAACAGGTAATGCTGCCAATCTTGTTTTGTAGCCTATAATAATAAGTATGCACGCAAGAAACTCAGCAAATACAGCCAACCCAAGACATACCGAAGAAGGTATACCAACTAACGAAGGAAATTGTATATCTCCACCGCTTGTAAGCATCATAAGCTTACTTATGCCATGTCCAAGTAGCATATATAATCCAAAACCAACTCTTAAGATTAAAGCGGCTAAATCAGGAAATACCAGACTCATTTAAGAAATTTCAAATTCATAAGACTATTCTTCTCCTATCCGCCACAAGCCAAGTGGAGAGCTTCAATCTGTGTTGACCATAAATCTTGTTGCTCACCTACCTCATCATCATCACAAAAGTCAGTTATTTCTAGGATAGTCTGTCTTGTAATATCTGACTTATACATGCGAAATTCGAAGTATTCGTTTTCTTCTCCTGAATCCAACCACTTAAAACGAAGTCTTTCTTCTTCTATGTCATCTAGCAACATAGCTTTCTCTTCAGATCCTTCCCAACTGAAAGTATAGACATCATCACTGATATCTACACCATCTGCAAACCAACGGACTAGATTTTCTGGGAGTGTCAGAAACTGATGTAATATGCTTGGAGATGCTCTAAAAATAAATTCCATCTCAATTTTCACCCTACTCATTAGATAATTTTTTATTGTATAACTGTTTGGTTTTCCATTCAGTGCGGCGGAAAATATAGATGATATCTGCATCATATCATAACATCTGAGCAGAATTGTGATTATTTAGGCACTTTTTTTGTTTATATAGCATCAATCTATTAAATCTATCTAAGCTGTTATCGTATTGCTAATTGACTCAGATAGTTATATTTTTGACGAACTTAATTTGAGAATAATAAAACTTAGTTGATGAGGCAGCTGAAGATTACCAAGTCGATCACTAATCGTGAATCGCAATCCCTAGAAAAATATTTACAAGAAATCGGAAAAGTCGATCTTCTAACTCCAGAAGAAGAAGTGGATCTCGCCAAGAAAATAAAAGATGGTGATCAAGATGCATTAGAAAGACTTACTAAAGCAAACTTAAGATTCGTCGTTTCAGTGGCGAAACAATACCAAAATCAAGGTCTGTCACTGAGTGACTTGATCAATGAGGGTAACTTAGGACTTATCAAAGCTGCTCAACGATTTGATGAGACAAGAGGATTTAAGTTCATTTCTTACGCCGTATGGTGGATAAGACAATCGATCTTGCAGGCTCTAGCTGAGCAATCAAGGATAGTTAGACTCCCTCTCAATAAAGTAGGATCTCTAAATAAAATAAATAGAGCTTTTTCAGAATTAGAGCAAGAGTACGAAAGAGAACCATCCTCGGATGAGTTAGCTGAGCTACTTGAGATATCAGCTGATGAAGTTGAAACAACTCTAGGAGTAGCGGCTAGACACGTATCTATGGATGCCCCTTTTGTAGATGGAGAGGACAATTCATTACTAGATGTTTTGGAAAATGTTGGAACACCTGGTACAGATTCAAAATTAGAATACTCTGAATCTTTAAGAAGAGAAATCGAAAGATCATTGAATACGCTTACTGAGAGACAATGCGATGTCATCAAGTTGTACTTTGGTATTGGTATAGAGCATCCAATGTCATTAGAAGACATAGGAGATAGATTTGGCCTGACAAGAGAAAGAGTCAGACAAATAAAAGATAAAGCAATCAACAAATTGAGATCAGCCTCAAGAAGTAAGCTGCTTAAGCACTATTTGGGAGTTTAAGTAAGAAAGAATATAATCTACAATTAAAATTTATGGAGAGACCAATGTAAGTGGTCTCTCCATACTTTTATGTAGTGAGATGAATGTCTCCGTCCTCTGGATACCCTCGATCTTTTGAATATTATCAGAAATGATTCTTCTGAGATGATCAGTACTTGTCGCCATTACTTTTGCAAAGATACTATAGGTCCCAGTTGTATAATGGGCTTCTAAAACCTCGGGTATTAGACTAATCTGGGCTGATACATCATCATATAAATTGCTCTTCTCTAGATAAATCCCTAAAAAGGCGGTAATATCATAACCCAACTTTTGATAGTCCACTTGCATTTGGGTATTCAGAATAATGCCAGCTTCCATCATTTTTTTTATACGTACATGGACTGTCCCCGCAGATATAAATAGTTCTTTTCCTATCTCTGCATAGGTGATTTTTGCATCATGCATCAATTTGGATAGTATATTTATATCCGTCTCGTCTATATTATTACTTTTCATCAGATATATAATTGATATTAAGTTTGATGATTTCTATTTAAAAATAGATAAATACAAAAAATTATTTAATAAATAAGATGGTAGCTTTGATGAGAATTAAGTATAACTACAATTAATGGCGCAATCGCAAAACCACAAACCAAGATACTGGGAACCATTTTTGATAGGCATATCCGCGGCAATTGGCTTAATTGCTGGATACAATATGGATTTTTCGCACGGTGATTATTCATTGCTATCAAAAGAAGTGGTGAGCACTATTGATGCACATTCAAGTACCGTCCAAGGAGATGGTAGGGTAGAAGAGATAATCAGATTCATAGAAAACAAATATGTAGATTCAATAGAGACTGAGCAGATGACAATCAATATGATTGATAATATGTTATCAGAACTCGATCCCCATTCTAGTTACATTTCACCTGACGAACTTGATGGACATAACGAACGAATGCAAGGTGAATATAGGGGGATCGGTATCGAATCAATCAAACTTCAGGATACATTTTATATATCAAAGATTCAGGAAAGAGGGCCTGCAGCAAGAGCTGGATTAGAAGTTGGAGATGCATTTATTTCTGTAGAGGATAATGAAGTTGCTGGGCAGGACTTTGGTTTTGAAGAAATTAGAAAGCATCTGAAAGCAGCGAATAAGAGTAAAGTAGATCTGGAATTGATGAAACTGAATGGTCAGATATATAATGTTTCGGTAGATATAGGCGAAATAGAAGTACCATCTGCTAGTATCTGCTATCTATTGGATAAAGAGACCGCATACCTAAAGCTATCTCGATTTAGTGCAAACACTTATGAGCAATTTATTGAATCAATAGAGAAACTTAAGGACGATCGTCAATCTCTTAATTTAGTTTTAGACCTTCGAGAAAACCCTGGAGGGTTCCTACCACAAGCTATTAAGATTCTCTCACAACTCTTCAAGGATAAGGATCAGCTGCTTACTTATACGGAAGGGCTTAATCAAAAGAAAAAGGAATTTAGATCGACAGGGAATGCATTTTATAACATAGATAAGGTAGCTGTGCTTATAGACGAGTATTCGGCATCAGGTAGTGAAATATTATCTGGAGCTATTCAAGATTGGGATAGAGGTATAGTGATAGGACAAACAAGCTATGGTAAGGGTCTCGTTCAGGAAATTTATCCTCTAAAGAATGGTGGGGCACTCAGATTAACTGTTGCTAAGTATTATACGCCTAGTGGTAGACTAATTCAGAAATCGTATAGTAGTGATAATAATAACTTCAAAGCAGACACAAACGTATATCAAACTAAGGTGTTGTCTAGAAGTATGACTAGTGGGAATGGCATTAATCCAGATCAAACTCTACCTTCTAATGTTAGTTTCTCTTGTTATGATTATTGGTATTATATAGATTTCTATCTACTTTATAAAATGAAAAAAAACCAATCAGTAAATATTGGAAGAGGAGAGTTGACTGTTGAAGAATATAATTTATTTGTTGCTGAATATTTTGACCAAGATTCATTTGTTCCTGAAAAATTAAATTGTCAAAAAAATCTCGAAAAAGAGATTTGGAATTCCTATCAGAAGATGCAACTCAATGACTTAGCATATCTGCAATTTCTTAATGAGAATGATATATATGTAGAAAAGGCACTACAATTTATAAGAGATCAGCGCCCGACTCTAGCCTACTTATCTGATGAAAAATAATTCTCCATCCTGACTGTATTTAATAATTGTAGATGGAGGAATATTAGGTGATTCTTCTCTGCCAGTGTAGCATATATAATCTACTTTTTTTCTGATTCTATCACTGATTTCGTTGTAATATTTTGGTGAAGCTTTACCTTGTATATTAGCACTCGTAGATATAATTGGTCGTCCAAGCATAGTAATAACTTCTTTGAGCAGAGGATGACTGGTAATCCTTATTGCTATAGTTCCATCTTCGTGAGTCAGGTGTTTTGGAAGGTTTTGAGAAGCTTGGTGTATGACAGTTAAGGGTTTTTTGTGGAAACTAAGTAGGGTCTCAATTCTTGGATGAAAGTTAGTGATGTATTTTTTACTTTGGGCAATCGAATTTACAAGGAGGATACATGATTTGTCCAAATCTCGTTGTTTGATTTTGTAAATTTTAGATACTGCTTCTGGATTGAAGGCATCGCAACTGAGCCCCCATATAGTATCTGTGGGACACAGCATAATAAGCCCATGATCAAGCAATTCTTTAATTCTGTTGACGTTATCTAAATAGTTAGTCATCGGATGATCTTGCAAAATTGTTGGTTAATAGATTTGTCTTGATTGTAATTGAGTATTAAATAAGACATTTGAACGCAAGATTATAAACGAGTTTACATTAACTTTATTTCAGTACTTTTAAGTTAGAATAGGAGGTTATGAAAAGATTTATAGGTAGCAAGCTGATCGTCTTGTTATTTCTTTGTTTATCAGTCCACGATATAGATGCTGCACACATAGTTGGAGGTGATGTTACCTATACTTTTGTCGAATTTAATGCTGACACAACCACGGTTACTTATCTAATTAACTTCACTATCTATAGGGATGCTTTAAGTGGGGGTGCAGCTTTCGACCCTGCAGACTTGGCGTTCTTTGGTGTCTTTAGAGAGAATTCACCTGGGAATTGGACTTTATTCGATGATTTAAATGGTATAGATCCTTCCACACCTGTTCGGATTATTCCCAATGATGATCCTTGTGTCATAGAG
The DNA here is from genome assembly GCA_964567435.1 of uncultured Saprospiraceae bacterium. Lineage (GTDB taxonomy): Bacteria > Bacteroidota > Bacteroidia > Chitinophagales > Saprospiraceae > RFSX01. The sequence goes on along the minus strand of CAZMMQ010000006.1, from coordinate 76,649 downwards.
CCAGTGGGATCGGTAGCCGTTGAAGAAGCCTCTTATATATTTCAAGTCACACTTCCAATAGTGGACGTTAACTATATGATAAGCTATCAGCGGTGTTGTAGGAATGAAACAATCAATAATCTTATTAATCCAGGTGATACTGGTGCGGCATTCGATGTGATAATCTCTCCGCAAGCACAAAGAGAGGGGAATTCTAGTCCTCGGTTTAATGAATTCCCACCCATCTTTATTTGCGCTGGTTTTCCTATAAGTGTAGAGCAATCAGCTACGGACAGTGACGGAGATTTATTACAGTATACATTTTGTCATCCATTTACTGCAGGAGGGACTTTTGATGCAAATAGCCCTGGTGGTAATCAAGGATGTTGTGATTGTGTACGACCTAGTCCTAGAATTTGTTCACCTCCATTTGATAATATTACATTTTTTCCTCCTTTCTCAATGTCTCAACCATTAGGCGGGAATCCTATAGTTTCCATAGACCCGTTGACTGGAACCATAACAGGGACACCGGAAGTCACTGGGCAATTTGTAGTAGGTGTTTGTGTTGAAGAGTTTAGAAATGGGGTGTCTATTGGAAAAATTAGAAGGGATTTCCAATTCAATGTATTGACATGTAATAGACAAGTAGAGGCTGGGGTTAGATCTGATGACATGAATATAGATGCCAATGGGGAGACTACTTTCGTAATAAGATCATGTGGTGATACGGTGTTAACGCTTAGAAATACGAGTACAGACGTAAACTTCATTAGGACTTACGATTGGGAATTCTTTGACGATGGTAATTTATTTTTCTCCCAATCTGGAGGGTTAGATTTAGCAGATGCCGATGTCACTTTTCCTGGTTTGGGAATATATACTGGAATGCTCGTCGTCAACCAAGGATTAGAGTGCTCAGATACTGCTCTTTTTAGGGTGGATTTGTTTCCTGAGATAAATGGGGATTATGTTTTTGATTTTGACACCTGTGTAGCTGGGCCTGTAGCATTTACAGACCAGTCCATTACGGGCGGAGATAGGTTGGTCGCATGGAACTGGGAATTCGAGCCAGGTTCTACTTCAAATATTCAAAATCCAAGTTTTGAATTTCAGGATCCGGGGTCTATGAATGTCAGTTTGATAGTAGAAGATAATAATCAGTGCATGGATACGATGAGTAGAATAGTGGATTATTTTCCAGCACCTGAAACAGTGGTTATTAATCCTAGTAATTTTATTGGTTGTAATCCAGCCACAATTACATTTGAGAATCTGTCTTTTCCTATAGACTCCACATATGATATTTTATGGACATTTGGAGATGGAGGAACGGACACAGTCGTTAGCCCAACCTATACATATTTGGAACCGGGTAATTATGAAGTTTCCTTGGATATCGTGTCTCCAATAGGTTGTCAAATAGAGAGAGATTTTGGTGAGCTTATTAACATTCAGGAATCGCCTGATGCCGATTTTGAATGTGAGCCTGATCAATTGACAAATTTCAATCGGACAGCTAATTTTATGGATTTGACGGATATTGCAGGCGCATGGGCTTGGGATTTTGGTGGTGTTGGGACATCATTTATTCAGAATCCAACTTTCACCTTTCCAGATACAGGAATTTACTTAGTAAGATTAACAGCGTTTCATCCAGTAACAAATTGTCCAGATACCATATCAAAACTGATTGATGTTATTCCGGTCGTAGAATTTCACTTTCCTAATGCATTTACCCCAAATGGTGATGCATCTAATGATTTGTTTATGGGGAATGGATTTTTTGAGGGACTTCGAGATTTTGAACTCACAATATGGAATAGATGGGGCCAATTGATATTTCAGACTAATGATCCAAGAGAAGGTTGGAATGGCCAGGAATTCAATAATGGGCAACGTTCTCCTCAAGGTGTCTATGTATTTAAGTCTACCTATATGAGCCCAAGAGGGGAGAATATATTACAAGAGGGTCATGTAACTTTGGTCAGATAGCTTGTATTTTGTCGATAAGTGAGCACTGTTCCGTATTATTTGCTTTTGTTTCGCTAAAAGTTTTACCTTTGCATCCCTAAATTATTCATCATTACAATAGGTGCTATGGATTTAATCAACTATGTACACGAACAGGTAACGCCGCAACCAAAATTTCCTGAGTTTAGACCAGGTGATAATGTAGATGTCAGCTATAAGATTGTGGAAGGTACAAAAGAAAGAATCCAATCCTTCAAAGGTAATGTCTTACAAATCAATGGAACAGGCAGTACAAAGACCTTCACAGTTAGAAAGATGTCTAGTGGAGTAGGAGTCGAAAGGATTTTTCCTATGTCCAGTCCAGCTATAGTTGATATCAAAATTCTCAAAAGAGGAAAAGTACGAAGAGCTAAACTCTACTACCTTAGAGAATTAGTTGGTAAAAAAGCTAAGATCAAAGAAAGAAAAATACTTAAAAAGTAGATTTCTTACATTTCTCGCGCTTTATAAGTCTGTTTCATTTCTGTGTATTTTCCTATATTGAGGGTGCCCAGATATATCTATATGTTAAGAGACAGAAAATATCTATTTGCTTATGTGGTTCCCTTATTGACGGTCTACAGTATTTTTAGCAATGGGGTGCTATGTTATACAACAATGATGTTTGTCTTTATCAATTGCCTTTTGGTAACTCGACCTCTATGCTCTTATCTTTGTTCCCTCCGTTATGGTTTAAGATCATGAATTCAAGAATTTGATAAGTCCAATGATTAAAGAAATAGTCAGAGAGATAAGAATCGTCTATATAATATGTGTCACAGTATTGCTCTTGATGGTTGGTTGTGAAGTGGATAAACCTAGTAAAGCAGGTATAACAGAAGCTAATTTTAGCGGAGAATGGACAATGAATACAGCTTTCAAAGACGGTAAGGAAACCAAATTGCTGGATAATGCATTTTTCAAGTTTGATACTGTAGGGAATTTCAGTACCAATATTCAAGGAGATGCTACTGACTACCCCTTCAAGTTATCAGGAAATACAATTCATGTCGATGGAACCAAGCCAAATAAATATAGTGTCCTTAAACTGACTCAAGACACGTTGATTATGGAGACTAGATTGAGAAACTTTGATTTTAAATTCGTCACCTTGAGAAAACAGTTGCAGTGACATTCAAAATTGATCCAATGACTTCTCTAAAGTATGTTCTAACATCGTTGTTTATCATATATAGTGTGGTACTATCAGCTGTAGATGTTAGTATTACCACTCTAACATTTAGACAAGAAGGCCCTTATTTAGAAATATACAGCAGAGTTATAGGAAATTCTGTACAGTTTGTGCCCGTTAAACTTGGCAGCAGTGCTTTAAAAGCCAACATAGAATTTTTAGTTGTCATCAAGCGTCAAGATGAATTGATAACAGCGGATAAGTTCATAATGGCAAGCCCACTCTTAGAGACTCCGACTGACTTTTGGGATCTTAGACGGTATTCAATGGAACCTGGAGACTATCAATTAGAACTGAGTTATGTAGATAAGAATAACATATTGGACACGTTAAGCTACAAAGAGAATATTCTTATAGATGAAGATAGTGAAGAAGTGATAGGTTCTGATTTACTTCTCATGTCAAACATTTCATCAGAGAAAGATTCTTTTGCATTTCAAAAGGCAGGGTTCAGTTTTGAGCCGCCGGCATACAATATGTTTGGCTCCAAAGATGAGACCTTAATTTTCTATGCAGAAGTTTATAACATACCTCAAGATCAAGAGACTTATTATTATAGTTACGTAATAAAAAATAATGAATCTGGAAAGTATGTGACAAAACCCGGATTTAAAAAATTGAAAACCGAGGTCAGCCAGCAGATCATGGAGAATTTTTCGATTGCGGATTTGGCTAGTGGTAACTATGAGCTTGAATTTGAAGTGAAGGATAGACAAATGACAAGTCATTATAAGTCTGTTTCACATTTTGCTGTACATCATCCTCTTGTAGATTATCGTGCCACCATAAGCAAGGATGAAACCTACGAAACGTCTTTTGTTCAAATATTAAGTGAAGGTGAGGTCAATTATGGACTTAAAGCTATCTTTCCAAGAGTTACTGGAGATCATTCCGGCTTATTAGCTGAGCTTATTTGGGATGAAGATATAGAAGCAAAGAGATACTTTCTCTATAATTTTTGGTCTCAATTTTCGAAAGAAAATTCATCAGATATATATAATAGGTACATGGAAGTTGCCAAGGCAGTGGACAAGAGATTCTATAATAATGTCGGTCATGGCTTCGAGACAGACAGAGGCTATATCTTTTTAAAGTACGGGCAGCCAAATGATATTGTGAGTGTTGAAGATGAACCATCTGCTCCCCCATATGAAATTTGGATATATAACGAACTTCAAGAGACCAAACAGACCAATGTCAAATTCCTTTTCTATAACCCATCGATAGTTAGCAATGACTATGTCTTATTACATTCTACATGTAGGGGAGAAATCAACAATCCACAATGGGAGGTCAAGTTATATCAGGATGATAGAAATGCACAAATTGGTAATAGCTTAGAAGCGACTGAAGTCCAAGATGGATTTAATAGGAATGCCAGACGATATTTCACAGACTTCTAGAGTTTAATGACAATCTCTACCACTAACTCTCATATCAAATTACTTGTTGTTCAACCTCAACTAGTATGGCATAGTCCAGATATCAATATCCAATCTATAGATGCTGAATTAGCGACCTGTTCTGAAACCGATATAATTGTTCTTCCAGAAATGTGGGCTTCTGGCTATACCATGATGGCACACAAATCTTATATGGCTACTCCAGATTGTATTGTGAAAATGCAAAATTGGGCAAAGGAGAAAAAGGCTTTAATCATAGGTTCTCTTATAACTAAAGTAGGACAGAGTTATTATAACAGAGCCTATCTAGTAGATGCGGATGGTGTCAAAGGTTATTACGATAAGAGACATTTATTTGGCTTTGCAGGTGAGGACAGAGTATTTAAGTCTGGAAATCGCCAGCTATTTTATAATTATAAGGGTTGGGCGCTGTGCATCAATGTTTGTTATGACTTGAGATTTCCTGTTTGGAGTAGAAATACATCAGAGTATGACATTTTGATTTATGTTGCCAATTGGCCAGATAAGAGGATACAGGCATGGAATACTCTATTGAGAGCCAGAGCAATAGAAAATCAGAGTTATGTTATAGGTTCTAATTGTTTTGGTGAAGATGCGTGGCATAATAAGTATTCTGGGCATTCCGCTGTTATAAGTCCCTTAGGAGAGGATTTGGAAGTGCTAGTAGGGCAATCAGGAGTAATAAATACATCAATTGATAGAGAGAGATTGGAGACGATTAGAAAAACCTTCCCATTCTTGAAAGATAGAGATGATTTTATCATCAAAAACTCGTCGGAATAAGTCAGTAATGGCTATTATAGACTTATAAAGACAATTTCGTAGTAGAACAATATCTGATGCACTTCATACCTAAGATATTGATTACTTTTGGCACCTGAATAAACGGGAATAATCTCGCCTTAGCAACGGTGATAATATACAGCATGAGAACAAAAAACTTGAAAACTAAAGGTCTGAATCAGCTATTAACATTCTTCATTCTTATGCTGATGCCTGTTGCTCTGTCCTCTCAGGTAGGTAGTATTAGAGGACATATATATGATGCGTCCAGTGGTGAGCCAATCATCTTTGCAAATATTGTGGTAGAGGGTACTCAGATTGGTGTTAACTCTGACGATCAAGGATTTTTTACCTTAACAGATATTCCTGTTGGTGATCAATCTATATTAGTAAGTTATATTGGTTATGAGGAAAAGGTTCTACCAATTACTGTCAAGAATAATTCGATTAACTATTATAAGGTTGAAATTACTCCAGGAGGCATACAGCTTGGGGCTGTGGATATATCTGCTGAAAGACAACAGGCTAGGACTGAAGTAAGAATAAGTCAACTCAAGGTATCTAAGAAACAAATTAAAGCACTGCCCTCAACAGGAGGAGAGGCTGATTTACTTCAATATTTGCAAGTATTACCGGGTATAATTTCCACGGGTGATCAAGGAGGCCAACTTTTCATTAGAGGGGGCTCACCGGTACAGAATAAGATTCTTTTGGATGGATTGACCATATATAATCCATTTCACTCTATTGGCCTGTTTTCTACGTTTGAAACAGAAATTATAAGAAATGTAGATGTGCTTACTGGGGGATTTAATGCAGAGCACGGAGGAAGGATATCGGCTGTGGTAGATATCAATACGCGTGAAGGTAATTCGAAAAACCTAGGTGGTCAGCTGTCTATTAGCCCCTTTATGGGAAAGGCTTTGATAGAGGGACCTATCACTAAAGATGGTAATCTCTCCTTTGTCGCGACAGGCAAGCAATCTATTATCAACAATACGTCTCCGTCGATTTACTCTTATGCCACAATTAATGATACTATAGGATTGCCATTTGGCTTTACTGATATCTATGGCAAATTGTCTTATGTAGCTGATAATGGTAGTAAGTTCAATTTCTTTGCTTTTAATTTCGACGATTTTTTCAGAAATCCACTTGTGTCAACTATCGAATGGAATAACAGAGGTGGTGGACTTTTCTTTGACTTATTGCCTAACGCCAGTGCACTTACATTAGATGGATTGATTGGTGCTTCTACTTATGAAATAGGAATTATAGAAGATGGTTCTCCGCGAGAAAGTTTGATAAGGGAACTCAACCTAGCTCTAAATTTTAAATACTTGACAAATGAATCATCTGTTAGGTATGGTATAGATGTGAAGAGCATACAGACAGAGTTTAATTTTACTAATCCATTTAATATTCCACTATCTCAGGAACAAAGTACAACGGAGATTTCTGGATTTTTGAAATATAGAAAGGCTTGGGACAGATTAGTTATAGAGCCCGGATTTAGAGTGCAGTTCTATGCGTCTCTTGGAGAGTTTTCTCCTGAACCTAGGATAGGAATAAAATGGAATATCGCAGATGATTTGAGATTAAAAGCAGGAGCTGGAATTTATTCTCAGAATCTAATTTCTACTTCAAATGAAAGGGATGTTGTCAACTTGTTTAATGGATTTATTTCAGGCCCACAGACTCAGTTTTTAGATTTAGAAGGCAATAGAGTAGATTCAAGATTACAGACATCAAGACAAGCCTTATTGGGGATTGAGAAGGATATAGGGAAGCACCTACAACTCAACTTGGAAGGATATTTTAAGGATTTTACTCAATTAATCGTTGTAAATAGAAATAAGCAGATTTCATCAGATTCTGATTTTGCGACAGAAATCGGTGATGCAATGGGAGTAGATTTTTCTGCTAAATATGAAATGTCGAAGTTTTACTTGTGGGCTACTTATTCTTTAGGATTTGTGAGTCGATTTGATGGAGAACAAGAATTCCCTACATTGTTTGATAGACGCCATAATGTCAATTTCTTAGCAACCTATACTATGGGAGAGAAGAATGATTTACTTCTTAGTCTGAGATGGAACATGGGTAGTGGTTTTCCATTTACAGAAACAAGAGGCTTCTACAATCTGAACCAATTTGAACCAGGTGTGTCGACAACCTACGAAACTGATAATCCTGACAATGTGGGTATTATATTTTCTGATACAAGAAATGGAGGTAGGCTTCCATTCTACCATAGGTTAGATGCTTCTGCGCAGAAGACATTCCATTTATCTAATAAGGCAAATCTAGAAGTTGTGGCAAGTATCACAAATGCTTATGACCGTGCTAATATCTTCTTTTTTGACAGAATTAGGTTTGAAAGGGTAGACCAATTGCCAATTATACCTTCAATCGCTTTAAGATTTAATTATTAAAGGTTACCAACCAAGATAAAACTTATTCGTTTTATTAGTCAGTGATCTATTTTGACCATTTTAACGAAGAAACTTTTAGATGATGATACAAGGATTTGAGATGCTCAATGAAGAGCAATTTGAAGTAACTAAGAAAGCAATCACTTGGATTACAATCTTGATTGCTGGAGCAGATGGAGAAATTGATAAGGAAGAAACTGATTGGGCAAAAAAAGTTGCTAATATCAGATCATATCATAATCCCAATGAATTAACACCTTTCTATGAAGTGGTAGGAAAAGACTTTTCTTTAGTCTTGAATAATATGATTGAGCAACTGCCAGCAAGTACAAAAGACAGGCAACAATTATTAATACGTCAATTGTCTAAGCTCAACGACATTCTCCCATTACTCCAAAATAATTTGGGACATATATTGCTTAATAGTTATCGCTCTTTCGCAAAACATGTGGCGAAAGCTTCAGGAGGGTTTTTAGGGTTTCTGAGTGTCGGAAAAGAGGAGGCTAAGTTGATTGATTTGCCTATGCTAACAGATATTCCCTTTGTAGAAAGCAATGTGTACTGATTAAACTGCTTTGAGTTTTTCATAGACTGTGGAAAAGTAATTCAACTCAATCTAGTGTTAGTTACTAGTTTCGCTTATCATTCAATATAAGCTAAAACTATGGTTAACTACATAAGTGCAAGGCCTTCCTCATACTCTATCCATCATATTTCCAGAGTCGAAGATGAGAACCAAGTCAGGACAAAAAATGAACCCGTTGATATAGATAATAATCTTGCGAAAGAACTGATGCTTAAGTATTTATTGAGTGCATTCAAAGAACCTGCATTCTATAAGTTTCATTTTTCATCAGGAGATCTGAGTGAGAATCCAATATATAAGTATGCCACTGAAATATTTGAGGATCAAGCACAGCTACATACAATCTCTCAAAAAGTTGCCCAGTACTTATACTTTCATTCCAATCACCCTAACATTAGAGAGGGTGAACTTATCATGTGTCATTTCAAAGATCTATTAATAGAAGACGAAATGTTGGATGCGGTCGGCATATTCAAAGCCGAGACAAAGTCTGATTTTCTTCAGATCATTGAAGCAAAAGAAAATTATTCTATAGATACATTGAGAGGTTTAGCCACAAATACTTTAGATAAGGGATGCTTGATTCTCAATACCGATGTGGGTAGTGGATACAAGATATGTATAGTGGACAAAGCCAGTAGTACAGAAGCTAATTATTGGACGAAAGATTTTCTAAATGTGGTAGAGAGAGAAGATGATTATCAGTTTACTAAGCATTACATCCAACTGACTAAGGATTATGTAGAAGGTAAGAGAAAGATGTCCGATGACTTTGACAAAGGGGATGAGATTGCAGTGATGAATGCATCTGAAAATTATTTTAAAGGTAGAGAAGTATTTAGCGAACAAGAGTACCTTGAAGAAGTTTTGGGAACTAACCATGTGGATGATTTTGGTGAGTTCAAACGTGAAGTTCAATTTAATGGTGGCTTTGGTCTAGAAACCCAGTTTGACATTTCAGAAGCAGCAGTCAAGAAAAAGAACAAGGTATTTAAATCCGTTATCAAGTTGGACAAGAACTTTCACATCTATGTACATGGAGATCGGGCTAAGATAGAAAGAGGGGAAGATGAATTTGGTAGGAAGTACTATAAGTTATATTACGATGAGGAGAACTAGGTAAAGAAGAAGGCTTGATGATTTTGTTCTTGAAGAATGTGAAGGATATTTTCCTTTGCGCCCCTTTGACTTACGGCAATGATGACTTGACAACTAGGTGTCTCAGATAGTATATCGACAATTTCCATTTCTACACCATAGATGTGTTTTCCTATTTTTCTTGTGTTATTGCAAATCCACCTAAAAGGTACTTTTCTTTCAATTAGTTGTTTTGCAATTAGTTTACCCTTTGGGCCAGCTCCCCATAGAATTAAGGATTGGTTTGTTTGCCAATCTTGTTCTATAAAATAGATTACCTTAAGTTCTGCAAATGAATTATTCTTATAGTTGTCATCATTGCGAGATGCTCTTTGAGGATGATCACGCCAAAGATGAGTGATGTTTTGAGTTGCAGATATTTTGTAACCCTCTTTTCTCCATTCAAATACTAGGCTATAGTCTTCAGGATACATTTTTACATCGAACCCTCCACACTTTTTGAAATCATCCATATACATTAACCAATTAGCTGAGGCAACACAACATTCTTTATAAATTTCACTATAATGGCATTGTTCAGATGATAATCGATTGAGCCATGATTCATATTTCTTAAATCCTTCTCTCAATTTTTCTTGAGAAATGTACTTTACCAGACCAGTAACGACTGTCCTTTGTCCTTTGATTTTTAGTAGCTTATATAGATTTTCTAGTTTGTCTTTTGGCATTATATCATCAGCATCCATTCTGGTGATCATATGACCCTTACAAAAAGTGCTACCTAATATTAGAGCGGGGATGATGCCAGACCCTTCATTATTATGCCATTGAACTCTTTGATCAGATTTGGAGATTTCATCCAGTAGAAAAGAAGTGTTATCGGTACTATGGTCATTGATGATTATTAATTCCCAATTAGTAAAACTCTGTGAGAAAATAGACTTCAGACATGCTTCTAGATAGGGCAGCCCATTTCTTACTGGCATGACTATGCTGATTTTATCAGCGGCTTTGACCCTATCTGTTTTCATCTATTCTAATTGTAGACGAAGTATCGGAAGAGCGGAAAAGAAATAAAGATACCAATTAGAAATGCAATTATAATCTTCGAGATCATATATTGAAATGCCAACATTTCAGTAAAGAGATAGATACCTACCACATTGAGAAAAAGAATAAGCAGGCTTACTAGGCCATACTTAATTGCTTGCCATTGCCAATTTTTTTCAGTTTGTTTGAATGCCCAATTTCTCTGTAAAAGAAATCCAACTATAGCGCCAATAGCACTTGCGATACCAGCAGATATTACATAATAGATTCCTACAAACTCAGTTAGAATATAAAGACTGGTAAAGTCAAATACAGTGGCTATGAATGAGCCTAACTGAGATTTGACAAGTGACTGCCAGAATGGAACCTTAGGTAAGGTAGTCATAATTACCTCTTAGAAGGATGGTATAAATCTGATCATAAGATGCAAACATACGCAAGCGTAAATGCCAGCAAGGACATCATCCATCATCACGCCAGTACCACCTTTGATATTTTTGTCAAGGAATCTAATCCCAAAAGGTTTTAGAATATCGAAGAATCTAAAGAGTATAAAAGCGGCAAAAATGTACTTGAGTTCAAGTGGGACAAATAGCATAGTTATAAGATATCCTACAAACTCATCTATAACAACTTTTGAAGGGTCATCTCCCCATTCAGGTATGACTTGATCAGTGCTCCATATTCCAATCAATGCACTGATTAAGATGATACCTATCAACATCAATGTCGGTAGAGCAATCCCAAAATAACTAAGAAGGGATATGAAAATGACAGCGCCTATTGTACCAAAAGTTCCTGGTGCAATAGGCGCATATCCTAAGCCTATAACAGTTGCTATGGCTTTATGAAAATGAATCATGAATTAGGCTTCATAATCTTGTCCTAGGTAATCAAGCAAATCATGACCACCTATATATCTTAATGTATTTTCCAGTTTCGCTAGTTGCTTGAAGATATCATGTATAGGAAATCTTCCAGCAGGTGCTTGAGGTGATTTTAGATAGAACGATAACCATTCTTGAATACCTGACATCCCAGACCTTTTAGCCAAATCCAAAAAGATAGCTAAATCAAGTACTATAGGAGCAGCAAGAATAGAATCACGACAAAGAAAATCAACTTTGATTTGCATTGGGTAATCCAGCCAGCCTTTGATGTCTATATTATCCCACCCTTCTTTGTTATCGCCTCTAGGTGGATAGTAGTTAATTCTTACTTTATGATAGAAGTCTTTGTATAGTTCTGGATATAACTTTGGTTCCAGAATTTGCTCCAATACGCCAAGCTTTGACACCTCTTTTGTTTTAAAGTTATCTGGATCGTCCAGAACTTCTCCATCTCTGTTCCCTAAGATATTTGTTGAGAACCATCCATCTATACCTAAGGCTCTTGCTTTAAATCCAGGAGCAAGTATCGTTTTCATAAGAGTTTGACCAGTCTTGAAATCCTTACCTGCAATTGGGGTACCTGTCTTCTTTGCTAAGTCAACTAAAGCAGGTACATCACAAGAAAGATTAGGGGCACCATTGGCATATGGTATGCCCATCTTTATCGCTGCATAAGCATATATCATACTAGGAGCTATATGCTTACTGTTTTTGATTAATCCTTTTTCGAAAGCTTCTATTGTTTTATGTACAGCAGATTCTTCAATATAAATTTCTGTCGATCCACACCATACCATTACTAGACGGTTACATTTATTAGCCTTTTTGAATCTTCTTATATCCGCCATAACAGCCTTGGCAAGATCCATTTTTGTTTTAGCCTTTTTGACATGCGTGCCATTAAGTTTTTTTACATAGCTTTTATCGAAGACAGCCTTCATAGGTTTGATCTTCGAAAGAGGTGTCTTTAGCTTATCCAAAAGAGCCTTATCCAAAACATCTGCGTGTACTGCCGCTTCGTACATATTGTCTTTGAATATATCCCATCCACCAAATACGACTTTTCCAAGATCTTGAAGAGGTACGACATCACCTATCATAGGAATCTTCTTCTTGGTTCTCTTTCCTATTCTAATCCGTCCCATCTGCGTCAAAGAGCCGACTGGATTTGCCATACCTTTATTGATAGCCATCACACCTGCGATGAAAGTAGTTGCTACCGCACCCATACCTGGTGTCAATATCCCTAGTTTGCCAACTGGTTTTGTGGCTAATCCTTTCATTGCCTTTTTCCCACTCTTCGTGGATTTAGTTGTTTGTTTTTTAGTTGATGAGCTTTTAGCTGCCATTTCTAAGTGTTTATAGTAATTTATTTTGCTGACACCATGTGATAGTCTCTTTTAAACCCTCACTTAAGGTATAAGAAGGTGCGAAGTTAAAATCTTTTTTTAAGTCATCCGTATCTACAGCGAATGACCTCGCAAAATATTCTTTGACTTTATTGCGATTAAGAATTGGCACAGTACCCTGAAGCTTGCCTATATTTTCGCTGATAAAGCCAGCTAGCTTCATAATAGAAAATGGAATTGTAATCTTTGTTAATTTCTTACCAAGGATATCTCCAACCATCTGATTGAAATCATGGATAGGGTAGACTTCTCCATCACTGACAAAATATGATTTTCGTTCAGCGTTAGAAGAGGTAGCATTAATGATAAGCTTAGCCATGTCTTTGACATAGATAAAACTAGCATCCATTTTGCCCTTTCCGATCTTAGGAGATATACCAATTTTGGCAGCTTTAAAAACATCAATCATTGCGGTATCCCTAGGACCAAATACCGCTGTAGGTCGGAATATCAAATAGGGTATCATTTGAAAGCCTTGCACAAATTGTTCAGCTTGTAACTTTGATTCTCCATACCATGTAACGGGATGAGGCGTACTTTCACTATCCAATATTTGCTTTGCTTGATAATTGGCTGGTCCATAGGAAGCTAAGCTACTTATCAGTATCAGTTTTTTTGGTATCACCTTTTCTTCCAACAAAATTTTGCATATTTTTCTAATATAGCTGGCATTGACCTTAAAATAAGTAGCTCTATCTTTAGCTGTGGTGAGTCCAGCATTTAAGACGATGTAATCAAAAGCTTCAGTTCTTAGTTTTTCTCGTAGTTGGTCCTCTTTGTTAAAGTCATAGTAGAAGAAATGAATGCGTGGATCTTTCAGATACTTAAGATTGGAAGTTTTTCTTACTCCTGCATAGACATGTAAGTTTTGATTGATAGCCTCATCAACTAGCCAACTTCCAAGAAATCCATTGGCACCTGTAATTAGAATTTTAGATGCCATACCTTAGCTTAGCTCATACTTATAGATACGATATGTTTTATATCTCTTCGCATTTAATTTTTCTGCAGAAGTAATCATTTCAGTATTAGATTCAAGTATCCATGATGCCTCTCCTCCATGCAACCCTATTTCTTGGGCCGTCATAATGTTTCGAGCAAAGAATAGTGCTTCTATACCCAGTCTTCTATAATCTTCGATAACCCCCATTGTTATGATTCTAACCTTAGAAACAGATTTCTTTTTGAGCAGTAATTTGAAAACATTGAAGGGGAATAACCTGCCTTTTTTAAATCCTTTACTAATTTCATTAATATTGGGTAAAGAAATAGAGAAGCCGATTGCTTCACCATTATGCTCAGCTATATAGCAAAATCGTTCGTCTGCTATCATTTTGAGTTCTGAAATCATAAAGTCCATTTCAGTTCGAGTCATCGGTACAAAGCCCCAATTTTTCTCCCATGCTTTGTTATAGACCTTGTGCATGCCTTCAGCCTCAGCTTTGATATTCTTTATAGAAATATTTCGAAGTGTAATACCTCTTCTCTTGAGTCTCTCTAAGATCAGGTCATACATCTTTACTGACTTTTGAGATACTGAAGCAGTAGGCATATAGTAGGCGTACAAATCCATTTCTTTTACCAGACCGATTGCTTTTTGTATTCTGTCATAGTAAGACTTGTTATAAGTCATCATTATGAGTGGAGAACTATCAAATCCATCTACTAGAGTAGCAGCAGTTTCATTAGTAGAGAAATTGACAGGGCCCATGAGACTGTCGTAGTTTTCACTTGCTAAATATGATTTAACTTGATCCAATAGTGCTTTTGCTACTTCCTCTGATTCTATATAATCATAGAATCCAAAGAATCCAATGTTAGAATTGTGGTAGGCATTATATCGAGGGTTTTTGATAGCAGCTATGCGGCCTACAATTTTTCCATTGTCAAAAGCCAAGAAACAAGTCACTTCTCCTTCTTTATGGAATGGATGTTTTTGCTTGTTAAGTAAATCCTTTTGAGCCAAAAAAATCTCTGGCACGTAGTAAGAATCCCCATGGTAAAGGTCGTGAGGGAAATCAATAAATTGATGAAGTTCTTTTTTGTTTTGTGTCTCTCTTATGTCGAGACTCATGCATGCGTTTTTTCTTGGTCAAAGACACCAATTTCCTTAGAGATTGAGTAAATCTTTTCTATAGATTCTTCTATCTGAGCTTTAGTATGTGTAGACATCAAAGAATACCTCAATAAAGAAGATGTGCTTGGAACAGCAGGCGAAACTACAGGATTAACAAAAACACCTTCATCCAATAACTTCCTTGTTAGACTAAATGTCTTATAATCATCTCTAATTAGGATAGGAATGATTGGCGTTACTGTATGGCCCGTATCAAACCCAGCTTCGTTAAGAAGTTTCATGGCATAATTGGTATTCTCCCATACCATGTCTATTCTTTCAGGTTCTTCTTGTATTAAATCAAGCGCAGCTATAACAGATGCAGCATTAGCAGGAGCTATACTTGCACTAAATATTAGAGATCTGGCATTATGCTTAAGGTAGTTGATTGTTTCTTTATTTGCTGCTACAAATCCACCTATAGATGCGAGCGATTTACTAAAGGTACCCATAATCATATCTACATCATCGGTCAGTCCAAAATGTGCTGCTGTACCTCTTCCTCCTGCACCCATGACACCAAGGCCATGTGCATCATCAAGAAATATACATGCATCATATTTTTTTGCTAATCCAACTATCTCAGGTAAATTACATAGGTCACCTTCCATGCTAAATACTCCATCTACAGCTATCAACTTTATGCGGTCAGGTTCACATTTTGCGAGAAGCTTTTCAAGAGCTTCCATATCATTATGCTTATACTTCCAATGTTTGCTTGCATAGCTCAATCTAGCACCATCTATAATACATGCATGATCTAAGTCATCAGTTATGATGTAATCATGTCTGCCTGGAATAGAAGATATGACGCCAAGATTGACTTGAAATCCAGTGCTGAAGACAAGTGCTTCTTCCTTACCAACAAAGTCGGCGAGTTTATCTTCTAATTCTAAATGAATGTCCAAGGTGCCATTTAAAAATCGAGAACCGGCACAGCCTGAACCATACTTATCTATAGCTTTTTTGGAAGCTTCCTTAAGTCGTGGATGATTGGTTAATCCTAGATAACTGTTGGAACCGAACATCATGACATCCTTTCCATTGATTTTTACAACAGTATCTTGTTCAGATTGGATCGTACGGAAATAAGGATATACGCCAAGCTCCTGTATTTTTTGAGGAGTTGTATATCCAGCCATTTTCTTTCTTAGGGGCATAAAATATAAACTATGTCAGCTAATGAAATCTTTTGTTTTCTTATACCAAGTAGGTACAAAACTACTATTTACAGTCGTTTCAACTAGAAAAATACCAATAATAGCACATCCAATCCCCATAATTACATCAATTAAATAATGGTGATTAGAATATATAGCGCCAAACCAAATACATAACAAGCTGATAATGAATAGAGTAATAAGAAATTTGTTCTTGTATTTAAGGCTATAATAACTTAAAATTAATGGGAAAGCAGCATGCATTGAGGGCAAGGCACCAAAGGTATTAGTGCCTTTACTATACATTCCAGAGTATAATCCAAATCCTATCATCTCATCGAATCTTGATAATCCTGCTGGTTCTCCACCAGCGTCAAGTATAACTTCAGCTCCATATTTCAAGTAATACCATGGTGGAGCAGCTGGCAGTACTATATAGATTGCAAAACCAAAAAGGTTGGCAACGAGGAAGCATGTCCAAAAATCAAATGTCAGTTTTGGTCTCCTTGCGAAAAAAGTAATTAATCCAAAAATGATGGGAAAAGGAGCCCAGGTTATATAAAATATACCAGAGATAAGATCAAAGAACCAATGAATATTATCATTGAAATATTCGCATAACGTGACCTTTGAGCCATTGACATTGACTCCAAACCAAGACAATTCAAAATCATATAACTCTTTATTGAGAATTGTAAATGGATTATAATTATGCAATATCTTCAGAGAGTTATAGCATATGAGATATATGAAAAAAGGACTAAAAGCAATAGCTAGTTTTCTACTTCTTGGGGTAGCATAGGTTAAGCCAATTATCATGAAGTAGAACATTATTGCAATCGAATCAATACCAACTGCTAGTCCATTCCATAGCCAATATAGAATTGAAAAAACCAATCCAAAAACTATCCAATTTCTGGAGAATCTAGAATTAAATCGAAATGGCATGAATCTGATTTACAGGAGTACTTTACTGTAAGTAGGTAATTTTGTTATAAGATCTTGACCATAAAATTCTATGTACTTGACCTGAGGAAAAACGCCAAAGTCCTCTGCATACACATATATATTAGAGATCAAACTCATCCGACCGTTAAGCTTTGTGTGGACTTTATAATTGTCATTTGAGTTTTTGCCAATATAAAATTGTTGTTGTTCGTAGGAAACCATATGAAACCTACAACTTGTATTGTTAATCTTTTCACTATTATATCCAAAGGCAAGCTTATTCTGTATCTGATTGAGTGACTTGGCTTCTCCTCCTTCATTGTAATTAACCCAATATACATCCATTGGTCGCTCTTCGTTCAGAAAGCCATCTTTGGATTGATTGATAACATATACTACTGTGTTCTGATTAAGATTTCTTTGGATGTAGAAAAGAAGTCCATCTATCTGGGGAACCGGATAAGTCTCAGGCAGACCATGTTCTCCATACAAGCTTTTCCTAGATTTTATCTTTTTAAATTTATCTAACATCTCCGCTCAAATTTAAACTCTTTCTCAGCTATATTAGTGTTATTTCACCTATAAAATTAGATTAACAATTCTATTGCATGAGTTGTTGTCTAGAGTAATATAACCTTCTTAAGGCCGTGATGTTTGCGGAAAATGCTAAGAAAGTGATAGACCAACTGAATATGGAGATAGTCTCAAATATTGGTTGGCCAAACCACGAGACGTGATACTCATATCCACCTCCAATAATTGCAGATACGATACAAGTCAAAAGGCTGGCTGTAGCAACGAGTACAATTCTTTCAGGCCGTTGCATAACGCCGACACTTGCATTTACTCCAAGACCTTCTGCTCTCGCTCTTGTATAGCTTACCATAATAGAGCCAATCATAGCTATGAAGCTAAATATGCTTGTGAGTAAGTAATCTTGAGTTACAGTATAGTAGCAGAACCCAAAGAACATGACCAACTCACTATACCTGTCAATTACTGAGTCATAAAGTGCTCCATAAGGATGATCCTTTCCACTCAACCTAGCTAACCGACCATCTATCATATCCATAGCACCTGCAAAAAGTATGATGGCACCAGCATAACCTAAATATTTGTGATTATTTCTGTCACCCACTTCAGCACCATATATGAGTACGCCTGTAGAAAGGATATTCAGCAGAAATCCAAAAAAAGTAACCATATTGGGTGTCACACCCAACTTTATCAAAAGTTGAATTAGTGGATTCAGGATTATGTAAACAAGCTGCTGTAGCTTCTTTTTGATTGGATTCAAATTGTCTTATTCTGTCAGTGATCGCTGATTGCAAAACTAGTAATTATCCGTTTGCTATTGGGTACTTTATATTTCTAAGTTCATTTATTGTTGATTATTAGACTCAGAATAAAGGCAGCAAAAAAAAATCTATTAATTTGCCGAAAACTGAATGTTATGGTCAGAACCAAAATTGGAGGCATAGGGTGCTATTTGCCATCCAATGTCGTCAAGAATCAAGATCTCACAAAGTATATGGATACTTCTGATGAATGGATTGTAGAGAGAACAGGCATACAAGAACGGAGATATGCAACTAAGCACAAAGAATCATCGTCTAAGTTGGGTGCTAAAGCAGCTGAGATTGCAATAGAAAGAGCAGGTATATCTAAAGAAGATGTCGATTTCATCATATTTGCTACATTGAGTCCTGATTACTATTTCCCTGGTTGTGGAGTACTATTACAGCGAGAATTAGGTATCACAAATACGGAAATTGGTGCCTTGGATATCCGTAATCAATGCTCAGGATTTATATATGGACTATCTGTAGCAGATCAATTTATCCGCTCAGGCATGTACAAGAATATCTTGTTAGTCGGCGCAGAGATGCACAGTATGGGTCTAGACTTTAGTACCAATGGTCGAAATGTTACTGTAATCTTCGGTGATGGTGCTGGCGCTGTTGTTTTACAACCTGCAGAGGGAGACGGTATATTGACAACGAAGTTACACTCAGATGGTAGCTATGCGGAGGAGTTAGCCATGATCAATTTTGGAAGTCATGGAGGTGTCCATGATGAAGTGGATTATGGATTTCCTGATTCTAATGTGCCAGGAGGTATTTTTGCAACTCCCAAAATGGTGATGGATGGCATGATGTATCCTTATATGAATGGTCAAGCAGTATTCAAAAAAGCCGTAGTTAAGTTTGTGGAAGTCATACAAGAGGCTCTGAAAGAGACAGGCTTGGACAAATCGGATATAGATATGTTGGTCCCTCATCAAGCGAATCTTAGAATCAGCAAATTCGTTCAGAATAGTATGAGACTGACTGACGATAAGGTATACAACAACATACATAAGTACGGTAATACAACAGCCGCTTCTATACCTATCGCACTGTGCGAAGCGTGGGAAGAAGGAAAGGTGAAAGCTGGGGATTTGATTTGTCTAGCTGCATTTGGAAGTGGATTTACTTGGGGAAGTGCATTGTTGAGATGGGAGTAATAACTGGTCATATTAATTATAACAGATGAAGGTAAAGAAATTGGATTTCCTTGCAATAGGTGTACATCCTGATGATGTTGAGCTTGGATGTGGTGGTACGATTCTAAAGCAAGTGGACTTAGGATATCAAGTGGGTATTTTGGATTTGACCAAAGGGGAGTTAGGAACTAGAGGTACGCCTGCAACACGAAAGAAAGAAGCTGAGGCAGCTAGAAAATTTGCCGGTGTAGTTATCAGAGAAAATCTTGGGATGGCTGATGGCTTTATCGCCAACAATAAGGAGAATAAGTTAAAAATTATAAAGAGTATTCGTAAGTACAAACCTGAGATCATACTTACAAATTCAATAAGGGATCGTCATCCAGATCACGGTAATGCCTCAAAGTTAGTTAGTGAAGCATGCTTCCTTTCTGGTCTTATTAAAATAAAAACTAAATCTGGAAAGACGAATCAGGCACCATGGCGTCCTCGAAAAGTCCTTCACTTTATACAAGACCATTACATAAAGCCGGACATTGTAGTCGATATTTCTGACTATATGGACAAGAAAATTAAGCTTGTCAAATGTTTCGAAACTCAATTCTACCAAAAGAATTCGAAAGGTCCTCAGACGCCAATTTCGTCTAAGTCATTTTTAGATGGATTAAGAGGTCGAGCGCAGGATTTTGGACGAAGAATTGCTGTAGACTATGGAGAAGGATTTACCTGTCATGAGTACATAGGCATCTCAGATCTCAAGGATATATTGTAAATAATTCACCTAATTTTTCCTTCCATTCGATCTACATATTCCAGACTACCTAACCTCATTCTTAAATTGACAGTCGCTTTTTGGCTTGCCATATTTTCTGCTTTACAAAATATGCCTAAATGGTCATGATAGGCTTTGAGATAATCAAATTTCTTGACCATGACAGATTGGTTTTCTGAGGAATGAGGATATGCTGTAACTTTTGTCGTAGACCATTGAATAAAGTCTAAATTCAAATCAGATAAAATACTAATAGAATCGGATTTGTTCAGCTTCAGAGATTCTATAGACAAGGATTGTGAATAGGATGTAACGGCGAATATCATGAGTATAATAACCGTAAGGCTATAAATCTTTATTGTATTTCTTCTTCCTAGAGCCACCATATAATTCAAATTTATACAACTTGGATGGTATCCCGCCATTATCGAGACTATATTTTGCACTATGTTTAAGTCCAAACGACTTCATAGCCTGATTATTGCCAGATATTACCCAAGCTGTAGATCCCTGCCAGTGCTGTTTAAGGGCATCAGAGATCTTCCGATAGAATTGCTTGACATCTCTAATCTTAATTCTTTTGTCGTAGGGTGGGTTAAGGAATAGGATAGCATCCTGCTGACCAGACTCTTCCAAGAAATCTTTTTCTTTGATTTTGACGATATCTCTAAACTGAATGCGCTGCAAGTTCTTTCTCAAATCTCTTGTAGCATATGGATTGAGGTCACTTGCAAAAAAACTGCAGCTTGGAGCTTTGATATCTTCTTCAGCAGTTTTTTTGATGCTTCTCCAAATTTTAGGATAGTATTCAGTCCAATTTTGAAAGCAGAATCTTTTTATTAATCTACCAGGAGGAATATTGGCAGCCATCATTAAAGCTTCTGTGGTAAAAGTACCTGAACCACACATTGGGTCATAAAAATCTTGTGTGCCATCCCAATCAGATAATTTGATTATACCTGCTGCAAATACTTCATTGAGTGGTGCCTTATATGATCGTTCTTTGTACCCACGCAGATGTAGTGAATGGCCAGAACTATCCAATGCAACTGACAATTTATCATTATTGACATAAATATTAATGACTATGGATGGATTGTCTACATCGACATCAGGCCTTGATCCTTTCTCATCTACTATTCTATCTGCGATAGCATCTTTTGCTCTGAAGGTGGCAAATAGGCTATTGGAGAAGAGTTCTCCCGTGATAACTGAATTAATGGCAAAGGTTTGATCTGATTTAATATATTGAGTCCAGTTGATACTTTTGATGGCTTCGTAATATTCATCTTGATCTTTTACATCAAATTGGTGGATAGGTACAAGCACCCTAATAGCTGTCCTTAATAGATAGTTGCATTTATAAAGTTGTGCCCAATTGCCTTGGCAAGATACACCCCTCCTTAAGATTTGAATGTCTTGTAAATCGAGCTTAGCCACTTCTTGAGCACAAACCTCTTCCAAACCTTCAAGTGTGGTGATGATTATTTTCATTAATTCCTATTGACTTCAAATATAAGGTACTTGTTTCTGGACATGAAAAAAAGCCTTCCCGCATCTCTGCAAAAAGGCTTAGTATTTCTGTCAGCACTTAACGATTACTTGACAAAGTTAATCTCGCACACGCTATTAAATTCTCCAAGTGGTGTTTGATAAATGAGAGTAAGAGCAAGTATCATAGTATTATTGTCTACAAATGATCCTGTTCCTTCACCTATGACAGTAATAGTCAGTGTACCTAAAGGTGTGTCAATATCTAAATCTTGCGAAAATTCACTTACTATGAATTCATCCGCCGTGACATCTGCTTCCACTTCAATTCCAAGAATCATACTGTCGCTAGCACCTATATTTACTGCTGTTATATCTGAATCACTAGCTGTGACTTCAATAGGTGTCATTGTAAGCGCATCTAGTATATCATCTGGAATCTGTGATCCCAATATAGCTGGCACACATGGAACTATATCACCCATATAGATGCCTATAACATTTGCACGTATTTCTGTGTCACATGTTGGTCCTTCAAATCCTCTTTCACACAAACAATTGCCTGTAGTTGGATCACAATCACCATTAATACAGTCAACAGTATCGCAAACATTAACTTCACAATTTATTCCTGAAAATCCTTCATCACAAATACAAGTGCCATCGTCTGGATTACAATTTCCATTGGGACCACAGTCTGAATTTGCACAGTTATCTTCACTGCAAGAGTAACTTAAGAGGAGACAAAGGCAGGTAAGGGCTGTTAATATTTTTTTCATTTTTGTTGTTTGATTTAAATTATAGTTGAATTAGATGAAATTATTTTTCTTCATCCAATCATCATTGTACATTTTTCCTATATAACGTGTCCCGTGGTCATGTATGATAACGACAACGAGAGAATCATCAGATAATTCATCAGCAAATTTTTGAAGTCCCGCTACTGCTGAACCTGCAGAGTATCCAAATAGCAAACCTTCCTCCCTCGCCAGTCTTCTACACATCAAAGCGCCATCTTTATCTGTTACCTTCTCCATCCTATCTATTGTCTCAAAGTCTATATTCGCTGGAATGATGTCTTCGCCTATACCTTCGGTGATATACGGATATATCTCACCTTCATCAAAGTCACCTGTTTCATGATACTTCTTCAATGCAGAACCATACGTATCCACCCCCAGGATTCTAAGATTAGGATTTTGTTCTTTTAGGTATTTTCCGGTCCCAGATATGGTGCCACCAGTTCCTACGCCTGCTACAAGATGTGTTATCTTTCCTTCTGTTTGTTTCCA
This sequence comes from uncultured Saprospiraceae bacterium, assembly GCA_964567435.1. Taxonomy (GTDB): domain Bacteria; phylum Bacteroidota; class Bacteroidia; order Chitinophagales; family Saprospiraceae; genus RFSX01. Next base: position 53,526 of record CAZMMQ010000006.1, on the reverse strand, counting down.
GATCTCTGGTCCAGTTGAGAGATAGTGTGCTTTTCTATTTGATAGATTATCATATTGATTGCACCAAAATGAGTTTGGAGTTTCTTTTGAAAGTCTCTCTGCGACTGAATAGTAGGATTGTGGATCATCTGCAGCAACATTAGTAGGGCAGACGATAACTTCTGCGCCGACAGCTCTGAGGATATCAAACTTCTCAGGTGACTGTTTGTCAGTAGTCGTAAAGATGCATTTGTATCCTTTGACACAAGCAGCTAACGCTAAGCCCATACCCGTATTACCTGATGTACATTCTATTATAGTCCCACCGGGTTTTAATCGACCATCTTTTTCAGCATCTTCTACCATCATTAGAGCCATTCTATCTTTGATGCTATGGCCTGGATTAAAAGTCTCAACCTTGGCGAGAATTGTACCTGGAATACCGTCCACTACCTTATTGAGTTTGATAAGTGGTGTATTACCTATTGTTGAGAGCACATTATTATGATACATGTTTTCTATTTGTTTTGTAGTCTTTTTACTCGTAGTAATCCATTTGAATCTCAAAACGACTATCGAGCGCACCAAGTGCCTGAGCTACAGCAGGGGTTATCACTATGTCAACATCTGCCGCATACAAATTGGATGGGATAGGGCTAATTACTTGTGCAGTCACTTCTCTTCCCGTTACTGGATACCTCAAACTGATAAACGAGTTGGCTTTTGCTTTGCTATGCATCACAAATAAGTTTTCCCTATCGTGTCCATCTTTATCCCAGTAAGCAATACCTTTTTTGTAATTGAACTCTGTGACTTGAGTATCTGTTGAGTCTGGGTCTTCAGATATTTCTTCGATCTCAGACAATATATCATCAAGTTCACTTATTACATCAGTTTCTGTATTCGTATTTATTGAATCTACTCCAATAGTGGGTTCTTGGGAAGAATCATTGATAGGAGGCCCATTTTGTTGTAGCCTCTCTTTTAGTCGTTGCTTAATCCGTCTGGTTAAGTCGGATATATCTTGATCTCCCTGTGGAGGTGCCCACCATCCAATTAGCAACTGTTCTCCTGGTTTTACAGCAAATGATCTTGTATTATTTCTTTTGATTAAGTCTTCTAATTTCTGAGGGAAATAGACTTTTGATATTCTGTATAATGTTTCTTGTTTTTTGACTTCATAATAAATGGGAGTCCAAGTATCATATTTTTTGTACGCTGTATTCTTTATCTGCTCTACTGCAAGAGGGATAATAACTATGGAACCTGTAGAAAGTGTATGTCCACTTTTCATTTTATTGACAAGCAGTAAGTCTGTGAGGGCTATTTTAAAATATTTTGCAAGACTATATAGTGTCTCACCCTGCTTAATCTCATGCGTGAAGTAAGTCTGATTGTGCTGATTTACTTGTGCTTGAATAGCTTGATCTATTATGATATGATTTTGTGCTGTACTACTTCCAGCCCAAAACATAACCAATACCATTATAGATATTCTACTCATGACATTTAATTTTGCATCAAAGATATCTGTAATATGACTGAGTTGCCTGTACTAAGTCACTTCTGATGTTGATACAAAAAGTGTATTAATATTCTTTCTTGAATTCTGCAGAATGAACAACTGGATCAGATTGAAGGTATTTAATGACCTCTCCAGGTGTATGATTTTTAGTATTATAGGTTATTAACCATGAACTGCTATCATTTTTTAATCTTTCAACTATTTGAAAACCAAATTGAGTCTTCATCTTGTCAAACCATCTTGCTAACTCATTACCTCTTGCAATATCAACTACAATTTGTGATTTGTTGATTTTTACCTCATTCTTTATCCCTGTATTATCACTAATCTTAGTCCAACCCTCCTTTTGATGTTCAGCAATCTTTTCTAGCAAGAATTGTAGTTTATGAACAGCTTCTGGCCTTTCTCTTTTACCTGCTACTGTCTTCAACACTGCTTCTTTATTGTAAGAAATTATGATAATAGGAAGGTCGGCTATATTGCTAGGGTAATTATCATTTAGCGAATGAAAGTTGGCTTTGTCGAATTTTGATACTAGGTCTCTCACTTCTTCCTTTGTGATGAATTTTGCATATGTACCAATTTTATCTGTGTTTCTGGCACCTATAAACTCAGCATACATATTGTTATAAATGTTGAATTCATAGTGAGGACAGGATCCATAACATGCTCCCTTTTTCAATTGAAAAATGAGATCATCCTTATTGACTGTGACATCTTCAACATTCACCGTTTTTTGAATTGAATCTTTTGCTGTCTTGCAAGAAAGAACAGCAGTGGAACATAGGACAATGCCTACAAAAAGTCTAATAGTCATAATTTGATATTAAGCGCTGCAAAAGTAACGATTGCATCAGCATAATAATTTGTTAAGCTGAATAAATCTAGGTTAAAATTTAAACAACCTATTGATTAGCAACTAGCTAATAACAAACAACATTATCTTAAACAACTTCACCACCGCAGCTACTACCAGCACCCGCAGTACATCCATAGCAATGTTGGTTCGTAATGATTTTTCGAGCCATCAGGCTTTCCATATCAAAATCATTAATATGTGGATGTTTAACATTGGATCTTAGATCAAGCATTTGGTTGAAGTCACAGTCATGGATATATCCATCCCAACTTATAGACAAAGTGTTTCTGCACATTAGTCCATCCAGTGTCATTGGATTAAATGCATTAGATAACTCAGTCATATACTCTTCGTAATTACCACTTTCTATTAGATACTCCAGAAATCTGCTGACTGGTAGATTTGTGATAGCGTAAAGGGCATTGAATTCTATGTCAAATTTACTTTTAAGTTGTCTTTTGAATTCTGTCTGTAGTTCAGCTTGGTCCCCTGGAAGGTAAGCACCAGACGGGTTGTGTACTAAATCCAAAATCAAACCTGTACCTTTTTTTCCATAGCCTACAGCATTCAATCGTTGAAGAGCTGATATACTATCCTCAAAGACACCATCTCCTCTCTGCGAATCAGTTCTGTTCTTACTGAAGTATGGTAGTGACGATACCACTTGTACACCATTGGCTTTGAAGAAATCAGGAAGGTCATGATATTTCTTATTAGCCATTATAATAGTCAGATTACATCTAACCATCACTTTCTTTCCAGCTTTATAGCATTCTTCAACGAACCATCTAAAGTGTGGATTCATTTCTGGTGCACCACCAGTGATATCTACTGTAGGTATATTATGCTTAATAATTATCTCAAGGCATTTTTCCAGAGTGGCGAGATCCATATTTTCCTCCTTCTTGTCTGGGCCAGCATCTACATGGCAGTGTGCACATGTCTGGTTACACAGTTTTCCAATATTAATCTGGAAAATGTCAACCGTTGAAGGCAGTATGCCCTCATCTAAACCATGTTCTCCTATCCTTTTTTCGAAATGTGGAATATCTACCTTAACCTCTTCACGACCACTAAGCACCTTTAATTGCATGAATGAACTTGACAAGCTACTTCCTCTTGCTTTTAAACTTTTCGTCTTTTGCTTTACTCCCATTACATTAATTTTTTATTTACCTGATTCATCATCTGAACACTATTTACCAGTGTAGCACCACACTTTATTGCCCCAGCTACATGGACAGCTTCCATCATTTGTTCTTCGTCTGCTCCTTTCTTTAGGCAAGCATTTGTATAGGCATCCATGCAATAAGGGCAATTTACAGCATGAGCCACAGCCAATGCTATTAATGCCTTTTCTCGAGCAGTAAGACTGCCTTCCTGAAACACCGAATTATAGTATTCGAAGAACTTCTCTCCATATTCCTTTTGGAAATCTGTAATATTTCCAAACTTTTTTAAGTCTTCTGGTTTAAAGTACGATTCGCTCATTGAATAAATTTGCTGCAAAGTAAACTAATTAATTACTTATTAGTCTTTTGACTTGAGCTTCTGTATATGATGGTGACAAATCTAATATTTAACTAATATTGCATTTATAGTGGTCTATCACATAAATACTACAATGTCAAACCAAGCTATTTATACTTTTATCGGACTGTTATTGCTCTTTTCATGCTCAGATTCCAATAAATTAGAGAAACCTGAGACCATATATAAAAATGGCGTCCTGGAATCAACCATCCTGATTCCCGCAGGAGAGACATATCCACCATTTGAACAGTTGGAAGTTCCCCCTTTTTTCAATGTCGGAAAAGTAACTCATGATAATAGTAAGGCACCTTTAAAAACTATTATACTCAGCCAACGATTAAATAAAGGTCAAAAGGTGAGTGTCAAACCTCTGAGTTTATTTTCCTTCACTACTGACACTATTGAACATAGATATTTAGTGAGTTCTTATATCACTGTGGACAATAATCGGTTGGGAGATAATTTCTCTACATTCATGAGTATCAACAATGATCTACAAATGGCTATAGAGTATTGGTTCAGAGCACAATGTGGTCTGGAAAAATGTAATTCTTATAGATGGTCCCAAGCTTATAAAGCAATACGCGAACTACGATAATTATAATTCATAGCATTCCTTTATATATTAATGACACCGTACTCAACAAAACTTTCCATTCCAGGCCTAGACGAACTAAGCATAACTATTACAGATAGTATAAGGAATGTAACTGAGGATTGGCATAGCCATTGTGGGGATAATGTTTATGTACAATCAGACTACTTAAGTATACTTGAGTCACAAGGTCCTATTGGATACCGGTATTTCTATGTCTCCATATACCAGCATAGACAGATTGTAGGGCTGGTCTATTGTCAGTGCAAGCAAATTAAACTTAAAGATGATTTTAGGGTACATACGCATAGTGATTCGATTTGGGAGAAACTCAGGGTGTCTCTAACTAAGTTTGCGTTCGGATTTATCAAACACAATATTCTTGTCTGTGGTAATGTGTTGTTGACAGGAGAGTTTGGTATGAGGTTGGATAGTGCATTGACTATTCATACCTCAGCATTGACTTCCAAAATATTATCTGAGGTTATAGTATATGCAAAAAAGGAACATGGCATCAAAATTAATAGCACCTTACTCAAGGACTTCTACAAGGAAGGGCCTTTGCAAAAGTTGACTTTTGGGCATCAGGATTATACCCGTTTTGTCGTCCAACCTGATATGGTGATTCATTTAGATGAACTCTGGACAAGCTATGATGATTATCTCAAGGCTGTCAAATCCAAATACAGAGTAAAATTCAAGAAAGTAAAGAAAAAAGGAGATGCTCTAGTATTTAGAGAATTAGATGCAGATGGGGCCAATAGGTATAATGGTGACATGTACAAGCTGTATAAGAAGACAGCAGACAGAGCGGTGTTTAGTTTGTTTCTCCTAGATGAAGGCTACTTTGGCGCTCTTAAAAAACAAATGGGGGAGAAATTGAAGTTGGTTGGTGTTTTTTTGGATGATAAGCTAATAGCATTTTACACCTATATAAGTAATGGACCTCAAGGGGATGCTCACTTCTTAGGATATGATGTACAGTTGAATGCCAAGTATCAGATTTACTTCAATATCCTCCTCAAGCTAATCGAGACGGCTATAGCTGACAAAGCAATCTATCTAAATCTCAGTCGTACTGCTTTAGAGATAAAAAGCAGTGTAGGCGCAGTTCCTCATGATATGTATGTACATCTCAAGTACCATAATAAGACTATCAATAAGCTACTTCCACGCCTATTAGCTCAATTTGTGCCTAAAAACGAATGGCAACCTCGAAGCCCTTTCAAATAGGATTATTGGTTTTCTTCCTTAAGTTGTAGGCTTGATAAAGACCATGTAGCTTTTGTGTATCATAAAATGAAGCATTATTTGCGGGGAGCTCTTCCCAACCAGCTATATGTCCTTTTGGTGGCTCCGAAAATGTATTGGACTCTAGATAAATCATTGTACTTACAGTAAATATAGCTATGCATGCTGCTGCTATACTGAACCATCTGTACTGCTGTCTCTTTGTGATTATGTATTCATTATTATCATGGTCCAATCTTCTTGTCACATTATCCCAAATCCTTGGAGGAGGAGTTGTCTCTGCTGACTGTGCCGTTTTTATTATACTGTCAAATTCTTTCACAAGGATTCAAATTTGGTTTGAGTTGAGGTGATAGTTATGTTTTTTTTTGTAGAGGGCTCTTAGCCTCTTTTTTGCCAGAATTAACTGGGACTTACTGGTATTAATACTTATACCTAACTGTTCTGCGATTTCTCTGTGTTTGTATCCTTCTATGACATACAAATTGAAAATAGTCCTATAACCTGCAGGTAATTGCTGTAACAGATTCACGACTTCGTTGAAATTAATATTGCTAATGATATGAGAGGGTTCACTGAGATCCTTAGCTTTTTCTAATTCAAGATGCATATTCATGTTGTTGTTCTTGCGCAGATACATGAGACATTCATTAATGACAATCCGCTTCATCCATCCCTCAAAACTCCCATTTCCTTTATACTGATTGATTTTGCTATAGATTCTATAGAAGCTTTCTATCATCACATCTTCTGCAGCAGGCCTGTTTTTGATATATCTCAGGCAAATACTGAAAAATAAGGGTGCATACTTATTGTATAAGGTCTTTTGAGCAACCCGATCCTGGGTTTTACATTTTGCTATGATATGTGATTCATTATACATGAATAAGAGCGGTTGTACTCATTAGATGTAAGTTAAGGGATATTTGGTGTAAAGGGAAGTGTTTTTTTATTCTATAATACATATTATGGTTTCCTTGAATCTGTAATTATATCTTTGAAGAATGGAAAAGAGTAATAAATACGACCCTAGTCGGATTGAAGAAAAATGGTACAAGTACTGGGAAGAAAGAAAGTATTTTCGGTCTACACCGGATGACAGAGAACCATATACAATCGTCATACCACCTCCAAATGTAACCGGTGTGCTACATATGGGACATATGCTCAATGTGACTATACAAGATGTGCTTACCAGAAAAGCCAGATTAGAGGGTAAGAATGCCTGTTTTGTACCAGGCACAGATCATGCTTCTATTGCTACTGAAGCGAAAGTAGTAAGAGGATTGAGAGAGAAAGGCATTAAGAAATCTGATTTGACAAGAGAAGAATTTTTAACGCATGCCTGGGATTGGACGCATAAGTATGGTGGTATTATATTACAACAGTTAAAAAAATTAGGCGCTTCCTGTGATTGGGACAGAACTGCATTTACAATGGATGAAGAGCGGTATAATTCAGTCATCAAAGTATTTGTTTCACTATACAAAAGAGGTAAGCTCTATCGTGGTCAACGAATGGTCAATTGGGACCCTGTTGCTCAGACAGTCTTGTCCAACGAAGAAGTGCTTCACAAAGAAGAATCGGCAAAGCTGTATCATGTAAAGTATAAGATAGAGGGAGAAGAGGATTATATCACAATTGCAACGACAAGGCCGGAAACGATATTGGGTGATTCTGGTATTGCCGTAAATCCAGAGGATGATCGGTACACTCATTATAAAGGGAAGAAAGCAATTGTCCCATTATTAGGACGATCTGTTCCTATCATTTTTGATAGTTATGTGGATAAAGAGTTTGGTACGGGAGCACTCAAAGTGACACCGGCGCATGACCCAAATGATTATGAATTAGGTAAGACTCATAATCTGGAAATCATAGATATGATGAATGATGATGGGACGATTAGTGAAGCGGGTAAACTATATGTTGGAGTAGATAGAAGTCAAGCCAGAAAACTCATTCTAGCGGATTTGAAAGAGGCAGGACAATTGGTTGAAGAAGAAGATTTAATACACAATGTCGGCCGCTCTGAACGTACTAATGCTATCGTTGAGCCTAAGCTCTCTTTACAGTGGTATGTAGATATGAAGAGCATCGCAGAGCCAGCACTGGAAGCAGTTATGAATGACACAGTGGATTTCTTCCCAAAAAAATATAAAAATACCTACAGGCATTGGATGGAAAACATTCGTGACTGGTGTATCTCAAGGCAATTATGGTGGGGTCAGCGTATCCCTGCATATTATCTTGGGGATGAGGTGTTTGTAGCAGAAACTCCAGAAGAAGCTTTGGCACAAGCCAGAGAAAAAACTGGTAACACAGCATTATCTATGGAAGACTTAAAGCAAGATGAAGATGTATTAGATACTTGGTTTTCGTCCTGGTTATGGCCTATGAGTGTATTTGATGGGTTCTATGACAGAAAAGAAATAGAATACTATTATCCAACCACTGTCTTAGTTACTGGTTGGGATATTATATTCTTATGGGTAGCTAGAATGATTATGGCTGGCTACGAATGGGAGAATAACTTCCCTTTTAAGGATGTGTACTTCACAGGTATGGTAAGAGATAAGAAGAGACGAAAGATGAGTAAATCTCTTGGTAATTCACCTGATGCACTAGAGCTTTTGGCAGAGTATGGAGCAGATGGCGTGAGATATGGTATGTTGTCTTGTGCACCTGCAGGAGGAGATTTATTATTTGATCTTTCTCTGGTAGATAATGGAAGAAAATTCTCTAATAAAATATGGAACGCTGTAAGGTATGTTTTAGATATAGACTCCGATGATACCTTAACCCAACCTCCAGCTAATATTCTTGCTCAAGATTGGATCAATCAGCTCCTCGATAGGACCATAGAAAAGGTGAATAAGTCTTGTGATGATTATAGATTATCAGAAGCTCTGATGACTTTGTATACTTTTGTATGGACTGACGTGTTCTCCTGGTATCTAGAAATGATAAAACCTGATTATGGATCAGCAATGGATGCTAACACCAAAAAATCAGTGATAGAATTGTATGAGAAGATATGTATTCTTCTACACCCATTTATGCCATTTATCACTGAGGAGATATATCATCAACTTAAAGAAAGAGCTGATGGAGATGACTGCATTGTCGCCTCTTATCCTGTTGTATCTGCAAATCCAGATAAGGCACTACTTTCTGATATGGCTCTTTACCAAGAGATTGTTTCTAGCATTAGGGATATCAAGAACAAAAACCAGGTTTCTCCAAAGACACAGATTTCAATAAGCATAGAGTCCAATGATGAGATAGCGAGATGTCTACAGAGAAATGGATTTACATCCTTGATTCAGAATATGGCGTTTGTAGATAAGATTAATACCGTAGACGCTGGATCAAGTGTGGATGGTATATCATTTATCTGTGGGAAAACGAAGTTCTATGCTCATCTAGAATTGGATATCAATGTAGAGGAGGAGATAGAGAAGACTGAAAATGATTTAGAATATCAGCAAGGCTTTGTGGCTAAAATAGAGAAAAAGCTGAGTAATGAAAGATTTGTCAGTGGAGCTCCAGAAGCCGTAGTAGAAAATGAAAGAAAAAAGCTATCTGATGGACAAGCTCGTATCAAAGCATTGCAAGATAGACTTGATCAACTAAAGAAATAGTTCAAGAAATGTCTTTTTGAGTTATGTAAAAATAAAATGAGGCTGCCATTATTGATTGCAGCCTCTTCTTTTCTACAGTTAGTTAGATAAGCGATTACTCTCTAATAAATACTTTCTTGCTTGTAAATTTAGATTCATAGTAACTGTAGATACTGTTAGTAGGAGAGACAACATTCCTATTTGAATACAGTTAAGTTTCATTCTATAATTTTTTGTTGACTACTAAGAAAGTATTTCTCAATAGTGGAAATTTTAGATTGAAAGAAAAAACCCTGCATCCCAATTAGGGAATGCAGGGTTTTTTTATTCTAATGAGTCATCAATTTAGTTACTCACTGATAACTACTTTTTTGCTTGTAAATTTAGATTCAGTTCTAACATTCAATGTATAGATACCTGGTGTTACATCACCAACATTCATTTGGTAAGTACCAGTATTCACATTTTTCTCTTTCATCACTTTCACCAATTCCCCAGCTACATTCATTAATTCGAAAGTAACTAGTTCTGTTGTTTGGTTAAGATTAACATCGATATTTAGTACGTCACTAACTGGGTTAGGAAATACATCTATGCTTGCTGCTAACTCAGGAGAAAGATCTTCTGTAGAAGTCTCAAAGCTACCAATATTCATTTCTATCCATGGCTGGTTAGGGTTCCAGTATCCTGTATCCCAAACATATCCTTGCAGCTCGGATTGGAAATCACCATTAGCTATAAAAGGATTTGCAGTAGAAGTAACTGTCGCACCTGTTCTGATGATCTTATCAATGTTACCACTGATGTAAAGATTATCCATCGCTAAATTATATGCTGCTAAGTCAAAAAGTCCTCCTGCTGCACCACTACTTGAAAGCATCTCCAGTTCTTCTTCTTGTTCTGTGTTATATACAAAGACAAGAGCATACATCTGGTCACCTATCAATTCTACAGGAATTATTTCACCATTAGAATCCAATCTTGGTGTTCCTCTGCTTGGATCAGCGACTCCCATACTTACTGTGATATCTGTCATGTCAAATACTGGGCTCAGAGAATTAGATAATGGCTGGCTATTCATTGTTTGACCAAAGACATTTTCACCCATCACACCTAGCAGTTGAAGGTCATCTGGAGTGATAGAATATCCACCTAAACCTCTCATAGGGTCAAGTGATGAACCTTCTTCTGGATCCCATAGATATAAGTAAATCTTTACATCACCAGTGTTACCTGATTTATCATTAACCCCGAATCTTACTGTCTTTAGGTATTCTCCAGCTCCAGTCTCTGGTACATAGAAAGTATAGGCTGTTCCCCAATCAAACCCTGCAAAATTTGCATCTGTTGGATCGTTAGATACTAGTCCTGTCCATAAACTTCTGAATTCTCCGTCATCTGCACCTCCAGAGCCAGGACCTGGTCTATTTGCAGATACCCAAGTTGAGTCTGTTACCTCATAGGTAAATTGGATACGATCATTTGCTGGGAATAAATCACCAGGTGTAATATTATCATAGTCCACAGTATGAGTTCCTACTACAGCAGATGGTACGTGAAAATCTGTAAAACTGTTATTTGTATTCAAAAAACAATTTGGCGGTTGATCTTGATAAGTATCATTGATGTAAGTTTCTGTATCTCCGTTTGGATCAGTTGCTGTCGCACGCATTTCTACATCTGTAGCTGTAAGATTACCACTATTGTCTATATCAAGATGTAATGGAATAGGTTGAGCCAATCTATAAGGCATTTGACGTACAGGTGATTGTCCAAAGAAGGTAGTTGATAAACCTATATCAAAAAATCCAGCATTAACCAATCTGACATCATCAATAGATGCATAATAATAATTTCCTACATGTCTGAACTGTAAGTTAAGAGTTGGTTGACCATCATAATTTTCAAGAGGCACAAATAAATCTCCCTCTCCACTTTGATTGGTTGGAGTAGTTACCACAGTACAATCTGGATTTTGGTGTGTGACCAATCCAACTTGATCATCAGCACTGACTACAATTGTATCAGGCCAAGTAATTCCTTCATCGTAACTAACAATCATCTGAGTAAAGGTTCCTGTGAAGACTCTCCACTCATGCCAGAAAGCTACAAAAAGACCATCTATATTTTGATTAGATAAGTCTATAGTCGGGCTAAATAACGAACCTGTACAGCCTTGTGGACAATGTATAGCTGCACCAATTTGTGCTTGATCTCCATCATTATCATAAAAGTCAGAAGGAAATGACATATATCCATTACATGCAGTTCCTTGTATCGGTTGGTTTGTAAATGCTCCAGTAATATTAGGAGCATCAGACCATGCCCAAGATGTATCCATTACTGACTCTACAGTCCATTCATTAAGACCTCCTTCGAAGTCTCCTTGGCCTGGCTCAGCACCCCAGATTACTTCTGGGCCATATTCTGGAACCCCGCAGAAAAATCCAAACTCAACATCCATGACCGGAGTATTCTCAGCCACAACTCTGATTCTTTCACAAGATTCAAAAGAAAGGAAGAAAACTGGTATAGTTACAGCATCTCCATCGTCACCAGCTGCTCCAGCAAATATACCTTGTAGTGGTACATTGTTACAGATAACTGCTGCTACTGCTCCTGCTTGCTCAGCCTGAAGTGCTTTAGTTCCAAACTGGCATTCGCCTCTGTCAATAAAGGCTATTCTACCATTGATATTGTCAGCACCTGGCTCACAGCCATCAGTCACTGTACCAACTCCATCATTGATAAATATAGCTTCCGAAGCTGTAAATGAATTAACTATCTGTCCCCACACAGGTTGTCCTGCAGGATAGTTTCCAGCTATTTCATCTGGCGTTGTAATAGCCAAGTTGTTTACCTGACTGGATACAACCGTTGAAAACAATAATAAGACGGACAGAAGTCCTAATTGTGTAAAACTAAACTTCATATGTATAATTTATTTAAGGTTAAATACTGGACAACTAAGTTGTCAGTAGAAATTTTTGTGTTACTAAATGCAGCTAAGTTAATAAATACTTAAAGCCAAGTATAATAATGAGTGTCGTAGATTTTAGAGGTATTCAGAAATATTCAAGTTTTTATTCAAAATGTCTTCTAATACATAGGTTTCAAAATGTTAAAAACCAAAACATTGATAGTAATTGGTCATATGTAATCGTATGATTCTCACACATTTACTGTATTAAAAGCTGGTTTCTAAAGGAAAAAAGTTGATTGTAGTAAAAAAAGAAGGTAAAATTCACTTTAAATCTTCTAAACCAACACTACTTACTCCTTTTTTACTGCAAACTGCAGCACCCGATTCATTGGCTATTGTCGCCATCTTTTTTATTGGACTTCCAGATAGATAGCTCCATACTAGTGAAGCAATGACAGTATCTCCGGCACCTGAAACATCAGCTTTTTCTAGAGGCTTCCCTTCAACTATTCCACGGATTCTTGTTTTTAAATTTTCGTAGTAAATGCCTTTTTCCCCAAGCGTTACAAAAATGTTTTCACAATGGAGATTAAGCGTTTCTATTGCTTGACTAATTGATGTTGGATCAGATGGTACGTCTTCGTTTATAGCTAATGACAGTTCTCGGAGATTGGGTTTGAAGTATGTACAATTAGACAACAGATTAAACCGACTCTTCTTAGGATCTACAAATGTGGGTATACTATACTCCTTGGCGATTTCCTGCAATTGCTTAACAACATAATCTGTCAACACTCCTTTGTTATAATCTTGTATGACTATCGCTGAAATTTTTTGCGACGATATTAATCTTTTAACCTTCAAAATGACCTCAGTTTCTTGGCTAATGGTAAGGTCATCAGTCGTTTCTGTGTCTATTCTAAGATATTGTTCATAGTGTTGATTGACAATGCGCTGTTTGACAGTGGTTGGCCTATCGTCGTCCTCTATTAAATAAGAATCTATCCCTTTTTCTTTTATCAGTGATTGTATTATTGAGGAGGGGGTATCAGATCCAACAACGGAAACTATACCTGTTGAAATCCCTAAAGTTCTCAGATTGACAGCAACATTACCAGCACCTCCAAGGCGATAATCTTTCTTTTGACTGAGGATAACTGGTATGTCAGCCTCAGGAGATTGTCTGTTGTGAGTACCTATGATATATTCATCCAGCATGATATCACCTATAATGAGGACAAAGGCGTTATCTAAGTATGTATTTTGAATATTACTCTCCATATTTAGTATAGGCTAAGCTATAAGTTCCTCCACTAAGCCAGGTAGTTTATCTTCATATTCTTCAAAAAATCGAGCAGTTTTTTTCTTGAAATCAGATCCAGTTTCATCGAGATGAGTTAAGAGTGATTGTTTGAATTTAGAGGGATGATGCACTAACTTTAAAAGTTGATGATCTACTAAGTAACCGGCCAAAGGGAATTTTTCAATATTTGGTCCACACATAATAGGTATGCCAAAGATGAGGGGTTCAAGAATATTATGAGGCCCTTTTTCAAAACCTCCTCCTATATAAGCTACATCACAATAACCATAGATATATCGTAGATCTCCCATAGTATCCAATATCAATATTCGTTTGGCAAATGGTCCTGAATCTGAATACAAGTCAACAGATTCATGTATTCCACTGACAACTTGTGGTGTATCTTCTTCTGGATCATGTGGGGCTATTATAAAACTAAAATCCGTCAACTGATTAATGGTTTCTACCATCAGTGGGATCTCCTTCCTCGTAATATTTCCAAACGCTATGACAGGTTGACTGCCATAGGTCCAATTTACTCTATCCTGCCAATGCTCTCGATTTCGCAGCACTTGATTGATTCTGATATCTCCTATGATAGAAGTATTATGTATATCATTCTCCTCAAGAATGCTCTTGGAGTTGATGTTATGGCAGTAGATATGTTTACTCCCTTTTACGAGTTTCAAAAATGGTCTTGTCAATGACCAGAATAGATATGAGTCTCTATTTAGGTGTAAGCTGATGTAATAGTAATCTACCTTCTCCTTTTTCAATATTCTCAATAGATTAAACCAAAACTCATATTTGATAAATACGACTTTGCTGGGTTTAATGATATTGACAAATCTATTCTGCTTAGCTGGAGTATCTAATGGTAGGTAGGCCTTTATCATATTCTCATTCTCTAATGAGGTCTGAATATATCCAGACGGAGAGTGAAATGTGACCAGAATCTGATTATATCCGATATCCAATAGATTTCTAACTAATGGACGGGCCATTTCGTACTCCCCATAACTTGCAGCATGAATCCATATTCGATTTTCATCAATCCAACCACTGAGCTGAGATGCAAGATTTTTTTCTTGCTCTATTCGGCCTAGATGCAGTAATTTGGCTTTATCATGAAAAGGAGAAGCCACTCTTAGAAGCAGCCCATACAAATAGATAAGTATAGTATATAACGCATACACAATGGAGATTACCTAGTAGTAAATTTCTTCAGACTGTTCAAAATTCCTAATAGGTAAGTACCAGGTAGCTTCTAACCCGATTAGTAAGTCAAATCGTCTGCCCGACGCATTCTCCATAGTATCAAAATTAACAGACCTTATACTTTCTGTAAATGCTTCCATGACAGTCAATCCTATAGAGTAATTGAGACTTTTGTTAGTACCAATATGTAAATATGAAAGAGTTTGCTTCAGAGCAGGACCTCTGGTATTCCGATCGTAACCTCTACCAAAATCATCTTCGAATTGGGGTGTATTATTAGAATCATCTATTATCCTTATTCCATGTTGTGCAATACCAACTCCTAGACCCAGATTAATACCAGAGTGTGGGTTCTTCTTAGATGATATCAAAGTTTTGTTGATTAGCAGGCCAACATAGAATCCTCGTCTTCTTAGGAATACTTGAGCTATTTGTCCATCGTTACCCAAGATAACTCCTGATGAAAGTCTAAAAGGAGCCAACACATCTTCCTTTACATTATTACCAAACTGAAAACTTCCTTCTACCCCCAACATACCTTTCCACTTTACACTATACATTGACAGATTTATTCCTGCGTGGAAACTAGAACCGAATCTTTCAGCTAAATCGCCACCTGGTATATCGGCACCATAGGTTATACCTACTCCCATAAAACCATGTTCTCTTGGTAGATTTTGGCCACACAAGAAGTTAGAACTAATCAGAAAGCCAAAAGAAAGGATAGTTATAAGTGAGTTTCTAAGATTCATACAAGATGTTGTGATAGTGCAATAATGCTATAAACTCTGCAATTATTAGAATCTTTTGTTTCTGATTTGTCTTGTTAATTGACTTATGTGGGAAGTTCTCCTTTATCTAAATTGAGATTATTATTGAATTAGCAACAATATTCAGAGTACATACACCATTTTTGTAATTATAATTTCTAATTCAAATAAAGGTGAAAGACTAACGCATATGGATATAAGAATGGTGGATTTGAAAGGACAGTATCTAAGTATTAAGAATGAAGTGGATGAAGCCATTCAATCTGTAATTAATGAATCAGCATTTATCAAAGGCAAATATGTAAACTCATTTGCTAAGGCTCTAGCAGACTATTTAGATGTCAAGCACGTTATTCCTTGTGGTAATGGTACAGATGCTATTCAGTTGGCGCTTATGGCTCTGGATTATGAGAGAGGGTCTGAAATTATAACCACACCATTTACGTTTGTAGCCACTGCTGAGGTAATTGCCTTATTAGGTCTCAAGCCCGTATTCGTCGATATTAATCCAAATACCTTTAATATAGATGTGGATAAGCTCAAAGAAGCTATTACACCGCGTACTAAATGCATTATCCCAGTACACCTCTTCGGACAAAGCTGTGATATGGAGGCCATTCTAGATATTACTCAAGAATACAATCTGGATGTGATAGAGGATAATGCTCAAGCTATTGGCGCTTGGTATCAACTGGGTAATGAAAAAAAGATGACGGGGACTATGGGGAATATTGGCACACTGTCTTTTTTTCCATCTAAAAATCTTGGATGTTATGGCGACGGAGGTGCCGTTATGACCAACGATGATGAGCTGGCATACAAGATTGAAAGGAGCTCTAATCATGGATCAATGAAGAAATACTTCTACGAATCTGTAGGGATCAATAGTCGATTGGACGGACTTCAAGCAGCCATATTGAACGTCAAGCTAAAGTACTTAAATCAATATATTGAAAAGAGGCAAGTTGCTGCTGATCGTTATGATAGACTTCTGGATAACATACCTGGTATAACGCTTCCTTACAGAGGTGAGGATAGAAATCATGTCTTCCATCAGTATACATTGAAAGTAGAAAGTGGGAGGGATGCGTTACTCTCTGCTTTGAATACTAAAGGGATTCCATCAGCTATTTATTATCCCAAGCCCCTGCACATTCAAGAACCTTATATTGATAAAAATGAAGGTATCTTAACCCTTGAAGTGTCGGAAAGAATGGCAGATCAGGTCATATCCTTACCTATGCATACGGAGCTAACCGTCGAGATGCAATCTATCATAGCAGATCAGATAGGGTCACATATGCTACAGTTTGCATGAGCAAATAAGGTTAATATTCACTAAACTTCCATAGATTATTGGCATCCTCAAACCAATAAAGTAGTTTTACATATCTAATTTTCCTTAATGTGAAACTTACCTCGATACTATACATATTAATCCTCATTATGGGAATATCTGTTTTAGATATGTCAGCCCAGAATGTATTTGTCAATAAAGAAAGAGTTATAGAAGAGTTGGAGAAAAGAGGCTTGGACTATGACGAAGTATCTGATGCCCTTGCAGAAAGAGGAATCGATCTTCCTTTTTTGGACAGGACCGCTATCACGCCAGAAAAGATTAAAATTATACAAGATGTCATAATAGAGTTGGAAGCACAAAAAGAGTTGGATGGAAACTTGCTAGAGACAGAAGACTTAGATGAAGGAATCGAAATAGACAGTACAGAGTTAGACTTGCTGTTAGAATCGGATGAGGAAAAGGAGCCTAATGAGGAAGCTAAAGAAGATCAAAAAGAGGAGGAAATTGTCATATTTGGCCAACAATTATTTTCTGAAGACATACTTGAATTACAGTCAAAGTCAGAAGAAATAAATGCACCTGATTCTTATATTCTTGGGCCAGGTGATGATATCATTGTATCTATTTGGGGACGATCTCAGTTCGATAATGCTTATAAGTTGGAGGAGGATGGTTATATAAAAATTCTTGATGGTAAACGTCGTATATATTTGAAGGGATTATCATTGGGAGAGGCCAGAAATAAATTATTCAAAATATTTAAAGAGCACTATTCCTTTAATTTTGGTGAATTTAGTCTTTCACTTAATTTTTCTCGGACGGTTAAAGTAAGTATTTGGGGAGAGGTCAAAGACAATCCAGGATCATTTGCGGTTCCTGCATTCAATTCAGCTTTTAATACACTCTCACTCGTAGGCGGTACCAATGAGATTGGAAGTCTAAGAAATATCCAATTAAAAAAATCTAATGGCAAATCCTTGCGAATGGATATTTATGAGTTTATGCAAAATCCTGCAATTGCCAGTGATTATTACCTTGAAGAGAATGACATTATACTTATCCCAGTAGCAGAAAAGATAGTGACCTTAGAAGGGGCGGTGAGGCGACCATTAAAATATGAGCTCATCTCTAATGAAGGAATGAAAGAACTACTAAAGTATGCCGGAGGGTTAGCTGAAGATGCATTTCAGAAAAAAATACAAGTCCATCGGTTTGAAGATGATGGTAAGAAAATCATTGACTTAAACTGGAGAGAATATGCAAGGCTAGGACGTAACTTCGAGTTGAATCATGGAGACAGAGTAGTCGTAGAAACGATAGAAACTGAGATTAACAATTTTGTAGAAGTAATTGGAGCAGTTGCTAAGCCTGGTAGGTTTCAGAGAGAGCAAGGCATGAGGATATCTGATTTGGTTTTGAAAGCAGGTCTTACCGATCAGTCTAATACATCAATAGTTTTCTTGACAAGAGATAATAAAGATGGGTCTATTGAGTACAAGAAGTTGAATCTGAAAGAAATTCTTGAGAATCCAAATATAGTATACAATCTGCAATTAGAGGACAAAGACAAAATTGAAATTTGGCAGAAAAATAGATTCAGTGATGATATAGAAATTGCTATAGATGGTGCAGTTAGATTTCCTGGGAAATTTCCTTATGATGCAAGTCAATCGCTTAGGGTGACAGATGCTATTACATTATCTGGAGGATTGAGGAGAGATGCATCTAATTACGCCATAATTCATCAGAATGACACCCTCAATTCAAAAATCACATACTACAGGACTATCAATAATTTGGATGAGCTCTTTGATGATCCAGACAATGAGTTTAATTATGTGCTTGAACCTTTTGATAGCTTGGTTGTCAAATCAAAAAGTACCTTCCTGGAAGAGAGTTTTGTTAGAATTGAAGGAGCTGTGAACTCGCCAGGTGAGTATCAGTATGGACTTGATATGACAATCAAAGATATATTGACCTTAGCAGGTGGTTTTAAATTGGCTGCGTCGACCAATAATATTGAAATAAGCAGAGTCATTATCCAAAATAACAAGTCAACAAAAACAGTTGTCGCCAATCTTGAAGTAGATAGATCATTTAATGTGATCAAGGGTAATAATGTTGATGGTGATTATAGACTTGAACCCTATGATAATATTGCAGTTAGATATATCAAAGAGTTTCAATTGCAGCAAAGGGTATTTTTGGATGGCGAAGTTGTATATCCTGGGCCATATGCTATAGCGAAGGAAAATGAGAAAATTTTGTCAATTCTGGAACGTGCAGGTGGATTGACTGATGAGGCTTTTCCCGCAGGAGCTACATTAGAAAGAGATGATCAGGATTATGGTTTTGTGGTGCTTAAGTTGGATGAGATAATAGAGAACCCAGATTCTGAGTTTAATTTCTTTGTACGAAATGGTGATGTTATCTCAGTGCCAAAAGTGAGAGAATTTGTAACGATCCGTGGCGCAACCAGAGCCAATGAGGTCGGAGTCAATGTCAATGAGGGTAACGAAATTCATGTGCCATTCCATAATAATAAAGACGCCATGTTCTATGTAAATGAGTATGCAGGTGGATTACATGAATTGGCAGATAGGTCAGAGATTATAGTTAAACATGCTAATGGAGAGATAAAAAGGATTGAGCCGGGATTATTTAAACGGAAAGGGCCCAAGGTCTATAGAGGGTCAATAATAACAGTGGGTTTTAAATCCTTAGAGAAGAAAGAAGAAGACAAAAAATCAGATGTTGATTGGACTAAAGTATTAGGAGATTCAGTAGCTCAAGCGATGAGTATATTGACTCTAATCCTTCTTATCGGTAGAATAGATTAACTGAATAGCGCATCTAAGATGCACCATAGATCAACAGATTCACATAGATAGTAATGCTAAACTGTTATCGAAAATGAGCAGTTTCCACATTTAGAATCTAGCTAATCATACTTGCCTACCGGCGGTTTTCTTTTTCATTGAAAAAAGCCTGCCCTGAGCAAAGTCGAACGGGAAACAAAATTCTAGGCTCTACCCATTTCTTAACGCTAACTCAGCTTTAAATAGCTAAGTAAGCGCCAAACTCCTCCTTCCAGTCGTCAAACAACGGTCATTGTTTTTAAACGCCATTTAAAACCTCCTTAGCTAAAATGGCTAAAGGCCGTCCTACCAACTATGCATCAATAAAAATCGTGTAGCATAAATGGTCTATTCAGTAGATTAAATATTTGTAGTCACATTACAGCCTTAATTCCAGGCAAAGTCTTTCCTTCTAGAAATTCCAGCATAGCTCCGCCTCCAGTAGATATAAATGATACTTGATCGGCCAAACCAGATTTATTGATTGCTGATACAGAATCACCTCCACCTATTAAAGTAAAAGCACCTTTTGATGTAGCGGCTGCAACAGCCTCGGCAATAGAAAATGTACCCTTCGCAAAATTCTTAAATTCGAATACGCCTAATGGACCATTCCAAAGCACAGTTTTAGAAGACTTGATAATTTGACTGTATTGAGAAATGGCCTTAGGACCAATATCCAAACCCATCCAGCCAGAGGGAATCTGATTGGTTGGGCACGTATTTGAGTTGGCGTTAGGTTCAAAATCTTCTGCAATGATTGAGTCCTCAGGCAGGTATAGGTCTACATTTCTTTCACGAGCTTTCTCCATTAAGTCCTTTGCTAATCCTATTTGGTCATGCTCTACAAGAGATTTTCCTATGTCTCCATGCTTTGCTGCTATAAAGGTAAAAGTCATCCCGCCTCCAATTAATAAGTTGTCACAGAAGTCAAGAAGCTTCTCTATGAGCTGAATTTTATCAGAAACTTTAGCGCCTCCTAAGATAGCTGTAAATGGTCTTGCTGGACTGTTGAGGACCTTTATGGCACTTTGAATCTCAGTCTCCATCAACAACCCTAAAGACTTATTTTCTCTCTCAAAATGTTTTGCTACTGTAACTGTGGATGCATGAGAACGATGAGCTGCACCAAAAGCATCATTGACATAAGCGTCTGCAAGCTTGGCTAACTTAGCAGCCATTTCTTCGTCTCCTTTAGTTTCGCCTGCTTCAAATCTTGTATTTTCTAACAAAAGCACTTCACCAGGCTGTAAGCCTAAAGACGAATCAAATGCATTCTTTCCTATAGTGTCGGAAGAAAATTTCACTTGCTGATCCAAAAGAGCTGAAAGATGCGGGACTATATGCATCAAGCTAAATCGTTGTACATCTATAGACCCGTCTGATAGCTTCTTTTTTTGCGGACGTCCTAAGTGAGAAGCTAATATTACTGCTGCACCGTTATTCAGTAGATGTTTGATTGTAGGTAGAGCTTTTTGCATTCTTGTATCATCTGTTATTTGATGATTTTTATCAAGAGGAACATTGAAATCTACTCGGACAAGTACTTTTTTTCCTGAAATATTCTGCAACATTTTCTTAGCTATTTGATGATTGTTGAGATAAAAAAGAAAGCTGACTATAGACAGTCAGCTTTCTTGAGGCTACTTATTTTAAGCTTAGAATCTAGTAGCTAATTCAGCTAGTCTCGCTGAGAAACCAGCTTCATTGTCATACCAAGAAACCAGTTTAACCAGTTTGCCTGACGCTTTTGTAAGGCTTGAGTCAAATATAGAAGAGTGTGTATTCCCGATAATATCCGTTGATACTATTGGGTCTGTTACATATTCTAATATACCTTTCATGTTCTTGTTGGCATATCTCTTGAAAGTTGCATTGATTTTATCTACAGAAACCTCTTTTTTCAATAATACGTTAAGCTCTACCAGTGATCCCGTTATGACTGGTACACGGACAGCCATGGCAAATAATTTTCCATCAATACCATCAATAACTTTTGTGACTGCATTTGCGGCACCAGTTGACGTAGGGATGATGTTAAGTGCTGCAGCTCTAGCTCTTCGCAGGTCACTATGAGGTGCATCTTGGATACGTTGATCACCTGTATATCCATGTATAGTTGTCATCGTACCTTGGTCTAAACCCCAATTCTCTTCTATGACTTTCACTAGAGGCGAAAGACAGTTAGTTGTACAAGAAGCATTGCTAATTATTTGGTCCTTCTTACTGATTTTGTCATCATTTACACCTAAGACAATCGTCTTAATATCTGCGCTTTTTCCAGGAGCAGAAATAATAACTCTTTTAGCACCAGCTTTAATATGAAGACTAGCTCCAGTAGAATCTCTGAATATACCTGTGCACTCTAGCACAACATCTATTTTGTTTTTCTTCCAAGGCAGCTTAGCTGGATTCTTGATTGCAGTAGCTAATATTTTCTTTCGTCCTACAATAAGGTGCTCATCTGTGGCTTTAACGGTGCCATCGAACTTCCCTTGTGAAGAATCATACTTTAATAAATGTGCAAGAGTATGGTTATCAGTAAGATCATTGATTGCGACGACTTCAACTTTTTTATTGTTAATTAAGTTTCTAAAAGTCAATCTGCCAATTCTCCCGAATCCATTAATTGCTATTCTGGTCTTTGCCATAATTTTTTGCTTTTACGTTTTGTACTTTTTACAAAAATACGCTAAGCCTAAATATTTTGTATGACTCAAAATTTAATATTGCAAAGATGATATATTACAGAATAGAATCTATTAGAAGATTGTAAGAAGCAAATGTTGGAATGCCTTTTTCTACAAATTGACTATTGATTTTATCAGGGGAGTAGACCAGGACATCTATATTGGCATTAATGGCACCCATAGCGCCATGTATGGTGTCCTCTATAACTAAAGATTTATTTGGTGATGTTTTCATTTCTGATGCCGAGAATAAAAATAAGTCAGGTTCAGGTTTCCACTTCTGGATATCGTAGGCAGAAAAAATTCGGTCATCTGGAAAATATTTTCGGAGACCAGTAGCTGCGAGTGTCACTTTCATCTTTTCTTGTGGACCGTTGGAAGCCACACAAATCTTAGTTTCTATTGATTCTATAAATTTCATAACTCCGTCAATAGGCTGCAGTTTGTTTTCAAAGAGAATTTTTGATCGCTTTCTAAATTCTCGTTCAAAATCAAAGTCGGGAGCCACGTCTACAGTCTCTTGGATATAGCTATTAATCTTCATAAATGAAGTGCCTGAAAAAAGGGTAATAATTTCCTCATTACTACATTCTACTCCTAATTCTCTAAGCATTTCAGCTAATAGTGAGTTGGATAGGTGCTCACTATCGACCAGGGTTCCATCACAATCAAAGATGACTAGGTCATAATCGTTGATATTATATTCTTCTAATGCTTTTGTCTTCATTGCTTATTCTTATGCATTATACAAAGTTCACAAATAATTTACCTTTGACAACGATAATGCTATCAGTTATAGACAGAATTAGCTAGATATGAAAAGAACAATTTTATTATTACTTATTGTGACCTCTCTTGGAGTAATTTATTTTCTGACTGCAGAAGGAGGTGAAGAAAAAAAGTCAACGTTAAGTATAGAGGATAGAGATTTTATCACTACGGATAGATCAGCGGTAGGTACAATTACTATTAAGACTAAAGGAAGACCAATGTTTCATCTAAGTAAGGTCGATGATAATTGGTATCTTAATAATGCCCACAAAGCAAGTTCAAATATAGTTAACAACATGATAGGTGCATTGAATGTGATGCAGATACAGTATATCCCATCCACAGCAGAGAATCAGACTGCCTTAGGTAGAATGGATATGCATGGAATAGACATCAAAACCTATGACCACTCAGGGAAGCTTTTGACTGATTTTGTTTTGGGCACCAATACCAATACAGAATATGGCACTTACTTTAGGAAGTCAGATTCCAATCAGTGTTATGTAATGGAGATACCTGCTAGACCTGGAGGACTAAGAAATTACTTTACGCAATCATATGAGGATCTGAGAGAAATGACTGTCTTTAGTTTTAAACACGAAGACATTACAAAAATTGAAATGTCTTATCCTAAAGACATCAGTAATTCATATAAGATCACTCAAATAGGAAATCGGCAGCAGTTGTTTTCCCATTCTGGAGAATCTATAGATAAAATAAATATCAATGTTGTAGATGCCTACTTAAAGGACTTTATTGACCTGCATGCAGAATGGTTAAAGAATGGGCATGTAGACAAGGACACCGTTTCAAATTATACGCCGTTTGCTGAATTGAAAATTGAAAGTAAAAATAGGTCTCCTTTTGAAATTGATATTTATTCTCTTTTGGACTTAAAAGATAGGGGAGTATTTACAAGATCAGTGGATGATATAACTCCAAGGCATGAAAAATTCTATGCACTTACAAGTGACGGAGATTTCTTTAGGGTGCAACAAAAATTGATTGAACGGTTTCTTAGAAAAGTAGATTACTTTTATACTGAATAGTAACTATAATGAAATCATCCACTAGATATATAATGATCATGTTGTTTGTCATGATTGGTGGTATTATGATTTCTTTTGCGCATACTCCATGGGGATTCTATGGCCATAAACTTATTAACAAAATGGCTGTTTTTACCTTGCCTCAAGACGTACTTGTATTCTACAAACAACATATTCACTATATCAGCGAACATGCTGTGGATCCAGATAAGAGAAGATATGCGCTCAAAAACGAGGCATATAGACACTATATAGATTTAGATCACTGGGGTGCTTATCCTTTTGATAATTTACCAAGAGACTTAAAGTCTTCGATATTAAGCCATGCAGAGTTACATGGTATTAACCTTCAAGGAGATACCCTCAATCTAACAGCAAGCATTAGGGATATAGATGCCTTCTTTGGTGAATTTATTAAGTTTGACCAATACTCTATATTAGTGGACCTAGACCCATTAGAAGCTACGCCTTTTCTGGTGGATACGGTGCAGTATGCTGAAGTATTCTTCGAAAATCACTTTGCTGAGTATGGTGTACTACCTTATTTTCTGGAGCACTATTACCGCAGGTTAATAAAAGCATTTGAGTCAGGTGATGTGGATTTCATTCTGAAAATAAGTGCAGACATTGGGCATTATATTTCGGATGCTCATGTCCCACTCCATACGACAGAAAATTATAATGGCCAGCTTACAGACCAATTAGGTATCCATGCATTTTGGGAAAGTCGATTGCCAGAATTATTTGCTGAGGAGGATTATGATATGTTGGTAGGGAAAGCCATCTACATAGAAGACAAAGAAGATTATTTCTGGAATATAGTCCTAGAAAGCCATCAGCTCCTGGCTGAGGTGTTAGATGAAGAATGGAATCTTCAACAAACTTTCCCTAAAGACCGTCAGTTTTGCTTCGATAAGCGAGGTGATTATACTGTCAGAACACAATGCCCAGAGTATGCAGAGGCATATCACAAAGCCCTTGGAGGAATGGTTGAAAAGCGAATGAGGGATGCTATTCATGCCACGGGTAGTGTGTGGTACTCTGCTTGGATAGATGCAGGGCAGCCGGATTTAAACATCTTAGTTTCTAATCTGGATGAAGAGCAATTATTAAAGCAGCAAAAAGAATTGGAAGCTGCAAAAAGCTCAAAGGAGATATACGGAAGATCTCACGGTAATTAATGTAAAAATGAATACATGATATTTAGTAAAGGTGGACTATTAGCGAGAGGAGCAGTGATGGGTATAGCTGAAGTCATACCTGGTGTGTCAGGTGGCACGATTGCTTTTATTACAGGGATTTACAAAGCTCTTTTGGATACTATAAAGAGTGTTGATGCTCAAGCTCTTAAATTGCTGTTTTCTTTTCAGCTTAAAGCCTTTTGGACAAAAGTCAATGGACCTTTCCTCCTTCCATTAGTGACAGGGATGCTTGGAGGTATTGTAGTGGGTGTATTTGGCGTAACCTACTTTTTGGAGAATTATCCCGAAGTCCTCTGGGCTCTTTTCTTCGGGTTAATATTGGGATCTGTCCCGATGATGTTATCTCAGATTTCCAAGCGAAATATACAATCGGTTCTATTATTTCTTGTGGGTGTCATAGTCGCTTATGGGGTCACGAGCCTTAATCCAATGCAAGGATCTGCTAACTACTTATATATTTTTATGGGAGGTGCTATTGCAGTAAGTGCGCTTGTATTACCTGGTATTTCTGGAAGCTTTATGCTCTTAATCATGGGACTTTATACTACAATAATTCCAACTATTAAATCCTTTCTTAAATCTCCAGAGCTTTCGGAATTAATGATACTTGCAGTGTTTGGATTGGGAATGGTAATTGGTTTATTGCTGTTTTCTAGAATTGTATCTACTGCTTTTGAGCATTATAGAAATGGAACCATAGCGCTGATGTCAGGATTTATGTTAGGTTCACTTAATAAAATATGGCCTTGGAGAAATGTTCAAACAGTACTAAATAAAGACACTGGACGACTTTCGCAAATCGATAGTAATAATATAGGCTCATTCGATTTTGCAGCTGACCATATTAAAATAGTTAGTGAGCTCAATGTATTACCAGCTCAATACTTCGGTGAGGCTAGACTTAGCTTGGTTGTCATTGGGATGATAGTCGGTCTGTTACTTATATATGTAGTGCATAAAACAGGCTTACTCAAGAATGCCTACGAGTAGAATCTCGGCTTAGTAAATCTTCGAATATTCTTTTAATACATCTTCTGCTTTCTCCAGAAAAGCTTCAGCGAACGCTAAGTGTTAAAATATATGATATATTAAAATATTATGTAATATAACTATGTATTATTATCGCATTATCAGATACTTTCATATATTTGTTTATTGTAATATGTAAATAACCAAAACACTAAACATGCATATCATGAAGGGATTAATGGTGATAGCTCTTCTCACTTGCCTTACATCTTCAACAATTTTTGCTCAGAAACATCTGATTAAAGCAGAAAGGCAATATGAGCTAAAAGCCTTCGATCTTGCGATCGATAATGCCAAAAAGGCCATTGAAAAAGACCCAAATTGTATTGAGTGCCATAGACTAATTGCAGAATCATTCAGAATGATGAATAATAATGTAGATGCAGCTATTTGGTATAGAAAGATGGAACGATTCGATAATCTCCCTAGTGATTATACCTTCAACTATGGTCTTCTACTAAAGAGGATGGGGCAATATGATAAAGCAAAGAAGTATTTTGAGGAATACAGGATAATTGATCGTGAGGCAGGAGATCACTTTGCTGCAAGTTGCGATTTTGCGAAAGAAGCCTTGTCCACTGAAAAAGATTTCGAACTCAATCTTTTTGGCGTAAGTTCAGGTTATACTGATTTTGGTCCAGCGGTTTATAAGGATAAGTTAGTGTTTTCTTCATTCAGGCCTGATTTCCAAAGGACAGTTAAAAGGAATAAAAGTCATATCCAAAGTGAGAAGTGTCAATTTTTTATTGCTGACAATGATTATTCTAGGGATTCAAAAGATATGGATTTCTTGCTTAGGGATAAGGTAGAAAGTTTTGATTTAGGAGCAATTCATTATGCGGCTAATGCACCAGTGTGTGCTGTGACAAGACATAATTTCAAGGATGGTGAGAAGCAGATATTTTCTGATGATTTGGAATTGACATTATATTTAGCGGAAGTCAATTTTGATGGATCATTTAGAAATATGAAACCGTTTCCGCACAACGAAGTCGGGTACGCAACTGGATTTGGGACTTTAAATCCACAAGGCAACATTCTTTATTTTGCATCTAATAGGCCTGGAGGTTTTGGAGGATTTGATATGTATGTCAGTTACTTCAAAGATGGAGGATGGACATATCCAGAAAATTTAGGACCAAAGGTTAATACCCAAGGAAATGAGATTACTCCTTTCTTTGATGGCAATACACTTTATTTTGCATCCGATTATATTATTGGAATTGGAGGGTTTGATATTTTTAGTACTGAAGTCGTTGCTGGTAATTGGAAGCATCCTTCTAATATGGGTAATGGTGTGAATTCACCTGAAGATGATTTTTACTTTACTAAACACCCATCTCAGGAAAGTTATTATCTAACATCAAATAGACTTGGAGGTCGTGGCAGTCACGATATATATCTTGTACATAAGGTAAAAGAAAGCACTGTCAGTTTGGATCTGGCCAAAGTGGAGTCTGTTCCTGTAGCGATTGATTTAGAAGCTGATTTTATTAATAGCACACTGAAGGCAAAAGTTAAAAGCGTTAGACTAGAAGAAGAGACCGGGTTGATTGTCGATACTAATCCTGAATCACTATCAGTTCCTCCAGCGGTACCTATTTCCCAAGAAAATGAGATAGGTAAGAATACCACAAATGAGGCTATTGACTTTAATAAATTACTGCCTCCAAAAGCTGAAGACCTTAATAGTTCTAATTCAAGAACGGTTTCATTAGCAGGCGCTAAGCGAGTTGCGATTGGTGAAGTCATAAGATCTAATTCTCAGGTATACTTTATTCAGCTTGCTGCATTATTCAGAACGGAGGCTAATCTGAATCCTTTTAAAAGCCTGTCAGAATTTGGAAGTTTGTATAAATTCAAACAATCAAATGCGACTAAGGTGAAGTTGGGATATTACTTTGATGAGTATCAAGCAAAAGAAGTGCTTAGACAAGTCAAAGCCAGCGGCCATAGAGATGCATTTATAACCTATGAAATACTTAATCCATCAAGAATGGAATTAGTAACTGGCAGTACAATTAATAGTAGTTCAACTGGATCATATGATATAACAACCAATACAGGTGAAAATTATAAAATTAAGTTGGCGTCATACGAAGATCCAATTTGGTTTGATATCAAAAAGGTTAATGATATAGGGACGATAGAGCAGTGGAGTAAAGGGGATTGGACAATTTTTGTCCTAAGTGGATACAATTCTCTAGAAGAAGCTGAAGTTGCTAAGGTTGCTGCTATAGCCAGAGGCTTTTCAGATGCAGAAATTGTACTTGATAGAAACGGATTATTAGAAAAACTGTAAACTTTGATATACAGTTAATTAGGGAGCAACTTCACACTTTAAAGTTGCTCCTTTTTTTTGTCTAATAGTCATCAGAGGCTAGCTTGGATATCTCTTAATCAGTAGTGCGGAAGCACCACCACCTCCATTGCAGATAGCAGCTACTCCAGTGTTCCCTTGATGTTGCTGCAGAACATTGACTAGAGTCACGACTATGCGTGCTCCAGATGCGCCTAATGGATGTCCTAGTGATACAGATCCACCCATTACATTGACTTTCTGCTCTGGCACTTTTAGTAGTTTCTGATAAGCTAAGGTAACCACACTAAACGCTTCATTTACTTCAAAGAAATCGACGTCATCGAGAGACATATTATTAAGCTCCATTAGTCTTGAAGTCGCCTTTGTTGGTGCTGTTGTAAACCATTCAGGTTCATGAGCTGCGTCTGTAAATGACACAATCTCTGCAACTGGTTTTAAGTTGTGCTTCTTTACGGCAGCCTCGCTTGCCAATATCAAAGCAGCAGCCCCGTCATTAATTGTAGATGCATTTGCTGCGGTCACTGTTCCTTCTTTCGAAAAAGCAGGTCTCAATTGAGGTATCTTTTCATACTTCACTTTTTTAAACTCCTCATCTTCATCCATTGTGATCGCATCACCTTTTCTCTGAGGAATAGCAATTGGAAAAATCTCATTTTTGAAAAATCCACTAGCTGTAGATTGCTCTGATTTCTTATAAGATCCTATAGCAAACTCATCCTGCTCTTCACGGCTTATTTCATATTTTGTAGCAGTATTATCGGCACAAATTCCCATGATGCATTCATTATATACATCTGTCAAGCCATCTTTTTGGAGACCATCTGTGATTTGCCCAGAACCAAATTTATACCCATATCTCGCCTTTGGGAGATAAAAAGGGATCTGTGACATATTCTCCATACCTCCAACGGCAACAATATCTTTGTGCCCTAGCATAATAGATTGAGCACCGAACATGATTGATTTAGCACCCGAAGAACATACTTTATTAATAGTTGTACAAGGCACGGTATTAGGTATGCCTGAATAAATAGCTGCTTGCCTAGCTGGTGCTTGACCCAAGTTGGCAGATACAACGTTACCCATAAAGACTTCTTCCACCAGATCAGGAGTAATATTCGCTTTTTGCATCGCTCCTTTGATAGCATGAGCGCCTAGTTTTGTGGCACTGATATTGGATAACATCCCTCCAAAACTCCCAATTGGAGTTCGAACTGCAGATATTACATATACTTTATTCATAATTTATTAGTTATACTTATTGCTGACGCCAAGATGATTAAAATCTATGTTAAATTAACTTCAGATATGAATTTTTGTTTGAAAACAATCGTCATCTTCATGTCAGCAATTTTAATATCAAGCTAAACAAAACTAATGAGACAGACATTCCTGCTATCAATTATAACTGTTCTAAGTAGCTACATGGCATTTAGTCAAGGTATAGCTATCAAAGGGTCCGACAGTGAGACTGCTTATGAAAAGCAATATCAAAAAAATATCAAGCTGACTAAAATCAATGGTGTATATATTCCAGGCTCTGTCAGAGAAGCGCACAAAAGGATTAGTAAACTAACGCCTCCGGAGGCTATCTCTAAATTCGCATCAGCACCAGAGAAGGAAGTATGTATAAAATTACACTTTGGTATAGGACGTTGGATGATTGGTAATTGGAATTTCTTTGAAGGCTCTAGATTATCTCACTTACTTAAGGGCAAAGGCGTACTTCATCCAGATGATATGGCTCAATTTCTGCTAAGAACGTATCACAGACATTTGAATGATGTGCCACTTGAGGAAGAAAAATTAGCGGAGGATTTGGCTATAGAAAGGAAAAAGATAGCTGATAAGCTTACTGGTAAAACTCCCTTCTAATATGAATTTTCAGGTGTGCTCTATCAATGATGTTAAACCTTTTTGATTTTGTACAGTTGCTATCAAAAGTAGGTCTATTAATTCCATTAAAATCTACTTGGTGTAAAAACATACCACATCATTCATATTTTATTTTCAATATTTGTGTTCTTAATTATGAGACTTAACCTTTGGCGCAACTGTGCCAATGTAATTATACCAGAAGGCATATGGCTTCAAAACTATTAATTGTAGAGTCCCCAGCTAAGGCTAAGACTATAAACAAGTATCTCGGGGATGATTTTATTGTCAAATCCAGTGTAGGTCACATAAGAGATTTGGAAAAGGGTAAGAAGGGTATAGATATAGATAATGGTTTTAAGCCAAATTATGTCATTTCTGATGGTAAGCAAAAGGTTGTTAGAGATCTTAAGTCAACGCTTAAGAAAGTAGAAGAGGTATGGTTGGCAACGGATGAAGACCGTGAGGGAGAAGCCATTTCCTGGCATTTATGTGAGGTTTTGGGATTGGATGAACTAACGACAAAGCGAATCGTCTTTAGAGAAATCACTAAATCAGCAATTCAGAATGCGATTAAGGAGCCTCGAACAGTAGATCTGGATATGGTCAATGCTCAACAAGCAAGAAGAGTCCTTGACCGATTGGTGGGGTTTGAATTGTCAGAAACATTATGGCGCAAGATTAAGCCCAAGTTATCAGGTGGTCGTGTCCAATCAGTGACTTTAAAATTGGTAGTAGATAGAGAAAGAGAAATTGAGGCCCATACTTCCCGACCATTCTATAAAGTTGTGGCTCTATTCAAAGTGAAAAACAAAGCTGGGAAACTGGTTGAGTTAAAAGCAGAACTGAAGAATAGATTGGAGACTTATGAGGAGGCTGATAAGTTTCTCAATGCTTTAGTTGGTTCTGATTATACGATTGATGATATCAAAGTCAAGCCTACAAAAAGGAAGCCGCCCGCTCCATTCACAACATCTACCTTGCAACAAGAAGCCAGTAGGAAAATATATTTTAGTGTTAGCAGGACCATGCAGGTTGCTCAGAGGCTTTATGAACAAGGTTTGATAACCTATATGAGAACGGATTCTATCAGATTAAGTGAGCAAGCACTTAAAGATATCGCGACGGAAGTTACATCTACATTTGGCGAAAAGTATTCAGAGACAAGGCGATTTAAGTCGAAGAATGAGAATGCACAGGAAGCTCACGAAGCGATAAGACCTACCTACTTTGATAGACAATCTATCACGGAATCAAAGGAAGTAGACGGTGATATGGTGAAGCTGTATAGCCTCATCTGGAAGAGAACTTTGGCTAGCCAAATGGCTGAAGCTAAGTTAGAAAAGACAACCGTAGATATCAAAGCTAAGAATAATGCCATTTTTCAAGCTGATGGTGAAGTCCTGATTTTTGATGGTTTCTTGAAGTTGTACATTGAAGGTAGAGATGAGGATGATGAAACCTCAGAGGCAAAGGGAATCTTACCACCACTAACCTTAGGTCAAAAATTAGAGTTGGATAATATCCAAGCCATAGAGAGATTTACAAGACCACCTGCTAGATATACAGAAGCAACTTTGGTAAAGAAATTGGAAGAACTTGGTATTGGACGACCTTCCACCTATGCTCCAACAATCTCAAAGATCATGGAGAAGACAAGAGGGTACGTGTCAAAAGAGAAGAAAGATGGCGTTGAGCGAAAATATAATATTCTTACCCTTAAGAGTGATAAAGTAGAAAACGTTGTTCACAGTGAAATGACTGGAGCAATTAGCAATAGGTTATATCCGACTGATATGGGTAAAATGGTAAGCGATTTCCTTTCAGAGCATTTTGAAGAAATAATGACTTATAGTTTTACCAAAGAGATAGAAGATAAGTTGGACGAGATTGCCAATGGCTCTGAAAATTGGCTTGAGATGATCAACCAATTTTATGGCCCTTTTCATGAGACGGTATCGGATACAATTAAGAATGCACCTAGAGTCAAAGGCAGACGTGATTTGGGTTTAGATCCTGCTTCAGGGCACACCGTTCTCGCTCAGATGAGTAGATTTGGACCTGTGGTTCAAATAGGAACGGTAGAAGAGGTTGGTGAGGAAGGAAAGCCAAGATTTTCTAGCTTGAAGGTAGGACAGTCTCTTGAGACAATTACCTATGAGGAGGCTATGGAACTTTTTAAATTACCGATAGACTTAGGATCTTACGAAGGTGAAAGTATCATTGTTAAGTCAGGCAGATATGGCCCGTATATTAGTTATAAAGAAAAGAATATAACCATACCAAAGGGGGAGGACCCACTCACTATGGCTTTTGAAAGAGGTGTTGAACTTGTAGAGGAACGAAAAAAGCTTGATGCTCCGATAGCTACCTATAAAGGTGAGGATGTGACAAAAGGTAAAGGACGATTTGGGCCATATTTAAAGTATAAAGAATTCTTTATTAATATTCCACGAAGGTTCGATGCCGACAACTTAAGTCAGGAAAATATCTTTGAACTGATAGAAGCAAAAATTGAAAAAGAAGCCAATAGATATATCTCTCAGTGGCCTGACGAAAACATCGCCTTGGAGAATGGCAGATGGGGTCCGTTTATAAGATATAAAAAGAAATCGTTCAAAATCGGAAAGAAGGAAAATGGCGAAAGGTATACCTCAGAGGAAGCTAAGGAAAAATTCACGCTTGAAGTCATTAAGGATATCCTAACTGAAGAAGGTGTGAAGTTGAAAGCTCCTAAAAAAGCTAAGAAAAAAACTGCGAAGAAGCCTAAGAAATAGCGGCGTTTAGATATTGAAAAATGCCATTAGCTACTAGATGAGAACTTTTTTTAGATCCAAGTTCATCTCTAATCTTGGAGTAGTGCCTTACTATTTCTTTTCTTTTTTCTATTGGAATTAGTTCAGAAAAATATTTCTGTAGTGCTAATTCATTGAAAGCATCTTGAAGCAATTCAGGAACGACTTCTTTTTGAGCAATCAAATTGACTAAAGAAATATAATCAGTACTCACCAATCTCTTTCCTATCATAAATGAAATTTGATGCGTCTTATAGACTACAATCTGTGGCACATTAAATAATGCCAATTCAAGTGTAGCAGTCCCACTACTTGTAATGGCAAAGTCTATTTCTTTCATCACTTCGTAAGAGGAATCATAACGTATGTCAATATGTGATGCATACTTATTGAGATGATCAAGGTAGAATTTTTTCGGTATATGGCTAACTCCAGCTATTATAAAATCATATTCTGACTTGTCAATTGCAAACTCCAGCATGATACTTAGATGATTTCTTATCTCCTGTTTTCTGCTTCCTGGAAATAACCCTATTGTTCTAGGTTTTTCAGCGAGGATGTTTTTGGGTTCATCTATTACCTCCATTAATGGGTGTCCAACAAATTCACACGGTGTATCCAGGTTTTTATAAAAATCTCTTTCAAAAGGAAGTATTACATAGAAGAGGTCCACTTTTTCTTTCAAAATTTTGTGTCTGTTCTTTTTCCAAGCCCACAGCTGTGGTGAAATAAAGTATGTGATGTTGTATCCCTTGTCCTTAGCCCAAGTCGCCATCCTTAGATTAAACCCCGGATAGTCAATGAGGATAATCATATCTGGCTCAAATTCTTGAATGCTATACTTAGCAAAATCGAAGAATCCTTTAATCTTGAATGCATTTTTTGCTACTTCATAAAAACCCATAAAGGAGGTCTCCTTGATGGATTTAAGTTGACCTGAAGAGACAGTTCTCATTTTGGGACCTCCCCAGAATCTAAATTCTGCCTTTGGATCTACCTTTTTTAGTTCAGTTATAAGAAGACTTCCGTAAAGATCTCCAGATGCTTCTCCTGCAATTATGTAATATTTCACCTTCTTTGTTAGAATCTAACTCCTAAATAATAATATGCAATCCAAATAGCTGCATAGATAAATGTAGAGAAGATGACCCCTCTCAATATATTAGTATATCGCCAATTGTTTGATAGTTGTGATGGTATGATGTTACTGCAAATAGCCAAGAGACTAAGAGTCTTCATTCTCTTATCAAAAGTACTACTGGTAACTTCATCCATAATACCTGCATCAGTCAGACCTTGAAATATCACACCAATAGCCCAATAGGCTATGACTGGTACGGTGGCACCAATCATAAAGCCAATCATAAAGTTGTCATTTCTTTTAGGTCTCATAGAGATTGTTTTTCCATATATTTAATCTTATCCAACACTTTATAGTTCGTTAAGTCATGCTGAGCAGGTACTACTGAGACATAACCATTTTTTAAGGCCCATAAGTCTGTATCTTCTTCAAGTTCTGTTTGGAATTCTCCTGCTAGCCAATAGTAAGGTTGATCTCTAGGGTCCTTATTTTCAAGAAAATCTTCTACCCAGTTTCCTTTTCCTTGCCTGCATATTTTCATTCCCTTTATATCATCCAATGGCAAGTCGGGAATATTAACATTAAGCAAATTGCAGTCTGGTACTTCTGATTGGAGCATTGATTTCATAATCAGTCTTGCATAGTACTTACTGCCTTCCATTGAAGCTTTGTAAGAGTAGCTAGTAAGCGAAAAACCAATAGATTTAATGCCTTCAAGACTCGCTTCCATTGCCGCAGACATTGTTCCTGAGTATATTATATTGATTGAAGCGTTAGACCCATGATTTATTCCTGATACACATAGGTCTATTTTTTCATCTTTAAGCAGCACATTCTTAGCCAATTTTACGCAGTCTGCTGGAGTTCCAGAACATTCATATGCTTTGATGCCAGAAAAAATACTGGATTCCTTAAGACGTATTGGCCTATTTATAGTGATCGCATGTCCCTGCCCTGACTGTGGAGAATCAGGCGCAACTACTATTGGCTCACCAAATTCTGATGCGACCTCAAGCAGAGCTTTAATGCCAGGGGAAGTAATACCATCATCATTTGTTACAAGTATCTTTCTAGCTTTCATTCATTTAACTTTAGCAGCCCAAGATAGGTAAATGGCATATATCAATTCTTAGTGCCAAATGAAGTAATCATTATTTTCTAATATTGGCCAAACTAATTGTGACATTTTGCGTTTCTAATGTCAGCTTAATATATATGATTAAAACAGGCGTTCTACTTATAAATCTAGGTACCCCAGATGATCCTTCTACAGGTTCCGTGCGGCGCTACCTCAGGCAGTTTCTTTTAGATGAAAGAGTATTGGATATTAATCCTGTGCTTAGAAATGTATTGGTCAGGGGAATTATAGCCCCATTTAGAGCTCGTTCATCAGGAAAGTTATATAAAGAACTTTGGACAGAGAACGGCTCTCCACTTAAATATTATGGCTACAAAGTCAAGGATCAATTACAGGAAAGACTCGGCGAAGATATAATTGTTGAGTTGGGGATGAGATATCAGAATCCAAGTATTGAGTCAGCTGCAAATAATCTCAAAAATGCAAATGTAGATAGGATTGTCATATTTCCTTTATTTCCTCAGTACGCCTCAGCAAGTACTGGTTCCGCTTTAGAAGAAGCAATAAGGGTCGTCTCTAGTTGGAATACAATTCCTGAACTTGTAAGTATCAGCTCTTATCATGATAATCCAAAGTTGATTAAAGTTTTTGCAGAGAATGCAATGAAATACGATATAGAAAAGTATGATCATTTCCTCTTTTCTTTTCATGGTATTCCTCAGCGTCAGCTTAGAAAAGCAGATACACAGAATCATTGTCTTCAATCAGATAACTGCTGCAAGACATTGAATGAAAGTAATAAAATGTGCTATTCGGCGCAATGCTACGATACTGCATATAAAATTGTAGAGCAACTAAAATTACCTAAAGAGAAATATTCAATTGCATTTCAATCCAGATTAGGAAAGGACCCGTGGACAGAACCATTTACTCCCGATGTTTTGAAATCTCTCAATGAGAAAGGATATAAGAACTTACTTGTATTCTCGCCGTCATTCGTTGCAGATTGCTTAGAAACTACCATTGAGATTGGTGATGAATATCATGAAGAATTCCTTGAGATGGGTGGCGAAAGTCTAGACCTTGTCGAAAGCCTAAATGACAACCCTTTGTGGATAGAAGCTATTCAAGATTTAGTGGAGCCATATCTTAATTAACCCCTAAGAGAAAGTTGCAATTACATCAATGGGACTCTTAACCATTTGATTCATTGTAACTTCAATGTTGGCATCTAGAGGCAGGAATATATCCACCCTAGAACCAAATTTTATAAAGCCCATTTCTTGGCTTTGTGTTGCAGATTGGTGCTCTTTCAAATTATTGACAATGCGTCGTGCAAGCGCACCCGCAATCTGCCTGATTAGAACAGAACCATTATTTGTTTTATAACAAGTTGTAAATCTTTCATTCTCTTCAGAAGATTTTGGATGCCATGCAACTAGATATTTACCTGAATGGTATTTCAAATATTCTACTTTTCCTGATACTGGATTCCTATTTATATGAACATTGAGAGGGGACATAAAAACAGATACTTGCCAGCACTCAGATTTCAAGTATTCCGTCTCGTAAGTTTTTTCAATAACAACTATTTTTCCATCAGCTGGAGTGTACACCTTATTATGGTCTTCAGGATTTATTTTTCTATTTGGGCTCCTAAAAAATTGAAGTACAATAATTAGAAGAACAGCTAACAGGATATAGATTACCCAAGAAAAAGGAGATGGTATGAAATTGAATGTGATATAAGAAAAGACGATGATGAGTAACAAAGTCCATAGTAATGTTGGATAGCCCTGTTTATGAAAAGTCATGAATTAGATGTCAGGTAAATAAATAAGGTTACAAAAGGCAGACAAAAAATGAAACCATCAAATCTATCTAGAAAACCACCATGCCCGGGTAGTATAGTTCCAGAATCTTTTATTCCAATTATCCGTTTCATTTTAGATTCCACAAGATCCCCTAAAGAACCGAATAACCAAACGAGAAACCCAAGTCCAGTCCATTGGCTGAAACTAAAATGACCAAGTGAAGCATATAAGATATAACTAAAAAGTAGTGTACACATTCCTGCCCCTAGGAATCCTTCCCTTGTTTTTCCTGGAGATACAGATGGCATCAGCTTTCTTTTTCCTATGCTTTTTCCA
Source organism: uncultured Saprospiraceae bacterium (assembly GCA_964567435.1). Classification (GTDB taxonomy): domain Bacteria; phylum Bacteroidota; class Bacteroidia; order Chitinophagales; family Saprospiraceae; genus RFSX01. The sequence continues at coordinate 15,746 of CAZMMQ010000006.1, read as the reverse complement.
ACAAAGTAGGCAGATATATCACTAACCCACACAAGCAGGATACTGCCAAGGAGCAGATATTTAAAGTCTGGACCTGGATAGAAGGTAATTAATGTCCAAATTGGAATGGTGGTAAAAAAATGAACTGATACCAGACTAATTCTTTGGCCATAATTTTTTGAATAAAAAAGAAAGTAAATAAGGAAAGTTGAAACCACCGCAGCAATGGCAATCACTGGCAAATTTAGCTTGTAATATAATACAACAAAGGTCAACAGGCTAGTTGATAGCAAACTTAGTATGATTATAGAAGATTGAGGGCTTTCCTTTTTATGAAGAGTCAAAAATTCCAAATGAGTCAACAAGATCAGCAACCAAAGGAAAACCAACCTGGTTAGGTCGCTGAAAAAAAGCATACACAAAATCGGTATACCTATGATTATGGCAGTTTGTATTCTCTTTTTAAGCCCTTCAGCCAATTTGGGTAGGTTTTGATGAATCCTTAATGTAAATCAATACTTTTGATTGTGGCAAACTTACAATAAGTAATTACATCTAAAGAATATTACAAATGACCAAAACGAGACTTAGTGTTAATATTAATAAGGTGGCTCTTATTAGAAATAGTCGAGGTGAAAATTTACCTAACATAGTACAGTTTGCGCAGGACTGTGAAGCATATGGAGCAGATGGAATCACTGTGCATCCACGACCTGATGAACGCCATATCCGATATGATGACTTATTGCCTTTGAAGGAGGTGGTTACCACAGAATTTAACATTGAAGGCTACCCTAATCCAAAGTTTATTGACACAGTTTGTAAAGTGGTACCCCATCAGGTAACCTTAGTCCCTGATCCTCCAGGTGTGTTGACTTCCAATGAAGGTTGGGATACGGACAGGCATGCTGATTTTTTGATTAAGGCTATTAAGCGATTCAAGTCACATAGCATAAGGGTGTCCTTATTTCTGGAAGCAGATGTTCATGCAGTAGAACTTGCTGCAAAAACAGGGACTGACCGAGTAGAATTTTATACTGGGCACTATGCCAAAAACCATCTTAATAGCCCAAAGGACGCAGTTTATCTACATACCCAAGCTGCTAAGAAAGCCTCATCCTTGGGAATAGGTGTCAATGCAGGACATGATCTTAATCTTGATAATCTAAAATATTATGCCTCTGAAGTACCAAATTTACTTGAAGTATCTATTGGTCATGCATTGATATCAGACTCACTATATTATGGTATCCAGAATACAATTGGCATGTACCAAAGGTTATTGGGTTGAAATTTTTATTTACAATGTAAATGACTGATTATAAGCCTCTTACGTCCATTTCTGTTAAATAGTTTATTTTTATTACCCAACCAATTATAAGATGTTCACGGTCGTAGTAGAAAATGCAATTAAGGTCTTGTTAAGAAAAGTTAACGATTTCTTATAGCACAATACAAATTTGAGTTACCTTAGGACTCGGATTATTGCGCTTTGGATAAGAACTAAATCAATAATCAGATTGTAAAAACTACTTACTTTTTAAATTCTGATTATAAAATCTAGTTCTTATACGCTTGTAAAGCAAGGTAGTTTTTATCGAATTAGAATTTTTAATCAAATCAGATAGTATGAAAAAAGTATTAGGATTGCTGTTTTTTACAGTAATGTTTGCTTATTCCCTTTCCGCACAAAGGACTGTCAGTGGTAATATCATTGACAATACTGGCTTACCTATGATAGGTGCTAATGTGTTGGTGTCGGGTTCCGATATTGGAACAATAACAGACATAGATGGGAATTTTAGTTTGAGTGTGCCAGATGATGTAAGAGAACTTACAGTCAGTTACACGGGTTATAACACCCAAACAATTGATATTTTTGGTCTTAACGATGTCTCCATCACACTACAGGAAGGAGAATTATTAGAAGAAATAGTAGTCACTGGTACTGGTGCTGCTGTTGATGTCAGAAGGACAGCGATAAGTGTAGAAGCTATTAATGCCGAAGACTTGCCGACCTTGAGCAGTGGCTCTATAGATGCAGCGCTTTCTGGGAAAATACCAGGAGCTTGGATCAGTAGTACCAATGCACAACCAGGACAACAGGCCAACATTCTCTTAAGAGGTATTAACTCTTTAGGATCAACACAGCCTATGATTTTGGTTGATGGTGTTCAGCTTAACACAGATAACAACTTCAACGGTGTCAATGGTAATGCCGTGAGTAGTAGATTAGCTGATCTTGACCTTAATAATATTGAGAGAGTTGAGGTTGTACAGGGTGCAGCAGCAGCAACAATCTATGGTGCTCAAGGTGCTAACGGTGTGATCCAAATTTTCACGAAGAAAGGTGAGAAAAATACTCCACCAAAGATTTCAATAGAATCTTCAATTGGTGTTAGTAATGTACTAACAGGTGGATTTGGAAAGGCTAATAGTCATGCAAGCCAAACTGGTGATGGTGGATTTCTAACAGATGCAAATGGTGAGAGATTAGCTCCAGATGAGTTTGGAAATTGGCCGGACCCTATTCCACTAGGACCTGGTTCTTTAACTAACTCTCAATATAGTGAAGCTCTTTTTGATCAATTTGATCAAATTTTCCAATCTAATGCACTTAACCATAGACAAAGTGTCTCTATAAGAGGTGGAGCAGATAAGTCTACATATGCCTTTACAGGATCATTTACGAATCAGGAAAGTATCCTTTTTGGAGCTCAGGACAGATATAATTTTGGCTTCAATTTGGGATATGAAATAGCTAAAAATTTCAATGTTAATATTGGGACTGATTTAATATTTCTTGATAATAATACTGGAAGACAAGAAGGTGGAAATGACGGAGGTGGAATTGGTGATATAGCTAACGCCGTTCTAAGTTTCCCTTTTATAGATTTCGAGCAAAGATATGATGTCAATGGTGAAGAAATATTAATATCTACACCATCAGGAATTTCTAGTAACCCTCTATATGCAAGAGAAAATGTACTTTTCAATGCATCTAACTTTAGATTATTTCCGAGAGTTAATTTAAATTATGAACCTACTAGCTGGTTAGAGTTTGATTATAAGTACGGTTATGATGAGTACAGATTTAACTTTAACAGGACAGATAGATTTCAGTTAGACTTTATATCAGCAGCGAGTGGACAAAATGGTGCAGGAACGACTCAAGGAAGAATCCAAAACAGATTTGACAGAGGTGTGACTCAGAATTCTATTGCATCTGCCTTTTTTAGACCAAACTTATCCACTTTATTAGGGACAGATAAGTCTTTGACTGCTACAACACATATAGCTTTCGATTGGAGATCTGAAACATTTGATCGATCTGATGCAATTGGAACAGAATTGCCTCCTTTTGAGCCAGTTACTATTCCATCGGCAAGTGAATTTACTGCCAGTGAGTTTAGAAGTAACTTTGTTACATTCGGTTGGTTAGTAAACCAAAGAATAGAATTCAATGAGATGCTTGGAGTTTCTGGTGGATTTAGAATTGACAGATCATCAGCATTCGGTAGAGGTTCTGATGCATTCTTCTTTCCTAGAGGTGATATCTTTTTCAGATTATCTGAGATGGATGGATGGTCAAACCTTAAGAATAGAATTCCAGAATTTAAGCTAAGAGCTGCATATGGTGAAGCAGGAATCCAACCTGATCCATTTGATAGAATTGTTACGTTATCTTCACAGAATGCTGGTTCTATAGGAATATTAGGAGTGCAAACTGAATTACCTAACGAAGGCTTAAATGTACAAGTGTCTAAGGAATTAGAGTTTGGATTTGATGCCTCAGTTGCTTTATTAGGTGCTAATTCTAACGTACTTCCGTTCTTAGGTATCAACTTTACTTATTGGGATAGAACATCTGATGATGTTATTAGACCAATCGAGGTTGCTGTTTCTTCAGGAACAGGATCTATTTTAGATAATACCATTGATCTTGAATCTAATGGTATACAATTAGGACTGAATACAACGATTGTTGAGTCTGGAAATTTTGGATGGGATTTAACAGCTAATTTCTCTAGACAAAGAACAATAGTTGCTAATATTGAAGGTGCTAATTCTATTCCAATTGCTACATTCTTTAGCATCAATGAAGGAGATGAGCTTGGACTTTTCAGAGGATCTAAAGTATTGACTAGTTTGACAGAAACTGATTCTGATGGCAATTTAATCTTGGAAGATCCGACTGGATTCGAAATATCTCCTGAAGATGGATATGTAGTTAATTCAGAGACTCAAAGACCGGTTCTTTCTCCTGAGACATCTATTTTAGGATCTGGACTTCCAGATTTTAATATGTCTTTTATTAATGATTTTAGAATCACAGATTTCTTGACAGTGTCTGCACAGATTAATTGGGTTCAAGGCCAAGATATTTATAATGTAACTAGACAGTGGACTTATAGAGATAATGTACATGCTGAAGTTGATGACCCAGTTACAATTAATGGTGAGACAGAAGCATTCTTTAACTATTATCAAACTCTGTACAACACAAGAGACCCGAATAGTCACTTTGTTGAGGATGGATCGTATATAAGGTTGAAGAATTTAGCAGTTGGCTTAAATATTGGAAGTTTATTTAAAGGAGATACATTCTTTGATTCTTTAAATCTTACACTTTCAGGTACTAACATATTTACAATAACTGATTATACAGGTTTTGATCCAGAGGCATCGAATGCATTTAATAACCCATTGGTTGTTGGATTTGATGAGCACACATTGCCAAATGCAAGAACATACCTTGCAACTTTAAGATTTGGATTTTAATATTTATAAAAGATTAAAAACAATAAATAATGAAATATAAATTATTAGGACTCTTATTTACATGTAGTATCCTATTTGGAATTACCTCATGTGAAGATGGTCTTGAAGTGGTTAATCCAAACCAACCAACCTTAGAAGTATTAACGACTGAGGATGGTCTATTGAGATTTGCTGCGTCTACCTATTTATCAGGTTTCGAGACATCATTTGGAGCAGAATCTTCAAATTTCTTGTGGCAAGTTCAAGTTATTCATGAATCTATGGGTGATGTCATTGGGACACCATGGGGTAACTTCGGTTATAGATGGGCAAATCAACCTACATCAGTTACTTTAGACGACGGGACAGTAGTACCACCACCACAAGGTGATTCTCAGCCAGAAATGTTAGCATCTTTAAACGACAGAAGTACTGGAGATTTGAATATATTCAGATATGAGTGGACTGCAATGTACAGATTGAATAATGTACAGAATCAGTTGTTACAACTGATAAGTGAATCTACAGTTAGCGATGGATTAAAATCAGCACTAAGAGGTTGGGCATACTTTTGGAAAGGATTTGCATACAGTAGAATCGGGTCTATGTATTCTGCAGGTGTTATTCTAGATGCACCTAACCAGGAAGTACCTTTGACTTCTGATGTCAATGCTAACTTTGTATCTAACGCAGAAATGATTACAGCTGCAAATGCCAACTGGGATTTAGCACTGACAGAATTGAATAGTGCTAATGAAGCAGATTTTGCTACAGTAATTTCTGCAGTAATTCCAGATTTTTTCCAAATCAATGGAGTACCTACTATAGCTACCTTCATGCAGACTGTCAACACACTAAGAGCAAGAACACTTCTTGCAAATACAAAGGTTGCTGATATGACTGCAGGTGATTGGGCTACTGTACAAAGTTTAGCTGCTGATGGGTTGCAACAAGGTACACCATTCCTTGAAATAAGAGGCGCAGCAGCCAATGATCCTATTACAAATGGAGGATTCTACCCTCACGGATTTGCTGCAGGCCTATGGCATTTTGTTTCTGAGAGACTTATTCAAGATTTTAATGATGGTGATACAAGAATGGAACAAGGATTTAATCCTGGGCTTGATTTCCCTAATCCAAGAGGAAGAGGTATTCATTATGGATCAAGATGGGAAGTAGTTACAGTAAGTGACGGAGGCTTATATTTTGAGCAAGCTAATGTTGGTGAGGCGCCTGTTATCTATTTTGGTTCTTGGGAAGAGAATACTCTTATGCAAGCTGAGGCAGCAATTTATACAGGCGATGTAGAAGGCGGACTAATGCTAATAGATGAAGTAAGAGATGCTCAGAATGCTGGGGTAGCAGCTGTAGCAGGCGCAGGTCTAAGTATGAGTCAAGCTATTGATGAATTAAGAAAAGAGAGAAGAACTGGTCTTTTCTTGAGAGGCGTTTCTTTCTATGATGCTAGAAGATGGGGCCGGACAGATCCAGTTTCACAAGGAGGTGGAAGAAGCGGAGCTTGGGTTCTTGATGGTGCAGGTGTATTGAATACAAATGCAACAATAGATTACAACTACTTAAATTACTTTGGTGTGCCAGCACAGGAAGTGGACTTCAATCCACCGGCTGACGGTTCTGCATCAGTAGATCCTATGTAATAGAAATGAGATGTAAATCTCAGATATAATAAATTTTTGAGGGCTGCCTTTATTGGTGGCCCTTTTTTGTGAATGGATGTAATATGACTACTATTGTTTTGTAGATTGAAAAATTCATTTACAATCCATTACTTTAATTGATCAATAGTTCCAAAAAACTATACGTTGATCAGCAGATGTCAAGAATGCAACACAATGTATCCACATTAATATTACTCTTTCTGTTGGCTTTGCTCTCCTGCAACCCCAACGAGGATAATGAAAGAAGTTGGAGCCAATTGAGTGGTGACAGTATAGGGATTTCATTTGAAAATAAATTAAAGGAATCAACTAATCTCAACATATTAAAATACCTATATTTTTATAATGGCGCAGGAGTTGGCGTAGGTGATTTTAATAATGATGGACTGAAGGATTTGTATTTCGTTTCTAATCAGGGAGATAATGGACTGTTTTACCAAGATGTTCCATTTAAGTTTATTCAAGCACCGTCTGATGCAAATGTCCAAGGCAATTCTTCGTGGCAATCAGCGGTATCTGTAGTCGATATTAATGGCGATGGTTGGGATGACATATATGTATGCGCTGTCGTAGGAACTAATGATTTTACAGGTCACCATGAATTATATGTCAATAATCAAGATGGTACGTTTACTGAATCTTCAGCTAACTATGGACTTGATGCTCGATGTTTAGGTAGTCAGGCGATATTTGCTGATTTTGACAATGATGATGATTTAGATCTTTATTTGGTTAATCATTCTATCCATTCCCAAGAATCACATGCTAATGGAGAGAGAAGACGGATCAGAGATATCTATAGTGGTGATCGACTCTTGATGAATATAGATGGAAAATATCAAGACAAATCCGAGTATGCAGGTATTTATGGAGGTGTTACCGGTTATGGTCTTAGTGGAATGGCACTAGACATAAATCAGGATAATCATATGGATATATATGTTACCAATGACTTCCACGAAAATGACTATTTATATATCAATAATGGAGATGGTACCTTCAAGGAATCAATAGAAGATTACTTTCATTTCACACCTCGATTTAGCATGGGAATGGATGCGGCTGACGTTAATAATGATGGTTTGACAGATATTATCTGTGTGGATATGCTCCCATATGATGAGCAGGTTATTAAATCTTCAGATCCAGGAGTTACTCATCAGATTTCACAATTTCTAGTACAAAAAGGATTTGCTAGACAGTATTCAAGAAACATGCTTCAGATTGCCGATTCAACTGGTCACTATACTGACTGTGGATACTTTGCTGGCATATCGGCAACTGACTGGAGTTGGGCACCTCTCTTTATAGATTATAATTTAGATGGCCTACAAGATATATTTATTTCTACAGGTATAGTTACCAGACCCAACGACTTAGACTTCATCAATTTTATCAATAGTGGAGTAAGTGGATTCAACTCAGATCCCTCCTTCAAAATAAAAGATGGTATATCACCAAACAAACTATTTCTAGGTAACCAAAACAACAATTACAAAGAAGTGATTATTGATAATGAACCTCATTACTCTACAGGCGCAGTATACGTAGATTTAGACAATGATGGAATAGTTGAAATTGTTACCAATAACATCAATTCTTCACCCACGATTTACAGAAGTGAAGAATTTCAAACTAACAATTGGATTGGAATAAACTTAAACTACCTAAAGTCAAATATTAATGGGGTAGGCTCCTATATTAAAGTGCATCAAAGAGATCATCTTCAGACCAAATTAGCCACTCCTCATAGAGGATTTTTATCCTCTGTAGATAAGTCAATAGTTTTCGGGATTAATAAAGCATTTGGATCCATTGACTCTATAGTTGTTGTCTGGCCAGGTGGTAAAAGACAAAAAATGAATCAATGGTCATTAGATCAGTACAATGTATTTGAATTTGATGAGAACAACTTAGTGCCATCTATTGCCACTATACTGAGTCCAAAAGCTGATGTTTTATCTAGTAATGCTTATTCCTGGTCAAATGACTTGACAACTAATCCCATTATTCCTAGAGGTTATTCATCCTTTCCAGGCAATGTGTCTCAAGCACCAGATGGAGAAATAATGTCTCTTGGGTTGGTTAGCAAATTATCAGATAATTTGAAAAGCATATTGCCCAATGAAAAAGGACATGTGTCAGACATTTCATATCTAGATATAAACCAGAATGGAATGACAGATGTAATTGTGACCTATTCTCATAAGATGGATAATACAGAAAAACCGAACTGTGATTATCTATATCTTAATGAAAATGGAAACTATAGAAAGATAGATTTCGAACAGACATGTATGATGAGTACCACTTCAGTATGTGCCACAGATTTTGATTCTGATGATGATTCTGATATAATCCTAGCTGCAATAGAATATTCAAAAGAGGAAGGAATCCACTCCAGGATATTTCTATTAGAACAAATAGATAATGGAGAATTTAAAGAAGTCAGTAACCATGGTTTAACGTATGAGGGCAATATCATGGACATGCTTGTATTTGATTTTAATGAGGACGGAAAGAGTGATCTATTATTTGTAGGAGAGTACTCTTATCCTAAAGTATACATAAATAAAGATGGCAGATTTGAAGAACTTTCTGCCTGGAACAATATGGAAATGAATGGGTTGTGGCAATATTGTCAGGCTATAGATCTTGACGGAGATCAGACTCATGAGATTATCCTTGGTAATTGGGGACTTAATAATAAGCTTGCATCCTATCTTGATAATGGATCTTTGGCTTCTACTATAGTTACATTGGCAAATATTCCACAACGCATATTATGCTATTCATATAATGACGAGCCTAACAGTTATTATCCAATCAATACCAGGGATGAGATTGCAAAACTGAACCCTTCTATTAAGAAAAAGTACAACTCTTATTCGAGTTTCGCGGGAGAAGATGTTGACCAAGTTTTTGGAATAGAAGTAAGCTCAAATCTTGAAAGGATCACAAATCTAAAGAATGGATACCTGAAGAAGCAAGCAGATGGTAGATATGAATTTGTCCCTTTTGAATCTAGAGGTCAAATGGGTCCATTAACCTACGCAATTCCTGATAAGGAAAGATCCAATACTATTAAAATTGGAGGTCAGATTGAAGAAACGATACCTCTTGTAGGTAAACTGGTTTTTCAAGAGAGGATTGATTTCTGATATAAAATCATTCTAGTAATATGTCTTAAAGACATAGGGGCCATTTATTAAGTAATTATACTTATACCAGTTCGCCATTTCTTATTTTTTGGGTATCTTAGTTTATCAAGCATTGATAAAGAGAAATCACACTAAAATATCACGGTGGTAATACCGAAATCTTACATCTTTACTTACTTTCAGTGTTGTTTCTCTTTTACATGTATAATTATTCAAACCAAATTAGTATGAAAAAATTAGTAGGATTAATCTTTTTTGTTACTGTATTTGTATTCAATCTATCTGCTCAGCGGGTAGTTTCTGGAACAATTACAGATGCCAATGGAGAAGCCCTCATTGGGGCAAATGTTTTGGCAAAAGGCACCGCTGTCGGTACAATCACCGATTTTGATGGCGGATTTAGTTTAGAAGTGCCAGCAGATGTTAACGAGTTAGTCGTTACTTATGCTGGATTTGAAACTCAAGAAATCGCACTTGGTGATCATTCATTCTACGGCGTTACCCTGGCGGAGGGAGTGTTAGTAGATGAAATTGTAGTGACAGGACAAGGTGTAGGAATTGAACGTAAAAGACTGACAAGTACAGTTGATGTGATTACGTCTGAGGATATTGAGGTAGCACCAGTTGTATCATTAGATCAGCTTCTGCAAAGTCGATTAAACGGTGCTCAGGTGACTCTGTCATCTGGTCAACCAGGTACCGCATCATTAATCAGAAATAGGGGACCTATTTCTGCTCAATCAAGTACTACTCCAGTAATCTTAATAGATGGTGTTAGACTCGATAATTTAAATTCTCGTCCTGATCTTAATATAGGGACTGGTGGTGCTAATAGTTCTGCATTATCAGATATCCCGGTTGAGAGTATAGAAAGGATAGAATTTATTAGAGGTGGAGCAGCTTCTACTTTGTATGGAACAGATGCTGCGAATGGTGTAATTCAAATTTTCACAAAGAGAGGAACGGCAGGTCAAGCAAGAGTCAATGCTGAGGTAGCTATTGGTACGATTCAAGGGGAAACTGAATTTCTTAGGTTTAGAAGAGTAGAAGATCTAGTTTTTGAGAGAGGACTTTCTCAAAGTTATAGGATTGGTGTGGATGGTGGAAATGATAGAACAACCTATAATTTTTCTGCTAATCTCTACGACGATGATGGATTTAATGCTGTAAATGAGAATAGAAGAATAGGATTGAGAACTACAATCCAGTCAGATGTTGGGGATAATTTAATATATACGGGTAGCGCAGCATTTACAAGTAATTACTTCACAAGAGATTTCAATGCCAATACAAGTTTTGCAAGATTTGGTAACATAGAAGGCGGTTCTTTTGGCGATGTTGATACATTAAATGAGACAGCTTTTCAGGAATTAAGAGATAACTTACAAGTACAGGCTGATAATACAGATTTAACTGAAGCCGTGCAAAGGTATACTTTATCCAATTCTCTCGGATGGACTCCATTTGAAGGTTTTACAACTAAATTGACTGTTGGATTGGACAATAGACAATCAAGACAAAGATCTATAAATTCAAATGCACTGTTAATCTCTAAAGGCTCTAATCCACCAGGAACAGTTGATCAAGGCACAATAAATATTGCAACACGTAATTTCACAGGAATAACAACTGATTTAGGAATGCAGTATAGGTATGATTTTGGTGATTTATCATTTATATCAGGTGCTGGAGGACAGTTATTTAGACAACGTGACGAACAGTATCTTTTAAGTGCAACGAATGTTACAGAAGGTTCTAATACAATAAACAATTCTGCAGAAACGACGGCTGCTGATGCAATCAGAGAGATTGTTTTCGGGGGCTTCTATTTTTCTCAGAATATTGGCTACAAAAACAAATTATTTGTTGATGGGAAAATTCGTTTTGATGGTAATTCAGCATTCGGAGAAAGTATTGGACTCGTAGACATCTATAGTTTTGGCCTCACCTACAGCCTTACAGATGAAGCATTCATCCAGAATAGCAGTATAAGTAATATACTTACACGTTTTCAGCTAAGAGCGAATTGGGGACAATCGACAAACTTTCCAACTCCATTCTCTGCAGATAGAGAATTCGCAGTAAACCCATTTTTGGGACTACCATCTTTCACCTTTGGAAATCCAGGAAATCCTAATTTAACGTCTGAGACAATAAATTCGTTAGAAATCGGAGCTGATATGAGTTTTATTGAAGGTAACATTCGATTTGGAATTACTTATTATGATAACACTACAGTAGATGCAATATTTACACCTCCAAGCACTCCATCATCAGGACAATTAGCGCAGGATGTTAATCTAGGAGAGATAAGTAATACAGGATTTGAATTCGCTTTATCTGCTGATGTTTTCCAAACAGAAGAGGCTAGACTTACCTTAAGTGGTTCATTGACAACAAATGAAAATATAGTTGTCGATAATGGAGGTTTGCCAGAATTCGTAGTAGGAGGATTTACATTCTTAGGTTCTTTCGTAAACGAAGGACAACCACTTGGATACTTCAGAGGAGGGAATCCGATATTTGATGATGAAGGGTTTGTTACTGATGTTGAAAGAAATGCTTTTTTGGGTGATCCTAACCCAGATGGTTATGGTAATTTAGGTTTAGATTTTGCTTGGAAAGGATTTAGTCTTTTTGCAAGTGCAGATTACCAATATGGCGCTCAAGGTGTAAACGTTGATGATGTCTTAAGATTTTTTGGAGGAATTAATGATGAAGGAAGAATTCCTGAAAATGCAGCAGGAACAAGCTTCTTTGATCTTGCCGGAGTCTGGGTAGAAGACGCAGACTTTTTTAAGGTTAGGAATATTGGTCTTTCATATAATTTTGACACAGCAAATATTCCAGCACTGAGTAGACTCCAGTTAGGAGTAAACTTAAGAAATCCCATAGTTAGAAGTTCTGCTTCTTTTGATCCAGAAATCACTGGTTCGGGTATAGCTGAACAAGGTGGATTTGCAGTTGGTGGGTTTGGATTTGGAACAGAATCAGCACCAAAGCAGGTTATTTTCTCTTTAAAAATTGGTTTATAATAATGAATTAAAGAGTATCTCTTAATAGCGAAAAGAACAAGTCTTGTTTTTTAATATTAAAACAAACTAGTTGTTCATTCAGAGAAAAGAGATTTCAATAATTCAAAAACAAATTGACATGAAAAAATATATATTAACAATATTAAGTTTTCTGGCGATCGTAGTTGCTTTTAATAGTTGCGAAGACCCAGATGACGCTTTTAATCCTCAAAATCCTGATTTAGCAATAAGTGCAGTTGTTGGAACAGATAATTCAACCCAAAGTATTTTGGTTGGCGCAAATCGTCAATTGTCTTTAGCTATGAATCAGCTCGTTGTAATTTCTGAAATCGCTTCAGATAATTATACTAATACTCAAACATTTTTTAATCAATTTCTGGATAATTTAGCTATTGATGCTACAGATGATGATATAGATGATACCCAATTTGCTTTTCATCGACTTCGAGAAATAGCAATCACAGGTCGTGATGTAATTTCACCAGATGATGCGACTAGCACTCCTGATCAAGTTGCAGAGCTCAACTTTTTCATCGGGCTATCTCATTTAATGTTTGGCGAAAACTTCACGTCAGTGCCTGCAGAACCAGGTGGAGTTGTAATGGATGCTGCTACCCATCTTAATACCGCTATATCAAATTTTGAAGTTGCTCTCAACGGTACTGAAAATTCAGAAATTATAACTGCTTGTAATCTAGGTATAGCTAGAGCGCACTATAGGTTAGGGAATAGAGATGAGGCAGTATCATTCTCTAATGCAGCAATATCATCTGGTCCTAATTTTATACGATTTGTACAATATGATGCTGTTAATGGTCCTGGTAATACGATGCAGGATGCGATATTTGACAGAGGTACTTTTGATGACTTACAACCTTTACCTAGGCTTGATTTTTTAGATCCAAAGTATAATGGGAGTGTAGCAACAACAGATGTAGACATTCCATTATTAAAAATTGAAGAGGCATATTTAATTTTAATTGAAGCTGCGATTTCAAATGGAGATCTTGGCACAGCTCAGCAATCTATGAGAGATTTGATAGGATTAGTTGCAACTCGTCCAATGGCTACATTTAACGATGCAGGTGAAGGTAGAGATCAAGATTTTCCTGGCTCTAGACCTGATACAACCTCAGTATTAGTTGCGGCATCTAGTAGTGATGATCTACGTCCTGGATTAGTAATTGACAGAAATGATGGTGATGTAACTGTTCCAGTAGTATCAGGTACTTCAGTAACTTTAGATATTGTTGATAGTATTAGCGATTCTGAAACAGCGTTAGAAATTCTTTATCTGATGAGACAAGAGATTTTCATAGCGGAGGGAAGAAGAATGGCTGATCTGGGAATTAGATTTGTAACTTCAGATGTTGAGTTTAGGTCAAATAGTAATGTTGAAATGTCTGATATTATTCCTGTGATTCCTGATTTTATTGGTAACATTAGTTCTGAATTAGATGCTTTTGACTACGATGCAAATGCAGGGACTGCTGTAATAATGCATAATTTGAATAGGATAATAGTACAAAACAGAACTTCTGATTTAGTAGTTCCGTTCGAGTAGTATTAAAAATAACTTTTAATGTTGGGTCATCCATTTAGTTGGATGACCCTTTTTTTTATGAAGCTTCGTTTTCTTCGAATGTGCTTTTATACCTATCAAAGTATACATAACACTTAATTATGATTGGGGTATAAAGGAGTAGGGTCTACATTTTATAATGTAAGCCCACTTTTTTAAGATGATGATATTTTATAATATGTTTGTTTGATGATAGACAAGTTTCTGGATTATCTCTCAGTTGAAAAAAGATATTCGAAGCACACTGTTTCAGCTTACAAGAAAGATCTTGAACAATTTCATAACTTTCTCAATGCGATCTATCCAAACACATCATGGGATTCAGTACAACATATTCATATCAGAGCTTGGCAGGTAGAGATGGTAACTAATAACGTAACACCTCGTTCTATCAATAGGAAATTGAGTACTCTTAGGTCGTTTTTTAAGTATGGAATCAGAAAAGAGATGTTACCGGCTAATCCCATGTTAAAAATTATACCCCCCAAAACACCAAAAAAACTGCCGGATACCATTCCTAATAGCAAATTAGAACCACTATTAGATAGCGAAGCAAAAAACAACAAATTGTCTTTTTCTTCTATCAGAGATTTTCTCATTATAGAGCTGTTGTATGGTACTGGAATGAGGCGTCAGGAGCTTATTGACCTGAAAACTGACAGTATAGACAGATCATATCAGCAGATAAAAATTATAGGTAAAGGGAATAAGCAAAGAATTGTGCCGCTTACTCAGCAATTGATAGCTAACATTGATTTATACATTGAATTTGCTACAGACCACTTTGCTCAAGAGGAACTGATTCGAGAAGAAGATTATCTATTACTTACTGACAAGGGGAAAAAGCTATATCCAAAGCTGGTATACAATATTGTAAAACGATATTTAGGTACAGTCACAACTGCAAAGAAGAAGTCTCCCCACGTTTTAAGGCACTCTTTTGCTACACATCTAATGGACAATGGTGCAGATCTTAATGCCGTAAAAGAGTTACTTGGTCATTCTAGTCTTTCTGCTACTCAGATATATACACATAATAGCATAGAGAAATTAAAAGAAGTGTATAAGAAAAGCCATCCAAAGGCTAACAAATAATTTTTTTATTTTGAGGTTTACATATTTAAGTAAAAAGCCTATTTTTGCATTCGCTTTGAAGTAAGCATTAAATATTATTGACATATGCCGATGTAGCTCAGTTGGCCAGAGCAGCTGATTTGTAATCAGCGGGTCGGGGGTTCGAATCCCTCCATCGGCTCATTTCTCTTACATAATTGGGGGTGCGCCACAGTTGGAGAGGTGGGCTGGACTGTAAATCCAGTGCTTTGGCTGAGTAGGTTCGAATCCTACCACCCCCACAGTGTAGAGAAATAAATGCGGAAGTAGCTCAGTTGGTAGAGCATCAGCCTTCCAAGCTGAGGGTCGCGGGTTCGAGTCTCGTCTTCCGCTCTTTATAAAATTCGGCTTTGAAAAAGCAACGCCGATGTAGCTCAGTGGTAGAGCACCTCCATGGTAAGGAGGGGGTCGCAGGTTCAAATCCCGTCATCGGCTC
>CAZMMQ010000005.1:0-104368 GCA_964567435.1 uncultured Saprospiraceae bacterium | reverse complement strand
ACTACACCATCTCAGCTGGTCAGAAAGTAGGGCATGGGACTTTTGTGAAGATGTAGAATTGTTCTACTAGAAGATACTATTTTAATTCCGCCTTCATCTAGTCAATCCATACAATATAGCTATGCCGACAAGAGATATTTTACATCAGAAATAAACCCAAGGGAACTCCTTAATCAACTAAGGTAGTTGTGATGAATTGGCAGATATGGCGAAGCCTATCAGGCATCATCAGTGTTAGTAAGTAGCCTTGGCTTTGTTTTTGCGATATAGTCTGTAGATGGCTAGGTCAAGAACAAAATCACACTTTCACAATGTCTACGTCGTAGAACTTAACCAAAAAGTCTGGTCGGATGACAGGAAGTTTAGAGAGGCCAATCCTCACTATAGAGGCATCAAAGAATGTCTATATGTAGGTATGACCAGTCACTCTCCACAAGAAAGATTCAAAAAGCACATCACTGGTTACCGCAATAAGAAAGGCTACAAGATATCTTCAAAGTATGTCGAGCGATATGGCAAGATGCTGCGGCCTAGTCTGTATGCTGCTTTTAATCCCATGTCTAGGACAGATGCAACTAACATGGAGCGACAATTGGCCAACAGCCTTAAGAAAAGAGGCTATGCTGTGTGGTGGAACTAAGCGCTTCGCTGCTGTATTTTCTAGGCAAGGAGAAAAAATATTTCCAACTCACCAACATAATCTAATTAGGCAACTGTCTAGGATAATGAAAAAGATAGGACTTGGACATTTTGTTTTATCATATTATAATCCAAACTCAAAATAGAATTATGATAAGACTATAGTACACCATACTAGTTTTGTGTGGATAGAGTATGCGCATCTAAGTGCTATAAGGCAGGACACTTATTCATATCCGTTTAGAGAATTCAGGACAGATTGGACTTGTGCCATAATGGAAGAATATCCCAATTTTTTTATAGTAGGCGAAGAGTGGATAGATGATGCATCAGTTATATCATACGAGACAGTGATGGTTATTCTGAATAAAAACACCAAACCTTACAATCTCGAATTAGCAAGATTCCAAGAGCACATAGAAAATAACAGTTCTGCAACTGACATTATTACCAACCAACGAATAGCGTTAAAAGATTCCATTTTTCTGCAACCAATGCGACCTTATATATTCGAACATGGTCAATAGACTTTTTATCCTATCCCATAAGACCTGAGATGTTTCTTCATAACGGGCTTGAATATGAAAGGGAAATAGGCCATTAGTTGCATGGCCGGATAACCATACGGCAATTTTGGACTGTCCGATTTAGAATCAAGAATCTGATATTCCTTCGCACCCATATGATGATGATCCGAATGCCTGGTCAACTCAAACAACATAATCCGTCCAAGAATATGATCTGAATTCCAACTATGGTGAGGCTGGACTCTTTCGTAACGACCATTCTCTAATTGCTTGCGACGCAAACCATAATGAGAGTAATAGTTTTGGGACTCAAGAATAGAAATGCCATACACAGCAGCAATGACATAACAAACAGCTGCAAACTGCCCAGCAAAATATAATATCATTCCTGTCAATATAAGAGGGAGTAAGCTATATATGATCATTGGATTGAGAATCGGATTTTTGCTTAGAGCTTTTAGTTTGACATTTTCCAACCCCCAGCTTTTGAAGTAACCACCGATTTGTGATCGTACAGCAAATATGTAAAAGTTATCTCCTTCTCTGGCCGAAGATAAATCCTTAGGCGTGGCCACATCTTTGTGATGTCCACCATTATGATAGGTGATAAAATGATTTTGAAATGAGGTCGTTAAAATAATCTGTGCAAAAACCTGCTTGATAAGATGGTTGGTCTTATGTCCTAGTTCATGACCTACATTAATCCCAATAGCACCTAGCATAGTGCCTAACATTCCCGTTCTGGCTATCACATCTGAGAGAGCCAAATTGGGGTCATTAATCTTTATACAGAATAAATATATAACTACAAGTTGAAGTATGACCAAGACATACAATACTAAATCAAATCCTAAATCTTCTTTGGCCAGTTCTTTTTCCGTTCGCTCAAGATTGTACGCATTAGGAGGAATTAAATGCTCAATAATAGGAATCGCTATATATAAGAAGATCAAACCTATGTAAGCATACAAACCAGTTACATGAAAGGTTAGTATAGCTAAAAGGGGAATAAGATATGAGGCGAAGTACTTTAATTTTCCCATTTTTCTATTGGCATCAATTCAAAGTTTTAATGTACTAGATAAAGTTATAAAGACTATTTATTAAGTATGCTAAATCGAGTCACACAATCCTCTAAATTTCTAGTTACCTATGACTCCATTAAATTCTTCTTCAGTCATAATCTGTACTGTTCCCAAAGCTTGCGCTTTTTTCAGTTTGCTGCCGGCTTTTTCTCCTACAACAAGAATGTTCAATTTGGAGCTTACGCCAGAAATATTTTTAGCACCAGCTTCTTCAGCTTTTGATTGAGCCACTTTACGAGACATAGTCTGTAGGCTACCAGTAAACAAAATAGTTTTTCCGATAAGTGGTGCATCTTCACTGACAACTTTTGGTTTGTCCTCGTCAGTTTGCGTGAGGTTAACGCCGTATGCTTCCATCTTTTTAAGTATCTCGATATTCTCAGGTTTTGAAAAGAATGCACTTACATTTTCAGCCACGACTGGTCCAATGTCTTTTATATTGGTAAAATTGTCTTCTTTCCACGTTTCTAATTCGAGGACATGATTGATTTCTTGTGAGATGAGCTTGCTTGCCTTTCGGCCAAGATGATGTACGCTTAGACTAGCCAACAATCTATGGATTGGATTCGACTTAGATTTATTGATGGCGTCTTTTAGTTTTGTTGCTGATCTTTGGCCGAACCCTTCCAGCACGGCTATCGCATCATAATCCAAATTATAGACATCACTCAGATCTGATAACCATCCTTTGGCGTGGAAAGTCTCCACATATGACTTGCCAAAACCATCAATGTTCATAGCATCCTTACTGACGTGGTAGATGAGTCTTTGTAGGAGCTGGGCTTTGCAGTTATATGTCGGACAACGCCATGCGGCTTCATTAGCTGTTTTTCCGAGAGCTGAATCACAGGATGGACACTTAGTAGGAAATGTAATCACTTGTTCTGAACCATCTCTTACATCCGATATGCTTTTTACCACATATGGGATGACATCACCAGCTCTTTCTATGACTATCGTATCTCCAATTCTGAGATCTTTTTGCTGTATAAATTCTTCATTATGTAAGGAGATAGAAGATACTGTTACGCCTGCCAATTGGACCGGTTCTGTTTTTGCCACTGGAGTTATGGCACCAGTCTTACCTATCTGATACTCCACTTCCAACAATTTTGTATGTGCTTGCTTTGCTTTAAATTTGAATGCTATGGCCCATCTTGGATGATGTGTTGTAGATCCACATAAATCTTGTAAGGCGAAGTCATTGACTTTGACTACAGCGCCGTCAATTTCGTAGTCAAATTTTTCTCTATTCGTTTCCCATTGGTTACAGGCTTTGATAGCTGCCTTGATATTAGGGCAGGCTTGATCTTTTCTTAGTGAGACTTTGAATCCAAGTTCTTGTAATACTTTGATGGATTGCTCATGATCCCCTAATGAGCTCAGCTTATTATTTCCATCTGCATCTACAGCATAAGCGAGTTGAAAGATAAAAATCTCCAACCCACGCTTCTTTGATTCCATAGGATCTTTCATGCGAAGACCACCTGTAGCAGCATTTCTGGGATTGGCAAAAATGGCTTGACCTTCTTTTTCTCTCCGTTCATTATTTGTCTTGAATACGGTCTTTGCAATCACAGCTTCTCCGCGCAACTCTACTCGTTTTATTCCGTACTTGGAAAATTCAGCGACTAGAGGAACAGAGGGGATGACTCTGGCATTAGCCGTCATTTCTTCACCTTCTGCGCCATTACCCCTGGTAGCTGCTCTGATCAGCTGGTCGCTTTCATATACTAGTGCAATACTCCCACCGTCATATTTAGGTTCTACAAAATAAGCCACCTCTTCCTCTCCCAGATGGCATAACTTTCTGATCTGCTTATCAAAATCCTGAAGGTCTTCACCGTTATAGGAGTTGGCCAATGATAGCATGGGGTTAAGGTGGGTTACCGTCGGAAAATCTGTTGTAAGATCACTGGATACTCTTTGAGTAGGCGAGTCAGGACGGATTTTTGCTGAATCCAAGGCTTTCTCTAGCTGTTGCAAATGCTCGAACAAATTATCGTAATCCTTGTCAGAAATGAGCGGTTCATTCATAACATAATACCGCCATTCGTGAAATTTGAGAAGATTTACCAAGTCATTATATGATACAGATTCACTGTTTGTAAGGTAAGACTTTGATAATCTGACCATTTCAGAGGATGCATTTGTACCGTACATATATGTAGAATTTATATAAAGTAGCTAAAATTAGTACTGATTGACTTGTTTTTCAGCGATTTAGAAGGTCTATATAGTTAAATATTACAAATTTCTTAATATGTTCCATTGATTAGCTATTTTTGTGTTATAAACTAACTAAATTGTTAATCTGATGTTAAAAGAATTTAAAGAATTTATTTTTACTGGAAACGTAATTGATTTTGCGATTGCAGTAATACTAGCAGGCGCGGTAGGACTTGTTGTTACTGGTTTCGTTAACGACATTGTAATGCCTGTAGTTGGGCACTTTGCTGGTGGATATGACTTTGCTGATTTGATGGTTCCTCTAGGTGATGAGCTAGACAAAGATGGCAACCCGGCAAATGCTATTAGATATGGTAAGTGGATTAATACTATAATTAACTTAATTATAGTAGGATGGGTCCTATTCATCTTGGGTAAAGCTAAGATCAAATTTATGGGAGCTGCTCCTGATCCAGATCCGACTCCAGACCAATCATTATTGGCTGAGATTCGTGATGCTCTAAAAAAATAGAATCACATTTTTTCTGAAATTATCCAGCCTCTAGCCTTCCACAGGTTAGAGGTTTTTTTATACCTATAATTTAGAGCTTTTGATTTCCAACTCTAACTTCTATTTCCTTCTCTTTTGTAGTTCCATAAACGCTTTCGCATAATAGGATATAATTACATCTGCTCCAGCTCGTTTGATACTCAATAATGTTTCAGGTATAACAGTCTCGTAATCCAGCCATCCTTTTTGACAGGCTGCCCATAGCATCGCACATTCACCACTGACATGATAAGCGGCAATAGGAAGTGTACTTTCTGATTTGAGATGTGCTATAATATCCAAATAATGTACAGCAGGTTTGACCATAAGAAAATCTGCCCCTTCCAATGTATCCAATTCGCCTTCCAGAAGTGCCTCTAGACTATTAGCAGGGTCCATCTGATATGACTTTTTATCCTTTGGAATCTCTAAGCTATCTACTGGCGCAGATCCTAAAGCATCTCTAAATGGGCCATAAAATCCACTAGCATATTTTGCAGTGTAAGACATAATGCCAACCTCATGATGTCCTGCATGATCTAACGCATCTCGTATAGCTTCTACTCGACCGTCCATCATATCAGATGGTCCGATGATATCAAATCCAGCTTCTGCCTGAGCAACCGACATGCCTGCAAGAATGGCTATGGTCTCATCATTAAGGATAGTACCTTTATTCACTATACCATCATGTCCGTCTATATTGTAGGGATCTAAAGCCACATCACTTATAAGTGTGATATCTGGAAATTTCTTTTTGATTTTGGTGGCAGCTTTGAGATAAAAGTTTTCTGGGTTATAACTATACGAGCCCATTTTATCCTTATACTTTTTAGGAATCTTTGGAAAGAGAATGAAGGCGTGAATTCCAAGTTTAATACAAGACTTTATTTCAATCATTATCTTATCCAGTGATCGTCGATAAGCTATAGGTAAGGAAGAAATTTTTTCTTCTTTCTTTTGTCCGTCTACCAAGAAAAGTGGCATGATCAAGTCATCCGCAGTGACTTGATTTTCTCTTACCAGTTTCCTGATACTGTTGGTTCTTCTATTCCGTCTGGGTCTGATATGCATGAACAATTTTTAGGGTGCAAAGGTACGCCATAAGCACTTTATTAAGGCGACTTAATTTGTAGTAGACTTGTTCTTTTTTGGATTGTTAGGTACAGGGTCAGGACCAAATCCAGCCCATGGATGACAACGAAAGATACGTTTGAGCCCTAGCCAAGTCCCTCTAAATGGCCCCCATTCTTCTACGGCTATAATCATGTAAGTAGAGCATGTTGGTGTGTATCTGCAATTGGCACCTGTAAGCGGAGATATATATTTTTGGTAGAATCTTACCGGTTTTATGATGATCTGTTTAGGGAGGTTGCGCAGCATTAAAAATCGACTTTTAGAGAATAATCTTTAACACTGAAAATCTCAAAAGCTTCCCTCTTTTTGTCTTTTAATACAGTTGTGATATTACGTTGATCATCAAAAAGATCCATTAAGATATGATTTTCTATTTCTAAGGTTTGGACATCAGTGACTCCAAGAACTTCTATGTAAGAGTAGAGGCCTTGAATATCATCACTTGGCTCTTTGCCTAGCCATTGCATTTCGACTGGCAGTCCATCTATTCGAATGACAAGTTGATCTAGTATGTATCTGGTGAGAATCGAATCTGTGTCTGGATGTTCTGCGGATTCAAATATTTTGTACTCTAGAGCCTCCAATTTTCGGAGTGCTTCTTCAGTATCATCTATAAAGGTATGTATTGTGATTTGAATAGCATCCTGATCTGATTTGTAGTGAATATCTGTCTTACATAGATGGAAGTCATGAAGATCCATTGGTAAAGGACTCACCATCAAGAAACTGAAAAGTGCCAATACAATAATCTTCATAAATTTTGTTTCTTATTTATCGACAAAGTACGATGCCCTAAGTTATAAGTTATGTCAGCAAATATCACTTAGTGATTATTTATAACCTAACGTGTGATGGCACTACTGTGTACTGTTTATTGTATAATAGGTGATTTTAGTCAGCCATTTGGAGGGATCTTTTTCCGTAGTTGGGTCAGTCACATACTCCTCAATGACCGGATAATTGACCAGTAAACCATGATCTTTTAGATAAGCCTCTATGGCATTATGTGCAGATTCAGTCTTACTATAATCACCATAGTAATCAACTTGTACAGCTTTGCCGTCCGGTAGTGTTTGACTTATAAATCCGGGAATATTTGCTGGAGTTATAGTTGGAATCGCGGCTGCCATATCTGTCGTCCCATTTGATTGGTTCCAAGAATAAAATAATCCACTTGGCATGCCATCCATTTCTAGGTTGGCACCTTGGGCTTTGGTAAATAATGCACCCAGATTTTGAGCATAGAACTGGCTGACATTATCCATGCCAACCTGTTGCCTATTCATGATATAATTCTTTTCTCCAACATATACCTCATTAATTGCATAGCCATTGTAATTTTTATTTTTCGCTCTCTCTTCTACAATTTGTCTGATATTAGCCAGACCTTGTTTGTATGTCTTTTTCAGCTTGCCTTTCATTAATAAATTAAAAGGCCTGAATACGAATGGCGTCTCCGCACCATCAAAGTTCCAGGTGA
Source organism: uncultured Saprospiraceae bacterium (assembly GCA_964567435.1). Lineage (GTDB taxonomy): Bacteria > Bacteroidota > Bacteroidia > Chitinophagales > Saprospiraceae > RFSX01. The sequence continues at coordinate 96,781 of CAZMMQ010000005.1, read as the reverse complement.
CTTTTGTTTTTTCTCCTTCTTTTTCAAAGGTCCAATTGCTCTTTGATTCACCATCAAAGCCATTGAATTTTAGATTAGTATTTATGCTTTCGTGAGGGACAGAACCAACGATAGTCTGAGACCCTTCTCCTACATCTTTATTTCCTTTCCAACTCCAAGTGGCTCCAATTCCTTCCGTTTTATCTGAATAGGTATTGATGGCATTGGGATCTAATTCTGCCCAAGGAGACCAAGCCTCCCACTTCTTGAAGTCATTGACAAGGTTATACACTATGGTAGGTGGTGCCTCCATGGTATCAGACTCAGAAAGCACCATTTTCTTAGGAGATACTGCCATAAGTATCAATGCACCTATAGCGATGATGGCCAATAGTATGATTAAGAACTTCAAGAAAGTCCGCATATCTGTTTTTTTTTAATTAGTTATTTATTCTGATACGGCGATAAACCCTAGTCATTAAGATTAATGCAATTGCAAATAAAATAATTCCAACAATGGTATAGCCAAAGTTGAGTAAATTCTTATAGACAGCAAGCAGTATTATAGATACAAGGAAGAGGGTTGGCACTTCATTAAAGAGCCGCATTCTATATGAGGACATCAGTTTTTGACCTAGAGCTAGTTTTTTAATCATCTTACCAGCGTATTCAGTATAGCCTGACAACAAGAAGACCAAGAGTAGCTTTACATGTAGCCAGTGGTTTACTTGAAAATAGTCCATGCCTCTTATTACTATCATAGCTATTCCACATATCCAAGTGCCTATCATGGCTGGTTTCATGATAATCTTAAAGAGTCGATCTTCCATAATATGATATTGAGCGGTAAGAATGGATTTATCAGGCTCTTGCTTATCCATTGCTTCCACATGGTAGACAAATAGTCTAATCAGATAAAATAATCCTACAAACCAAGCCACCATAAAGATGAGATGCAGGCTTTTGAGCAATAGAAAATTCATATTGTAAATATAGGCTCTAAGAGAACAGCATACTCACAAGATCTTCTATTTTACTTACAGGCCGCAGTTGTATCCTATTTGGTCTCTTGCTTAACCCTTTGAGATTGTATTTTGATAGATACATCTCTTCAAATCCGAGTCTAGCTGCTTCTTCTATGCGTTGTTCTATTCTGTTTACCGCTCTAATCTCTCCAGTGAGTCCAATCTCGCCAGCAAAACAGACTTTATTGCTTACAGGAATATTATGTAATGAAGAAATAAGAGCAGCTATAATAGAAAAGTCAATAGCAGTATCCTGTACTTTGAGTCCACCAGCAATATTGAGGAAAACGTCATTCTGACCAAAGAACAATCCTGCCCTTTTCTCAAGTACAGCAAGCAGCATGCTTAACCGTCTCAAATCGAATCCTGTGGCTGACCTCTGTGGATTGCCATATATAGCCTGACTTACTAGTGCCTGCGTCTCTATTAGCATTGGACGCATGCCTTCTATCGTCGTAGCGACCGTGCTTCCGCTAAAGGATTCATCACTTTGACTGAGTAGTAACTCTGATGGATTGCTTACCTGTCTAAGTCCAGTAGCTTCCATGGCATAGATTCCGATTTCATCAGTAGAGCCAAATCTGTTTTTCTTAGTCCTAAGGATTCTATAGATATGGTTGCGATCACCTTCAAACTGAAGTACTGTATCTACTATGTGCTCTAAGATTTTAGGTCCAGCTATAGATCCTTCCTTGTTGATATGGCCTATTATTATAACAGGAATGCCATTCTCCTTGGCAAAAGATTGAAGGTCTGAGGTGCACTCTCTGACCTGAGAGATACTGCCAGCCATAGATTCAACCCTAGGCGACGTCACGGTTTGTATAGAATCTATGACGAGCAACTGAGGGCTAAGTTGGAGTGCTTGTTTGAGGATGGCATTCAGATCAGTTTCTGCAAGTATATGACACCCTTTATTGGCGATACCTATTCTGTCTGCCCGCATTTTAATTTGTTGTGGAGACTCCTCCCCTGATACATATAAGACAGATAGAGGACTCTTGAGCGCCAATTGTAGTAATAGGGTTGATTTACCAATACCAGGTTCTCCTCCAATTAGTGTAATACTTCCAGGTACCAGCCCTCCACCAAGAGTCCTATTTATCTCTGCATCTAATAAGGTGGTTCTGGTTTGCTGTTGATGTTCTATATCCTGGATTTTGATGGGTTTAGGGGCTGTGCGCTTTCCTTCCCTCCATGATTGCTTGCTTTTTTCTTTAGGCGTTAGTTGTTGTAATGTTTCCTCTTTTAAGGTGTTCCACTCACCACAACTAACACATTTTCCTTCCCATTTGCTAAAGTTGGCACCACAATTACTACAGTTAAACACTTTTTTTTCTCTCATATAGCACTCATTATCAATATATTATAGATTTTTTTAAAAAAAAATAAAAATAAAGTGACTGTAAGGGAATTTTTCAGTCTCAATGTAAAACAGGGGTTATGTACCCTCTTAGTACGAAAAAATATTCTTTCTCAAAGTGATTAAGAATTTTAAGATAGATTGTTTTGATTTCATTTTTTGATGTTAGTGTTGTGTAATACTTTTATGGATACTACTCTAATGCTTGAATCAGAATAAAAAAGAGAATTGTTTTCAATTGGTTTTTTGGGGTACAGGGTGTTGTTTCAACACTCTGTTTTTTCAATTTAGAGACTAATTGATAAAAAGAGAATTGTTTTCAATTGGTTTTTTGGGGTTATGCAGGGTGCTTCGATTTTATCGTTAGTACCCTGTTCTTATTTGTACTATTCAAGATGTCTAGAATTTACCCAAGTTCGTACTTCCCTTCCTACTTAAGACTCATTTTTACTTACAATTTTAAGAGGCACCGTGCAGCCAGTGTGCGCTGACAAGTAATAATATTTTTTATATAGTCTGTGAGATCCCGATTTTGCCTTAATGCAATTCCGTTCCAATATGGTTCTGAGATGGGATATATCTCAGGCTCAGAAATCTTTCTAGTCTCAAGGCATTTCAGATTTTGGAGATTTGAAATGTAGCGTATTCCAATTAGCGACAAGAGAATTTTTATTCATCTCGTCCAGAAAATACTTTTTTACTTAAGATGACTTATCGCTTTATTAGGTGACCGAGTGGTGCAACTTCAGGTTGTAAGCATTGACCTTGATTTCATAGCCGTTTTATATTATCCTGCTTAGCTATATTGGTTCTTATACAGCTTACTCCTTCCCAGCCCCCATTTATTAAGTCTGTGTATAACAGAAACACCAAGGACACCCAGACCATACTTTATACTACGTGGAAGATTGATAGATGAGGCTTCTTCAAAATATTTTGTAGGACAAGTTACCTCTCCTATATCATAGTCTGCATAGATAATCTGCGACAACATCTGATTATCGAAGACAAAGTCATCAGAGTTAGAGTTGAAATTAATTCCAAGAAGGACTTCTTTACTGAAGGCACGGTAACCAGTATGATATTCTGATAGTTTATAGGAGACCAATAAGTTTTGAACCAAAGTAAGAAAACGGTTGGCAATGTATTTATAAAAAGGCATACCTCCTTTTAATGCACCTTTGCCAAGAATTCTGGACCCTAATACGACAGGGTAGAGGTCTTCTCCTATGATATTGACCATTGAGGGAATAAGCTTAGGCGTATACTGATAGTCAGGATGGAGCATGATGACGATGTCTGCTCCAATTTCTAAGGCTTTGTTGTATAGAGATTTTTGATTTCCTCCATATCCTTTATTCTCACGGTGGCTAATGATGTATTGTATACCAATTTCTTCTGCAACCTCTATGGTATTATCCTTACTAGCATCATCGCAGAGGATGATATCGTCTACTAGGTCCAAGGGAATTTCATTGTAGGTCTTCTCTAATGTGGCAGAGGCATTGTATGCAGGCATAACTACAGCCACACGTTTTCCTTTGTACATTCGCTAACTTTGTGCAAAGATAGCTGTTCTGTATAGAATTGAAGATACGCCAGCAGATAAGTAAAAAGTAAATAACCACTTCTTATGAAAATTCTAAAATACCTTTTATTCCTCTTTTTGGCGCTGATCGTTTTCGGGTTTATAGCTATCAAAGTGATCAGTGATCCACTTCCTAAAGGGCAAACTGGTAGCGAAGCAGATCAGTGGGCTAATCAAATTCAGCAAGCGCTCAATAAACCAGCTTTTGATAGTCTAGGGTATTTGGAGTGGGAATTTTTCAGAGCAGGGCAGAAATATCTTTGGGATAAAAAAAGAAATTTGGCAGTCATTGAATGGGGAGATAATAAAGCGATCATGAATCTAAAAACACAAGAAGCAGTCATTACAACTAGTGGTGAAGTTCAATCAGGAGATAATTATGAATCGCTTAAAGCCAAAGCCTGGTCAAACTGGTGCAATGACTCTTTTTGGATTATAGCACCATTTAAAATGAATGACCCTGGAACGAGTAGAGCTATTGCCGAAACTGACGATGGAAAGAAAGGATTAAAGGTAACATATGATTCAGGTGGTGTCACGCCTGGAGATAGTTACTTATGGTTAGTCGATGATAAAAATATTCCAACTGGTTATCATATGTGGACCAGTATAATTCCTGTGCAAGGTATGTATGCTGGATGGAGTGGATGGGAATCTCATAAAGGTGTCATGTTGTCTACGACCCATGAAGTACTTGGAAAAGAAATGAGTATGAAAGGTGTCAAAGCAGGTCATACCTTACAACAAATTGGGTATACCACTGACCCATTTGCACCACTGTACCAATAAAGAACTATGAAAATTATAAGTTATAATGTCAATGGCATAAGAGCTGCGCTGAAGAAAGGTTTGCTGGACTGGGTAAAAAAAGAAGATCCTGATGTCTTCTGTGTGCAGGAAACCAAGTCTCAGGAAGATCAAGTGCCACCGAAATTATTCGAAGATCTGGGTTATCATGGATACTGGCATAGTGCTGAGAAGAAAGGATATTCTGGTGTCTTAACTTATGCTAAGCAGAAGGCAGAGAAAGTGGTTGTTGGAATGGGTATGGACAAGTATGATATAGAAGGACGTGTATTGCGTACTGATTTTGATGATTTTACTTTGGTTAATCTTTATTTACCCTCAAGCACAAGTGGCACTGAGCGACATGAGTATAAGATGGCTTTTCTCAATGACTTTGAGTCCTGGACTCGAAAACTTCTCAAAAAACAGAAGAAGGTCATTATTGTTGGTGATTACAATATCGTGAGATTGGATATAGATATACACAATCCGACCAGGAAGGATAAGCCACCAGGATTTAGACCAGAAGAACGGTCATGGCTTCAAAATTGGTTTGAGAATATCTTCACTGATGCTTACAGACACCTGCATCCAGATAAAGAGGATGAATATAGTTGGTGGAGTTATCGATCTGGTGCTAGGAAAAATAATAAAGGTTGGCGCATTGATTATATCTCTGTCACGCCAAATTTAGCAGAGCGCATTAAAGCTGTACGGCATGGACATGAAGTCATTCATTCTGACCACGCAGCGGTTGTTATGGAGCTAGATTAGCGTTTCTTTATTATCGCCTACTTAATAAGTTTTTTGAAAAAAGATCTTTATTGATATAGGTCAAGAAAACTAAACTGAATGCAAAAAATAAATTCTCATTGCTAGTTCCTTCTTCCTAATTTCTCTCAGATTCAGACAATTGCCACAGTTTTTTAGCAAATCTTGCAATCACTAGCATATGCATTACGTATATTTCCATATCACAATAATTAGATATGAAATATTCGTCTCTTCTGGCTTTGATGTGCTTTTCATCGATGGCCCTTGCACAAACCAACTTCGTCTTTACTAACAACACTATTCCACAAATCCTTAGAGGAAATTATGATGCTAACACATATGCTCAAGCTAATGTGATTGAGGATCCATCCATTATTTTTGAGGGTATCTCAGACCAAGTCTCAAGAGAAAATCTGAGAACTTACATACAAACACTTGAAGGATTTGGAACAAGGCATACCAGTTCTGATACGCTTTCTTTAGTTAGAGGCATGGGTGCCACGAGAAATTGGGTCATGTCTATGTTTGAGGAATTTTCTGAGGAAAATGAAAATAGATTATTGCCTTTTTTCTTTCAGTTTGACCAGATTGTATGTACTGATATGGACAGACACAAGAATGCCTGCGCTATATTGCCTGGCACCAATCCTGATGCCAATGGGATAGTAATAGTAGAAGCGCACATGGATAGTCGCTGTGAGGGTAGATGTGATGTGGAGTGTCCTTCTCCAGGTGCTGATGATAATGCAAGTGGGACTGCTTTGGTTATAGAACTAGCAAGAATTATGAGTCAATATTCTTATGATCATACCATCCTGTTTATGGCCACAACTGGTGAGGAGCAAGGCCTTATTGGTGCCAATGCATTTGCCACTTATTGCAGCATGGAAGATATAGGTATCAGAGCGGTGTTTAATAACGATATAGTAGGCGGAATTACATGCGGAAAGACCTCTTCTCCGCCATCCTGTCCTTTTGCTGGTGCTGTTGATAGCACACAAGTGAGGATGTTTTCATCAGGAAACAATGCCAAACAAATGGTCCGATGGATTAAGTTACAATATGCTGAAGAAATGTTGCCTATGGCCACAGTGCCAATGATGCTTACAATTATGGGTCCTCTCGATAGATCAGGTAGAGGAGGTGATCATATCCCATTTCATGACCGGGGATATCTTGCAATGAGATTTACCAGCGCCAATGAGAATGGTGATGCTAATGTGACAGACCCTGCATATTGTGATCACCAGCATACCTCCAGTGATTTGCTTGGAGTGGATACAGATGGAGACGGTGTGCAGGACAGTCTCTTTGTAGACTTTAATTATCTAACAAGAAATACCCAAATAAATGGAACAAGTATTACCTCGGCAGCTACTGGTCCTGATACACCTTTGTTCAATTTTGTACAAGATGGAGACAGCATTAGATGGTCAGTTCAAGACCCACAAAACCTAAGACATTATCGGATTGCAAGAAGAGCAGGAGGTAATGATTTTGATACTATTATGACGTTCCAAGGTGCAACTTTTGGCGCATTTAAGAGACTGGCAACTCAGACTTTTCAGGATGAAATTATCTCTGGTGCAGGTGTGGATGCAGATGGAATAGAGAGTTTCTTCGGAGATGAGAGTTTCTTCCTGACCTTAACGTCTACAGATGAGGTTGAAGCAAAACCCAAGGGATACGAATTGTTTCAAAATGTCACAAATCCATTTTCCAAGTCTACAGTCATTCAATATAACTTAGGCGATTTGACAGGAATAAGAGATGTGGCTATATCTGTAACTAATGTGAATGGACAAGTTGTTGACAGGATTCCTACCACTCGCCAGCTAGGTATCAACAGCTTCAACTATTATCCAACAGAATCAATGGTTGGAAATTATTTCTATAGTTTGGAGATTAATGGAGAATTCGTCAATACTAAGCAGATGGTCATCCTGAAGTAGAATGCATAAATATATAGCACTCCTATATAGTCTTACTAGTTGCTAAATTGATTTATACTTAGTATGATATCATAAGCTACTCAGTCGTTTAAAGGTAAATAAGAGGGATATTTTATTTTTAAAACATATTATGATTTTTTTTAATATGTTTGTATCATCATTCACTGATTCTCTGACAATAGAGGTCTTTGAAGAGTCTCGTCCCCTAGACTTTTAATATCCAAAACACCTATCCCCTGTACAGAAATATTATAGTGAGTATTCGTCATTGTGGATTACAATGCGAGGACTTTTACGATCGATTTTGATTTTTAAATGACTGTTAGAGGTCATCCCAAAACCGAAAGGTATGCTCTTTTCTAAGAGTGTACCTTTTACAATAAATATAGCTATGTGTCATAATCCACAATTTTCAATTCTTGCATTTAGCGCAATTCTGATTTTATGTGTTCCGATTAATACAATTAATGCAGGTACAAATGGATGTACTTCTGCTGAACCATTTAGGACCTCGCTAGGATCCCAAGTATGCATGACTGGTAATACAACCAATGCAGTATTTGGACACTATGATAGAGATTCAGAAGGATGTATGGGAAGTCCTTTCGAGACTTTTTGGTTTTCTGTGCCAACACATATTGATACACGGTATTTGGATATCGAATTACAATCATCTGAACTTAATGTTCCTTCTTTATCTGTATATCGAGGTGATTGTGGCACCTTAGAATTTATTGACTGCAACCTCTCTTATGATGGTTTTCTTACAATGAGAGGTATCCGCATTGAATCAGGTGTAGAATATTTTATTGCAGTCTCTTCTTTGGATGGATCTTTTGGCGAATTTCAAGTGTGTTATGATTTAGAAGAAGATACCAATGTATGTAATCTCAATAGTGAATTAGAGATCATATCCACGTCTCAGGGATCTCCACATTGCGGACCTTATAAGCAAGGCGAAGAAGTCAATGTATGCTATAGAGTCAATGGTTTTCAAAATGTAGGTTGTAACTATTTGCAAGCAATCATACCACTATTTGGAGATGGATGGGATGTCACATCTTTTAATATTAACGGAGAGCCATCTGTTCTAACCACGCCTTTAGAGACACAGGGACATACAGTATTTACAACCTCTAATCCTTCTTGCGAAGGAGATCCAGCAGGAACATGGACTTGGCTCAACAATGGTGAACTTGAATATAATCTCAATAGCGAGAATACTCTCAATCTCACATTTACAGATCCTGTTCCACCAGGTTGGGTATTTATTAATTCCTTTGACCCAAGTTGTTTCATCTTTACTGATGCCTGTTGTACTAACCCAACTAATGATCCCAACTTAGGATATGGCGATGATGATTATCCCTTATGCGGAAATGGAATGGCACAAACATGGGAAGTATGTTTTACCTTAAGAGCTTCTAATAATCCTATTGTCAGTGAGTCGAGTTGTGAAGTAGGGTTAAAAACATTTTCGGATGGAGAGACAGGCGTTTTTACCAACAAAGATTGCAAACTTGATAGAGTGGCTTATATCAACTCTGCGGTAGAGACCTGTCAAACACCGTCAATTTCTACGGACAACAGACAAGTAATAATTTGCCTAGGAGATAGTCTCAGTCTCCCACTTATGTCTGACGATGCCAATGTCCAATTTTACTGGATAGACAATAGTACTGGTATTACAACAAAAGGTTCGTTAGAGTCAGTATTTACAGGTGTTTGGGCTGAAGCGGGAGATTACTCCTATACAGTATATGGAACTAATGGTTGTCGCAGTAACCCTATATCTATAGACATAGAAGTGACAGAAGAGGTTTCATTTATGGTAGAACAAATACCAACAACTGCCTGCGATGATGATTTCGTGTCTTTGAGGGTGGTATCGGTAGCTGATAACATAGCTGATGAAATTAATTTTGCATGGAATGGAGGAATGCCAGGATCTGAAGAAGTATTTAGAGTGGCAGCCTTTGATAGTACGGCGACGGTGGATGTCATCTTTGGTAACTGCATCACTTCACAAACCATCACCTTCGATTTGTTTCCTAAAAATGAACTAACACTCATCGCTCCTGAAAAAGCCTGTATGGGTGAAGAAATTACGTTTAGCGCAAGTGCTACATCTGATTCTTGGAGTTTGACGGTACAAAGCAATGGAGAAGTGGTCAATATTAATAATGATGATTCATCATTTAGTTCTGTGATAGAACTGTCTCAAGCTCTAGATTTCGAGATTATTAATGCGACTGATGCTAATGGTTGTGAAATGACAGTAGTCGGATTATGGCAGACAGAGCTATATGACACTATACAGTTGGATGCTGGACCAGATATCGATTTGACATGTGACCAAGACCATGTAGATGTTATGGCAACCTTGTCTCTTGAAAATCAGGATTATAATGCGACTTGGATAGACATTGCAAGTGGAGAAGTAGTATCCAATATTTTGCCGATTACAATCACCGAAGAAGGTGATTATCAATTATCGGTTATGGATATACAAACAGGATGCATAGAGTCAGACACGATTTCTGTAATAAGGCTGGAAAGAGAGATTGACATAGTTATAGAATCTTCGGACCTATTGGTACAGACTGGACAAAAAATTGAATTAGAAATTATATCCAATCTGGATCAGTCTGAGATAAGCGCTATAGAATGGATACATGATGGAAGTTTGTCATGTGCAGATTGCTTGTTTACCACTGCAGAGCCTACCTCAGATGTGACTTATATGGTTCTGATAACAGATGATCTAGGATGCCAGGCACAAGCAAGTATTACGATAACAGTAGAGGAGACAGATTCTGACGCCTCCACTGATAACTTATATATACCAAATGTCTTCTCTCCAGGTACCTCAGGCGAGAATAATGCTTTCAGGATATTTGGTGATGATAACATTGATGTAGTCACTTCATTTAGAGTATTTGATCGATGGGGTGGTATTTTGAGAGAGACTAGTAATTTTAGTCCTGACAGCGACGCTGGTCTTTGGGATGGAAGATCCAATGGAGATATCGTCAATTCTGGCGTCTATCTATATACCATGAATATTGTCATGAAAGATGGGTTTGAAATCACTAAAACAGGTACAATTACTGTGGTGAGATAACAATATTCAACTAGGGAATTGGATGTCTTTCAAAAGCGGAGACAATCGTCATATCACTAAGTTATTCAGTTCTTTTTGCACCTTAGAATTGCCTAATCTATAGGTGTACTTTTCGCATGACATATTTTTATAATGTAATACTGAAAATCAGTGTCCTGGAACCCAGTATAGGACTTACTTGCTATATGGGGTTAAACAATAGTTAAAAGGAATGGCTCTATGATACTATTTGATTGAAAAATGCCTTTTTAAATTATACTTTGCACCAAATTTTAAAACGATGAACAGAAATATCCTACTAATTGCCATTCTATTTGTCTTTTCCTCTGTATCACTTGTAGCTCAAAGAGTTGCTGTAGTAGATGTAAATGCTGTATTAGAGAATCTGCCAGACTATCAAGCAGCACAGAATGAAGTAGATCAATTGACCGCTAAATGGAGGCAGGAAATAGCACAAGAATACGATAAGATTAAAAGTATGTACAATAAGCTTCAAGCTGAGCAGGTTTTGCTTAGTAATGAAGTTAAAATAGAAAGAGAAGAAGAAATAATCTCTAAAGAGAAGGAAGTAAGAGATTTGCAAAAAAGAAGATTTGGACCAGAAGGTGATTTGTTTAGAAGGAAACGTGAATTAGTTAGTCCGATTCAAGATCAGGTTTTTACTGCGATAGAGGAGTATGCGAGAATAAAGGGATATGATCTAATCTTTGATAAGGCGGCATCAGCTGGTCTTTTGTTTGCGAATGATGAATTTGATAAGACTGATGAGATCATGAGAGAACTAGGCGTCAGAAGAAACTAACAATACACTTTATTAGAATTCAAACAGTAATGAATAATACAATGAAATCGATTTTAATATTATCAGCCTGTCTACTAACATTTCAGTTGAGTGCACAGAAATTTGGTTATATAGATTCTCAGACACTAATTGAATCTATCCCGGAGGTTAAGGAGGCCAATTCAAATATTGAAACCTTCAAAAATCAGCTGCAGAAAAAGGGGCAGGACATGATCAAAAATTTCCAAACCAAGTACGCTGAATTAGAGCAAAAAAGAAATAGAGGAGAATTATCTCCAATCCAACTAGAAGATGAGGCTAAGAAATTAGGAGAAGAAGAAAAGCTAATCAGGCAGTTTGACGCTGATAGTCAGCAGAAAATTTTTGAAAAAAGTGAAACCTTATTGAAGCCACTAAGAGATAAAATTCAAAAAGCAATAGATGATGTAGCCGCAGCTAACGGATATGATTACATTTTTGATCAAAGTACTGGCTTTGTACTATATGCAGACAAGAATACAGACATTGGTGATTTAGTAAGAGCTAAACTGGGCATGTAAAACCCATGAGATAAGAGAGTCACAAACTGACTTCAAAAGAATAAAGACATTTACATATTACATCACGTCATCTAACACTAACAACACGATGAGAAATCTACTTCTATTAATTCCAATCATTCTGGTTTCATTGAATATCCTTGCTCAAGATCAAGTAGGTGACTTAATACCACTAGCAGATGTTCCTGAATCTAAAGCACTAGTGAGCCACGCCAATAATTATGTTAATGCGGTGGTGTCAAAGGATTATCAGCAAGTAGTTACATTGACTCACAATGATATTGTAGAGATGGGTGGAGGAGAGGATTTCTTAATGAAAGACCTCAAAACTCAAACACTTAACCTCGAAAATCAAGGGCTAAAGTATGTTTCAGCGGAAGTGGGTTCACATCCTGAATTTCTTGAATCAGAAGGAGAATTACAGTGTGTAATTCCAGTTAAGTATTTTTTGGATCTCAATACTAAAAAAGTGGAAGCATGGTCTAATCTTTTAGCCGTATCAGGTGATGAAGGATTGACTTGGAAATTTGTCAACTTGGATAAATTTGATGATGCTAGTCTGAGAGACTTTGTAAAAAACATTAGCTCTGATTTTGTCTTTCCAAGGTAAATAGACCATATTTATATATACCAAGATGTCTGCATCAATACGTCTTGTCAAAATTCCCTTTACATTCGATTTGCAAAGGGAATTTTTTATGCAGCTATCTAAAGTCATTATTCGTTCTATAATTAGCTGAATTTCTGAGTTTTATTGAATTAACGTATTGCATAGTCATGAATTCTATATACAAGGCAACCCCAAGATTCATTGTATTGATTATCGTTTTCCATTGGGGAGGACTATTCAACCCATTAGCAGCACAAGTATCATTTGAGGTTACTAATATATCAGGAACCAATGTTGGCTCTATCCAAAACTGCATCGCTGATATGAATGGAGATTATCTGGATGATGTGGTTAGGGTGGTCGATGATCATATTCTTATCAGTTATCAGCAACCAAATGGAGAATTTAGAGATCGAAGCTTAAGAATGGATCTAACCATAATTCCGTTTTGGAGTATAGCAGTAGGTGACTTGGATGCTAATGGATTTAACGATATGATTTTCGGAGGTCCAACTTCCGTCTCATTTCTTTATGCGGATATCAATGGTAGTTCTTATAATGAGGACCATAGAATTGCATCTATAATCCCGCAGCGAACATCTATTTCTGATATAGATAATGATGGTGATCTCGATGCATTTATTTGTCATGATACAAATCAGAATCACCCATATAGAAATGATGGAACTGGAACTCTCACATTAGATCAATCATTGATAGAGACTCCTGCCAATTTACCAGGCAATTACGTATCTACTTTTGTGGATTATGATAATGACGGGGATACTGATATGCATATCTCTAAATGTGTACAATCATCAGATCCAGGTGATCTGGCCAGAACAAATCTTATGTTCAATAATGATGGTCAAGGTAATTTTACGGAAGTAGCTGCGCAGATTGGAATGGCAGATAATGAACAATCATGGATAACCTTATTTGAAGATTTTGATAACGATGGTGACTTTGATGCCTTTGTTGTCAATCACTCAGATGCCAACAGATATCTGGTCAATCAAGGTGATGGTACTTATGTAGATGAGATTATAGGATCAGGTTTGCCTATGGGCCCAAATAGTGCCACTGAAGCATTGGCAGCTGATTTTGATAATAATGGATTTGTGGATATAATCATCAATGACCCACCAGTAATGGTTCTGAATGAAGGCGGTTCTTTTAGAGTAATAGGTGATGTAGGGGAGGCCAGTGCTATAGGTGATCTCAATAATGATGGATATATAGATATAGCATTTGGAGACCGCATGTGGATTAATACGACACCTAAAGAGAATCATTGGTTAGTGGTTAATACCAAAGGGGGTGACAATAATAACGTCAATGGCATAGGGTCTAGAGTTGAAATATATGGTGATTGGGGAAAACAAATGCGTGAAGTCAGAGTTGCTCAATCTTGGAAGCCAATGAGTACCTTGAATACTCATTTTGGATTAGGAGAGTATGATCAGGTAGACAGTCTGGTGGTTACTTGGCCATCAGGTACGCGTACCGTTATAGATCAACCCGCTATAGACAGTAAGATTTTTGTAGATGAAGGAGGCTGTGAATTACAATCCATACCCATGGAATTATTGGGTGCAACATTTTTATGTGATAGTATGAGTACTATGATTGCAGCACCCAGAGGATTCTCTGATTATCTATGGTCAAACGGTGCTGACACAGAACAAATCACTGTGGATGAACCAGGATTCTATAATGTGACTGTTACTGATGCTAATGGGTGCACTGGCTTTTCTCAGCCAATCCAACTTCAGTCAGAAGCAGAGGTACTTAATATTGTTACACCGGATGGCACCTTCTTCTGTGAGGGCTCAGGTGTCTTGTTAGAAGTAGAACCCAATCAAGATTTACAATGGAATACAGGCAGTACAGACCCATTACTTATCGTAAGAGAGCCAGGTGACTACTTTGCTACTTATACCAACTTGTGTGGAAACATGGTCAGTACCGACACTGTGACTATAACATTATTTAGTGCGCCACCTCCTATCGTAGATGATATTAGTGTTTCCTCTAACAGTGGACCGATTACTATAGAAGCACAAGGAGATCTTGTTACTTGGTGGGACTCAGAAGTTGGAGGACAGATATTGAGTAATACGTCCATATTAGAAGTGGAGGTTGTATCCGATACAATATTCTGGGCAGAATCAGTTTTTATCCTTCCTAATGGATCAATCTGCTCTTCTATAAGAGTACCCATCAGAGTGACAATAGTCTCATCTACAGATGATGCACTTTCTTCACTTGGAATAGAAATCTATCCTAACCCAACAGAAGGATTTTTGACGGTTAAGACAAATGGATTTACCAGTGCAACGACAGTTCGTATTCTGGACACAAAAGGCCAAACAGTTATGAGTCTAAATATGGAAGAAAGTGTACAGAACATTTCTTTGAGTGACCAACCACAGGGAGTTTACCTGATACAATTAGTCTCTAACGAAGGCACAGTGACTAAGAAAATAGTTAAGCAGCAGTGATATAATATTTTCTCTTTCTATCTGGACAGATACATACTCCTTTCTTTATCAAGCTTTCGAAAGAATGGGTCATTTAAGTCTTTGATAAATTGAATAGCTTCACCAGTAGATTTCATTTCTGGTCCTAATTGCTTGTCTACATTAGGAAATTTATTGAAAGAGAATACAGGTACCTTGATAGCATATCCTTCAAGTTTTTTCTGGATATCAAAGTCTTTCAGTTTTTTATGTCCGAGCATTACATGGGTCGCGATCTTAAGGAAAGGCACTTTGTAAGCTTTAGCAATGAATGGAGTCGTTCTTGAGGCTCTTGGATTGGCTTCAATGACATATACCTTCTCATCCTTGATAGCAAACTGAATATTAATCAGTCCTCTTGTGTTTAGCGCTTTTGCGAGCTTATGCGTGTATTCTCTCATTTGCGTTAAGACATTATCAGAAAGGGAATAGGTAGGCAATACAGCAGAGCTGTCGCCTGAGTGTATACCTGCAGGTTCTATATGTTCCATGATACCCATGATAAGGACATCATCTCCATCACAAATGGCATCTACTTCTGCTTCTTTAGCTCTTTCAAGAAACTGATCTATGAGTACCTTATTTTCTGGCATATGCTTGAATATGCTTAGAACGTGTCTTTCCAGTTCGTCGTCATTAATGACGATTCGCATGCGTTGTCCTCCAAGGACATAGGATGGTCTTACCAGCACGGGATAAGTTACCTCATTTGCAATCTCTATTGCTCTATCTACATCTTTAGCCACACCATATTTAGGATAAGGAATGTCGAGTTCTTTGAGCAAATCGGAAAATCGGCCTCTGTCTTCAGCGAGGTCCATACTTTCATAATCAGTACCTATAATATTATATCCAGCAGCTTTTATTTTTTCTGCCAGTTTGAGCGCGGTTTGACCACCCAATTGTATAATGACACCCTCTGGTTTTTCCAGATCGAGAATTTCTTGAAGGTGCTCCCAATATATCGGCTCGAAATATAATTTATCAGCGATATCAAAGTCAGTAGACACTGTCTCTGGATTACAGTTAATCATAATGGATTCATAACCAGCTTCTTTGATCGCGAGAACACCATGTACACAACAATAATCAAACTCGATGCCTTGTCCTATTCTATTTGGTCCAGATCCAAGAACGACTATTTTTTTCCTATCTGAAGGAATACTCTCATTTTCACTATCAAATGTAGAATAGAAGTAAGGTGTCTGGGCTTCAAATTCAGCAGCGCAAGTATCCACCATCTTATAGGTTCTGACAATGCCAATAGATTTTCGATATTTGGTTACCGCCTCTTCTTCAATCCGCATAAGCCAGGCAATCTGCGCATCAGAATATCCATTGACTTTGAGCTTACGTAAGAAGGCTTCTGGAATGTCTTCTGGGATATTGTATTTTCCTAACTCATTTTCTAAGTCAACCAACTGTTTGATTTGCTTGAGATACCAAGGGTCTATTCTTGTGAGCCTATGTACAGATTTAGTAGGTACACCTAGTCTGAGGGCATCTTTGACACGGTAGATACGATCATCACTTACTTTCTCTAGACGTTCTATAATATCATCTGTCTTAATCCATTCCTTCTTGTCAGCCCCTAATCCAGCTCGGTTGTTCTCCTGAGATTGACAAGCCTTTTGCAGGGCCTCAGTGAATGTACGTCCAATAGACATGACCTCACCTACTGACTTCATCTGAAGACCTAAGGTGTGGTCAGAGCCATAAAATTTATCGAAATTCCATCTTGGCATCTTGACAATAACATAGTCAAGGGTGGGCTCAAAATAGGCTGATGTGGTCTTAGTGATTTGGTTTTTGAGTTCATCCAGATTGTAACCCAATGCCAACTTAGCTGCAATTTTTGCAATTGGATAGCCTGTAGCCTTACTTGCTAAGGCAGATGACCTTGATACTCTTGGATTGATTTCTATACAAATGATATGTTCTGTTTCTGGATCGACTGAGAATTGAATATTACACCCTCCTGCGAAATTCCCCATACTTCTCATCAAGAGAATAGCCTGATCTCTCATCTCTTGGTAGGCTCTGTCTGATAAGGTCATAGCTGGAGCTACTGTAATACTATCTCCAGTATGGATACCCATAGGATCCAAATTCTCTACTGTACAGATTATCACGACATTGTCATTATTATCTCTGAGTAGCTCTAGTTCGTATTCTTTCCATCCCAGAACCGCTTTCTCTACAAGTACCTCATGTGTGGGAGAAGCATTGAGTCCTCTTCGAAGTGCCTCATCAAAGTCTTTTTCCTCCATCACAAATCCGCCTCCTGTTCCTCCCAGAGTATAGGATGGTCTTATAACAAGGGGAAAGCCAATTTTTTGAGAAGCATCTTTTCCTTCTAGGAATGAATTGGCAATAAAGGAAGGAGCAACAGATAAGCCTAGCTTGATGACATGCTTTCTAAATTCCTCCCTATTTTCTGCGAGCTCTATGGCATCTAGATCTACGCCAATGAGTTTGGTGTTAAACTCTTTCCATAGTCCTTGCTTACCGGCCTCTATAGCCAAATTAAGCGCTGTCTGTCCTCCCATAGTGGCCAGTACTGCGTCAATATGTCTTTCTGACAATATTTCCCGAAGACTCTGGACAGTAAGTGGCTTGAGATATATATGGTCTGCAGTAATCTCATCAGTCATTATCGTCGCAGGATTCGAATTGATAAGACTGACTTCTATTCCTTCTTCTCTTAGGGATCGGGATGCTTGTGTTCCCGAATAATCAAATTCACAGGCTTGGCCTATGATAATGGGTCCGCTACCGATGATAAGTACGGACTTGATAGACGGGTCTAGAGGCATACTAGGGCTGGTCTTTTTTTATAAATTGTGGGCAAATATAAGCGAATTGGATTAAGTCGCATTATTGGTATCCAATGCATGTTTACATTATGTGGATAACAATAGACTATAACCAAAAAGTGGACGGGAATAGGACCAAAAAGAGAAGAAACATAGTCAACAATCCTAATTTGCTTAAATCACAGGATAGCTATCCTAAAATAGCGTTATTGTTCCAATTTCCTCAAATGGATTACCAAAGATATCCTGGAATATAATGACATAGGTATATACACCCTGAACATGCTTTCCTAAGGTATTTCTTCCATTCCATCCTTGTTCTGCGTTAGGGTCAAAATTTTCTCTTTCAAACATTAAATCACCCCATCGGCTATAGATGCGCATAGATTCTATCTCTTGAACAGCTACATTGGTTCTGATAGCGAAGAAGGCATCGTCCCCTCCTTGTGAAGGATCGAAAACATTTGGAATATAGACATTGGCAGCAGGAAGGAATTCGATGCTGGTTTCACAGTCATTTGTATTTCCGCAATTATCTAGGATACTAATGGTGACGAGCTCAGTAACGACTTCTGCACAATCCAACGGTAGGTTATCTATATCTACATTATTGGTAACATCAAAAACAGGATCTTCTGACATGGGTATAAAGTCTGCCAAGAAATTTTGAATTTGGATGAGACTGCTAGGTTCGTTGCAATTAACCTGAATAGGGTCTGGGCATAATATAGATACCTCTCTTTGGTTTTCGAACGAAATACTTGCCTGGCAATCAGAGTTAACATTATCACATTCATCAGTTGCCGTAAATATGACTCCTTGGGTTGAACCACAATCAAATTCGTCAATTGCCAAATTGAAATCATTCGATGTCATAGTAGAATTGCACTGATCCATGGCAGAGAATCCACCAAGCCAGTTTGTAACGGCAGCCATCAGATTAGGTGTTGTCACATCAAAAATAATAGGTTGTGGACAGGCGGTAATTGCGGGCGGAAGAGTATCATTCTGTGAAATGGTCTGCGAACAGGCGACGCTTTCTACACCACATCTATCAAATGCTGTAAATGTAACTATCACAGAATTGACACATGGATCGTCAAAATTGGCTTGTGTGAAATCATTAGTCACTGATATAACGGCGCCATTATTATCTGAAGCAGTAATTGTACTTAGCCAATCAGCGATTATCATATCGTTGTCTATCTCACCGCACTGAATATCTAGATTATTATTGCAAGTAATTTCTGGTGCTGCTTTGTTTATAGTGATTGTAGCAATACAAGTGTCTCTCAGACCACAAACATCCTCAGCATAGAATTCGATGTTCATTTCTTCTTCAGAATTACAGAGTGTAGCTGGAACTATGACCCCACTTTGCATTTCTTCAATTGGAACAGAGCAATTATCCGAGGATATAAAACTGTCTATCCAATCTTGCATTATCATGGGCCCATCTACATTTGTAGAATTAATCGTCAGCGGTGTAGGACAGATGGTAGAGGGCGGCGTGGTATCTTCAAGGATAACAAGTATAGAGCAGGTATCCTGTATATTACAGTTATCTTCTATAGTGAATAGTACTGGAATGACACCATCACAGTCAAAATTCTCCAATTCAGTGATATCAAAGACAAACTCAGGTGTTAATTGTCCTCCATCTGGATCGAACCCTTCTACATTATTGAAATGAGAGTTAATAATAGATTCATTATTCGGGTCCCCGCATTCTACTGTTAGATTTATTGGACAGTTAATTATTGGTACTCGGACTGTCGTAACAGTTAAAGTTGATCTGCAATTAGTTGTGTTACCACAGCCATCAAGTGAAGTAAATATGATATCGAAGGGTTGTGAAGGTTCACACATAGGCAAAGACATCACACGTGTATACGAGTTGTTGTCAGTCAGATTGCTAATACAATTATCCCTGCTTCGTATACTCTGTAGCCAAAGATCTACATCACTATCGAAGCTTGGACTCTCCAAAACAAACGTGGTGTCATTAGGACAAATTGTAATTTCTGGAGGGGTCGTATCTTCAATATTTAATGTCAATCCACAAGACTGAGAATTACCACATAAATCTACCAACTCAAATGTTATAGGGATAGATCCAGCACAATCAAATAAGTCAGGATTACTGAAATCAAGATCTGGAGTAGTAGGGAAGGATAATCCAAATACATCTTCTGCAATGACTAGTGCCATCCAATTTCTGATTTCAAGTTCATAATTAGGATTACCGCATTCTACAGTGAAATCATCTGATCCAGGCGTACAGTTTCTAAAGGTCGTCTGTATATTATTTTGGATACTTATCCCGACGTCACAATTGGATATAAATCCACATTCATCTGTAAAGGTTAATCGAGCATCAAAATCTTCTTCTACACAACTAAATCCAGCTAATTGGCTTTCATCAAAATCGTCAGTCAATGTTACCTCGTTACAATCCTCTGATGTAATCAGCTCCAACCAAGCTTCATACTTGGGAATCTTAAGGGTATCTCCCGCTAATAAATTAAGAGGTACAGTCGGGCAGTCTACCATTGGCGGACTAGTATCCCTCAGTACAATATTCATCGAACAAGTACTTTCAGATCCACAGTTATCAAGGATTGTAAATATGACTGGGATAGATTGAAAACAAGTATCTACCAATGTTGTATTAAAATCATTAGTAATCATACTAGAAATATCCTCCTGCGCATTATTCGTTGCAACAGTCTCGTTAAGCCAATCTGCAATAAGTAAGTTATTATCTGGGTCTCCACATTCCAATGCTAAATCTGTAGCTGGGCAAGCAATAGAAGGAGCAGCATCATTAATTGTTAATAGACCAATACAAGCGTCTTGTAGATTACACATATCTACCACCCTGAATTCTACATTAGTTGTAGCAGACATGCTACAGAAATCCATGCCTGACTGATCAAATACAGGCTCTGTAAAAAAATCAGGCGTGCTGCATCCATTATCTCCAAATGGTGTTGTAAAAATCCATTGATTCAACAATGCTTGGGCATTCGAATCTGTAGAATTAATGGTAATATTCCCTGGGCACGTAATTTCAGGATTTTGAGTATCTTCTATTCTAATTATTGACATACAGGAAACAGATCTATTGCAGTTTGTATCATTGACTGTAAACGTCACTTCTGTATTCTCTCCACATGTTACTGTATTCAGTGTCGATGGATCAAAGTTGCTTATTGCTGTAATAGGGGTGCCTGCAAAATCACTTCCATCTAAAGTTAACCATTGCTGGATGCTATCCATTATTCCAGGTGTACCACATTGTAGCGTCAATTGTGTTGGGCATGAAATGATTGGTGATTTGTCAGAAATTATTGTGAGGTCAACTGCACAGTTATTAGTACTAAAATTATTACAATTGTCTCTAGCAAAGAAGGAAATAGATTCTGTCAAAGTATCTCTATCACAATCACTAAAC
Source organism: uncultured Saprospiraceae bacterium (assembly GCA_964567435.1). Taxonomy (GTDB): domain Bacteria; phylum Bacteroidota; class Bacteroidia; order Chitinophagales; family Saprospiraceae; genus RFSX01. The sequence goes on along the minus strand of CAZMMQ010000005.1, from coordinate 75,444 downwards.
CTCAAACTGCTATAGTCATTATCACTGGTAGCCGAACAGTTGTCCTGAGGATTAGCCATACCTAGCCATGCTGTAATATCATCTTCTATATCGTTAAAACTTCCTTCAAAAGTTGCAGGAGGTGGACAACCAATAGTAGGAGGTATGTCATCAGTGATTTGTATCCTAGCTGTGGTCTCTCGCCGTATTCCACATTGATTTTCGAAAAAGAAAGTGACAATGACTTGTCCAGAGCAATCGGTAAACTGGGCATTAAAAAAGTCTAGATCATTGTCTACTGAAAATGGTGTACCCAAAGTGTTAGCTGCAGATATGCTCGAAGCCCAAGCCTGTAGTATTGGAATATTGACAGGATTTTCGCACTGGATAGTTGTATCATTTGGTGTGCCAAAAAACTGGTCCATGACATTGTCCAATATAGATAAGGTCGATGAACATGCAAATGAATCAACTTCATTACATAGATCATTAGCCATGAAGGTTACCAAGGTGTCTACATTTCCACAATTAAATCCTAGGATATTGTTATCAAAATTATTTGAGATAATTGGATTTGGATTACAATTATCCACGGCAGCGTAAGACCCAACCCAATTATTAACCAAGCTGACTAAATTAGGGTCATCAGCATTGACAATTGTATCTGGTGGACAATGAAGGATAATCGGTCTTTGTGTATCTTCTATTGTGATAACACCATTTTGAGACATGCTCTTGCTGCAATTATCAAAGGCAGTGAAGATGATGTCAAAAGTCTGATTACATATTATGTTATCCAATAGATTGAAGTCAAAGTTGTGAGTGATATTACTGATATTCCCACTAGTGTTATTTAGATTGATTACAATACCCTGAGAGCTAACAGCCTGGGACATCCTCAACCAATTGTTTACTAAGGAATCATTTGTGGGATTACCACACTCCAGCCTTAAGGTGTCAGGTATAAATGTTATTTCTGGTGGAATATTATTATCAATCTCGACAGTGAACGAACAACTGCTACTATTAGTCGAACAATCCTCATCTGCATTTATAGTAATTAAAAGATCATCGGGATCGCAGGACATAAATTGGATGCTGTCCATAGAGTAGTTATTGGATATAACAGGTTCCGAACACATAAACTCCAAAGTATAATCATCTAATAGATCGGTGATAATGTCATCTATTCTAGGTTCACTCACGTCTATAGTTGGTGGGTTTGGAGGACAAGTGATAACTGACCTGAAAGTATCTAATACAAGAAAATTACTGATCGTTTGCGCTATATCATTACATCTAATTGAGCAAGGTCCCAATAACTGGACTAAGGGTCTTACCGATGCATTTTCACCACATAAGACCGAAGCCAGTACAGGTTCCTGATTATCAAGGTATCTTATTTCAGTCTCAGGATAACAATCTAGAAAATCCGTAAAACTGAAGTTGTCAACAAATGCCTGAAAACTACTGTCTACATTATCAGCACAAGTAATAGTGTCAAATCTAGCTCTTTCAAGAAAGTTTGGGGGGATGAATTCAGTTTTGAATGTATCTATACAAGTTCTAGTAGGTCCTCCAAAAAGTGATTGAATTTGATATACCCGTTCTACAAAAAAAGTATCACTGCAAGTGGTAGGATGTACTTCTCTATCATTTGCACTTACGACTATGTTTCCACAACTGCCGGCTGTTGTAACAGTAAATCCTAATCCTTCAAAGGCAATAAGGTCTTCATTACCTAAGGATTCAAAATCTAAAAAATTAGAGTTCAATTCAGGTATATCACACTCACATTCCACTACTGCGGGTTGAGGACGGCAATTGACTGTAATGTCTGTACAAGTTTGTGCAGAAAGTTGGCCAATAAGTGTTAATAATATGATAGATACTATGAAGAACAGTCTCATGGTAATTAAATCTAACTAGATCAAATATTCATACAACAAATACTACACCAAACATTATGAAAAAGTCTTATATGTAATACTTAGATATCGTAAATGTGGGGAATTGCAAAATTTGTGAAATAGAGCAAAAGTAGTCCATCTGAACTAATGAAAGAACGATTAGAAATCAAAAATTAAGGGAATTGTGACCTATTTTATGACAAATTTAGGGCTATTATCCTGATTGAGGTGTAATTAATCTGACTTGTTGTACACCTATCGCGATTTTTTGAGGATCTGAACGCTTCCTGAGCGGCTAATTTCATTACCTGCTGAATCTAAAATCATGGCGTGATAAGTAAAAACATTATCTAAGGCAGGAGAGTTTCGGATTCGTCCATTCCACCCTTCTTTATCCTCATTAGTAGGAAAATCGTAGGCCTCAAATACCAATGATCCCCACCTATCATAGACTAATAGAGAAGAAACCTTGGATATAGACTCATTACTATATACTGTAAACCAATCATTGAGTCCATCATTATCTGGAGTAAAAACATTAGGTATATAAATCTGAGGATCTGGAAGAATGTCTATAGAAGTAAAACAAATGGCTTGAGAACCACATAAATCTGTAGCTATGGTCTCTACCTCAATAGACATTAAAGATTCGCAATCTATATTTTCTGGTGAAGTAGATATAATATTTGAAATCTCATAATCACTTACTGACTGAACTGAGATATTATTTGCATGATTATCAATGATCAACTCGAGATCTGTATCGGAGCATATCACTGTAATTGGCTCAGGGCAAATGATAGAAATATCAGAATTGTTTTCTACAACTATCATTGATTCACAACTATTGGTCAACCCACAAGCATCTAAAGCTGTAAAGGACACCGGCAATTGATCAGAACACTCAAAATCATCAGCCAATAAGGTAAAGTCATTACTAATGCTTACAGAATTACAATCCTGAGCTTCTGCACTCACTAACCAAGCATCTAATCTTTGAGACAAATCATTCTCTCCAAGTGTCACCATAAGTGTCGGAGGACAATTAATATCAGGTCTTTGCTCATCGATTATACGGATGGTTGACTGACAGGAGAGTTGCCCATCGCAGAAAGTATCAGTGCTAAAGATTACTTCCGTGAGCTCGTCGCAGCCAACTTCTGAGGCTAAGCCGTCAAAATCATTAGTTATGGCGTTACCTAGGCTTGAATTAGCATCAACTAGCCATATGGCAATCCTTTCTTCTATATCTGTATCCCCACAATTGACAACTAACTCTGACGGACACTGTAGATTGTCATTTTCACTGACTACCCTAATATTTGTAGTACAATCAGATATATTATCACAATCATCTATTGCAACAAATTGCACAATGATTTCATCTAGATCACAAGGGTTAGCTAAGGAAGCCATAAAGTTGTCTGATATATCTGGCTGACTACAATTATCTATCACTGAAGCAGAATTTCTCCAAGTTGTGATTGTCTGTTCTAATTCAGGGTCTTCTGCTGCAAGTTCTAGATTGTCAGGACAGTCTAACTCTGGAGATTCGGCATCTATAGTAAAGAATTGCCCAATACTTGATAATGAATTACCACATTGGTCAACTACCACAAAAGTGACTTCAGTCATTTCATTACAACCGACATTAAGTAGAGGCACATCAGGGATGGTTGAATAGGCCACTGAGTCAGGAGAGCAGGCTGTAAATTCCATACCACCATGGCTTGATATCCAGTTATCAAAAGCGATTTGGATATCTTCATCACAGCTTACAGTTATAGAGCCAGCTTCTTCGTCAATACCTATAGGTAGGGCATTGGCTACTTTGAGTGTTTGAAAACATGTTTGCTCTGAACCGCTATCAGAGATAATATATTCTCTATTGATATAAAGCGTATCGTTATTGCAATTGGTTGGAATATCCTCAGATTCCAATACAGATACAGTGAGTCCACCACATTGCCCACTATTAATAGTGATACCTATATCTGAAAGTGCCATAGTTAGTAACTCGTTTTCCGAATTTGGGTCCAGTAATACAGGGTCCACTTCAGAAAAGGTATTCTCGCAAGAAACAACTGGTGCATCAAGTTCACATTCTAAATCCAAGGCACAACATTGTTCTACATTCAATGTGTCACTGAAGGTGCATCCAAGTCTATCGGTTATTGTCAGGCGGTACACACCTGGGCTTACCATATTGAGAATCTCAGACATGGAATTACTGTTTGGCCCCTCCCAATCGAATGTAAAAGGCCTTATACCCCCTTCTACGGTTGGGGTAATTGTGACCAGATTGAATCCGTCTATGCAATTACTCTCTATAGATACGGTAGGTAAGGGTGCTCTTGCAATCTGAACAGACTGAACAGGAGGTTGACAATTTGCTGTTCTTCCTATCACCAAATAGTCTCCACTAGGAAGATTTCGAAAATGTGTAATTCTGAAAAAAGTAATGCCATTATCTATCGAAAACATGACACCTGAAGTGTCTCCAACGGCAGATATAATTATTTGTCCATTATCGAGATCACAGGTCTCGTCTATGGTAGTAGCAGAGAAACTAAAATCGCTGCTGGCAGCAATGTTGTTGGCTACTAATACAAGAGCCATAAACGGCAAGACTCGCATTATGATTGTCAAAGTTGACTTTATCCTCATTCTAAGATACATAAAGGTGTATACTGTACCTAAGACATCAGAATCCTACAAAGCCCCTACTCGCAACCTACAATTAACACACATATTGGGCCAATAAATGAAATGGATCTATAAAATGTAAAGTAATTGTCATATTTGATAGGCACTCTAAGGTGGTTCTTTGAAGGAATTATCCACTATCACTTTGAAAATGCCAACATCACGCTTAATATAGAGTCCATATGTAATATATTCGCTTCTCTTGACTAAGGCATATGAGTTTTATAGTATCAGCCAGAAAATATAGACCACAACACTTTGATGATCTCATCGGCCAAGATCATATAGCGACTACGCTTAAGAATGCCATTAAGACGGATAAGTTGGCACACGCTTTCTTATTTTCTGGACCTCGTGGAGTTGGTAAAACGACCTCGGCAAGGATACTAGCAAAAGTGTTAAACTGTGAAAACCTAAGTGAGGACTTCAAGGCGTGCAGCGAATGCAGTGCTTGTAAGGCGCTTGAAGAGAATGCATCTTTCAATATTTTTGAATTGGATGCAGCTTCTAATAATAGTGTTGAACATATAAGGTCACTTAATGATCAAGTCAGATTTCAACCCCAACAAGGTGCTTTCAAAATATATATTATAGATGAGGTCCATATGCTTAGCCAGGCGGCTTTCAATGCCTTTTTGAAGACTTTAGAAGAACCACCACCTTATGCGAAATTTATACTAGCAACTACCGAGAAACATAAGATCATTCCGACAATTCTATCTCGTTGTCAGATTTTTGATTTTAAAAGAATCCAGGTATCGGATATCGTTCATCAGTTGCAGCAAATTGCAGAGAAGGAAGGTAGAAAATTGGATAATGATGCGATGCACCTTATTGCACAGAAGGCGGATGGTGCCATGAGGGATGCCTTATCAATATATGATAGGATAGTTAGTTCAGTAGATGGCAATATTAGCTATAAGGCGGTCGCAGAAAGCCTTAATGTACTGGACCATGACTACTATTTTACAATAGTGGATGCATCCATTAAGGAAGACCTGGCAAATCTCATGGTCACGTTAGACGATATTATTAAGAAAGGATTTGATGTAGAACAATTTATTTTGGGATTGATGGAGCATATGCGTCAACTTCTTTTCATTAAGGATACAAAGACCGCTGCTCTAATGGATGTTGGCGAGAGCTTAAGCAAGCGATATGAACATCAAGCGACTTTAACCAGTTCTGCCTTCCTATTATCTTCCTTGTCTCTATTAGATAAGGCTGATATGAATTTGCCGCGATCTCAGAATAAGCGATTGACATTGGAGATCGCGCTCAGCAAAATTGCATATCTCAACCGTCTTATAGAGAAAAAAAAAACGACTAACACAAGTGTAGTTACCTCAAAGCACAAGGAAGTCTATGATCTGCCCAATGATCCAGAAACGACAACCTCCAAAGTGGCTGCTCCAGCTCCAAAAGTTATAACAGGGCCTAAAACCATACAACTATCTTCTGTAAAAGAATCATCTCATGCTCCTACCAACCAAAAGAAGAGCACCACCGAGGTGACGGAAAAAAAGCCAAAATCTGAGGCAGGACCTAATCCGAATAAACCCAAAGTGGATAAAATTTCTAACCTATCTACTCCTTCAATTTCTGCTGACATAGATCAGTTGGTAGCCGATATCAAGAAGGAAGAAGATGAAACAATGGCGATTGAGGTGCCATTTACAACTGAAGAAATCTACAAAGTCTTTCTTGATAAAAAAGCGGAAACAAAATCAAATTCTTTGAAGTCCGCCATAGATTATTGTAAGATTATAATTGATGGAAACATGATTTATATCAAAACGCCTACAGAAATCTTCAAAGATATGATCCGTCAGGAGATGGAATTAGTTGAAAAAATTCGTGAATTATTTCCTAAGAAAGACTTAATTATTCGCTTTTTAGTGGATTTAAGCGCCTTTCCTGATTACCAGGCGCCACAAAAAATCAAACATTTCACAACCAAAGAAAAGTATGAGTTGTTTAAGCATAAGAACCCGATGTTTGAACAACTCGTATCAGAGTTTAAGCTTAAGCCTCGGTGATTAAGCTACCACTTGAGTATTCCATATGATAATGGGATATTCTAAAAAGTTATTTTTTGTTACATAAATACAATCCAAATGAACGATAAGTCAATATGGTATCTAGAGGGTATGGATTTGAGTAACATTCTTTGCTCTAGTAAACTCGGAGTGCATGTCAATGGTGATAATGTTAAGAAAGCTATTAAAAAGAATGAGTACATCTACCTACCTGAGGACAAAAGCGATTTAATATACTTCATCAGCGATGGAAGGGTAAAAATTGGATCGGCGTCAGATGACGGAAAAGAAATTATTAAGGCCATTCTCAACAAAGGAGAGGTTTTTGGTGAGTTGTCTCTAATTGGAGAAAACAAAAGAAGAGATTACGCTATTGCTGTGGAGGATACTACACTATGTTGTATTGAATCTGCTGAGATGAAAAACTTAATAAAGGATAGAAGTTCCCTCAGTATTTTCTTCATGAAAATCATGGGTTCTAAGGTATTGGAGATGGAGAATAGACTGCAATCACTTGTCTTTAAAGATTCTAGAAGTAGAATTATAGAGTATCTTACAGACCTTGTGAGAAAGAGTGGACAAAGAGTAGGTTACGAGTGGGTTGTCAGAAATTTTATTACGCATCAAGAAATTGCAAATCTAACAGCGACCTCAAGACAGACCGTGACGACTGTACTCAATGAACTAAGGACTTCGGATATCATTACATTTAATAGAAAGCGCCTTCTTATACGTGACTTAGATAAGTTATCTGGCGAAATAAAATAGAGATTGTATCAACTAATAAAACCACTTTTATTTCTTTTTGCACCTGAAAGAGCTCACCTTATAAGTACCAAGCTCTTTAAGATAATCCTCTCTATCCCAATTCTCAGTGCTATAGTTAAATCCAGATATACGCTGGAGGATAATCGATTGCAAAGGACTGTTGCTGGCATTACCTTTCCTAATCCTGTAGGATTGGCTGCTGGGTTTGATAAGGACGGGAAATATTATAAAACAATGTCAGCCTTAGGATTTGGATTTATAGAAATTGGAACCGTCACCCCGGTTGGACAAACAGGAAATCCGCAACCACGACTATTCAGATTGCCAGTAGATAAAGGGCTCATCAATAGAATGGGCTTTAATAATGAAGGCGTAGACGCTATGGTCACCAGACTAAGAAAGTATGGGAAAGATAAACTCATCATTGGCGGCAATATTGGAAAAAACAAAGTGACGCCTAACGAAAGTGCCCATTTGGATTACGAAGCTTGTTTTCATAAGCTATATGATTTGGTGGATTACTTTGTAGTCAATGTAAGCTCGCCTAATACACCAGGTCTGCGCTCTTTACAAGACAAAGAACCGCTATCAAAATTATTGGCCCATATCATAAGCCTCAGGTCTCAGAAAGCTCATAACTTACCAGTCTTTCTTAAGATTTCTCCTAATCTGGGCAATGAGCAGATAAATGATGTTTTGGACATAGTCAGAACACAGAAAGTAGACGGGTTGATTGCCACCAATACGACTATAAAAAGAGAAGGTTTATCGGTCTCAGATGATCAACTAAAGAACATTGGTAATGGAGGATTGAGCGGGCAGCCACTTAGGGAAAGGGCATTAGAAGTCGTGTCATATATAAGATCTCAAGATAAAGACATCCCAATTATAGGGGTAGGGGGCATCTGTGAGCCAGAACATGCACTCGATATGCTACGTGCTGGAGCAAATTTGGTACAGGTCTACTCAGGGCTGGTATACAGCGGTCCGTCTTTGGTCAAAAAAATAAATAAAGCCATTCTCTCATCTCGTCTTAGCTGATCGAGATTCTCACACCTAAATGAATTGGGTATTTTTTAGATAGGTAATTGCTTGTTATAATATACATAGGTCATATGTTCTACCTATAAATCTTGCACTTTCAGAACAATACGGTTGGCATTAAATTGTCATATCATAACTACCTAATAATCACCTATTTAATTGGGTTAGACATCATATATAGTATAATTGTTATGGTATCTTTTTTGGACTGTTTGGGTTGACATTACTCTATTTGTTTAATAACCAAAAATCAACTGCTCATGATTGAGGAGGAGAGCCAAAACATTCTCGCAGATGTGAGATTTTGGTTGGTGTTGTTATGTTCTACACTTTTAGTGTTGTTTTTGTTAATGAGCTATCCAAGTTAATTAGAGATAACAAACACCCTTTTACTAATTGAGGTCGTCTAACTTTTAAAGCTAGACGACCTCATTTTTTTTAACTCTATGAAGATTCTTTTTGACTTAGGACTCTTTTTTAATTTTTAGACTCATATCCAGTGAACCTGCTGAGTGAGTTAATGCACCTACAGATATAAAATCCACTCCTGTTTCTGCAATCGCTCTGACTGTATTGAGATTAACACCTCCAGAAGCTTCTGATTCGCATTGGTCACCTATAATTTTGACAGCTTCCTTCAACATACCTAATTCGAAGTTATCGAGCATGACTCTTGTGACTGGTTCTGCTTTGAGCACCTCATCTAATTCTGTAAGATTTCTGACTTCTACGGTAATCCCAAGTTCTTTTTTATTCTCCTTGAAATATTTATGGACTCTGCTCACTGCTTCCGTTATGCTTCCACATGCATCTATATGATTGTCTTTAATCATGATCCAGTCATATAGGCCGTCCCTATAATTAGTACAGCCGCCAATACGAACCGCCCACTTTTCAAGAAACCTCATCAGCGGAGTTGTCTTTCTAGTGTCCAGGATAGTAACTGGTAAGTCTGCAACCAAATCCTTGAATTTTCTTGCCATGGATGAGACACCACTCAATCGCTGCATCGTATTTAGGGCTAGTCTTTCTCCTTTGAGCAAGACTTGAGAACTTGTCGTTACCTCAAAGGCTATGTCACCATACTTAACAACACTGCCATCTTCTATGAAGACATCGAATTTGCATTCAGGATCTAACTTTCTAAAGACATACTCTGCGAAGGCCACTCCAGCTATTACTCCTTCATCCTTGACAAGAAGTTTTGCTGTATCAGTTGCTGAAGGGTCTATGCAAGCTAGAGAGGTATGATCGCCATCCTTAATGTCTTCCCTTAAAGCCGCAGCTATAAATGCATCTAATAAGTGTTTGTTGACTCCTTCCACAAATGAAAAATTTATTTTAAAATATTATGTCATAAGGTCTTTGATATGCACCGTTCTTTCTTCTACAGTTCTTGTATCCACATCACCTGCTGCATTTTCTAACCTTAATACACCTCTTGGACATACTGCAGAACACACACCGCAGCCTACACAAGATGATCTAACGATATCCTGCCCTTTCTGCGCATATGATCTAACGTCGATACCCATCTCACAGTAAGTAGAACAGTTACCACACGAGATGCACTGACTACCATTAGTAGTTATTCTAAATCTAGACTTGAATTTCTGAATGAGGCCAAGATATCCTGCTAGAGGGCAACCAAATCGACACCATACTCTATTACCCATCAATGGATAAAATCCAGTACCTACAATTCCCGCAAATCCAGCTCCAATGAAAAAACCATACCATGTCTTCAATGATTCTGTATTGATGCCAAGTACGGAATAGCTTCCAGAAAAATAGGTATATAAGACCCCTAGTGTCATCAATACTACGGCAACCATCACACCATGGATGATGTATCTTTCAAATTGCCATGCTCTGAGACTTTTATCAGAGATTTGTCTAAATGGATCTCCAAGCGTCTCGGCCAATCCTCCACACCCACAAACCCAACTGCAATACCACCTCTTACCAAAGAAGTATACAAAGACAGGAACACCAATCACAAAAAGCGCAATTCCCCAGACAAGCATAAAAATCCCAATAGATCCATTAGCAACCATCTCATCCAACCTATAGTTAAAGAAAAATGAGTAATCTAATGGCCACATATTTTTCAAATCTGGTGCAGGGATTGGATTATCATAGGCATTAGTTGCATTCAACTTACTGATCATTTGAGGTATCAGAAAGGCGAATGCAGTCTGAAAGAACATGACTGAATATGTTCTGACTCTTTGGTATTTGTTATGCTGATATTTGGCTAACATACGGATGCCCATTACAGCCATTATTACTGTGTATAGAAGTCCATATAAAAACCATCTGCTCGCCTTGCCACCATTCAACATTTCACTGACAGGATCTACCATGGTTACCCAGTTCTGTATATACTCTGGCTTCCAATAAAGTAAGATATAGAATCCGACTAGCATTATGCCTGCAATTACTCCTAACCAAGCTGTATTCGCAGGTGACGCAGATCGCTGTGGATCTTTCCCTTTTGACTTTTCACGGATAAAAACAAAATAGATAAATAGTATAGCTACAACAGTCGTAACTAATGGCCAAAACAAATTACCCTCTTTTACAAATCCATAAACCAGGGTGCCAATCACTCCTGCCGTAAGCACTATTGATCTTAGGCCAAATTTGAGTCCGCTAGTTAGGCTACTATGATATATGCCATCATGTTTGATGCCTGCACTTTCTTTAAATTTTGGAAGAATAAAAAACAAACCACCTAGGACAGCTAATCCAAAAGTTAAGAAAAAGAACAACCAAGGATTACTTTGTACTGGGCCCTGAGCAATGGCGGTAGAAGCTAATTTTTGTTTGAAACTGGTTGCATTGCCACCAAATCTGAAGTCCCATTCTCCTACGCCATCAGGCGCCCCACTTTCTTTAAATCTGGCTTCTTGAATTTCATTCGCTTTATCAATCACCTCAGAAGCTAAAGAAACGAATCCAATATGATTTACCTTTTTGGTATCTGCTCCCAGTTCATTAATTGCTTGTGCAATCGCAACATTCTGATGCACATTATTGCCAGGTAATTTATTAACGTTAATTGATTTAGTACCCAACCCTAGCATTGCTATGAATACGAGGATACTTGCTATAACAAGTAGGCTACCAATTGTCTGTAATATTTTCATTTGATCTGGATATTATCTTTTTAGAAATGAAAGGACTTTATCTAATCCTCTTTTGGTTTTGAGGGTAATATTTGATCCTTCTTGCTTATTGTATAAGTTGATGACATCATTCTCATACTCTTCATAAAATTCTGGGTCAAAATTAGCAAGACCTAGATTTTGTAATACCTCCTCTACATGTGTCTTATTGGCAAGCCATTTTTCACATACCTCATGTCGGTATCGAACTCCCATAAGGTTGAAGCCTCGAATGTGCTTATCCGCTTTGTCATAGTTGATTCTTATACTCTTTTCTCCATCAGCGTGTTCCCAGTATAGTGTAGCCATATCTTCTGGCATTTGTCCCGGTACTTCACCATATACCTGATATTCTATATCTAAGAATTTAGCACTATTGAACCAAATGCCAGGGTCATAGGATTTTGGCTTGCCATTGATATTATAAGCTGCTGTTTCACCCATCATCCTACCTGTGTACCAGATCGCTTCTACCCCTCGCCGTCCAGGCTGAGGATCTGATAACTCTGCACAGTCTCCAATGGCATAGACATCTTTGATATTGGTTTCTAATTTATCATTGACCTTGATGCCTCTGCCTATATCTAATCCAGTATCTTTTAAGAAGCTTATGTTAGGACTTACACCGGCAGTTAGACCTACATATCCGCATGAGATTTTTTCGCCAGTCTCTTTGACGGTCACTGCATTGGCAGTGCCTGTACCATCATCGTGAATCTCTTCAAGATTCACCCCAAGTCTTAAGTCTATGTGATGATGCTTTATGTGACGACTTATCATTTCTGATTCTTCAGCAGGAAGTATATTATTCCAGTACGATGATTCTCTTACAAGCATAGTCACGTCAATATTTCTGGACCTGAACATTTCTGCCATCTCTATACCTATTAGTCCACCTCCACATATCACCGCTCTTTTGAGTCCAGGCGTGTATGCTTCCATATTTTCTAAGTCTTGCCAAAGGTAGAGTCCTCCTACACCTTTCAAGTCTTGACCTGGCCAGCCAAATTTGTTAGATTTTGATCCAAGGGCTAAGACCAATTTGTCATAAGAAATGGTCTGACCATCCTTTGTTGTTAATGATTTATTGTCCCAATTGATATCTGTGACATGAGCTTGTAGAAGGTCGATGCGATTTTTCTTCCAGAACCAATCTTCATATGGCTTGACGTCCTCAGCCCTCATGTGACCCATATAGACATACATTAGTGCTGTTCTAGAGTAAAAGAATTCAGTTTCTGAAGAAATGACAGTTATTTCTTCATCTCCTAACTTTCTGCACCAGCGAGCACAAGTAATCCCGCTAATCCCATTTCCAATAATAACTATTTTCATGTTTGACAAATCAAGATGTGAATAAAGTTGAATTTTACTTAGTAACATCCTTATAATGATTGAAGGATATCTTAGGTTGTTTTATTAAAGAAATTATAACATGTTAAAATACAAATCTAATTTTCTTTTTGGCCTCATAGGTATTTTGTAAAACGTTTTATTAAAATAAATATCAATACCATTGACACTCGCTATTTCTTTATAACAAATTGACAGCGGGTACATTTATGATTATGAAATATTATCTATATAACTTTATGAGACTAGCGCCTCTATTGATTCTCATTGTTTCTGTGTCAGTAGCTAATGATTTAAAAGCTCAAGTAGAAATTTTATTTACGCAGGATTTTGAAAATGGCCTGGGAAATATGATTTCTATAGATAATGATGGTCTTATTGTTGCTGATGCTTTGGCTGAGGACTTAGGTATTCCCAATTCTCCTTCCCAATGGTCTGCTGTAGGTTTATCGCAAAATAACATTACAGCCGTAAGTCCTTCTTGGTTTAATCCAATTGGTACTGCTGATGATTGGCTTATTACTCCGCTCATCGATATACGAGCTAGCACAGTGATGGAGTGGCGTGCTTTCTCATTAAATCCAAGTTTTAGAGATGGGTATCAAGTCTTGATCTCTACTTCTGGTACTGATTTAGATAGTTTTACACCAATCTTTGAAGTCGTTGCAGAGTTCGAGAATCCCACTTTCAGAATCTTAGATTTGAGTTTGTATGAGGGACAATCAGTTCACCTGGCCTTCCGTAATAATTCCAATAATAAGCAAGCACTTGCTCTGGATGATGTTATTGTAAGAACAAGTTTGCCAATTGATGCCAGAATTAATAGGGTTACCTTAAGTCAAACGACTTTTTTGGAAGCTGGTTTCAATATAGATGCTGGACTTTCTGGGTCTAAGCAAGTTCTGATTGACTTTGTGAATGTGGGAACAGATATTATTTCTGACGTATCTTTTGATATAGAAGCTATGGGCAACGTCTATATGGAAAACCACCAGATTGAATTATTACCTGGGCAAACTTTTACTATTCAATCAGAAACGCTACTAGAATATGGTGTTGGTGAGAATCAAAGTTATACTATCACAAATATTGTAGTTAATAGTATAGCCTTTCCAGAACCTCTAGAAGGTACAGTGAGCATATTCCCCTCAGTACCTAATTATGATGTGGTCGATTCCAAGGGAGAGTTAATTAATGTCCATGAGTTATTAGCTCAGAATAAAACCATAGTACTGGATTTCTTTGCCTCATGGTGCACACCCTGTCAAATTACAACCCCCATTCTCAATGACTGGTATGTACGAAATGGAAGTGGTGATGGAGATTTGGAAGTTATTGGTATAGATATAGAGCCAAGCGATGACAATGATATTGTTAATAGTTTGGGATGGGGAGCCACCTATCCTAAGGTAGCCTTTACATCTGAGAACGAACTATATCGCCTGCACTTTAATGATATACATGGCCTCAACACGGGCGAACTACCATATTTTGTTATGATATGTCCTAATCCTGAAAATGTAGCAGATTCCGAAGTCCTTGCTGTTCAGATTGGTATTCCACAGCCGCCCTCATTTGATTTTTGGCAACCTGAATTGGAATCTTGTATAGAGGGCATTACAAGTACAGATAATTCGAATGAAAATAATCAAGTCGTCTTATATCCAAATCCGAGCTCAGGTGATGTCGCAATAGATCTAATTAGCGACCAGAAAGACCCAGTAGGGATTTCAATAATGTCTGTAGATGGAGAAGAAATAGAATCTAAGCAAGTGGTCTCGACCTCAACAATACAATTGGACTTAGGTCACTTAGATCGAGGTTTATATCTGATAAGAATCTCATCGAGAGATAGATATGAAATAAAGAAAATTATAATACATTAATTTTGAGCGAAACTACTAGCATGCAAAATTTAAAGGCCAGTAAGAGACTATTCTTTGTTATGATATTGATGTTAAGCATAAGTCAAGTTCATGCACAGGATACACTACTCTATGTTAATTTTCAGGATAATGCCCTAACTCCTTTTGTAACAATCGATAATGATTTGTTACCTCTAGAGGCTACATTCCAAGGATTAAGTGGGGCATTCAATGTCATTCCAGTTAATGGTCCAAATGATATCAGAGCTGTAGGTGTATCTGCCTTTGATGGTGGAGGTATGGCTGATAATTGGTTGATTTCACCTGCGATAACAATTCCGGATCAGGGTGCTCGTATAAGCTGGAAAGCCAATTCCTTGAGCGGGGAAGGGAGTAGGTTGGAATCCTATAATATATGGATATCTACAACTGGAAGTGACATAGTAGATTTTACTGAATTAATTATGGAAGTAGTGGATGAATCTCCCAATCAAACTACACACGTTATAGCATTAGACTCCTATGCGGGGTCAACAATCCATGTTGGGATTCAGCAAAATGGTACCGACAAGTTTGCTTTGGCGATTGATGACTTTCTTGCCATACGAAGTCCATCTGGGCTTTCGGGCGAACTTGTAAGTGTCAGTTGTCCAAGATATCAAGACATAAGTGATTTGAAGTTTGAAGTTATTGTGACGAATACAGGAACAGAGACAATGACTGAACTGACCTTACAGATGGAGATGAATGGGGAAGCTTCCGAGCAACTTATTATTGATAATATCTCACTGAATCCGACTGATACAGAATCATTTGTTTTTTCTCAGACGATAGATTTAACTAATCCACAGCGATTTGACTTTGATATACGGGTACTTACCAATGATGGTGCTGAGCTTGGTTTTTCACCAAATCACACCGTGATTCCAATTACTGATCCCGTGGAGAGGACTTTAATAATAGAAGAAGCCACAAGTACAACCTGTGGATGGTGTCCAGAAGGTTTGACAGAAAAGCTACTTATCAATTTTTTATTTCCTGATGCCATCGTCGTCTCTATCCATGACCAAGATCCAATGGAAAATGTTGTAGCAAGTTTAGGTATAGAAAATATTGAAGGCTTTGCTGGATATCCTTCTTTGGCAATTAATAGATTGCAGTCTGTGTTACCAGGATCTGTATCTGGTTTTGTTGAGAATGACTTTAGCGCTGTTGCAGTAAGTCCCGCCATATTTGACTTTACTAATACCTTTGACCCTGTTGCAAGACAATTAGACATACAATTCGAAGCTCAGGCTCTGACTACAATGGATGAGTCTGATTATAGATTTGGGCTATTTGTAGTCGAAAATCTGGTTAGAGGAACTACCCCAGACTTTGCTCAAGCTAATAATTACAGCCAGGATGCATTTGATGTTCCATTAGTTGGAATAGATGGCGTTAATTGGCAACTACTTCCAGACCCTGTGCCAGCTGAAGAATTGATATATAATAATGTGGTAAGAGATGTAATTGGAGGTTACGATGGCCTTATTGGTTCATTTGAGACGCTAAATTTTCAAGAATCGACCTCCTTTGAAATAGACTATGTACTACCTTCTATTTTTGATGATCGAAATATCAGATTGGTTGGCTATATAGTCGATGTAGAGACAGGCGAGATAGTATCAGCCAAACAAGATTTTCTCAATTTTGTGAGTTCAACTGCAGCATCATTTTCACAGATTGGTGTAGACATTTACCCCAATCCAACCTCTTCAATCTTACATTTGAAGGCAGAAAGATTGAGAGCTGAAAATTTTGTTATAGAAATATATAATATGTCAAATCAACTAGTCTCCAAAATGTCTGCTGAAACAACTGGTGAAGGTTTAGATATGACGCTGAATGTAGAGGAGTATGACTCAGGATATTATACACTGATTATCAATCACTTAAGTGGCATAGTGGCTCGAAAATTCAGTATTATGAAATAATGATTTGACGTTGCCCAAGTTCATGAAAAAGTAAAGTGCTTGTCGTCAGCTATCCTTTTAAGAAATTATTAGCGCTTATTTGAGCTAACTTATCGTCTTATAATGGGGAAACTCATTTTTTATTGTTCTATATTTGTAATAATAAGATTTCTATGAAATTATATTCGATAATCCTACTAGCTTTCCTAAGCAGTTCACTTTTTGGCCAAGAGCTAGAAATGATTGAAGAGGTTAAGCTTAATGGTCCTGCGACTGGGGATATCAAATATGAGTTCAGTGTTTCTAATATAGGAACAGAGCAAGCAAGATTTTATTGGGAGTTATACAAAGGGCCAAATGTGCCTAGAGAATGGGTATTCTCTATTTGTGATTCCAATATATGTTATCCAGATGGTACGGAATCAGCTCCGTGCAGTGGCGTTAATATCCTTGAAGCTGGAGAATCAATCCCTTGGTATAAGGTAGAGGTCAAAGCAAATGGTGTGGCTGGTGAGCATGATGTTGTTTATAGATTGATAGAAGAATGTGAATCAAACAATCCTGTAGTAATAAAGGAATTAGTTTTAACTTTCATTGCAGAGACTACAACAACCAGTACAGTAGATGCAGGTGAAAGTGAGAGTCTGATTCTTTATCCTAACCCAACAGTAGACATGTTTCAAGTAGCTGATGATAGCAATGTTGCTTCAGTCGCTATTTTCAATATCATTGGTAAAAATATCTATTCAGATAACCACAGGTCAGGAAAGGTACATGATGTGTCTAACTTAGAAAATGGTTTTTACCTAGTAAGACTTTTGGATAGAAAACAAGAAACATTAAAGGTCATTAGACTCACCAAGGAATAGTCATTTAATTTCAGAAAATAAAACGAAAAGAGTTATGCAGCAACCCTGTATAACTCTTTTTTTTGTTAGGCATATGCTGGAATTTAGAACTTAGTGTTTAACAATCATGATGGGTTGCTGCAATGCTTCGCCCAATCTTAGGACATAAATACCTGCTCGTAAAGTAGTGATATCTATAATATTTGATCTTTTATTAGATGAGCGCACTAAGCGACCTATAGCGTCTGATAATTTGTATCCATCTACATTGTGGCTTAAATAAACAAGCCCTGATGTTGGATTAGGGTAAGCCATCAGTCTACGGTCTAAAATATCGTCAGTAGAAGTTGGTGTGCAGAAATTGCGGTTCCAATCTACGCCATTCCAATCCTCCCATACAGTGAAGGGTACTGAAGATCCAGGCACCCTCCATATACTGGTTTCAGATCCTGAGGCAGTAATAAATTCATTGATATGATCTGCTGTCATCACTTCTGTTACTTTAGATACTATGTGATGAATAGGTTTTGTAGCTCCGAGATCAACATACTCTTTGTTACCTTCTTCTATCCAGAAAGTGATGTCTGATACAAATGAAGGTCCCCAAAACTCTACATAAGTCTGTGGCATAAATCCATCTACATATGGATCAATAGATGAAATGCTGAATAGGTGATCTTTGGGATTACCCCAAGTTGTGCAGTAGAGTTGGAAGTCCATAGTAGTGTGACCATCAGCTATGGCTCTTAGTTTAGCCTCATGAAAAGCGAAAAATAAGGCATCTAATGCTTGCGGATTGTTGTCAAACTCCATTTCTACATCGACTACGAAACCATCATATCCCGTCTCTGCTGCCTGATACAATGCATCAGCTTGTCTTTTAAAATCTGAAGTGGGGTAGTTATACGACCAACCCCAAATACTCAAATCTTTACTTTTATAACTTGATACCAATTCTTGGTCAACTACTTCAGGCCAGCTAGTTGGATTATTAGTGCCATCGGCCACTTTTACATAGACTCTTTTCACACCTCTGTTGCTTAAATTGTTAGCTAATTGTGAATGGGTCATACCAGTCTGCTCTATATGCCAGACCCATACCCCCAACTCACTACAGCTATTCTCTTGAGAGAGACCTCCAGTTGCCGTCACCAATATCAAATACAAAGTGATTAGTGAGGCCTTGATCTTCATTCTACGGGTTCTACAGAGTGATTGAATTTTCCTAGGTAAATAAGTTTATCACCTTCCATGTAAGTCAGGTTTTGGCCATTATTTCCAGATAAGACAATATCAAATTCTCCTGATTCTGCTCGTTTGATAAATAGAGGAATAGCTTTTTCCTGTTCATTAATCTGGGACAATAATTGATTGAGTTCTTCTGCACTATTAATATCTATCTCAGATATCGAAGGGTAATCTCTGGCGACTTCAAGTAGATTGATAAAATCATCATTTTTAGAGAAAAGATTATGAGGACTGACTGATTCTGGATTTTGAAGTTCATTGACAGAAGTTAATCTGTAAGCGCCGTTTTCTCCAAAATCTTTAGTGAGATTACTCAAAGTGTACTCGTTGACCTCTGCACTTCCCGTCATAGCCATCAATATACCTACATCATTAAGATCGGCATTATTTCTCAAATCATCCTTATAGATATCTACAGTAAAGGCATCTATACCTTCGTCATGTGCTTTGTCTATGTTGCCTGTATTGCTATCAATTAAGATTACGTGTTTGCCATTATCCTTGAGATACTTGGCGATGAGTCGACTGGCTCTATGAGCACCGACCATGAGTATGCCATTGCTTTTCTCAAGAAGTACACCAAGCAATTTGGCTATAATACCTGCTCCAGTAGCGTTAAGTATAACCGTACCAAGTACGACCATGAATACCAGGGGTGTAATATATTCGGCACCATGAATGCCCTCTGCAGCCAACTTACTACCAAAGAGTGAGGCGATACCTGCAGCGACAATTCCCCGCGGTCCAACCCAGCTTACAAATAGTTTTTCATTAGTAGTGAGGCTGGATTTCATAGTACTGAGAAAGACACCAATTGGTCTCAGGACAAAAATGATAGCGGCAAATAGGAGTCCAACTCTCCAATCTAGAAGTAGTCTAAGATCTTCAATATTCATACTAGCTGATAGCAATATAAATAGGACGGCTATAAGCAATATACTTATGGATTCTCCAAAATAGATGATTTCGTTCTTATGAGGCATTTCCATATTACCAACGACCATCCCTAGCACGACGACTGTCAAAAGGCCAGAATCAGCAACCAGATTATGACTACCCACAAATGCAGCTAGTACAAAGGCTAGAGTAAATACTGTCAATAAATAGTGTGGCACCCAATGTTTCTGTAGAAATATACGCAAGACATGGGCTAAGAAATAACCTAGCGCGGTACCAACAAGAGAAATCAGTAGAAAATGCTTGAATGCTTCTCCCGTAAATGCACCACCTCCTCCAAATTCAGGACTATGTGAGATATGGATAAATTCGTAAACCAAAACGGCCACTAAGGCGCCAATAGGATCTATCAATATCCCTTCCCACTTAAGGATGGCTGATACATTTCGCTTGAGCGGTAGATTTCTGAGGATTGGTCCAATAACTGTAGGGCCTGTCACGATGATCAAACCTGAAAACAAAAATGACAGAGCCCAATTCAAATCCATAATAAAATGGGCTAAGATCGCTCCTCCCAAAAAAGTGACCAGAGAACCTAAGGTTATCAGATTGATAATAGAGGGACCTACTCCCTTGAGTTCGTCACGTTGTAAGCTGAGGCCACCCTCGAATAGTATCAGGCCTATAGCCAATTCTACAAAATGAAATAGATGTTCCTTAGGAAACAAGCCATGTCCAAGCTCTTCGTTCCATACAGGGTCTAACAACTTCAGACCATCTGCTGTCCAGAGTGTTGAAAAGGGTCCTACCACCAATCCTATAAGCAATAAGGGTAGTATAGCAGGCACTTTAATACGCCAAGCGACCCATTGTGCTAAAATTCCTAAGATTAATACACCTCCTAATTCTTCCATTTTACTGTCGTTTCATTTTCAAGCTAATATAATCAGATGCCAATATAAAGTTTGACCTTAAGGATTACTATTTCAATACTTTATAGATGAAATATATCCAAAATACGTCTTATATCATTCGTTGTAAACCAAGTAAAATAAGGGGTTTAGGCTAACTATACATATTAAATCGGCTATATATATCACCTGCTTTATGGCATAGTTTGTGCACCCTCAAATATGCTATGAATATAGAAGAAATCAATCGAAAGCACTTTATGGAGACCGATATGTATTATCGGGTCGGATATGGGCTTTCATCAAAACTGATTGACTTTTCTAATGGCATATTCACCCTTGAAATTGTAATCAGCAAAAAATGGCCGAAAGATTTTAATACGACGGCGCAGGAGCTAGCATATTTGTGGAGGAATAGTCACGAAGAGTTGAACAAGGCTATCGGATGTAAGATATATATTATTGATAGTAGAGTCTTTAATTACAAACAGGCACTTATACACAGGGGAGTCAAACCTGGCTATGATGCTAAAAAAGGTATCATATTTAGAAGAGGCTACCTTAATTGATATTGAGATTTCAAAATAAGATCCTATAAAGCTCAGGCATATGGCTGGGCTTTTTTTTTTATGTTTTTTTGCTTTAATCTTTAAGGCAACTTACTTTGAAATCTGTGAAACTCACCATTATCAGACTTCTTGTAATTTTTATATCTATTGTAGTTAGCTGATAAAATTAGTTCTCAATTGAGATTATTGTCCAGCTCTAATGCTCTGATAGCATTATATATCAGAGGTAATTCGTAGCCTCGTGAGTTAGTATATTTGATTGCCTTATCTTTTTGTACTAGTATAGAATAAGAAGTGTACTTGTCCATTGCTTTTAGGAGAGTTGCATTCAAGGTGCTGAGGTATTCATCTTCGTCAATCTCTTCCATTCCTTTTTTGATACAATATTTTGATACTTTTTTGGCTATCAAATTTTGTCGGATTTTGTGCCGACCCCACTTTTTCATCCTGAATTTTCCACGGCAATAAGAACGAGCAAATCGTTCTTCATTTAAGAAACCCTCACTGATTAGAATAGTTATAATCTCCTCAAGTTCATCTCCAAATACCTTTATAGATAACAATTTGGACCTCACTTCAGAATGACATCTGTCCTGAAAAGCACAGTATTTTCTTAATTTTTCAAGTTCTTGTTCCAATAATGGCATTTGATCCATAATTAACATATAAATAAGATTAATTAAAATTAATCTCAGAAAAAAGAGTTGATTTTTGCTACTTTCTAATTCCAAAACTAAAATGTAAAATTAATGGAAGAAAATGTATCGGCAATAGCTGGTTATACGGAAAAGGGTATAAACATGGCTATAGATTATGCACCGAAAGTTGCGTTGGCAATTGTTACCCTTATTATTGGATCTTGGATTATAAAGAGAATTGTAGGGGTGGCTCAGAAAGGCATTGCGCGCTCTGGTATGGATCAAACACTGAGTAAGTTTGTTGCTTCTCTATTAAATATCGCTTTAAAATTTATGCTACTACTTTCAGTGGCGGCTATGTTTGGAATAAATGTTACCTCATTTGTTGCCATATTTAGTGCTTTGATGGTGGGTATTGGTATGGCTCTTAATGGGACATTGGGACATGCTGCTGCTGGTGTGATGCTGATGATATTCAAACCATTTAAAGTAGGAGACTTAGTGAAGATAGGTGGAGGAGCCACTGTAGGAACTGTAGATGCCATTAACGCTTTTAATACAACCCTAAAGACTTTAGATAACCAAAGAATAATTATTGCCAATAGCAATGTTACTGGTAATGATATTACTAACATATCAGGGCAAGGAGAAGTAGGAGTGGAGTTGACCTTTGGAATTGGTTATAATGATGATATAGATAACGCAAGAGATGTAATTCTCCAAGTTGGAGAGGGTTGTCCATATATCCTTGATGCGCCTGCACAAGGTGTTGTGGTTGCTGAGTTAGGAGATAGCTCTGTGAATTTAGCTACAAGACCATTCTGTAAAAGTGAGCACTACTGGGATACGTTATATTACATGCAAGAGAATGTGAAGAAAGAATTTGATAAGCGAGGTATTGGTATACCATACCCGACGATGGATATCAATATGGTAGGTGCAGCAGCAAGTGCTTAAGTAATAGTCCAAATCGCAAGAAAAGCTAGATCGGAGGATCTGGCTTTTCTTATGGAATTAAGCAATCATAATCAGAAAGTAATTCCTTAAATTAGGAGAGTACTATATCTACTTATTTTCTCTACTATCTCATCGGAAGGGTCGTGCACCACACCACGCCACCCAAATTTTTTAGCAGCATCTATATTGATAGCAAGGTCATCGATAAAAAGGATGTCTTTTCCATTTTCTATACCCAATTCTGCCTGCACATAGGCATAACAAGTCTCATCCGGTTTTCTATATCCGATAAGATGAGAATAGAAAACCTGATCGAAATACTGCTCTCTGAAATCAGAAATATCCAAGCGTTTTTTGAGATCGCTATGAATCCAGTTCATGTGCATGTCATTGATATTGCTAAGCATCACGACATTATATTTATCTCTTAGCGAGGCAATCATGTCAAATCTATAACCAGGTACAGGTACAAGCAGGGTATTCCAAGCTGCAATAATATCTCTTATCTCAGCTTGTGGATTAAATTGTTGCAGATGCCATAGAAAGCTCTCAGTATTAATTTCTCCTTTTTCGTATCTGAAAAGATGCGCTTTAGTATTGTCAGGGAGACCTGTAGAAAAGTCAATGCCTAGCACCTTTTTGAAGGCAGCAAAACACTTAGGGTAATCTAAAGGCAATAAGATATTCCCAAAGTCGAATATGATTGTCTTTTTGCTGTGATCTATCATATTTTCCCTCTATGTTCAGTAATCAGATATTGCCTTAGAGTATGTTTTGTACATTACACTTATCATTCACGATCTTACCTACCTCTCCAATACTAACTCTTTTTTGCTCTAGTGTATCTCTGTCTCTAATAGTCACAGTATTATCTTCCAAGGTGTCGAAGTCTATTGTAATAGAGTAGGGTGTGCCTATGGCATCTTGTCTTCTGTATCTTCTGCCTATTGCATCTTTCTCATCATACTGACAATTGACATAACCACTTAACTTTTTGAATACATCTTTGGAGGCTTTCACCAATTCTTCTTTATTCTTAAGTAGTGGCAATACAGCAGCTTTGACTGGTGCTAATGAGGGGTGTAACTTCATAACAGTACGTGTAGAATCTTTACCGTCAGCATCAGGTACCGTTTCTTCTTGTAATGCGCCCGCTACTTGAGACAAAAACATTCTATCACAACCGATCGAAGTCTCTACTACAAACGGCACATAACTTTGATTATCTTGAGGGTCAAAGTACTGTAATTTTTTACCTGACAACTCCATGTGACTCTTAAGGTCAAAATCTGTTCTGGAGTGGATGCCCTCTAATTCTCTGAAACCAAAAGGAAACTTAAACTCTATGTCAACCGCCGCATTAGCATAATGCGCTAGATTATCATGATTATGATATCTTAAATTTTCCGTAGGTGTGCCAAGTGCTTTATGCCATTCTAGCCTAGTCTGCTTCCAGTAATCATACCACTTCATCTCTTCACCAGGCTTGACAAAGAACTGCATTTCCATTTGCTCAAACTCTCTCATACGGAATATGAATTGTCTGGCAACTATTTCATTTCTAAACGCCTTTCCAATTTGTGCTATACCAAATGGCAACTTTTGTCTGGTGGATTTTTGCACATTTAAAAAATTGACAAAAATACCTTGAGCTGTTTCTGGTCTTAGGTAGATCTTGCCATCTTCACCAGCTACTGCCCCTAACTGTGTCGAGAACATCAAATTGAATTGCCTCACCTCTGTCCAGTTACGTGAGCCACTCTCTGGACAAGCTATCTCTAACTCATTAATCAGTGCGCCCAACCCTTCCATGTTTTCATCTTTGAGATGTTGGTTCATGGTGTTAATAGCATAGTCTATCTTTTTCTGTCTATCAAGAATACGTCCATTGGTTTCCCTGAACTGCTTTTCGTCAAACTCATCACCAAATTTCTTTGCTGCTTTGGTTACATCTTTCTGGATTTTGGCCTCGATTTTTTCTGCGTAACCTTCAATGAGTTGATCAGCTCTATATCTCTTTTTTGAGTCTTTATTATCTACAAGAGGATCATTGAAAGCATCTACGTGCCCTGATGCTTTCCAAGTTTTTGGATGCATAAATATTGCTGCGTCCAACCCAACAATATTCTGATGCATTTGCACCATACTCTTCCACCAGTATTGTTTGATGTTATTTTTTAGTTCTACACCTAAGGGTCCATAATCATAGGTGGCAGATAACCCATCATAGATTTCACTAGAAGGAAAAATGAAACCATACTCTTTACAATGCGAAATCAGATTCTTAAAGTCCATGATATTATTCATTAAAAATGAGGGGCAAAGGTACAAAAAGCCAAGCCAGTTCATTCAGTTGATAGCATATAGAACTGGGAGATGATCGTCTTATACTTTTTTTTCATGATTCTGACTCACTTCACCGCTAATAAGTAACAGGCAGATATCAAATTAATGAACTGAAAAGACCATTTTAGGCCGCAGGATATTTATTAATGGATAGTTGATTGGACGGCCTTTAGCCATTTTAGCTAGAGGAGGTTTTTAAATGGCGTTAAAAACAATGGCCGTTCTACAGAAGGACATGTGCACAGTTAGTTGTAGGCAGTGTGGCTATTATGCAAGTATATGGCATCGAGACTACAAGTCTCGACGAACGGGTGAGAGACTATTAAATGTAATGTTCCATTACGAGAACGGAGAACTCTCTGCTACGCTTGCGCTCC
This sequence comes from uncultured Saprospiraceae bacterium, assembly GCA_964567435.1. Classification (GTDB taxonomy): domain Bacteria; phylum Bacteroidota; class Bacteroidia; order Chitinophagales; family Saprospiraceae; genus RFSX01. The sequence goes on along the minus strand of CAZMMQ010000005.1, from coordinate 49,864 downwards.
GATAGAGTTGAAAAAATGAAGATAGAGAACTTTCCAAATCGACAATGTGGAGATTTCTTCGTGCTCGTTAAGTTTGGTTAGGATTATAAAATCAGTTTACTTACTAGAATAGCATTACTATCTATGTGAGTCTGTTGATTTATGGTGCATCTTAGATGCGCTATTCAGTTAATTAAATTAATTGCTCAGCTCTTTAGCTCTGTTGTAAGCTGACTCATACGCCTTATGCAATTTGCTAGCCACATCGTTCACCTTGTAAGAATTTAAGGCAGCTTCCGTGGTGCCACCTCGGGATGCTACTTTAGAAATCCATTCCTCGCAGCTAAAATTATTTTTGTTAAAGAGGTCAATGGCTCCCTTGAAGGTCGTATAAGCCAATAATTCTGACTCTGATTTATTAAATCCTAAATTCTGAGCAGTATCGATCAGAGACTGAATATAGAAAAATACATAGGCAGGGCCTGATCCAGAAATAGCTGTAGAAGCATCTATGAGTTTTTCTTGGTCTACATAAATTGTCTTGCCAGTAGAGTTAAGGATGTTCTGCACCATAACGAGTTCTATTCTGGTAACATCTTCTGAGGATGTATATACCGTCATTCCTGAGCCTACCTGAGCAGGAAGATTAGGCATTGCTCTTATGATTTTCTTTGACCCAACAGCATCAGATATTTTCGAGATAGGAATACCTGCCATGATAGATAGAACAACTTGTTGGTGGTCTATATAATCTTTGATCTTATCAAATAAGACACTTGAATCCTGCGGCTTCACGGCCAGAATAATAAGATCTGCCTCTTTTATATAGTTATCAGGTTCTCCGAAAACTGTACCTACATTAAGGGTTTTAATTTTGGTGGCCTTCTCTTCGGATTTCTCCAATACCATCAAGCTGTCTTCGGTAACTATGTGGGCATTTAGTAAGCTTTTGGCATATGTCAAGCCCATATTGCCACCTCCGACAATTAAAATTTTCATCTCTTGATGCTTTGTAGTTTTCTGAAAGTGGGCAAAGGTAGGTGAAAATATTGTCAAGTGATTTCCATAACCTTCGGTCTATACTTTTTCCTTCTTCAACTCTCAAATAATGCCCTAAATTGCGGTTTGAACAGGATTCAAATTGTGGATCTTATAGGATATTGAGGGATATCAATTATTGTAACAATAAGTCTTGCAGCTTAAAAACTTCGTGATATATCACTGTCATTTATCAGACATTTCAATAAAGACAGCATATATTCATGATGTATCATTTTTAGCTAAAAACAATTGTCATTATGAAATCCAAGTTTATCCTCTTATCAGTAATCGGAATTGTAATCTTATCACTTTCAAACTTCACAGCCGATAGGACTTCTACCTTTATAATGACTATGGTCGATGAGCGGCCTAATTTGCCTGACACACCATTTAATTATGGTGATATCGATATCCCTGATCACATTAAAAAATCTTCTGTTGATAGTGATACCATTTTTGGATACGAAACTGGGGGGATAGATACCACACAAACCTTCACTGGAATAACTAACGATAAGGCCACTCTTGGAAGAGTACTCTTTTATGATGAGCGCTTATCTGCTATGGAGAATATCTCTTGCGGTACTTGCCATGATCAAGCACTTTCATTTACTGAGGATAAAGATTTTAGTGAAGGGATTAGCTCCTTAACTAAGAGAAATTCAATGCATCTCAATGATTTGGGATGGTCTAATAATCACTCGTTTGCGTGGGATATGCGTCGAAGTGATTTACATGAAATGATTGTATTGCCACTCACTGACGAAAATGAGATTGGGGCCAATATGATTGAAATTGTAGAGAAGCTGTCTTCTATAGATTACTATCCACCGCTTTTTGAAAAAGCCTTTGGCTCAGATGACATCGACGAAGAGAAAGTCGTAGATGCGTTGGTCCAGTTTATTGAATCCATGGTTACATTTAATTCTAGATTTGATCAGGAAGCAAGTGAAAATTTTGGAGGATTTAGTGAATCAGAAATGCGTGGGTTAGAGCTCTTTGCCTCAAACTGTTCATTTTGTCATGTTCAAGGCTCTGAGTCATCAGCTCTATTTGGAGGTATTCCACTCGACTTAGGTCAGCAGCCATTGTTCGAGTTTTTTCCTCCCCTATTTAATAATGGTTTGCCAATAGATGAAGATGATGCTGGTACTGGTGAGTGGACTAATCTAGATAATTTATTTAAACTTCCAACTCTCAGAAATATAGAGATGACGGCACCATATATGCATGATGGTCGTTTTGCAAGTTTGGAGGAAGTGGTAGATTTTTATTCAGAAGAAGTGGTAGCAAATGAATGGTCCTTCCTAATACCTGATGGCGGGTTTCGATTTTCTAATGTTCAAAAAGAGTCCTTGATCGCTTTCCTCAAAACGTTGACTGACGAATCGTTTCTAACTGAAGAAAAATGGTCGAATCCTTTCGAAGAATTCACATCCACTGAAGAGATTGTTTTTGAGAACGTGAAACTGAGTCCTAACCCAATGCAAAGTACAGCGATGATTACTATTAACAATCCAGATAATAGATTGGTATCTGTAAATATTCTAACAGCAAGTGGTCAGATGATAAAACAAGATTCATTTTCTGGAGATCAATACACTTTAAATAAAGGAGACTTTGGTAAAGGCATCTATTTCATTCAGATGAATATAAATGAGGTGAAGTCCATCCAGAAGTTGATAGTGCAGTAGTTTTGAAAAGTAATTGTCGATACTGAAAATTAATCTTTCAGTAAAATCTATTTCAACTCTAACTTCAAGAAACGACCAGTATGACTCTTTTTAATTTTAGCAATGTCTTCTGGTGTACCTGCCCCGACTATGGTGCCACCACCTCGTCCACCCTCAGGTCCAACATCAATAACGTAGTCAGCAACTTTGATGACATCCATATTGTGTTCTATGACTACTACTGTATTTCCCTTATCCACAAGCTTTTGTAGGACAGTAAGCAATTGCTTGATGTCTTCGAAGTGGAGGCCTGTGGTTGGCTCATCTAGGATGTAAAAGGTATTACCTGTATCTCTCTTGGAAAGCTCTTCGGATAGTTTGACCCTTTGGGCTTCTCCGCCAGAGAGACTGGTAGCTTGTTGTCCTAGTGTGATGTAACCCAGTCCGACATCTTGCAACGTTTTGAGTTTGCGATAAATCTTAGGTATGGGTTTGAAAAATTCTACGGCTTCATCCACGTTCATATCTAGTACATCAGCAATGGTTTTACCTTTGTACATGATTTCCAAAGTTTCCCTTTTGTATCTCTTTCCCAAGCATTCTTCACACTCTACATAGACGTCGGGTAAGAAATTCATTTCTATGAGTTTCATACCACCTCCTTCACAAGTGTCACAGCGTCCATCCTTGACATTAAATGAAAATCGACCTGGTTTGTACCCACGAATTTTAGATTCTGGAAGACCGGCAAATATATTTCTGATATCAGTAAATACACCGATGTAGGTGACAGGATTAGATCTTGGAGTCCGACCAATAGGGGATTGATCTATTTCTATGACCTTATCTATATGTTCCAAACCTTTGAGGCTTTTGTAAGGTAGTGGTCTTTTGATGCTCTTGTAAAAATGTTGTCTTAGGATATGGTACAAAGTCTCATTAATCAAAGTGGACTTACCACTCCCAGAGACTCCTGTAATGCAAGTAAACGTGCCAAGAGGAATGTCTATATTGACTTGCTTGAGATTGTTGCCTTCAGCGCCTTTTAAAGATAGTTTTTTTCCAGTACCCTTGCGACGTTCTTTTGGGATTTCTATTTCTTTCTTTTCGTTGAGGTAAGCTGCAGTTACACCTTTAGCTTTGGCGAAGTCTTTTGGTTTGCCTGCATCGACAACTTCTCCCCCAAGTTTGCCAGCACCTGGTCCTAAGTCTATCAAATAGTCTGAGGCTAACATAATGTCCTTATCATGTTCTACAACCACAACTGTATTGCCTATAGTTGTCAAGCCTTTGAGTGCAGAGATGAGACGTTGGTTATCTCTTTGGTGAAGACCAATGCTAGGCTCATCCATGATGTATGTTATCCCAGACAATTGAGAACCAATTTGCGTAGCTAATCTGGTTCGCTGAGATTCACCTCCAGACAAGGTTCTTGTAGGTCTATTTAACGATAGATAATCTAAACCGACATCCAATAGAAACTCAAGGCGCATTTTAATCTCTTTGAGTATATCTTTGGATATTATTTTTTGCTTTTTGTCTAAGTGCTTATGCAGTCCTGACATCCATTCATAGAGCACATTCAAATCCATAGTAGCTAGTTCTCCAATATGCTTTTCTCCCAGCTTGAAATGGAGAGATTCATTTTTAAGACGGTAGCCTTGGCAGTCAGGACAAGTAATGATGGTCATGAAATCTTCAGCCCATCGACGAATTTTTTCAGATGTGGAGCTTGATTGCCATCTATGTATCATATTGGTGAGACCCTCAGTTGCAAGATTGTATACAAAATCATGTTTGGAATAACTGATTTCTACATCAATAGATTCTCCTCCATTCAGAATTAGATCGAGTGCTTTTTTTGGTATCTTTTTAATAGGTGTAGAGAAAGTGAATTTATATTTTTTAGCTATGGCTTTCAGCTGCTTGAATGTATAATTATCTCTTACTTCACCGAAGGGTACTATACCTGCCTCATTGATACTTTTAGAGTTGTCAGGAATGACCTTAGCCATATCCACATCATGACAGTCTCCCAGACCTCGACACTTTGGACAAGTACCGTAAGGCGAATTAAATGAGAAGGTATTAGGAGAGGGCTTTTCATACGAAATGCCAGTATCAGAGCACATTAATCTTTTCGAAAAAGTTTTAATTTCGTCAGTATCCACATTTAGAATTTGGATAAAATCTGGACTTTGTTTAAAAGCAATTTCTATAGAGTCAGTTAGGCGATCTCTTTTTTCTTTAGTGACTTTAATTCTGTCTACGACAATCTCAATATCATGTACTTTGTATCTGTCTAGTTGCAGTCCAGGTTTTAGGTCCACGATTTTTCCATCCGTTCTTACCTTAGTGTAGCCTTTTTTTCTAGTCTGCTCGAAGAGGTCTCTGTAGTGTCCTTTTCTGGCACGGATGACAGGAGCAAGAATACAGATTTTTTTATTGTTGAGTTCTTTGAGGACCTTGTCTATAATTTCTACATCTGAGTATTGAACCATTTTTTTTCCCGTATTGTAGCTGTAGGCATTGCCGATACGGGCATATAATAATCTGAGGAAGTCATAGATTTCAGTTGTAGTGCCGACCGTAGATCTTGGGTTCCAAGCAGTTGTCTTTTGTTCTATAGAGATAACAGGGCTCAGTCCATCTATTTTCTCCACATCAGGCCTTTCCATCTTTCCAAGGAACTGACGAGCATAAGCAGAGAAGGTTTCCATGTATCTGCGTTGTCCTTCTGCATACAAGGTATCGAAGGCTAAAGATGACTTTCCACTTCCACTCAATCCTGTTATGACAACTAACTTATTCTTAGGAATACTGACATCTATATCCTTGAGGTTATTCTCACGGGCGCCAATTATTTCTATGTATTGATGAGTGGATTTTCTTGCTGGCATAATCTGAAAACAGCGTACAAAAAATGATACTTACTGCAAGGATACAAATTTAATTCTTAGCCAAATAGACCATATTCTAGCCAGAAATTTGCGTACCCAATTTTACTCCTAGCAAGATGCCCATCAGACAGACGATAAGGCTAGCAAGAATGTATAGAAGAGCTGTCTTGTACTCGCCGACTTCCAAGAGTCTAAAGCTTTCTGCTGAAAAAGTCGAAAATGTGCTGAAGCCACCACAAAATCCTGTCATTGCCAACCACTGCATTTTATTTGATAACCCCTTTTGTATCGCTATACCCATGAGGACACCTAGAATAATGCAACTTATACTGTTGGCTAATAGAGTAGCTGTAGGAAAACCTTTGTCAGGGACTTGAATCCAGGTTGATATAGCATAACGAGCCATAGCACCTAATCCACCACCTAGAAAAACATATAGAAAGGCCAAGTGGTAGTGATTTAGTTATAGAAAGAGTGTATTATTTGATGAGACTTTTTAAATATCCAACTAGAACTGGTTTTTCTAATGCCATTGCTAGATCAAGAGGAGATTGTCCACTTTGACTTTTTTGATTAGGGTCAGCCCCTTTCTGTAAGATTCTTTTCACCAACTCCTCATCTCCATATTTGATGGCGTACTGAAGGATCGTCAGATCATTACATATAACAGAAAGATCGGTTTGATTGATATGAAGTAAATAATCTGTAATGCCATTTGCTTTTGCCACAATTGCCGCAGCTAAAGGGTGATGTAGAACACCGTCCAATTCTATGCAGCCATTGAAGTCATTGTCGTTATTATGAAATATTTCTGCGGCAAAATTTTTAGCAGAATTCATCTCCAATACTCCATTCCAACTAGACTGAGCGGCCATTGTCCCTGCTAAAAGCAAAAAGCCAATTACTATAAAATTCTTCATAATCAGGTTATTTGATGAATAAATATAACAGATTCTTTGGGTATCAAGGTTATACTAACGAGATCTGTGTTGGGAAAGCATTTCTTTTCTTGCCATGAAAATGACATATAATAAGGCAGTTAGTAATAAAGCTAAAGAAAAAAGCATTGTCATCAATTGGAGATTACCTATATGTTGATATTGAAATACAAGTCCCATAAATAGTACATTGCAGAATACCAGTATGCTAGTCGCCTGCATATGAGAAAAACCTATGCGCAGTAGTAAATGATGTATGTGACTTCTATCCGCCTTGTATGGCGCTTGCCCACGTAATAACCTCATGAGCAACACACGTATAGCATCAAAAATGGGAATGAAGATGATCCCTAATGCCACTCCTATTGGAGAATCATAGGCATAAGGATGTCTAGCAGAAATCCATTGTTGGGCTTCCATAAAGTTGATACACAATATGGCAACAATAAGGCCTAGCAAAAGAGAACCGGTGTCCCCCATAAATATCTTGGCTGGTGTGTAGTTATAATATAGAAAAGCAGTGATTGCTCCAGTTAATGCAAAGGCGATGGCTGCCATTTCTATTCTACCAATAAGGAAGAACCAGGTCCCAAAAGTCACAGCCATTACAATCCCTAAACTTCCTGCTAGCCCATTAATGCCGTCTATAAAATTGAAAGAATTGATAACGAGAAGCACAAATGAAAAAGTGATAACTACGCTATAAGAATATGGCAAAACGCCTATTTCAAACATGCCATACAGGCTTGTAATTCTTATGTCTGCTAAGAATATGATAATAGCTGCTGCTAGAATCTGACCTATTAGTTTTTTATGGACAGAGATAGGATCAATATCATCTTTTGCTCCTACAAGGAAAATGATAAAGAAGGCAGACAGGATGTATTGCAAGCCACTAAATTCATCTAGAGGAGTCCACATGATGATAGAAAACACCGTCCCAGCAAAAATACCAATGCCACCGAGTGATGGAGTGCTTACAAAGTGGACTCGCCGATCACCAGGCTGATCTAAGAACTTATTTTTTGTTGCAATCCTGATAATAGAAGGAATGCCAAAAAAAGTCATTAGAAAAGCGGTTATAGATGTAAGTATTATCGTATACATATCTGCATCCTAGGCTATATACATTTTGCCTATTGCAACATTTTAGAAAATTCTTCCATCAGCTTAGATATTTCAGTGGAGAACATCTCAAGCAATTTAGGTAATTCTATTTCTACAGCTTGTTGCAATGACGTTAGATATGAAAAACCAGATTCTTTGACCAATTCCATCACCTCATCTTTGACGTAGTTGTTAAATGGATCGTCAAGTGCTGTTGTCAGGCTAGTTTTATCATCTAAATCAAAGGTGGTGACAAAATAGCGAAGACCACTCTTCCAAAAATCTTGGCGTTCCTTAAGTGTTAATTCTGCTTTGTGCTTTTTGTAGCAATTATCTATTAGAGACTTAAATCTTGCTTCAAACGCGGCATTATCATCTTCTGTTAATTCTAGCCTTTTCGATTCAAACTCAGAAGAAAATTCTTCGAAGGTCTCTAGAAAGGCCGCTTTAGTGGCACAATTGTCTTTATTACATGAAGCATATAGGCAAAGCACTAAAAGAAGGGAAACATTTTTAATCATTGCTCTCATACGTATGTATTGTTTGGTTATTGCTTTATAAAAAGTTTCATTCGTCCAAAAGTAAAGTAAATAAGATAAGAACCCTATATCATTTATACAGATGGCCATTAAAACTATATGGCAAGGAGACATAAGATCCAAAGGATAATGATCTGCCGTATGATGATCCGGATTGATCTTTAGAAGTGATTTAATTTATTCTATCTACTTTTAGACCTAATGATGTATTCTAATTGCAAAAATGGATAACCTCACACCTCAAATCGACACTGAAAGATTGCCAAAGCATATAGCGATTATAATGGATGGCAATGGCAGATGGGCTAAGCAAAGGGGTAGACCTCGGGTTTTTGGTCATCGAGCAGGTGTCAAATCGGTGAGGACAGTGACAGAAGCTTCTTCTAAGATCGGCGTGGAGTATCTGACCTTATATGCATTTTCTACTGAGAATTGGAATAGACCGGTAACTGAAGTGACAGCGTTGATGTCTCTTCTGGTAGAAACTGTAAAAAAGGAAATCAATGCTCTACATGATAATGGCATCCGCCTAAATGCAATAGGAGATCTATCTAAGCTGCCAGCAAAGACTTATAAGGCCCTCATGGACGGCATAGAGAAGACCAGCAATAATAAACGCATGACCCTAACGCTTGCCCTTAACTATAGCGCACGATGGGAAATGACACAGGCGCTGGTACAGATTTCAGAGAAGATAGCATTGGGTGTATTGACAAATGGGGATATAGATGAGAACTTGATAGCTGATCACTTGACAACAAAAGGGATGCCTGATCCAGAACTACTTATTAGAACCAGTGGAGAGCATAGGGTAAGCAATTATTTATTGTGGCAAATAGCCTACACAGAATTCTACTTTACAGATATATTTTGGCCAGCATTTGGAGAGACTGAGTTGTATCAAGCTATTTTGGACTTTCAGAGACGAGAAAGACGATTTGGCAAAACCTCTGAACAGATTCAATAATCTATTCTTTAAGTTATAGCGGACATCTGACTTGACTTATTCTCTTTAAATTATCGTTAAAGAAAATATGGGAGGTACTATTACCCTTAGAATTACATTCTTTTGAAGTTACGGCTGATAAAAGCCTATTTTTGTCAAAAAAATTTCACGTCCTGATGAGGTCTCAAATTGTTAAAATATTTTTGCTTTTAACCTTTGTATCTGTTGGATTGTATGCTCAGGTGGATTTGCCAGTATATGACTATTCTGGTAAAAAGGAGTATAACATAGCAGATATTACCATTACAGGGGCTGTCAATAGAGATCGTAATGCGATCAAATCTATAGCTGGACTTAGAGAGGGAAAGAGAATCACCATTCCTGGAGATGATGTCCCAAGAGCAATCAAGGCCTTATGGAAGCTTAAGCTTTTTGAAGATGTCCAGATTGTGCAATCAAAAGTAGAGGATGACTTAATTTACTTAGAAATTATTCTGACTGAAAGACCAACGTTATCCAGATACAGTATAACAGGAGAAAAGAAAACCAAGCATACCGACCTGACAGAAATAATAGATGGGATTCTTACAAAGGGGTCAATAGTCACAGATGATCTTAAGGACCTTACAATTCAAAAAATAGAGCAGAATTATCGAGAAAGTGGATTTTTGGATGCAGAAGTGAAAATAAAAGAAGTTAAAGACGAGCTTAAAGATAATGCTGTCAGACTAGTTTTCGAGGTCGATAAAAAGGAACGTGTCAAAATCAGTGATATAGTTATTCTTGGTAACCGGAAGTATTCAGACCGAAAGCTGAAACGTAAAATGAAGGATACCAAGGAGATAGGTAGTGTATTTAAGAAATCCAAGTATGTTGCCTCAGATTTTAAGATAGATAAGGATAATATAATTGCATTTTACAATAAGAATGGATATAGAGATGCAGTCATTGCCAAGGATTCTATATTCAGAAAAACGGATGGCAATCTGATCATGTTTTTAACAATTGAAGAAGGTGATCAGTACTATTTTAGGGATATATCATGGAAAGGAAATTCTAAGTATCCAGATGAAGTGTTGTCACGCGTACTCGGTATCAAGCCAGGTGATGTCTATAATCCAGAGACTTTGCAGAATCAATTATCATTTAGTCTGGATGGTCAGGATGTATCATCCTTGTACCTTGATGACGGATACTTGTTCTTCAATGTGGATCCTGTTGAGGTCGCTGTTGCAGAAAACACGATAGATTTGGAAATGCAAATCTATGAAGGTCCACAAGCCACAATAGATAATGTTGTGATCACTGGGAATGACAGGACTCACGAACATGTTATTAGAAGAGAACTAAGAACGACGCCTGGAAGTAAGTTCAGTAGAACTCAAATTATCAGATCTCAGAGATCTCTGACCAATCTTGGCTACTTCAATCCGGAGACGATGGATATCCAGCCTAGACCAAATCAACAAAATGGCACAGTAGACATCCACTACAAAGTGGAGGAGAGACCATCTGATCAACTGGAATTGTCAGCTGGATATGGAGGACAAGCGGGTGGTGTTATTGGTACGTTGGGTATGACCTTTAATAATTTTTCACTCCAGAATATCAAGGATAAATCTACCTGGAGCCCTTTGCCTCAAGGTGATGGGCAGAGATTGTCAGTGAGAGCACAATCTAATAGTCGATTTTTTAGATCGTATAATCTTTCCTTTACTGAGCCATGGCTTGGAGGAAAAAAGCCTACCTCATTGACTGTTGGTGCAGTGCACTCAGCCTTCGATCAGGAAATTTCTAATCAGGGTATTTTGAAAATCACCCGATTATTTGCCGGGGTAGGTACACAATTAAAGTGGCCAGATGACTTCTTTAGTATTAATACGACTTTGACTACAGAGTTTATTAGCTTAGAAGAGTATGCTTTTGGACGATTTTTTGTTGAGGGAGCTGATGGTCGACCTATAAATGTCACTGATGGTAACTTTAAGAACTTTAGTCTCAATCAGACGATAACCAGAAGTTCTGTGACGGAGCCAATCTACCCGCGAAGAGGCTCTAGGATATCTCTTTCACTACAGTTGACGCCGCCATATTCATTATTCAGAAAGGAAAATGCAAATTTCTCACCGAGCGAAGAAGAGTATAGGATGGCTAAAGAAGATCTCATTATAGAAAGGGGATCAGGAAATCCTCCAACAGACGCAGATTTTGCTGGACTTAGAGAAAGATTAACCCTTGCAAATCGATTTGAGTTTTTGGAGTATCACAAATGGAGATTAGACGCAGAATGGTACTTCAATATCTTTGGCAAATTTGTAATCGCGACTAATTTAAAACTTGGATTTCTCGGATCCTATAATCGTGATATTGGTATATCTCCTTTCGAAAGATTTGAGTTGGGAGGCGATGGACTCAACAATCAAAATGTTGGTATTACAGGTAAAGACATCTTAAGTCTGAGAGGGTACCAACAGACAGATTTTCGGGAGAATGACAATGGTGGAGGAGCCGTATTTGACAAGTTCACAGTAGAATTGAGGTACCCTATTTCTACCAATCCAAACTCTGCTATATATATCCACACCTTTGTACAAGGAGGTAATACATGGGGAAGGATAGCTGACTTCAATCCTTTTGATCTACAGCGTTCTGCTGGTTTTGGTGTAAGAGTATTCTTACCTATGTTTGGATTACTAGGTTTTGACTACGGATGGGGCTTTGATAAGGACCCAACCCTTCAGAATTTTGGCGGATTCGGTCAATTCAATATCATCCTTGGATTTGAGCCAGAGTAAGCTATCTTAATAACTAGATTCGAGGCGTTTTTTATTTGGTTTTGAACAGAAGTCATCATCCATGTGGTGAGCACAAGGATTTGAAAAGTAGGGCGAGCGCCAGCTTCAACCCACTCTTGCCGTCAGATCATCTTTAATTAAATGACTATGCTATCCTTATCTCCAAGTCTTGGCTTGATATGGATACCTGACTTCGTAGAGATCTTTAATCAGCTCTTCTAGTTTGGATCTGAATAGGGTAATGTTCTCTTTTTCCTTAGCAGATATAAAGATGGCTTCTGCATCGTTGGTATTGGATAGACGTTTTCTTGTCTCTTGCAGTATCTCATCCTTTGTATCTTGATCCAGCAAATCATCAAAAGTCCTTTCTCGATACAAATCCAACTTATTAAATACCATTAATGTCTTCTTATCTATGCAATCTAAGCTCTTAAGCGTCAGGTTGACTGTTTTGATATGATCTTCATATTGTGGGTGGGCCATATCCACAACATGTACGAGGATATCGCTTTCTCTTACTTCATCCAATGTAGACTTAAAACTCTCAACCAAGTGATGCGGTAATTTTCGGATGAACCCTACTGTATCTGATAGCAGAAAGGGCATATTTCCGAATACCACTTTCCTGACTGTGGTATCCAAAGTAGCAAACAGCTTATTCTCTGCGAATACTTCAGACTTAGACAGCAAATTCATGATAGTAGATTTACCGACGTTGGTGTATCCCACAAGTGAGACACGAATCATTTGCCCTCTGTTTTTTCTTTGGGTTGAGTTTTGTTGATCTATTTTTTTTAGACGTTCCTTTAGCTTAGAGATTTTATCTCTGATTATACGTCTGTCGGTTTCTATTTCCATCTCTCCTGGTCCTCTCATTCCAATACCTCCACGTTGTCTTTCTAAGTGAGTCCAGAGGCCACGTAATCGAGGAAGAAGATATTGCATTTGAGCCAGTTCCACTTGTGTCTTTGCTTGTGCAGTTTGAGCTCTACTGGCAAAAATGTCTAAGATGAGTGAGGATCGGTCTATGATTTTTCGCTTCAGCTTTTCTTCAAGGATATTGGTCTGTTTCCCTGTCAAGTCATCATCGAATATAATTAGATCGGCATCTTTTCGTTCACAGTATTCCAGAATCTCTTCGACCTTACCTTTTCCTACGTAGGTTCTGACATTGGGTGCCTTCATTTTTTGGGTAAATACACCGACTGTCTCAGCACCAGCTGTCATGGCTAGAAACTCAAGTTCATCAAGGTATTCCTTGACTTGTTCTTCTGTTTGGTAGTCAGAGATGACCCCAACGAGTACGGCTTTCTCTATTTCTTTTCGTATCCCCTTCTTCTTTTCCTTGCCTATTTTCCACTGGTCACTCATAATGCGAATTTATAATTTAGAATGCTTAGTTGTTCTTCAACCAATGCTTGGGATTCATTTTTTGTTGTCCCTTATAGAACTCAAAATGAAGCTTTCCAGTTCCATCAGCTCGAGAAGGAAGTAGGCCTACTATTTGTCTAGAGGAGAGGACTTCACCTTCAGAGACATTTATAGTAGATAAGCCCGAGTAGACGGAGTAGTAGTCCCCACCATGGTTTATGATGACAGCTGAGGTATTTTGTCCTACCTCAGATATTCCAGCAATTACACCACCATATATGGATTTTACTTCCAAGTCTCGGGTCTCTATGTCTATGCCTTTATTGTCTATGGTAATATTTGCAATCTCTGGGTGAGGTTGCGGTCCAAAAATCTTTGTAATGGTATAATTGGCAACAGGATATGGCAAGAATCCTCTTTTTCTCTCTATTTCTGCTATTTCGGGTAAGGAATTATGAAGAGAATAAGGCGTTGCATTTGATGCGTTGCTGTTCTGTTGACCAAGAGATTTAATCAACAATTTTTCTATAGCTTGATTATATGATTCTCTTTTATTAAACTGGTCATCAAGTTTTTGCTGGATAGCTTTTTCTTGAAGTGTCATATTCTTCGCCTTTAAAATTAAGGCCTGCATTTCTTGCTGCAATCGATTTTTTTCCTGAATCTGTTCCTCAATGTCTTTTTCGCTTGCCTGCGATATATTTTCATAAGTCGTAAAGGTTGCATCGATTAATGCTGCTTGGGTATCAGTATTTTGTATTAAGAGCTCCCTGTAAATATTGAGATAGTGGTTTTTTGTCAAGAATCTTTTGTGGTCATGTAATGTTAGGCTATGCTTTCTTTGCAGCAACTTGTTACGATATTGTATTCTGAGAATTTTTACATATTCCTCAATGAATTTTGGACCGTGCTTTTCATCTTTTTGTTTTCCAATAATTTCTTCTTCATTATTTATTGGTTTAATCTTTTCTTCCTTTTTGAGATTTTCTATCAGCCGACTTCTTGCATCAACTTGTAATTCCAAGGCATTTATTTTTGATAGGGTTGATGCTTTGCTACTTGTCGCTGAGTTTAATGATTTTTCAGTGGCTTCTATCTCCTCATTAATGCGCAGTCGCTCTGCTTTTAGTTGAGATTGGCTTTGTTGAGCACAAACAATAGTAGATGATTGTGTGATAAGTAAAAGCACTATTATTGGTATAAGAACTAATCTGTATTTTGAAAAAAGGTCTCTCATTCAGATATTATCGTATTCTGTAATATGTAAAGGAAGTCATATATCCATTAGACCCCAAACGAAACGACTAAAAAATCAAATAATACTTAGCCAAAAGTTTATTTGAGAGCTATATCCACCCGCTGATAGTGGTCAGGAATATTGAAGCGAATTTCTTTGGGGTTATTCAGTTCAATGTCAGAAAAGTCAATGTTAACGTTGAGGTCTGGATTGTTTCCTGAGAGGATGTAGTAATTTCTATGATAAGGCAATGAAGCGCCATTCGATAGGGTAGCGAATGCTGAATACTCCCACTTACCATCTACCTGGAATCTTTCATTAAATCGTCCACCTAAGGTTAGTCCGGAGTTCTTTTCCAGATCAAATTCATGGTAGATATTATACAACATAGTACTTAAGGTGTATATAGATTCCTTTTCCTCAACCTTTGAAATGTTATCCTTTGACACCTTTGGATTAAATCCAAGAATCATATTCTGGATGTAGCTGAATTCTGGAGTGATACCATATCTCTTTTCTAATTCATCCAGTGCTATTTGGCTATATGATTTCTCCAATCTATTGATAAATGTGATGCTATCAGGAGTTATAAGAATTCTTCCACCTTCCACACTCAATCTTTTGACAGCCATCCATATGATACTATCAGGAATACTTCTGATATATAAAGTGCCTTTATCTGTGCCAAAGTCAGAAGTTATTCTGAGTTTAGCTTTTCCTGAAAAAAAGGAGTAATCCGCCGGCGCTAGGAATCTGGCAATTATTTCTTCCTTGGTAAGCTGGGAATCTGAACTTGTTTTCTCTAGATTTTTTTTTGATTTACAGGATGAAAATCCAATTAGCAGAATCCCAATTAATATTGGCCACTTAGAGGATATGCACTTCCTGTAGCTTGACATTAATTTCCATTGATTTTCTTCGAAACACGTTCTTCACTTGACCCCAAATCGATGGCCTTATTCCATAATTTTTCAGCCGTTTTATTATCATTTATATTTGCATATAGGTCTCCAGCTAATTCAAAGTAAAGAGGTTCAGAAAGAATTTTAAGATCAATGTTCGCCAGACTTTCTTTATTGACATTACTGATATCTAACCAATGAGATACGATGCTCACGCTATTTTTCAAGGTGATATTCTTGCCAGCTATAAAGCGAGCTTCTTGTACCATTTCTTTGGCAAGCCCTTTGTCAGATTGAGAGACAGCGTGGAATAAGAAGGCTGAGACTTTGTTAGGATACAAGTCAATTGCTTCTTCAGATATATCTCTGAGTTTAGCCATTTTTTCTAACTCCCAAAGGTTTTGCATATACTGAGACCAGAGTGTGTATTTACGGTCATCAATGGATATGGCTTTTGCATAATTACTCTCTGACTCACTATAATTTCCTTGATAGAAATTGACATCTCCATTCATAGAATAGACCTTAGCTTCCTCTGGATAGAGGGCAACTAATTTTTGGCTTAGAGAAGCCAGTGTTGTAATAGCTGCATCACCTTTTCTCAATGTGGACAGATAGGGAATAAGTTCTTTGAGCTTATCATCCAGGGGTAAATTCATATTTTCAATCATGGGTTCCAAAGCCAGTAATTGATTGTCTCCACCACTTTGGTTTTTCTCATTATCCTTTAGGGCTGAAATCGTTGCTTTTGGATCATTTGGATCTATAGCTAGAATCTGTTGGTATACTTGCTTCGCCCCTTTTTCATTTCCTGTCTCCAAATGATAGCTGGCCAAGTTATGTCTTAACCTGGTGTTATCAGGATTCACTGCTATCAGGTCTTCGAGGGTTTGGATTGCTTTTTTCTTGTTGCCCGTATTTTTATAAATGTCAAATATCCTTCTAGAGGTTTCCTCATTGATACCCTGATTTTTTTGAAGCAAATCAAGATATTGAACGGCCTTATCAGGCATCTTTTCGTGTAAATGCAACTGGGCTAATTTGTGATATATGGTTGGATTCTGAGGATTGAGTTGTTGGAGTTTATCATAGGCTTGAATCGCTTTGCTATGTTGATTACTCTGCTCCAATATTTCGGATAAGGTCAGGAGATAATACTCATTATTTGGCTGTATAGTATGTGCCTTTTCTCCATTCTTTTGAGCCAGTTCGAGATTTCCTGTTTGGAGATATATTCTGGCCAGTTCGAAATAAGCAGCATGACTTTTCTTATCTCTCTTAATGATCTCTTGTAATAGCTCCGTTTGCTTACCTGTATCTCCACTATACTTGGCATGCTGAGCCTCAAAAAATAGAGTCTGATACTCTATGTCAGATTCATTATATATCCCTGGTTGGGCAAAAAGTTGTGAGAAGGCTGTACATAAAATACCTGCTATCAGGATGCTCTTGGAAGAGAAACCAGTGACTTTCAGTTTCATTCTATTACTTAAAAATTTAAAATAGCCGTGCTATAGCACAAAAAGCATTGACAAAATTAGGCTTTTCTATTCTACGACGGTGATTTTGACTGTATTGGTCATAAAACGCTTATGTAACGGCATTGATGCCGTATTAACGACAACATCTGCTTGTTTTAACAGTTTTTTCTCCTTTAGAATATCTATAAGGTCCTCTATGGTCTGGTCAGTAGAGGTAAATCCATCATAATAAAAAGCTTTGATACCCCAAATGAGGTTCATAGTGCCGAGCATAGGTCTTACTGAAGAGAAGATATAAATGTTAGTCTTTGGTCTATAACTGGATACTCTGAAGGCTGTATATCCAGAGACAGTGAGTCCGATAAGTGCCTTGGCTTTTATATCCTCCGCTAGTTTTGATGCGGTGATACACATTATATCTGAGTGGTAAGACTTGGATTCTTTGTTTGGTTTAGGTCTTTTATTGAGTAGCTCATAATTCTTTTCTGCTTGGGCTATAATCTTATTCATTGACTCTACAACCAAGGGTGGATGCTTGCCTACAGAGGTTTCGCCACTTAGCATAACAGCATCCGCTCCGTCAAGAACTGCATTAGCGACATCAGTTATTTCTGCTCGGGTGGGAGAGGGGTTCTCTATCATACTCTCCATCATTTGGGTGGCTACTATCACTGGCTTAGCCCTCTGTATGCATCTTCTGATGATATCTTTTTGAATAGATGGTAATTTTTCCATTGCCACTTCTACTCCTAGGTCACCACGGGCTACCATAATAGCATCAGTAGCTTTGATAATCGACTTAATGTTTTTTACAGCTTCAGGCTTTTCTATCTTGGCTATCACCTTGGCATAGTGATTACTCTTTTTAATGATATTCTTAAGCTCTGTAATGTCTTTGGCTTTTCTAACAAAGCTTAGGGCTATCCAATTTACAGGTTGAGTAAGTATAAAGGCTAGATCCTTTTGATCTTTTGGCGTTAGCGAAGGCTGTGAAATTTTAGTATCAGGTAAATTGACACCCTTATTAGATTGAATATTATTACCGTGTAGTACTTTGAGCTTTACCTTGTCTGTATTATTGGTTTCAGTGACTTCTAATACCAACTTTCCATCATCTAAGAGTACTCTCTCACCGACATTTACATCACTGGCAAAGGACGTGTAACTCATATAAATACTCTCTTTAGTACCGACACATGGTGTAGATACAAAAGTCAAGACATCCCCAGTAGATAGGTCGATTTTTCCATTTTCTATCTCTCCTACCCTTATTTTAGGACCTTGGAGATCTGCTAGAATACCGATAGGAACATTATATTCTTCTAT
Source organism: uncultured Saprospiraceae bacterium (assembly GCA_964567435.1). Lineage (GTDB taxonomy): Bacteria > Bacteroidota > Bacteroidia > Chitinophagales > Saprospiraceae > RFSX01. Next base: position 31,629 of record CAZMMQ010000005.1, on the reverse strand, counting down.
TATCTCTGTGAGGTGATTGATGACAGCTAGGTGGTCCTCATGGGTGCCATGAGAGAAATTCAGTCTAAATACATCTGCCCCCGCTTTTATTAAATCCAGGAGGTTCTTTTTAGAATTACTAGCAGGACCTATAGTGGCTACTATTTTGGTCTTCTGTCTATCTATTATTTTAATCTTTGCCACTTGATGCTTTTAAGAAGGTTTTGACTCAACAAGTGAGCAAAGATAGTCCAATAGAATTACCCTCTGGAACTTTCCAGATAAAACTGGACTTAAGATGTATGGATTATAGGAAGTATTGGCTATTTTTAATCAAGAACATCTGGAAATTAGCCCATTTGGCTATAAGGATAGCCTTCTATAAGTTTTTTTAATTGCGAATTAGGTTGGTTTGAAGAAATCAAATCGTTTTATTTGCGCCTTATTTTTTTATAAAAGCATCTATTTATGTCAAACATTGCAGACAAAGTAAAGCAGATTATTGTAGACAAACTCGGTGTAGACGAGTCAGAAATCAATAATACGGCGAGTTTCACCAATGATTTAGGAGCAGATTCATTAGATACTGTGGAGCTAATTATGGAATTTGAAAAAGAATTTGATTTAGCTATCCCAGATGAAGAAGCTGAGAAAATCGGTACAGTAGGTGATGCAATCTCTTATCTAGAAAATGCAAAGAGCTAATAATTAAGCTCATAAGATAACAACTTGGAGTCCACTGGTATCCACTAGTGGACTTTTTTTATCTTCGCCAAACTTATTTAGTCAATATCTGATCATTGCTACTATATGAAAAGGGTCGTTGTTACAGGCATAGGTGCTCTAACCCCAATTGGTAAGGATTATCCATCCTACGTAGAAAATTTGTTTGCCGGCACTAGTGGTGCAGGCCCCATTACCAGATTCGATACAGAACTCTTCAGGACAAAAATTGCGGCAGAAGTCAAAGACTTCGACCCTAAGGAACATTTTGACCGAAAAATGATAAAACGACTGGATTCCTTCAGCCAGTATGCGATGGTCGTAGCGACTGAGGCCATGGAGGATGCAGGTCTTGATTTGGAGAAAGTAGACATGAGGAGGGCAGGAGTAATCTGGGCAAGTGGAATTGGAGGCTTTGAAACGATAGAAAAAGAAATAGAAGAATCCACGATGGCAGGCAAACCCCGCTACAGTCCATTTATGATTCCAAAATTGATATTGGATATAGCAGCTGGCCATATCTCTATGAAATACGGCTTTAGAGGCCCTAATTACTGTACAGTATCAGCCTGTGCATCATCTACGCAATCCATCTCTAATGCTTTCGATCAGATTAGACTTGGCAAATCGGATATCATGATAACAGGAGGTAGCGAAGCCTCTGTAACTAAAGCAAGTATTGGAGGATTTGCGGCTATGAAAGCCTTGTCTACACGAAATGATAACCCTTTGATTGCATCAAGGCCATTTGATAAAAACAGAGATGGATTTGTGTTAGGAGAAGGCGGAGCCGCACTGATATTAGAAGAATACGAGTATGCAAAGGCTAGAGGTGCAAAAATTTATGCTGAAATAGTAGGTTCTGCTTCTACAGCTGATGCCTACCACCTTACTGCGCCTCATCCGGAGGGTCTAGGTGCTATGGAAGTAATGCAAGGGGCTCTAGATGATGCGGGCATTGAACCGTCAGATATTGATTACATCAATGTACATGGCACTTCTACACCCTTAGGCGATGTGGCTGAGACGAAAGCTATTATGAAAGTCTTTGGGGAACATACTTTTAAATTGAATATAAGTTCAACGAAGTCAATGACGGGCCACCTATTAGGGGCTGCAGGTGCAATAGAAGCTGTCGCCTGTATTGCAGCTATCACCCATAACAAGGTACCACCTACCATAAATCATAGTACACATGACCCTGTTTTCGATGAAAGGATTAATTTTACGTTTAATAAAGCTCAGGAAAGAGAGGTTAATTTCGCGTTGAGCAATACTTTTGGTTTTGGAGGTCATAATTCATCAGTTGTTTTCAAGAAAGTTTAACAACTATATCCGCTTATGGATAGTATGGACATGTGATAACCAATAATTTTGATCAGAAGATTTTACCACTACTACATTTCACCTGAAAAGGATCTGGCAAGAAAGCTTAAATCTGTTCTCGGATTTGTGCCAGATAATATGACGTTATTCAAATTGGCGTTCTTTCATAAGTCAATGAACAATACGTCAACTACAATAAAATCATATAATAACGAACGTCTCGAGTATCTGGGGGATTCTGTATTGTCTACCATAGTTGCAGAATATTTATACAAAAAATATCCAGGTAAAAACGAAGGTTTCCTAACCAAAATGCGATCCAAAATCGTCAAACGAAAAACCCTTAATAAGGTCGCTGAAAACATGGGTATTGACATTATTCTGACCAAGTATACTCAAGGCAAAATGAGTTATTCTATGTTGGGAAATGCCTTCGAAGCTATGGTAGGGGCTCTATATATCGAATATGGATATGAAAAGACACGCAACTATGTCATATCAAAAATCTTGATGAAGTATCTCGATATACATGAGTTGGAATCCAGTGACGACAACTACAAAAGTCAGCTTCTTGAATGGGGTCAGAAAGAAAGTAAAATTGTGGCCTATAAGCTGGTTAGTAAGTTTAAGCAGGATAAAAGAGATCGATTTAGGATTTCTGTATTTCTAGAAGGGAATCATGTGGCAACGGCTGAAGATTACAACAAAAAATCTGCAGAACAAATGGCATCAAAGCAGGCTCTAAGAATATTAAATATCAATCCCCAGCAAGTCTAGATGGATTCAGTTTCGCAAATCACCTTAGGAGCAGCAATAGGAGAGATAGTTCTTGGAAGAAAGTTAGGCAATAAAGCCATGTTCTGGGGCGCTGTCGGAGGGACGATTCCAGACTTAGATATTATCACCAAACCGTTTTTTACAGAAATTCAAAGCTTGGCCTTTCATAGAGGCATTTCACACAGCATACTGTTTGCTGTCTTATTCGGCTTGGGATTTGGTTGGCTAATACATCGATTGTATGAGGGACAATACGCCACAAGTTTTTTTAGAGCTATTCTAAGCTTGTTTATCAGTTGCATACCAATTAGTATCATATATTTTATCTTCGGAAATGACTGGCACCCATATGTGGTAGCTGCCTTGGCTATAGTCTTGGCAGGAGTTATCTACACATTATTGAGTCGACGATCTGATAAGACGATGGAGGTAGTAGATGGTAACCCATCTCTTAGATCATGGCAGTGGATGTTCTTCTTGGCATTTTTTACACATGCGATTTTGGATACATTTACAATGTATGGGACACAGTTGTTTTTACCTTTTTCAAATTATCGGGCAGCGATAGCATCTATCTCAGTTGCAGATCCGGTCTTCTATACGATTCCATTTATCATTTGTCTGGTAGTAGCCTCTAGATACAATAGAACGAGTGCAAAAAGAAGAGGGTGGGCTATAGCAGGTCTGGTATTGAGTTGTACTTATCTTCTATTTACATTATGGAATAAGAATAATGTCAGTAATGTATTTGAGACACAAATGAAAGAGCAGGGCATAGCATATTCTCGTTTTGTAACAGGTCCTACGATATTCAATAATTTTCTTTGGAATATGACTGCTGAGTCAGATAATGCCTACTACATCGGTCAGTATTCGGTATTTGATACCTCACCTATAGATTTTGTCAGAATAGAAAAGCAACATGACTTATTGACAAATTCAGAAGATGATGAGACTATCAATACTCTAAGATGGTTTAGTAATAATTACTATAGTGTAATACGACGGCAAGACGGATATCTCCAGATTAATGACATGCGTTATGGCACCTTTATGGGGACTGGTGAAGAGAATGATTTTATTTTCAGATTTGTGGTAGAGGCTCAGAAAGATGGTAGATATGAGATGCTAAGATCCTTAGGGGGTCCTGACGAAGAAGATGTAGACGATATGTTTGGGCTTTTATTTGAAAGAATAGGAGGAAGGTGATCACTTACTTAATCACAGTGATATCTCCTTCAAAAATTTCTGAAGTGCCATCTATATATTCTATGACAGTCACATAGACAAATACACCAGGCGCTACTTCTTGATTATTAATTTTTCCATCCCATCCCTGATTTAAATCATTTGGTTGAAAATTCTCATTGACAAAAACCAAGTTACCCCATCTTCCAAAAATTCTCAGATTTTGGACTTGGCTGATGTCATCTTCACCTGGTAAAGACAGTAAATCTGCTTTCTGAGCTAACGCCAGATATATCAATGACATTGGGTATATATAAGTTGACATCTTGCTCTATGATGATACGTGCTTCAGCCATTGCAAAGCAGCCAAATGAATTTGTAGCGGTCACTGTATAGGTCTTAGATTCAACCCCAGAGAATACAGGATTAGGACAATCTGTGCAAGATAAACCTGTGGCTGGAGCCCATGTTAGAACAAGGTCTTCCAAAGGAAATGTGGATTCGACGGATAGCTGGGCCTCTGTACCTAGTGCTATATTGAGGTCAGGATTGGTAACTATATTGAACTCCTCAATTGCTTCTAAGACAAAACTTGTATCCAACTGGCATCCATTGGCATCTGTAAACTTCCTGACACCATATTTCTTGCTCCGTTAACCACCATCATAATTCCATCCCTGAAAAGTCATCACAAGCCGCAAAGATATTATGACTTAGGGTCATCTAATACATCATAAGCACCTTCACATCCTAAAAATCCAGCTGCATGATTGCAACTCCCTTGTCCCAGAAAGTAATCAGAAGTAAAACTTCCATCATCACCATTCGCAAAATCTCCATTGATATTTAGGTTCAAATCATTGGTTGCAGTGACCATTAATGTGAAGGTCGTAGGCTCAGATAGGTCAACTTGGTCACACAAGTCTAGATTCGTGGAGCTTCCATTAAGCAACCATTCTACTTCCAAGTCAGGGTAGTGTAAAATATAGTTCCGCAGATGTCAAAGTCATCATTGTCGCACAAATGCTGATCCATCGGAACACTGACCATAAGATCACAAGGGTTAGATAAGGCAGGAGGAATATGTCCCCGAACATCGGAGATGATAAATAATAAGAATATTGTGCATACAATTCTTATCAAAACGAAAAATCTAATTAGTCTAAAGTAAAAAATGATATTTATATCGTCACAAAGTACTTAAACAGGCCATCTTCTAAGACAAAAGGTATTTGTCTTGGCTGACATAATTAGCGCTTAGTCTCTACTCGTATCCTAACTGACCAAATGAAGGCTCATGTCAAAGGATTTAATAGCCTCAATACATGACTTCAGTGAATTGTAGTTGGCGTCAGACATCTTGTGTAGTGGTAGCCTTACATGATTTTCGCAAAAACCAAGAATCTGCATGGCAGACTTTATACCAACTGGATTACCTTCTATATATAGCCACTTATGCAAATCGTAAGTTTCAAAGTTGTAGGTCCTAGCTTCTGACAATCTTCCAGATCTGATGTATCTGGTCATTTCTGAAAAGTAACCAGGGTAAGCATTGGCAATAACAGAGATAACCCCTTCGCCACCTGCAGCTATCATTGGTAGTGCTACTTCATCATCCCCTGAGGTGACAAGGAATCCCTCTGGTCTGTTTTTGATAATTCTTGTTGCTTGGATTAAATCACCCGAGGCTTCTTTAATGCCTATAAATTTCTTAGAACTATTGGCCAATTTGATGACCGTATCCCACTCCATATTAGAACGAGTCCTTCCTGGTACATTATATAACATGATAGGTACTGGAGAGACCTCTGCTAATGCCATGTAGTGACTATATATACCTGCTTGGTTAGGCTTGACATAAGAAGGGCTGGATGATAATATGCCATCTATTCCATCAAAGTTATAGTCTTTGATTTTTTTGACCAGTTCTTTGGTATTGTTGCCACCAAAGTTTCCTGCAAGTATAGGTTTGCGCCCTGCATTGACATCAATGACGAAATCAAGCACATGTCTGGCTTCATCTTCATTGAGAGTGGCCGTTTCTCCTGTAGACCCCAAAGGGACAAGAAAATCTATATTCTCATTGATAACGTGTTCCAATATGCGACTGTAGCCATCAAAGTCTATGCTCAAATCATCGTTAAATGGAGTGATAAGTGCGACACCAGTACCCTCGAATTGTGGATAGCTCATATAATCGGATTTATAAGGTTATAAAAGTTAACTGGATTTGGTCTTTTTGAACCGACCCATTTTGGAATATTTATCTATTCGCTCTTTGATTCTTTTCTGTGGCGTTAGGCTCATTAACTGAGCTACCTCTTTTTTCATATGGCTTCTCAGATTTTTGACCATCTTATCTGGCTCTTGATGTGCACCACCAAGAGGTTCCTTGATAATATCATCTATTAGACCAAAGTTAAGCATATGCTCTGGGGTAAGTTTTAATGCCTCAGCGGCTTGTTCTTTATAGTCCCAACTTCTCCATAAGATAGACGAACAAGATTCTGGAGAAATGACTGAGTACCAGGTATTCTCCAACATAAAGACTTTGTCACCCAAGCCAATCCCTAAAGCCCCTCCAGAGGCACCTTCACCTATAATGTAGCATAAGATTGGCACTTTAAGTTGGGCCATCTCTATCAGATTTCTTGCTATGGCTTCAGCCTGACCACGTTCCTCGGCTTCTATGCCAGGATAAGCGCCAGGTGTATCTATCAAGCAGATTACAGGAAAATTGAATTTTTCGGCCATTTTCATCAGGCGCAGTGCCTTCCTGTAGCCTTCAGGGTTCGCCATACCGAAGTTACGATATTGCCTCATTTTGGTATTGACCCCTTTTTGGTGCCCTATAATTACAACTGGCTGGTCACCTAACTTAGCCATCCCTCCAACGATCGCTTTGTCATCTCCAAATTTTCTATCTCCATGGAGTTCGATAAATTTTTTGAAGATATTCTCCATATAGAATAGAGAATAAGGTCGTTCTGGATGTCTTGATAGTTGTACTCGTTGCCAACCAGTCAGTTCGGCGTATATTTCCTTGGTTTTGGACTTAATCTTCAACTCTAACTCCTTGAGTTGACTTGTAACATCTATATCGCCTTCTTCAGCGATTTGCTGAATCTTATCAAGCTGTTCATAAAGCTTTTCTAACGGTCTTTCGAATTCTAGGAATACCATGCGGCGACTAAGTTAAGCATCCATTTTTGACCGTTTCTTATGTTTGGATGACAAATTGAAGCAAAGAGGAGAGATAGTATTTTGTTTAAGATGTAGTATCTTGATAATGAGATAGTTAGATGAAATCAATGTATGTTAATGTTGTTGGAAAAGCTATAATGGTGGCATTCTTAGTTTTATTACTTTTATACAGATATAATCGTGCTTAATCTGATGAAGTTTCTTAATAAACCACACTTAAGCTTTCTCCTTCTTTTTGCCCTCCTTCTTTTTGCCCCTTTCTGGTTAAGTGATGGTATGTTTTTGGATGGGGTATTCTATTCCTGTATAGCAAGAAATCTGAGTGCAGGCATCGGCAGTTATTGGGAACCCTGTTTTTCTATGGTCAACGATAGAATATTTCATTCACATCCGCCGCTTCAGTTCTGGTTATTGAGCTGGTTATATAAGGTGTTGGGCACAAGTATTTATGTAGAAAGATTTTTCACTTGTATAATATTTCTGTCTACAGTGTGGCTTATACGGTTAAATGCAAGTGCTTTGAGTCTTAATAATCAATCAAAGGCACTTGCTTATTTTTCTATTCTCTTGTGGCTGATAACGCCAGTAGTATTTTGGGGTTATAGACATGCTATTTTGGATACGACAATGACGTTGTTTTGCTTAGCCACAAGTTATTTCATAATAAGAATTAAAGCTGGTCAATATGTCATGGATTACTTCTTGGCTGCGCTGTTTTTTATTCTTGCTGTTATGACTAAGGGAGTAGCTGCATTCTTTTTATTGTTTATTCCGATCAGTCTATTTTTAATTTATAGACAGGATAGATTACGAATATTGACTTCCTACATTTTGGTATTCTTAGCTGTTCCAATTGTATTTTTTGTTACGATTTACAGTACAATTCATCCTGCTCAGGTTTACTTTGATAATTATTTATCCAAACAAGTTTTTGCATCATTGGCAAATGAGAATGAAGTAACCGTCAGCCATAATGCTTCTATTATAATCAAATTAGTATCAGAACTAATTGTACCTATCATCTTAGCATTGTTATTGTTTTTCGCACATCAATTGAGTCCAAAAAAGATCAAGGTTCCTAGCAAGGAAGCTTGGTTGTTTTTGTTTATAGGCTTATCAGCAATCCTGCCATATATCTTTTCCTTGAAGCAGCATAGAATGTATTTACTACCTGGCATACCTTTCTTTGTCCTTGCTGTTGTGTATTTCTATCAGGAATATTTTGAGTTAATCTATAAGAAATTGGAGAGTACCTATTTCCATAAGCTACGCAAGGTGAACCACGTTTTGGCTATCCTTTTGATTCCTGCATTAGTAGTCGGTATGCTTTTTCCGCTCCGGGATAAGCAAATTTTAGAGGATGCATATCACTTGGTTAATACCGTCCAACCTCATTCTATTCTAAGCACTTCTCATGAAGTCGCTCAGCGTTGGGAATTTTCAGCCTACATGAACAGGCTTGGTTATATCTCTCTGGATCCTCATAAGGAGCATGATCTAATACTGGTAGATAGCCATCTAGGATTGCCACCAAACTGTAATGAAGTGGGTAGGTCGGTAAGATATGTAGTATGTAGAGTTGGTAAGTGAGGGTGGTGTGCACACTTTAATCAACAACCACTATTTTCTCCACTCCAAATCTAGTGTCATCATAAACTTTCAAATAGTAGACTCGGGGCAAAAAATCAAGTATAATTTGGTTCTGAAAAGTCTCCACAAACTGAACGAATACTCAGAGTAAGAAAATATTTGCTTGAATAATAACAATGTAATCGGCAGGCAAATATGAGACCATTACCGTCTGATTTATATTCCAACACTGTAGATCCTTTCCTTATTGTAAAAATTCCTTTTTGTCAAAAAAGGCAGTCCCAAATCCATTAGGTAATTATTGGCCTACGCAAAACTTCATTATTCGTTCTTTTCCTTTTCTTCCATACAATAAGTAAAAATCAAATTACCTATAGATATCTACTTTTCCAGGATTGGTACTTAAATGCACGAGTACATTGTCAAATTTAGATTCATTGAAGTATCTTTAGACAACAAAGAAAGAAATAGTAACTGACAGGTATTGTTAAAGTTTGTTCAATGACTTTGTAGTAATAACAACCTACTACTCCATCTACTTGTCACTTAGCTAATAATTGCTCTTCATCCAGTTATGAGAATAGTATAATGCAGATAAAACCTTATGTCCTCCTATCAAGGACATGGAATTAATGGATTTAAAAAGAGATGGCAACCTTGATGTATTTGTACAGTAATACTCAATTCAGCACCTGGGTTGTCTAAAGATTAATAACTTATTTTTTTATAAAGATTACTATTTTGCAACTTTCAATTCCTAGATAAACACAATTTGAAATCATCTGAATCAAGTTTTAGATTCCAAATGCAATGGATGCAAAATTCTATTGCAATCTTGGTTATAGTGTTTTCTGTATTACTCGTACCTACAAAATTAGTAAGTATTGCCCCGGAAGCTAGAGCAATTGGTGTTTCTTGCTTATTGGCAGCTTATAGTTTCCAACTTTTGCTTTCTAGAAACCAAAAACTCAACTTTAGCTTAGCTGATTTAGGATGGTTATTTATTATAGTTTTATCATTTATATCAGCTAATTGGGCACTGAATCCTTTCCAGGCGATTTACGGCGGCTGCACGATACTACTGCTTTACCTAGCTTATAGACTTTTTCTCAGTATAGAATGGACGGCCTATTATCAGATAATATTCCGTCTGTTATTATTGATCATAGGAGTCACTTCACTTGGGATTATCATATACTCAGAGCTATACTTACACGGTCAACCACATAAAATTGTACTAACCAATACTCATTATTTGGGTTCTCTTGTCGTAACATTATTGCCATTTATTCTTCCTTTTAAAAAAGGAAAAGCAATTTCAATTTTTTCTAGCCTTATACTATTATCACTCAGTATAGTTATTTATAGATCAGGTTCTCTGCAGGTACTTCTTTGCCTCATCATTACTGCATTATACCTAATTAGTTCAAGAAATAGATTTAGTCTATCTAGGATGGCTTATTTATTACTTACCACTATTGTTATAGGTGGAATATGCTTTGGTATCTTTAAAAAGAACAAAGAATCCGTCACCAATAAAGTTGGACTCTTAGCCGAATTCGATCAGCAGAATGACAGGCTAGAGATGTGGAAAAACAGTGCTCGACTATTTATAAAATCTCCCATTCTTGGTGTTGGGAAGAATAACTGGAAAGAAGAAGTTACACAGTTTGGACTTGGAGGGTATGGCAAATGGCAAGCTCAGAATCCTGGTATGTTTAACCATGCACATAATTGGTTTTTCCAAATAATTGCAGAACAAGGGCTACTAGGCCTGTTGTCCTATCTTATCATCTTCGCATCCTGCATTTTTAGTCTTTGTCGTACCAAAGAAATAGAAGGATCGACTTATGCTGCACTTTTTTCGTCACTTTCATTTTTATGGCTTGGTTTGATCTATGGTATTGTATACAATCAGTTTGGACGATTTCAAGGTCTACCAGTAATTATGTCACTATGCATCGCTATTATTCATAGAAGCCCAAGAAAGCTGGTTTCTTTGAGATCAAGAGTTTGTGGAATAATTTTTCTTTTGTGCAGTATATTATGTTTGGTATTTTTTTCTAATTACAGAAAGGCCAAAAGCAGGTCCTACACTGCAGAGGTCCTACTGCGTAGAGGGCAACCACAAGAAGCACTAAATACTTTGTCCCGCATTAATAATTTTTATAACAAGAAAATAATCTTAGAACAAACTGCAAGGGCGAATGCAAAACTAGGCAATAATGAAATCGCTGCAAATGACTATTATAAGGCACTACACCATGATCCATACAATGTCAAACTCTTACATGACTACGCAAGTTATCTATATAGTATAGGCCACTATTCCGAGGCCCTCCAATATGCAAAGAGAGCCTATAACCTTTCTGAGGGTTTCTCCGACAATACTTTGCTTATTGTGGAATGTTTATATAACAATGGAAATACTGCGGAGATGCTGAATTATGCAAGCAAATTGAATGTCATGGTATCTGAAATAATATCCGAAATAGAGTATTGGCGTACACTCAGACCGCACAAAGCTCGAAATGAAAAACAGAAACAACATATAAAAAAATACACAGATATAAAAATGAGACTGGATCAAATCCTGAGACAATCTAATTAATCTTTATCTTAGATCTAAAACCTTGTTTCGTCTTATGATTAGTCTCCTTTAATGATTATCCTGAGACGATGTTTCACTGATTTAGAGAATATTAAACTATCTGATAGTTTGTATGAAGTTAGGATAGAAGCTTAGTAAGCTTTTCTTATCTTAACTAACTATTTTGTTGTTAGTTTCAGACCCCGAAGTAAATGCATTACATATCAATATTGTTCTATCATTTTATAAAAAATTCTCACTCTGAAATCCATCTAGCAACCGTAACAGATAAATCTTTTTCCAAGGTACTCTTGTTATGATACATAGTTTGCTAGTATTGCTTTAAAAGTTTTTGCCCTAACTGGAATAGCTTTAATCGCATTGTGGTGCATTTTCTTCTGGTCGCTTGAATACTTAATTTTGTCATTCATAATTACTAGTTTAATCAAAGTGTATTGTAATTCCTTATGACTTTATGTTTGCTGATATGAGGCTCTTATTTGGTGCCATTAGTTAATTGCTATATCATAGAAAAAATAAAACCTAAGGTCATCTACTCACATAATTGTCGAGGGGGTATCAACAAAGAAATAACCATATTTGAGAACGTCTGCCAGGTGTCCATTGGTCACCTGTACACCTCTCAGTATGGCAAAGGAAAATTATCGCAATACCCTTCCCATGTGAGTTATGAAAAGAATGATCATCCCTGATATGGAATGGCTCAGTATCTTATAATCAGAATATCTATTCATCTATTCAAGTACTAAATACAGGCATGATTTATACACTGCACCGTTGTTAATTTCTAAATTTGAAATAGCTTGGCTTGATATTTTTATATTTTAATTTTCATCTCCTGCACGATTAGAATATGGCCAATCTCTATAGATAACACTATAGAGTAAAAAATGGATTCATTACTGCTATGGATGATATACTTATAATGTATTGTTGACCTCAGCCTCAAATAATGTTACTAGAATTTATAATTGTCATCAGCTGTCTAGCTCACTTTACCTAAATTATACATAAACAATTCATAGAACCTACTCTCTATAAATGGCGAATAAGGCGGTAATTGGTGGATATCCAATGAAGGAGAAGTGTTTCCCTCTATTATTATAGGTCCATCGTCTGTAAATATTCCGATTGTCTTCATATCTATTTTGTTCTAACATCGTATAAGCTGAATATTAGTACTAAAATATAAAACGCATCTCGCTTAGCTACCGTTTCATTAAAAAATAGGCACAAATAAGAAATGGCTCAATAGCTGATTGTCTAAGTTAAAATTTCTGTATTAGAAATATGATAACTAAAAAGTAGTCTATTCCTCTAGGTACCTAGACTCCAACCAGTAACTCATATACTTAATCTTCTTCCAGAACTGTTTGTATAAAATTCTGAATGGACAGGTTGAAGATGAGAGAGATTAGTATATTGTTGTGAACGGTAACATTTCGATTATAGAATAGCCCAAAATTGAACATTGGCTAATAATTCTTCTTAAGCCTAATCCTCAGAACCAACTTTCATTCCTTAAGTTTGACCAACTAACCATTGAATTACAAAAACCACATATATAAAGCTCTCCTTCTGGTCTGGCAAGCCAGCAAGAAATGGACGGTAATTAATATCATTTTTCAGGTCATACAAGCCATCCTTCCACTTCTAATCTTATATCTCACCAAATTAATCGTCGATACCTTAACTGAAAAGTCAGGTCAGATTGATTTCTCATTGATTTTAAAATACATAGGGGTATTGGGGTTGGTCCATCTATTACAAACTGTAATAACCAACTATCAGCAGCTAGCCACAGAGGCGCAGCAGCAACTAGTAGCAGATCATCTGTCTAAGAAAGTCATAGACAAAACGACCCAGCTAGATATTAGTTTTTATGAGAATCCCAAATTCCATGATGTTCTTCATTTGGCCCAGTCGCAGGCTATGTATAAGCCGATACAGATTCTTAATAATCTCACAGATTTACTTAAGAATGGTATGCTCATATCCTCTCTTGCTGCACTGTTGATATTTTTACATTGGTCCATAGGGATTGTGCTTATTCTTTGTGCCATACCGGTTGCATTCGTAAAGTGGCACTACTCGAAAAAAATGTTTCTCTGGCAACAAAAACGTGTGAGCTTAGAGAGAGAGTCACGTTATATTAACAGAATCCTGACGTCAGACACCTACGCCAAGGAGCTTAGGATATTTGGTTTTGCCAAACGACTAAAAGAAAAATTTCTACACGTCCGATTAAAGCTGTATGAAGAAAAATTTAAAATAAATAGAGGAAAAGCACAGTCAGCAATCTGGGCCAAAGGGATAGAAATTATTGCTATGGTTCTTGTGTTTTCCTTCATTGCTTGGCGAAGTTTTCATGGTGAAATAACGATAGGAGATCTTGTGATGTATTTCCAAGCTTTTCAGAAAGGACAGGCAAGTATCCAGAGTCTGCTAACATCTGTCGTATCTTTATATAGCAATAGATTATTCATCACCCATCTCTTCGAATTACTTGGTTTAGACAGCATCCTACAGCAAGACCCACAACCTTTACCTGTAGATAAATTAGTTAGTGGTATAGAGATTAAAGATTTAAGCTTCCATTACCCTGATCACAAGTCTACTGTTATCAATAAGGTAAATCTTTCATTGAAAAAAGGAAAGGTTATTGCTTTTGTCGGCGAAAACGGATCAGGGAAATCTACAATGATAAAACTTCTCTGTCGATTCTATGACCCTCAGCAAGGAACCATTATATGGGATAATAACAATTATAAGAAGCTAGACCTAAAGGAACTCCGAAAGCGCATTACTATCATCCATCAAGATTATACCAAGTATCAGCTTTCGGTGCATGAGAATATAAGAATAGAACAAATAGGGACTACATATACCAATGATGAATTGAACATGACGATTAAAGCAGCAAAGCAATCTGGAGCTCATAAATTCATAGAAAACTTGCCTGAGACTTATGACCAGAAACTGGGTAGATGGTTTAAGAATGGTCAGGAACTTAGTGGTGGACAGTGGCAGAAGTTGGCTTTAAGCAGAGCTTTCTACAAGGATGCTGACCTAATAATTCTGGACGAACCTACTTCTTCTATTGATCCTAATTCTGAAGCAAAGATGTTCAGTACACTTAGGGATATCTCGGAAGACAAAATTCTTATTCTAATTACACATAGAGTTTATAATCTAAAAATCGCCGATAAGATAGTTGTTTTTGATCATGGCAATGTGGTCGAAACAGGCAACCATCATGAACTATTGGCACTTAATGGTAAGTATGCAGAAATGTATAACAATCAGATGAAAGACTCAAATTATAACGAATGAGTAGTATAGTAGATATTAGTAGTGCCAATAAGAAAGTTATGATGTCTTCCATACTCCATATCTGTCAGCTCTACCTAGGTAATCAGGCAGAAATAAAGAATAAGGAAATTGATATAGAACAGAAAATATTATGGCCAGTCATCCAAGCTCATAAGCTCCAAGCTGCTTTATACGAAGTAAGTCAACGAACGGATCTAAACCTTTCGGATTCATTTCTTAATAAACTAGAATTTAGATCAAAAAAAACGTTACTCCGAAAATTGTTCTATGTCAAAGAAATAATCTCTATACAAACTGCTCATGAAAAAGAAGGCATGTATGTCATTCCTTATAAGGGTATCGCAATAGGTGAGATGTTTTATAATGATATTCACCAAAGAGACTTTGTAGACATAGATTTTGCAATAGAGAAAAACCACATTTCGGCTTCCGCACATATCATGAGATCACTTGGGTATGTAGAGCTAAAAGAAGAAAGCAATTTCGATAAGCTAGAGGAATCAAGAGCTTATCATATAGATTATTCTTGGGTAAAATATAACAGCATCGGCAAGATATTGTGTAATGCTGAGATACACTGGCAAGCTACAAATTCTGCACTAATTAGTCCTGAAGCATTTACTAATCTTGAGGCCAAGTCCGTAAAAACGACCCTTCTCTCAAAAGAGCTCAGGCTGTTCTCAAAAGTGGACAATGCCTATCTCATGATACTGCATCATGGACTAGTGGACAACTGGTTTCAGCTGAGACATCTTGTAGATTTAGTTAAGACTCTGAGAGCACTCACTACTGAAGAAACTAGTGCACTTCTTCAGAAACTAGAAAAAGAAAAAATGCTTACTTGCTTCTACTATGGTGTGCAACTGAGTCAAGATCTTCTCAATGAGCATTTTGATATAAAGTTGCCTGCCTCTTTGCCCAAGTACAAGAAGTATCTGGAAGCAGTAACATCGGGAACGCTAGTAGGGAAATGGTCTGACAATAAATCAAAGCTCTTTTATTACTTTTTATTACTGGACAATCATAAGGAAAGAGTTATGGCTATATTGAAATTTTGCAGATTCTCCATAATGGAGATGAGATTTAAATTGACAAATTCTAGAAAATAACAAATTGGAACCTCAATTGATCTTTGTTCTTAGTGGATTACTGTACTTGATTGATTGCGAATTATGATTTCTCGATATTTTACAAAAAGAAGAGAGTTTAAATTGCTAAACCAATATATAAGTATGTATTTAAGTCTCTCATATTAAATCTTTCTCTGATTAAGTTCCATTGAGTTGCCTTATTCTAATCTTTGACGTCTAAATCTATATCTCCTTTGATTTTCTATTTTATTTAGGCCATTTACAATAGATGCTGTAGTTAAAATAACAGGTTTTGATGTAAGTACTTCTCACTTTTCCATAGTATAGGGTAAGCCACATACTACAACCTTTTCATAATCACCATATTGTGGTAGCCCTGATATTTGTTGTTTTCAGATGAGCTGATACCTCAATACATAGATCTTGGAACTACTATGGTACTACCGCCAACAAAAAAAGGCCCTAAGTCATTGAGACTCAGAACCTTTATGCGGTCTGGACGGGCCGTCTAAACCTATTATTCTGTACATCTAAATACCCCTCAGAATACGATATACTGTCTTTTGCTTGATAATAAGTGCTTTTACACGTCATATAACACTTGTAAACATTGTACCTATTATTGTACCTAGTGAAGTTTTAGATTGAATTGCCTATTTAGAATTTAGCTGAATCTTACCATTACCAAGATCTTTGATAACATATTTTCCATTGTAAGATTTCACTCCAGCCTTAGTAAGAAGTTCTTTATGAGTATTCTTATGTTGCGGATTAGAAAGGTCTTTCCTGCTTTTAGGCTTATATGTGGATTTTTTGATTTTCATTACCAATCGTTAGACAAGCATTTGTAAACTAACGCTTTTTTACCACTATTATTCAAGTTTTTATCACAAAAAGTATTGTTCTTTCTCCCATTCTTCTTCGAAACGACATTCCAGTCAGAGCCATTATATATAGCAGTTACATTATAATTAGGCTTTTCCCATATCTCACTAGTAGCATAATCCGTTGAAAACTGCCAATCATTAGCTTTTTCAATAGAAGCTAAATCATTCATCATATCTATAATGGAATCGTATCTATCATCTGGATTAAGTGATAGAGCAGTCTGAATAACTTTCCTCAATGGAATAGGAATATGTTCATTAAAGTGCGACTTATTAGGGAAATTTCCCTTTTTCAATTTCGCAATAAAATAGTCTCTATGACTTTTACCTCTCAAAAGATGAGCATCATCAATCTGTTTTAGGAAAATAGTATCACCAATACACATCCTATATAGTGTAAGTCCAGCCTGATAGACATCGAACTTTAAGTTGTGTTCTTTCTGATCAAAAAACTCAGGAGGAGCCAATACCTCAGTTGTGCCGTTAATCTTTGAAAAACCATATTTCCTACAATAGGCTGCCAATCCAAAATCAGAAATCACAGCATGGTTTGAATCACTAATTAAAATATTACCAGGTTTTATGTCAAAATGCAACAAACCTTGAACGTGGATATGATTTAGACCAGCTAAAAATTGTAATGAGTACCTAACTATTTCTCTAGAAGTTAGAAATCTAGAATCCATAATTGATTTTAGTGAACCCTCTTTGTATAGAGGCATAGCGATATATACATAAACAGCGTCTTTGCAAGCGTATTTGATTGGAACAACATTATGATGTCGACTTAGATAAATTTTCTTTGCCTCTTCAAAAAACTGAGACTCCTTTTGTAGTGACTTTGACTCGATTTTTTTAATCGCTATAATTGCATTCAATTGGCGATCATTAGTTTTAAATACATTTGCTTCTCCACCCCTTCCAATCTTTTTAATCAATTTGAAATCGAGCTTAGTCTCTGTAAATAGGTTTTTCATTCTATAGCTTTAGTGAGGCATGGCATGCCAAAATACTTTCACGTTCTTCTAATGATAGCTTTGACCAATTCATTGAATCAGGGATTTCTTCAAACTGAGAAATATTATCTGCAAAGTTTTTGAACTCACCGTTTTGAAAATCAAGCAATCTCGTTAAGGTTGCAATTTTTCCAGCTTCATACTTTTTAATATTGCCACTTGCAATTGTTTCTAAAATAACACCTTCAATATGTAATCTTTGAATTAGTACTTTAGTGGTTTTAAAAATAGTTTCGGCTTCTCGGATTACAGCATGATCTATCTTGTACTGCTTTATAATATCAATCAAAGTATTCCTAAGGTAATTAAGCCTTTCTGGTTGGTTGAGTGCGATTGGTACTATAATATGTGAAACAGTTAAAAACTCAAATGCATCTGCTTTTTCATTTATTATAGTATAAAATATTTTCTTGTTGGACATCACCCTTAATCCTAGTCCTATCATAATCTGGTAAGTTATCTTAGTTTCAAAGTTTTTGAATTAAAATCGTATTTGTAGTCTAAAATTTGTTCTCCAATAATAAGTTTAATTGCTTCCTCTATTATTTCAAACGGAACTACGAACCATTCTCTAGGATTTATCCTTTGTCCATTTATTTCCTCTAAATCAATATCCAAACAAGCTTCTGCAAAGAACCTATGAAGTAATTGTTCTAACTTATCAGCATTTCGATTATAAACTTTGTATGTAGCAATGATTTTTACGTCTGCGAATAAGTAGGTTGCTTCGTTTTTTGCATTCCTAATTCTTTGTTCAATTGAAGCTTGACTGAATCCGATTTTATACAAGTCTTTAATTCTAGATATTTCTGGGTTTGTAGACTTCGATTCTAGAACGTATATCGAACCAGTCTCTTCATCTTTTTCATTAACAAGCCCTGCACTTACAAATAGTTCTCTATTCAAAGACTCGTAAGAAGGAGTTACCATTTTTCCACTCTTTAAAATTTGCTTGCCCAAGGACCTGAATAACATATTACTATAGGTTCCGTTTTCGAACACTGTTCTTGTTCGTCCTTCAGTCCTAATTCTATCGCCTGATTCAATTTTAATCTCTTCTCTCTTCAAATTGGCTGATTCAAGAAATAATAAGATTCCATCAAGAATATAATATTGATTTACTTTGAGATTCTTTTCAGCATTTTGAAATGGAATAATCTTACGTTTTCCTTCTTTTATTTCCAGATGAACTTTGAAAAACATTTTCTCATACTTCTCAAAATCTTTTTCTTTTATAGGTTTTCGTTTGGCTACATATTCTGCTTTCTCTCTATCTGGTTGTGGTGTATGGGTATATTTAAAAATGGAGAGATCTTCATCTGTACTTAATAATCCAAATTCATCATTCTCATTCAGAATATCATCTATGGTGGCTTTCGGCAAATCTACATGACCAAATAGATTGTGCCTGTCATAGGGTTTTAGAATTTTCTTCTGTTCTTCATTTTCTCTAAAATTCTTAAGCTTTGCCATTAACCCATATTCCGACATACTTGAACCATTTGGCTCTCTTTCATTTTTGTCAATGAAAACATTAATTTCTTCTAATGAATCAATTAGCCTTTCGTCATCTGTTTTGACTATCTTTTTCTTGACCTTAGATTCTAACAATCCGAAATCATCATCATTGAAGATGTCATCCAATGTTAGTTTTTTCTTAGCCATTATTAAGTGCTTTTTTTCGTTTCATCTCTCTTAAAAAAACCAAGGCCTCAGCCATTCTTTTTTCTTTATGATCAAAAGCTTGAAGATTTGGTTGATCGCCATTATTCTTCTTTACCCATTCTTTTATTCTTGGCCACAGCAAAATTGCTTCTTGTTCTGTCATTTCAATTTTAGTGGATTGTATATGTTCGTCTATTAATTTTAAAACATGGGTAGTAACTGATTTCGAAAGTATTTCAAATGCCTTTTGAAAAGGATTTACCTTGTCTATCAAATCAATATGGATGTCATCTATATTTACAAAGCTACCCGCCATTCTGATAAATTTTTTACTTCCTTGCTCTTCTATCTTACTGTTCTTAATTACTGAATCAACAACAACATGTTGTCTTACAGCTTCAACGTCATCTTCGCTCAAGTCGGGATATACTTCTCTTATAATTTTTGGAATAAGTATGGTATTGATAACCTCAGGATCAACATTCCCGGGCATTGCTTTAAGCATTTGTGGGTCCTGTAAAATCTTTGCTTTCAAATCATTTAAGTCTGTATCAATAATATCTTCTGCTCTTTTAGAAGTGGGTAATTTAAATCCTTTGATTTTAATTGTTCTATCGTCATATTCTAACTCATCATCTTCATCTTTCTTTAGTTTGAATTTAAAATTTGGAGCTAGAACTTGCTCCATTAATAATGAGGCTGTAATAGCTTTTAACATGTTGTTTACAGAAAGTTTTACTTCCTCATCTTCAGCATCAGGTTGTGCTATTAAGTTTGTGAATTGTGCATGGGTTTTATTATTACTATCTCTTGTTGCTCTCCCAATTATTTGTATTATCTCTGTTAAAGATCCCCTATATCCAATAGTAAGTGCATGTTGACAATATGGCCAATCAAACCCTTCTTTAGCCATACCTAAAGCTATAATAATATCAATATCGTCAACAGAGTCAAGATTACGCAAATAGGCACTTATCTTATCCCTTGACTTTGGATTGTCTTGAACTAAGTCTGCAACTTTTAAAACTCGTCCAGACCTTTTGCTTTTTACATGAATAACTCCTGTTTCTTCGTCTTGATATTCTATTGACCCCAAAACATCTATAATGTGATCAACTTCGTCATTTTTCTTTTTTGAAGATTCCGCTGAATTAACACTAGGTATATGAATAATTGTTTTTAGATTCTCATCTAGTATTTCTGCTAATGCGGACATCTCTTTATTAGGATGCTTTTTAAAATATTTGCCTGTATAAAAATGGTAGCCAATACCTAATGATTTCAAATAGTCATATCCATTTAACTGTTGATAATATGTATAGGTTACTTTTGTGAATTTTGCCTCATCTTCTGGCATTAATACTGGAACGCTATCACCTCGAAAATACGATCCTGTCATTGCTACGATATGTGCGGATGAATTTGCCATGATGTTTTTAAGCACCTGACCTAAAATGTTATCACCTTCAGCAGATACATGGTGAAATTCATCTATAGCAACTAAAGTGTCATTTAACTTTTTCGGGTCTAAACCATCGAATGCAAATCGAAATGTTGCATGCGTACAAACTAAGATTTTTTCGTTAGAGTTTAGAAATTCTAAGAAGGCGGTCACTTTACTTTTTTCTTTTCCTGGAGTACAGAGATTATATTTTGGATTTGGACTCCAATCGCTGAAAAAGCCGAACTTCTTCAAATCCGTTTTTCCAAAGGAAGCTCCAATAGACTTTTCAGGTACAGCAACAATAACTTTTTTTATACTCTGGTTTTTTAATTTATCTAATGCGATAAACATCAAAGCTCTTGACTTACCTGAGGCAGGTGGAGCCTTAATCAATAAATATTGTGCAGTTCTTCCTTCATAAGCCTTTTCTTGCATTTCTCGCATACCCAATTCATTGGTGCTCTTACTCTGTCCTGTTTGCTTGTATGTTACATTAATTAAATTCGGCATATCTTACTTTTTTCTCGTTCTCTTTTGTTTGGCAAAAATTGTATCCTTTCTAGCCATTTCTTCATATTTTTTAAACAAATACTCTAAGCGATCAGAATCGTTTTTAAAAGGTTGTAAACGATAACATTGCTCGATAGCTTTATCGAGTTCTTCATGTGCTTTAAGTAATCCTTTTGGCATTGATAATGGATCATACAACTGTGCCATTGTTTTACTAGGATGCTTCGCTCGTTCATCTAAAATGGTAAATACATAAAGATTTAAGTTCTCCTTCTGTTTTTTACTTATTTCAGGAAAAGGAAATGTGTTATAGCAGAGAGTATTTGAATAACTATAATCAGTTTTCATTCTTCCACCAACTGCACCTACCCAAACGATATGCATTTTTGATGAAATAACTGCAAAAAGCCATGGTTCAGCAGAATATGTGATTCGAGTTCCACTAGAAGGAACATTGCTTTTATCAAAGTATCCTATTGGCAGGTATTTTCTTCTTATTGAAGTTGTTTTGGGAATTAATAGAAATTCTCCTTCAATATATTTATCCTCATCAAAAAAATGAGGGGTAACTGCTTTCTTGTTGGTTGCTTTCTTACTACTATTTAGCCTAAATATTTCAACCTTATCAAAACGTTCAACTAATTCAGGAATCTTATATGCCTCGTCTATCAAGTCCTTTGTAATATGAATACAATACTTCTCTATTCTTTTTAGAAATTCTTGACCGCTAACATATTTTTTTATGAATTTGTGAGCATTGCTGTATTTTGCAGTTAAAGCACTTTTTTCATCTGAACTCAATATTAAATTTCCACCATCCGTTAAAGAACTTCCTCTTATCATTTCAGGAAAATTTGATAAAGGTTTTCCTTGAGGCTTAACAATCGAATTGCTTGAATTAGTTAAATAAGGACTAATGTTTTTTACATGTTGACGAAGGTTCGAACTAAATAAATGTTTATCGGAATTATCAACATTTCTAATGCCAATAATGACAACCGCAACCCCTGCATTGCCTTTAGCATTGTTTGTCCATTTAAATGATTGATGAGCAAATTCAATTTCTAACCCCTTATCCAAAATATGTGGCCAAAGCAAGGCAACCTGCTCGCCTTGAGTTATTGAGTTTGTGGTGACGAAAGCATATTTTGCTTTTGTGCCTTGAATGTATAGTGTCGCCTTATAGAACCAACAGGCAATGTAATCTAGTTTTTTGTAGTTTTTTACTTGGGAAAATACAATATTCATATCTTCCTTCTGACTTTCATCTTGCCTACTGTAACCTAAGTATGGTGGGTTACCAATTATGTAAACTTCATCATTGTTAGAAATGTGACAAGCTTCATTCCAATTGATACGCGTAGCATTTGCATAAGTAATTTGTCCTGCTTCCTTTAAGGGTAAAATGTTTTTGGATTTGCCATAGTCAAATAGCATTTCCTCAAATACTCTATTCATTTGATGCTCTGCAAGCCATAATGAAAGAATTGCCATTTCATGAGCAAAGTCATCTATTTCTATGCCGTAAAACTGTGAAAGTTGAATAGATGTCCATTTGAAGGTTGGTGCAGATTCTAAATCAGTAACTTTTTGGAGAATCCTAATTTCTAGCAATCTGATCTCCTTGTATGTGATTATCAAAAAATTACCACTACCACAAGCTGGGTCAAAGAACTTAACTTTCGAGATTCGTTTTATCAATGAATTGAGCTGTTTTACTGATGATGCTTTCTCGTATTCTTCATACAACTCATCTAAAAACAAGGGTCTAATAACTTTAAGAATATTAGCTACGGATGTGTAATGCATTCCCAAATCACTTCTATAATCTGGAATTACAACAGCTTGTATCATCGAACCAAAAATATCAGGATTAATTTCAGACCAATTGAGATCACCTAATTCGATTAAGGTACTCCTAGCCTTTTTGTTAAACCTTGGAGAATTTACTTTTTGACCAAATAACCCACCATTTACATATTCAAATTTTCTGAGATAATCTGGAAGGTGCTCAGCATCTTCTGTATCTAGTCGATTAAATACTTCATCTAAAAATGAATGCGTATCACTACCATCTTCTGATGTTTGTTGTGCTAAGGTATCAGTGAAAATACTTTCAACTTTAAAAATTTCTGTATCCTCGGCGAAGAAGCAAAACAACAAACGTGATAAAAAAATATTGAGATGGTGAATGTTTTCTTTTGAGTTGTAAATCTCTGGATTTTCTTCAATTAACAAATCGTAGAGAGAAGCCATTTTGTAAGAAGCATTCCTGTCCGCTTCATTGTCATTGGTTGCGTTGTAAACTTCACTGCCAGCTAAAGGCAAAAAGAAGTCAAAATAACTTGGTAGGTCCTTTATTTGGACATCCAAACTTCTTCCTTTTAGAATGTCTTTGGCAACTATTTGTTTGTGGTCTGTTAGGATTACAAACCTTGGCTTGTGTTTTAAGATTCGGTCTTCTTTTGCTATACTATCTATACTGCTGAGAAGCTTTTCTGACACCTCTACTTTATAGAATATTTTCTTTTTATAAAGAACCTCGTTCTCAGTCTTTGATAAATTGTAATCTCCTTTTTTTAGTCGAGTCACAGAAGTCTTTGAAATACCATATGCAATCAACAAATCAAAGACGAAATCGGTCTTCGAAAAATTGTCAATTAAATTTTGAACGTTGTGTTGTATTTCAGATGATTTCATTTATTCTCTTTCTCAAAGTTCATTTGAGCCAATTATGACTTATTTGATTAGTTGAATTTATTTATTATTCCGCTTTTTATAAATCTTCTTTGCTTCATTTAAAGCACTATAACCTTGTTCTTCATCTTCGATTAAGTTGTAAATCCTATTAGCGAGCCAAAGTGTTTCTAAGTCTTCTAAATTGACATCCAATAAATCTGAGAGCTTTGGTAGGTGATTCCTGTTTAGTCTCTTTTCCCCTTTTTCAACTTTACTTATAAAAGCACCATCCACTTCAATAGCAGCACCGATTTGTCTTTGGGCTAAGCCATTTTGCTCTCTTAATTCCTTTAATTTTTCTCCGAAAGTCATATGAACCTTTTTTATACTAGTCCAATTATGGTCAAATATAGTGTTTTGGCGATAAACAATTAGGAATCTTATTTGTGTAATCAATTTGGGTATCACTTATCCAAGGATTCAGAATCCCATTTGATTACCAATCAATATTGTTTTGCTTTTATTATCTAAGATCAATAAAGTGAGAATGGGTCTAATTCAGGTTCTACCTATATTAATTTAACTCTTAGAGGAATAGTGCAGAATTCAAGTATTCTATGTCTAGAACTAAGATTAGACCCATTTGAAGGAAGAGTAAATAAACTGTTTTGTTAACTAGAAATCACTGAACCTGAATAAGATCTTCGATTTTTCTAAATCACCTTCGGCACCAATAGGGTCAAAGCGGTATAGCTGAAACTCAGTCAAAATGGACTCCAATATGTCTAATGGAATTTTGCAATCTGTTTCATTTACATTAATGGAACATGACGTAATTGCTCCTTGAGGATTAACAACAACATCGACTACAACTTTTCCTTTGTTAGGACTATAGCCACAATCAAATAGTTTATTCAAAACACCTATCGTGTTTCTACTCACTATCCTTCTTCCAAAGTTCATCTTTCCATTTTCATCTAAACTCTTACTAGAGTAAAAGCCTATCTCTGAAACCTGTGGGTCTTGGATTTTACTTTTATGTACATCTTCGGATGATAGAAATACTTTATCAAATTCCTTTTTGGAGATCCCAAACTTGTCTCCATTTTGGTTCTGAATTTCATAGATTAGTCTTGAATCAACTTTACTTATGGAAATCTTACTGCATAGCCATTTTGTATGCTCATGAACCGTTAGGTCTCTGTTATTGCTTAGGTCACGAACAACTGAGAACATATTGGCTACAAGAGTCTTTTTTGTTATTCTACTTTTCAATTTTTCATAGTAACCTAAGATTAAGAAAGGGAACTTGCTTCTTGTACTTGGTATTTCAAAATAAACCGCTATGTCACTGCTATGATCCAATAATTTTAAATAATACTTGGGTTGTGTCAGGCATTCCTTTTCTACGACATCTAATACACTGAAGTACCTTCCATATAACTCCCTAATATTTGATCTATATAAGTCTATAGTATTTAATCCGATTTGCTCAGGATGATAAATGTTACCCTTTGATTCTAGTTGGCTTTCTTCAATGCTCATATATAATGTCGGAACTATGTAATTTGAAATAGATAGATTCGGAATAAAACAAAGTTCTTGTCCTATGTACATCTCAAGGTTTTCAATTATAAAATTCTCGGTACTATCATATTCCACTTTCTCTATTTGGTCTCCTGGCATTTCTATAAAATCAATCTGAGCATTTAGTAAACAGTTGATATTTAAGATTGCAATTATTGTAATAATTCTAAACGTCATGTTGTGTCTTTTCTGGGTGATTAAATGGTTAAACTAAATCTTTTGATTTGACAAACTCCTTCCCTTTTAAAAAGAGTCTAAACTTATCAATGCAGTGTTCTCTAACATTTTCTGATTTGAAGAATCTGCTACATTCAGGATAACTGACTATTACAGCTTCAAGAGTCTTTTCTGCTAAGCCTTTACCAACTAACCTTTTGAATCCAATAGAGGGTTTATCGGTCATAATCCACTTCTCTAGTGCTTCCATTTTCTCTTGGTTTGTTTTCAATGATAGCCACTTAGGTTTCATTCTTTTTGGGTGATAGACTTTAGGTGTCCCCATGTTCTTGATACACGAATCAATCTTTCTAATAAATGTTCTCTTGTCCATTTTACAATGTTTTGTGATTATTAATTGAAGCCCAATGCTGCTCTAGTAAGTTGGCAACTTCGTCTCCGGTTACTTTTATATATCTCATAAATGACTTCTGAGTCTTATGACCAGTAATCTTCATTATGTTAATTGCTGGAAATCCCTGTTTGAATAGATTTGTTGCGAAAGACCTTCTTGCGCAATGGGAAGAAATCAATTCGTATTTTTTATATAGAGTTTCCTTCCTCTTTAATCCGTGAGTTCTCACTTGAACTATTTGTTCATCAATGCCCGCTAGCTTTCCGATGTGTTTTAGTTCCGCATTTATAACATTGTTGCAATATGCATTTGGCAATTTCCCTTTGTATCGCTCAACTATTTGCTTCACTATTGGATGGAGAGGTACCACAACAAAGCTTCCTGTTTTTTGAGTCTTTATCCGAAGTCTATCGTTTAGTATATTCTTTTGACTGATTTGTTTGAAGTCTCCAAATCTCACACCAGTGTAACATGCAACTACAAATAGGTCTCTTATGGTCTGTCGCTTAATATTGTTTGAAAAATCTAAGTCCAACATCTCTCTGAGTTCAAATTCATCTAGGTAAATGTGATGGACCTCTTCTTTGTAGACCTTGAATTCTTTGTCTCTAAAGTCAAAATGCTTATTGTGTCCCTTCCTTGTAGATTCATTTAGAAAGGACTTAAGAGTTTTAATGTGCTTTCCGAATGTATTGTTGCTGGCACCTCTTTCTTCAATATAGAATTGCATAAAATCGTAATACCATTCGAGATTAAAATCTTCGTACTCAAGTACTCTTAGCTTTCGTGATTTCTTATACAGATCAAGTACATGGATGAAATCGTTATAGCTTCTTATTGTAGGCGGCTTTTTAGTCTTCTTTGACTCTTCTATGTGTTGTGTACAAAAGGATTCAAAATTGACAAAGGCTGTTTGTTTATCTAGACCATTCTCCTTTGTGTAATTTTTCTTGACGAAGTTGATTGTAGGGTCAATTCCTTGATAGAGAGCTTTGTTTACAACATCTTCTACTTGCTGCCTGAATTTAGATAAGTAGATGTTTAATATTGAGAAACCCTTATAAGCTCTTTTGGCCTTCTGGCCTGTTTCGTCCCAATAGTCCTTATGTATTTTTTTCTTAGTTGAAAAAAGAGTGACTCTTCCTCTATGAGTATATCTTAGGAATATTAATGCAGTTCCATCTTTATTGGAGTTGCCTTTTCCTTTTCGTATTAAGAATTTCAGTGATGCCATTTTACAATTTTTAAGTTTTACGGTCTATACCCTAAAGGCCACCCTTTTATAGGTGCATGGGCAACTTTTGCATGGTTTATTGAGCTACCTTTTTATAGTGACCTTTTTTAATTCTGATTATGAGTCCTTTGGTTTCAAAGCTCCTTATCCATTTTTGAGCAGTGTTCAGACTCATCCCTTTCTTAGCAGCTAAGTCTTGGGATTGTTTGTAATCAAATTCGTTCGGTAGAGCATAGAAGTAATCTCTTTTCTCTTTTCCTTTGAGATTCTGTTCTACGAATTCTCCATTGAGGAGATTTAGACCTCTGACAGAATGATCAAATATTATTGAACTAAGTTTCAGAGCTGTATCAAAATCTATATCATCACACTTAATCTCATCTTGGATAGTGTCATTTTCAAAACTTCTCAATACGGAAAGAACCATTGCTATCTTAGTTAGCATAGCTGCTTGTCGTTTTACATTCGCTTGTATGAAGTCTCCATTTGTTGAGTAGCTTGAATCAAGCCTTGAGCTAAAAACTTCATCTAGCTTTTCTAATTGATTTTGCTTGAGATAAAACTTGATCTCTTTGGTTCTGGTACGGAGTATCTCAAAATAAGAGAGTAGCCTTTGAGATAACTTATTGTAATGTTCTTCATAATCGAAAGCGTACTCAGAACTAGAAGAAGAGAGCCACTTACGTTCACTCTTAAAAGAGTAAGTAATTATTCTACTGAATAGACCATTTTCAAAACTCCTAATGAAGTCTGTAAACTGCTTCGGTGTCCCTGATATGCATAGAGAGAGTCTACAACATTCTATATTGGTTCTATCGTTATCTGTTTTTCTAAAGTATGAATAAGGTTCACCTTCAGAAGCTTTTCTTAAAACATCATTGACGTGAGCCTTATGGGCGCTAGAAGAATCATTCAGGGAGTCAAGCTCAGTACCGAACATAAACCCATATCCATCATTATGAAGAAGTTGTCTGATGAACATTGCAGAAGTTATATTGTCACCTATTAATAACAATGGAAAGAATGGTTCATCACCTAACTCCGCAAGCGAAATGTTACCCTTAGCGTATTCACTTTGTTTTAACTTGTACTGAGACTTAGCCTTTTCACTTTCATTTATTAGTGTCCTATTAATTTCTTTGACGATGTCCCTTCCATATTTAATCCTGCTCTTACCAGAAGCAGCTGGGGCTATGACTAGTAGATAAAGATTTGGATATAGCCAACTGTCTCTAAATTTTCCTCTTACATTTCTTAGAATAGAACCTATAGCAACAAGAAAAACTAAAGTCATTAATTCTCTTTCCTTAATTGGAATTGGGTCTAATGATTCTTTAAGTAAAGACGGTAGATTATCATAATCTTCAATCGTCTCATTTTTACTTTCGGTTTCTCCCTTAGCATTGTTTTCTGGGCTGCTGCCTTTTGTGTTTAAGTGTTTAGACAATGATTTAAAATATTCACTATAGTCAGGTTCAATATGATTTTTAGCTTTCATTGGTTAGTGGTTTTGTTTTGATAATGGATTTGTATGAATAGACTTTTTTTGAGTAATTATTACTAGTGGCTAAAGCGGCTAAATAGGCTATTGGCTTATTGGGATCCTGAGCTATCTTCTTTTCTGGAATTAGAGTGCCATTGATTAGTGCTATTAATTCCTTAGAATCGCAACCCAACTCTATCCAATCGCCTACGTCTTTGCCACCTCTTTCAGTAAGCTTTTTAGGTAGGGATACAATTCTTGTTTTGAATTCATTCTTGTATTTCTCGTATAATCTTTGAGAACATTCCTTACCCGTTGGATCAGAGTCATATATCACAATCACTTCAAAAGGTATTTCACATTCATATTCCGTTTGGATTATTTCATCCACTATAGGTTGAGATATATGAAAGGTGCTTTCACTATTTAGTGCAATTGCAGTATAGCCTAATGAGGTTAGAATTAGGAAGTCTTTGAATCCAGAACATATAACTAGTTTACCTTCACATGCTATGTCCTCGATGGGTCTCTTTTTAGAGATACCTATGCAGTAGTCTGATGGTTTTATTCCCAGAAATTGAAACTTATATTTTCCATCTGATAAGGGGTTGTATATCTTGACGCAAGTAGTATGCTTATGAGCTAGATAT
Organism: uncultured Saprospiraceae bacterium; assembly: GCA_964567435.1. Taxonomy (GTDB): domain Bacteria; phylum Bacteroidota; class Bacteroidia; order Chitinophagales; family Saprospiraceae; genus RFSX01. The sequence continues at coordinate 2,081 of CAZMMQ010000005.1, read as the reverse complement.
ATGTTGTTTGTATTTGAATAGAAGGGAATAGGTTCATTCCTACTGATGGAATATCGCACGAAGTATTTAAGGAAACTCATGTCATATTCAAGTAAGGTTTCGTATGATATATTATATCTCTTCAGCCAATCTTTCTCTACTTCAGTTAGGTCTTCGATTCCTTTTTCTTCAATAATGTAGTCATGCTCGCCATCTAGTTCGAATGCCTTTTTTTGAAAATGAGATTGGGGAATAGCAATACCGAGATCTTCAGCTAATCCTAGTAAAATAGTATAGAAGTTTTCCTTTACGTCCTTGATGTCATTGACCAAAGCATATAGCTCAAACACATCTCCTCTGTAGGTGGGGTCTGCAAAATCATGTAGATAGTGTCTGCCATTTCTTTGATAAATACTTAGAGATGGATTTCTTTCTCCTCTCATAGTATTGCAAATCAAATATCCTTTCGAATTTTTCCTTGCAGTTTTTAGAGTAGGGAATATCTTAATGAAGTATTCTATATCCTTCTCTAAGATTCTGTCTTTTAAATTACTTGTCATCGTGATTGGAATTATTGGTTAATAAGAATTGCTTTACTTCTTGGATATTGAAGCGAACAGATTCGCCTATTCTGATAACAGGCAGTCCTTGCTTACGTAATTTGATTATTGTGGATTTGCTTAAAGACAGTTCTTCACATAAGGCATTCGTATCACACAGCGTTTTACTCTGTGATAGATGTTCTGCTACTATGTCCTTTATAATAGGCGTTAATTGCTCAACGGTAGATGCTGAGATAGACTCAGTTAGAAAGTTCCAAATGCTTTGAAAATCTAAGGGTTGGTTATTTCTTAATTGCGAGTGCTTCATAACGTAAAACAAATGTGTTATGAAGCGACTTAATAGTCTTATATATTATTGTCGGCACGTCTGAGACGCATACCTCAATATTTCTTGAAGAAATCTAGATCAGAAATTAAAATCTATTATTAAAATGTCGGCGTATTAGATCAATATTTTGGCAAGCTTGTCTAGTTTGATCTTTAGTTCTGGAGATTTATTGATCCTATCAGCTTTTCTTAAGGTCTTAGAGTTTATATTTCCATCTTCTGATTGGAAGCAATTACATACAGTTCCCCACAAGCCATATTCTTTATTGATTGAGAAACAGCCATTGATTTGAGTAATAAAATATCTCAAGCAATCTAATGTCTGTAACCAAACTATCCGTTCGCTATTCAAAAGATAGTACCCATTGAAGGTCTTTATGAAAAGTTCTCGATCTGAATCCTTGGAAATGAAATTGTACTTTATTAGATCTACTCTTAATGATGCAAGTTTATATTTTGGGACATCAGAGAAAAACGAATTATAGACAATTCCATTGCTACGTCTTAGCCTTTGCAAGATTTTATAATAAGTTGCAGCCAACACAACAGATTTGAAATCCATATTTTTCCAAAGCTCTATAGTGTTTGGAGTATCTACTTCGGAAATGTCCCACTGACTTAATCTTAGAAACTCTTTATAATATTTCTGTACTCCGATTAGTTCATTTTGAGAATAGTAAAACCAATCAAGAGGAGGAATTTTCTTTTTTCTAATTTCTAGAGGAAACTGAGAATGTTCATCCTCAAGCAGGATAGTTTCATCAAAATCTTTAATACTTCCTTCAAAAAGGTTGTCGATAGTTTTCAGCCACTTTCCAACTAAACTCTTTCTATTGGTTTCCTTTCTATGAAACTTAGCGTATTTCTCTATTATGACTTCAGCATATCTTTTCACTTCATCCTTAAAAATTTCACTTTGCTTGGATTGTATTTTGACTATACATTCTTGGGATATGTAATTTCCTTCATCAACGTAGCATTCTATCGAAGTCCATGAAATCTCTCCTTCTAACCAGCTTTCAGCATTATATCTATAGTTCGACATGATAATAAGGTATGATTCCCATATGATTATATGAAACATTAGACCAAATATTAGACCTAAACGAAAAAACGCCTGACTATCATATTGATAATCAGACGTTTATGCTTCTATGAAGCGGTCTGGACGGGACTCGAACCCGCGACCCCCTGCGTGACAGGCAGGTATTC